>NZ_CP073653.1:3310000-3910000 GCF_018223745.1 Clostridium beijerinckii
TCTCCTAACATTTCCGAAAGTGATTGAAGTTCCTCAGCATGCTTAGTGAATCTAACCATAGCAGCATCTATCTCTTCTGTTGATGCGCTAACTTCCTCTGATGCAGCTGCAGTTTCTTGTGATATTGATGAAATATTTTCGATTTCCACTATTACACTTTGTTTACTTCTATTTATATCAATTGCAGATGCTTTTACTTCATTAACTTTAGCACTCATTACTCCAATTGATTCTATTATCTCGTTAAATATCTCCAGTGTCTTACTTACTGCTAACTCCTGTTCTTTTGCTATATTTTCAGCAGCTATAATAGCCCCCGTTGCTTTATCTGACTTATTTCTTATATTTACAATAATCTCCTTTATTTCTTCAGTAGATACTTTAGATTGTTCTGCAAGTTTTCTTATTTCCTCAGCTACAACAGCAAATCCTTTTCCCGCTTCACCCGCACGAGCTGACTCTATGCTTGCATTTAATGATAAGAGGTTTGTCTGTTCTGTTATTTGAGATATTTTTTCAGATATAGTATCTATTGTTTTAGTATTTTCAGCCATTTCTTGAACTATACCATTAACTTCATCCGTAGCAGTTTTAGTCTTATCTGATTTTTCTATCAAAGTATCAATCATAGATAATCCTTTTGCTCCTAATTCCTTCGTATTTGCAGAAAGTTTGTCCATTTCATGTGAATTTTCATTAATTTCATCCAATTTACCTGATAGCTCATTCATTTCTAAAACCCCATGCTGGGCATTTTGTGACTGATTAACCGCACCATGTGAAACGTCTTCTATTGATTTTGAGACTTCCTCTATTGATGCCGTTACCTCTTCCGACATATTTGCTAGGTTTGACGATGTCTCTAATACTATTTTAGATGATGCTGTAACATTTTCTATAAGCTTTGATATATTAGATATCATATCATTAAAGGATTGTGAAAGCTCCATAAATTCATCCTTTGTAGATAAATTTATCGATGCAGTTAAATCTCCCTTTGAAGCTTTTTCAAATACTTCTTTTAGCTTTTTAATATTTTGTGCTATACCTTTACTTAAGAATAATGATAGCATTATACAAATTATTAATATAACTAAAGATATGTATACTGTTGTCGCAAGTATTGAATTGGTATCATTAGTTACTTCCTTCTCATCAAGAGTAGCTACGACCTTCCATCCAGTAGTAGGGTTTGTCCCATATACTCCAAATTTCTTTGTATTATTAAATTCATATGTCAAAAATCCTGCATTATTATTTTTTACATCTTGCCAAAATGGCTGCTTAGACGCTACATCTGTACCAATTAAATCTTTATTCTTATGCGCTATCATATTTTGACCATCTATATCTGAAACAAATATATATCCAGTATTCCCTATTTTCTTAGTTGATATCTTTTCTGTAATTGCATCTAAAGATACGTTCATTGCACATACCCCAACTAATTTTCCATCCTTTTCTACTGCCTTAGCTATAGATACAACATTTTTTCCAGTCTGGGCACTTTTGAATGGTAAAGTTATTATAACTTGGTCTTTATGTTCTATTGCTTGTTTATACCAATCCCTATCACTAGCCTTATATCCATCTGGCATTTTCTCACTAGGATATATTTCAAATTTATCATCTACACTTGCAAAATATGTACTAAAGATATCGTTATCACTTTCCTTGACATCTTTTAACATACTAGTTATAGCTAAGTATGATTCATCTTTATCAGAATTAACAAAATTATAATTAGTTGATAATGCTTTAGTCATGCTTACAAACCCACTGAAATAGTTATCAATTCCATCATTTAATTCTAAAAGAGTTTGTTGACTTGTAAGTTTCAATTTTTGATTAAGGATGGATTTAGCTTGTTCATTGGCACCAAATCCAAGAATTATCAAAGGAATTAAGCATATTCCTAATAAACTCATAACAAGCTTGGTTCTAATACTTTTTAGTTTAATTTTCTTTAACTTCATTATTATTTCCCCTTTATCGTAAGTATATTAAATATTTATAAGTAATTATTTTGCAAAATTTTATTGTAAAGTAGAATTCTTGTATCATAAAAACAAAAAAGTCTCATTTCATAAAACAAGACTTTATTATAACTTTAATTATATTAACTTTTACCATGATTTAATCACATTACCATTATATATGTGATGTCTTTTACTGTCAATACTTATTATTTTTATCGAAAATTGTTATATTCGACAATACTGACTTGTCGATAAAAGGTTTGCTGTAAATTACCAAGTGTTTTTTAATATATATATGTTGTAATTCACAATTAGGGCTAAAACTCTTGCAATATTTTTAGAGTTATAATGAAGAATTATTTTTGCAATATATATTAAAAAAGTTTAATTTATTAAAGTTTCTCTTAAAACTATTAGGCAATACAAAACAAATAATTTTATAAAAGAATGGACTATATCGTTTAAAACCTATATAATATGAGATTCAAGCATTAAATCCGAGAAATAAATCTCTTACATAAACTCTCAGCAATTTAATATACTATAATTAGTGTATTTTCTGTTAGTCTATCAAATTTCACATAAAGCATTAATTATATGCTTTTACATAAATATTAAATAAGGAGGATTATATATGTTTACTTATATCTTAATATTATTAATTTGCATTTTACTATCAACTATAATAAGTAGATTTATACCTTCCTTATCAGTTCCTATTGTACAAATTGCAATTGGATCACTAATCGCAATAATACACTCAGAATTTAGCATTGAGCTAGATCCTCATACATTTTTAGTAATGTTTATTGCTCCCCTTCTTTTCCGTGATGGAAAAAATGCAGATAAAAGATCTCTATGGAAACAGAGGAGAAATATACTTTTAATGGCACTAGCTTTAGTTATCGCAACAGTAATATTAGTTGGATTCATTATAAATAAGTTAATTCCATCTATTTCGTTGCCTTCAGCTTTTGCACTTGCAGCTGCTTTATCTCCAACTGATTATGTTGCGGTTAGCGTACTTTCAAAAAAAATCTCACTTCCAAGGAAAGTGCTTCATCTTATCGAAGGCGAAGGACTTATGAATGACGCATCAGGCCTTGTATCTTTTAAATTTGCATTAGCTGCAGCACTAACTGGAACATTCTCATTATTCGATGCAACTATGAGTTTTTTCATAGTATCTATAGGGGGAATAATTGCAGGATTCGTTTTAGAGAATATTCTAATTAAATTTGAATTTTGGATAAGAAGTCTTGGAATGGAGGATATTACAGTTGAAATACTACTTCAAATTCTAACACCATTTATAATATATCTTGTATCAGAGGAAGTATTTAAAGTCTCAGGTATATTAGCTGTGGTTGTAGCTGGAATGGTATACTCACTATCATCTAAAAGGTTAAAATTTAAAAATGCTAAGCTAAATGCAGTCTCAGAAAATACTTGGTCAGTTTTAGCCTACGTTCTAAATGGTCTTATATTTATAATAGTTGGATTACAGCTACCAAATATAATTAAAATCGCTTTTTATGAAGCCACAATAAATAATTTTCAAGCTATTATTGATGTTTTATTAATCACACTAGCCTTATTTACACTTAGATATTTATGGGTTCTATTTATGTATAAGTTTGGAGATAGCTCCTGCAAGACAGAGGAAAAAAATGTTAAGTTTCACGCTGCGCTCCTTACTTCTTTATCAGGAGTAAGAGGAGCTGTCACATTAGCCACAGTTCTTTCGATTCCTTTAACATTAGAAAATGGGGACCCTTTTCCTGAGAGAACATTAATTTTATTTTTGTCCGTTGGGGTAATTCTAACTACACTTCTTATTACAACTTTCATATTACCGATATTTGCTAATAAAAGTATCTCTAAAGAAACCAATTATTTAGAGATACTGAATAAAGCGCAGATAAAAGTTTGGGCTAACACTATAAATAAATTAAAATTAGAAATTGATAATAAAAAGTACATTAATATGATTATAAGCGAGTATAAATATCGTATTCATCAATTAAAACGTGGAAATTCTTATTATAAAAACTGGAACAGAAGCAGCAAAGAGGAAAAGAAATGGATGCTTATATGTTTTAAAAAAGAAATTGAAAATACAAAAAAGATGTTACAAGAAAATAAGATAGATGAATCAACTGCATATTTTTATGAAAAATCAGTTAGAAATAAAATCAAGTTAATGTCCTCAGTTGAAAGCTTTTCCTTGATATTCAAAGAAGCTTTAGCACGCATTACTTCCTTAATTTTTAATATAAAAAAATTTAGATATCTATTAAGAGGAATTGAAAATCAAAAACGAAATGAGCAAGAATTAAAAGACTTGGCCATGAAAGAACTTTATTCTACTAATGCAAAATACTTAATTCAATATGTTAAATCTATTGTTACTCCTGAAAATGAAGAAACATTAAAGAAAGTAATTTTATATTATCAAGGTGTCTATTGGGTTGCAAGCAAACCAATCTTAGAAAAAGCTAGCAAGTATGAAAAGAAAAAAATTGAAATTAAAGCAATGCAATTAGAAAGAAATACTATACAATCTTTATTTGAAGATGGAGATATAACTTGGAATATAGCATCTGAACTAAGAAAGAATCTAAATTATATAGAAAGTGATGTTTTAAGATAATAGGCTTTTATTTTTATAGGCCTATTTTTTATTTTCTAGTAATTTATCACAAGTGTTGATTAACCAAATTTTTACTTTAAATTATTAACTTATTTTTGATATTTTTCAAAAATAAGTTAATAGATATATAGACTTCGACCTTAAGACTTTTTTTAAGCAATTTTCTTACAAATTGAATTAGTGATAATTTAACATATTTTAAATTTTTAGTCGTTTCAACATAAGTAAATTGAAGCAAAACATAAGCTATCAATGATATGAAAAGTTGATTATAGACAGCATTTTCAGTTGTTCCAAATATTCTTTTTACATTCAAGTTTTGTTTTATAAATTTAAAGAAGGTTTCAATTTTCCAACGTTCCTTGTATATTTCTGCTATTTTTTCTGGAGTAATGTTCATTAGGTCAGTGCACACTTTTACTGATTTACCATAATAATCAGTAAATTCAACTACTCTAAATCTATTTTGAGTTTTTTTAGTCTCTTTTCCTAAATAACATGTAACATCTCGAATTACAGAAGAATTTTCTACTACTCCTAAACTTCTCAATTTCTTTGGTTTTGAAAGTATTGTATTATTTTTTATTCTTATAACAAAAGATTGTTTTATTTCTTTAAACATATCAAATCTCTCATGATTTTCATAAGCCCTATCTTCAACTAAAATAGAGTGTACATCTATTAAACCTTCACCTATCGGTCCATCATGCTTTTTAGCAATAGTTTCAATAACTTTTTGTGGTGTAAAGTCATTAATATTTAAAGATATATGAAGTTTTATTCCAGATTTCTTCCCATTAAATTTTGCCCATTTAAGACGGTTTTCACCTACGGTCACGGTAGTTGAATCAATTGCTATTAATTGTTTTGGCAAATTTAGAATTCTTCGCATTCTACGATTACATTTAGAAACAATAATCTCAAATAAAGTTTTAGAAATTTTGTAATCTACCTTAGAGGCTTTTTTAGAAATAGTTGAATAATCAACTGGTGTTAGCCCTACTGATTCCATATGCTCAACGCCATCCCTATAACTCTTATATTCATTCGTAGCTGCTGCAATAAAGAATTTTATTAAATCATATAATGTGAATTTTCTTGCAGTATCAACATATTCTAAAATTTTACTAAATTTTTCAACTTCCTTTTCACTTAAAAATGTTTGAAATATATCAAATATAGTGGTAGTATTTTTCATGAGGGCATTCTCCTTAAGTATTATTTTGGTTCGCACTTTAATATTACTACAGAATGACCTCATTTTTTATATATTTTCACTTCTATTTTTTGGTTAATCAACACATATGGTAATTTATATTCAAGTTAAATCTGTGGATAAGTTATGGGAGATACTAATTCTGAAAGTTGCTACTCCACAGCCACCTAAGATTTTTTATGTTATTTTGCATTTATTGTCTCACTTATAATCCTAAAAAATGCTTTCCATATAGTATAAATTTTTCATTGAGAGATAATCTAATATTAAATATTATAACTTGACAAGTATGCACGGAGGATTAAAATGAAGATATTAGAAAAGTTACTATCTCTTACTTTCATATCTATATTTTTATTATATAGTATTAGCAAAACTTCATATGCCAGCCCGGATATTAGTTCTCAAACTCCACTTAAAGTAGGTGTATTCTTAAATAGTTTTAATGATCTATTTATTTCTAATGTAAAGAAAAACTTAGAGGATATTCAAAAACAAAATGAAAATAAAGTTCAATTTACTTTTTTTAATGCAAATGGAAACCAAGTTGTTCAAAATGAAGATGTTGACAAAGCACTCAATGATAACTTTAATCTTCTTGTATTAAATCCAGTCAGCACCAATATGGATCAGCTTCAAGATACTCTCAATAAAATAGCACAAAAGGATATTCCATTAATTTTATACTATGGCAAAACTAAACCAATAATAAATTTCATAAAAAATTATCATAATTCTGTTGTTATTGATACAGATGTTGATCAGTCTGGAATTATTCAAGGCAAAATCATAGTAGATACATGGAATGCTAATAAAGAAAAATTAGATAAAAATAAAGATAATATAATTCAATATATCATGTTAAAGGGCCCATCTAATAGTCCGGAAACAATTGAAAGAACTAAATATTCTATATTAACAATTAATGAAGCAGGAATAAAAACTCAAGAGCTTTTATCAATACCCTGCAATTGGGAAGAGGAATGTGGTAGAACTTCAATGGAATCAACTTTATTAACACTTGATGGTAAAATTGAAGCAATAATTTCTAATAATGACGCCATGGCAATAGGTGCCATTAAAACACTCCAAAAATATGGTTATAATAAAGGTTATAACTCAAGAAACATTCCGATTGTTGGTATTGATGGTTTGCCAAAAGCTCAAGAATTAATTAATCAAGGAATTATGACAGGTACTGTTGTACAAGATTCACAAGCTCATGCCAATGCAATTTACACAATAGGAATGAATCTAATTTCTGGCAACAATCCTCTTAATGGTACCAATTATAAATTTGATGAAAGTGGAGTTACAATTAACATCCCTTATCAGGAATATAAACCACAAAAGCAGTAGCTGAATCACCTAGCTACTGCTTATAAAATTATTCCCTAGTTTTTTCTTCCATCAATTCTATAATTGAAGCACATAATAAACAAAAAAATACTAAATATAAATTCTATTTTATACAAAGTAACTCTAAGCCCGCATTCTGAGTGCATATTCTTTAGAATATGTATTCTGAACCATGTTTGTTAAGGTATTAAGAATTGCATACAGTTTAAATTTTTGTTTTACAAAATCATTATATATAATATATCTTTAGATTTGAAACTATCTTTTTATGTATCTTATCCTTGGAATTCGCCATTTAAAAACTGCCCTTGCTTTTTTGTTCCATTTATCAAAATCAATGTGCCTGTCCCATCTTCTCTACCATGTTTAAATTCCCCTTCATATTTATTACCATTGGCATAAACTAATGTTCCTATTCCATTCATTTCTCCAGCCTTACACTCACCTTCGTACTTTGCACCATTTGCGTAATTAAATATACCTCTTCCTTCTATTTTATCATTTACAAATTCACCTTTATAGATATTGCCAGTAGAATAAGTTAGTTCCCCATTGCCTTCCATTTTTCCATTTTTAAATTCACCTACATACACATCACCATCTGTATATGCATATGTACCGCTTCCTTCCATTAATCCATTCTTGTATGAGCCTTCATATCTATCGCCATTAGGACTAGAATATATCCCTTTACCTTCCATTTCATCATTTGCAAACTCGCCTGTATATTTACAACCATTGGAATAAGTTAATGTACCTTTTCCTTCTCTTTTATTATTTTTAAATTCACCCACATATACATCACCATTTGCATAAGTATATGTTCCTACTCCGTCCTTCTTCTCACTCTTTATCTGTCCAACATATTTATCCCCATTAGAATAATCAATAATCTTTTCTTTATTAGAATCACATGAAATAAGTAAACCTGAACCAAGTACAAGCAAAATTCCACTTATTATAATGGAAGAATAATTTCTTTTACTAAAAACACCACTTTTCATTTTATTACTCCTTTTTTCAATAACTGTCATTTTCATTTTCCATATTTTTTACATTAATAGTATTATAACATACCATGCTGACATTTTATGCTCTAACTTAAATGTCTATATTACATTTAAGTTTCTGTGCTAATATCCATAGATTATGCATTAACTAGCTCTTTTAATAGATCTCCATGTATCTCCATGATTTTCAAATATACACTGCATAAAAATATTGGAACTAAATTTCACCAAAAATATATATTCTTTTGGCACAATATAACATATTTCTCAATCCTTTCTTGATTGAAAATTTTATTATTGGTATAATAAGGCATTATCAAAAAATAACTAGTCAACCGTTCTGTCTATTTGTACTTGTTATTCTATTTCATATGTTTAAAACTAATTTTTTGAAAATAGAATAACTTTATATTTGCTCAATATATCTAAAAAGCCATATCATGAATATATATAAAAAAACATGCTTAAAAATACAAGTTATGTGTATTGAATATTTTTTTACATTATGGAGGTAATAAAATGACATATATAGCTATTCTTTTGGTTATATTAAAATCTCACCCAGTGCTGAGTATTTGGGGATGTATTCTTTTTGGTATCATTAGTCAGTTTGCTTTCCCCAAAAAAGCCAGATTCTATTTAGCAAAATTTTCTATAATCTTTTTTGTGATTATTATTGCTAATATCTTTGTAGGACATTTTTTAACTAATATTATTATTGACAATTTTGGTGAAAAAGGAGAAGCTATGATTTTAGATAATTCGCCAACATCAGACCAATATAATAATGAAAGAGTCTATCGGTATAATGTTATGATTAAACCAGAGAATGATGGCAATGCTATTTCAACTTACTTTTTATCATCAGATTTTAATATTGTTCATAACGATTCACTTAATAGATACTCATATCCTTCAACTGGAGTCAAGTTTAATGTAAAGTATATAAAAGCTTATCCAAAAGCTTTTGTTCTTATAGCCAATGATGATAGTGAATATGGCAGACAACTTCAGATCAATAAGTATTCATCAGAAAAATCTAATATAGAGAACCAACTAAAGATGGATCCTGAAAACTCTAATCTTAAAGAAAAACTTAAAGAATTGGACAATAAAATTCAATCTATTATTGATAGCAATAGTGGTAATACTAGTGAAAACGCAACAAAGCTTCAGCTTAATAATTATTTATTAGAAAGATCTAATATAGAAGATCAATTAAAACTGGATCCTGAAAACTCTACTCTCAAGAAAAAGCTTGAAGAGTTAAATATAAAAATTCTTTCTATTAATAACAGTAATTTTGCTGGAGAATTAGTCGCTATATTTGGCGGAAAAGGTACAGATTCTGGAAAATTAAATGACGCAAGATATATTACAGTAGATTCTGATAATAATGTTTGGATAGCAGATTACACTGATGGGAGGATTCAGCAGTTTAATAACTCTGGTGAATTCATTAAGATGATTCAAATAAATGGAGATAAAAATGATTCCAAACTAATTAAAGGACTATCTGCAGATATGAACGGAAATTTATACGTCTCTTCTGGCAGCACGATTCAAAAATACAAAACAGCTGACGGTAGTTTATCCGCAACTTTTAAGGGAAATGATTATTATGGCCCTTTAGCAGTTGATAAGGATAATAATATATATTTGCTAACTTCTTCAGCAACAGAAAACACATTATTTAAGCTAAACTCTGATGGAGCAATACTTGCTCGTTTTAATAATATTATAAAGAAAGCTAATAAAGATGATCCAGGTATGAATGCTGACTTGGCATTAGATGGCTCTGGTAATATCTATATCTTTAGTGAATATAGCAAAAAGATATATGTATATAATTCTAATGGAGATTTCATTAAATATTTAGATTTAAAACTTAATAATGAAGATACCAACATTGAGACAATTTATATAGATAATAGCGATAATTTATATGTAAAAAGTTTTAATAGAAATTATAAATTTGACCTTAATGGCAATTTACTTAACATTTTACCTGATAAAAATTACTATAGTACTAGTGTGGATTCAAACAACAATATTTATATGTCAGATAATGATGATATATTTGAATATAATCTAAATAATCCTGCGCAGGAATAAAGAATTGACTAGCCACAATGCTCTTTAAGTAATCTTTAATTATCTTTAATGAATATTTCTCAATGTTCTGCAGATAATATAATTGTTCAAACTCAAACACAAAAAGAGATAGCAATTCCCCCATTCTCCCTGCTATCTCTTTTCTATATATTAAATTCTATTTTTTATCTTAATTCTTCAAACAACTTAGAGCTTTATGTAATAATAATTATAAAATCTTTTTTAAACTTTGAATCTATTTACTTCTTCTATCATTTGATTTGTCATATTACTAAGAATTTGTGCTGAAGAAGCCACTTCTTCTGTTGATGCATTCATTTCCTCTGATGATGCCGAGATTTCTTGTGCTGATGCTGAAACCTCCACTGAAATTGAAGATAATCCATTTATTCTGTTCAAAATAGTATCCTTATCATTTTCTATCTTACCAGCAGAACTCTTAACTACTTCGATTTTAGGAATCACTTCATCTACTGAGTGTATTATCTTTTTAAATGATGTTATTGAATTATCTATAATTCTAGCTTGATTCGCCATTTCACCATCCATTGCAACAGACTCCTTAACTATAGTTTCTGTGTTGTTTGATATTTCATTTATTAATTTGCTAATATTTTCTGATGAACCTTTTGATTGTTCAGCGAGTTTTCTTATTTCCTCTGCAACTACTGAAAATCCTTTTCCTGCTTCTCCTGCTCTAGCTGCTTCAATAGCCGCATTTAATGCTAATAAATTAGTTTGTTCTGCAACACTATTAATCAAACTTGTAATTTCATTTATTTCATTTATATCATTTCCAAGTGATTTTATCTTATCATTAAAATCTTTAAATGAATTACTTACATTTATTACTGATTGATTTAGCCTATTCATTTCAGTGCTACTATCATTTGCCATTAAACTTATTCCTCTAGAATTAGAGTCTACAACTTGTATTTCTCTAACCATTTCGGATAACTTATCGCTAAATTCATTAAGAATTTCTGTTATATGTATTAATTCCTCAGACTGATTGCTTGTTCCTTTTGCAACCTCAGATATTGCCTCAGTAACATTTTGTGATACATTTGCTATCTCTTCTGAAATAGAAGATAAATTTTCTGATTGCCCATTAATATTTGAAGAATTTTCTTTTATTTTTTCAATCATTGCTCTTAAAGATTCCTGCATTGATTTCATTGCATTAGTCATGACACCAATTTCATCTTTTGATTTCAAATACTTAGCAGAAATTTCTTCACATAAATTTCCTTCTGCTAATATATTCAAATGTTTAGAAGTGAATTTCATCCCCTTGGAAATACTATTTGAAATCAGATAAATTATAGCTAATCCAATTATCAAAAATACTACCGATGATAATATGACTAAAATTTTCAAGCTGCCTAATTCTGATAGCTGCTCGCTTTGAGTCACTGAAATTCCTACTGACCAGTCAGTCCCCTGTACTGGTGCATACCCTACAATTTTATTTTCTCCCTCATAATCATATTCACCTTCGCCTGTTGCTTTAGTAATCATTTTACTTTCAATGTCTGCTAAAGCTTGAATCTTGGGTTCTTTCTTTGCTTCTTCTATAATATTTGACATTTTTAAAACTAAGTCTCTATTACTATTTGCAATAGTTGTACCATTTTTATTTATCATAAAGGCTGTACCTGTCTGCCCAATTTTTACTTGATCCGTTAAATCACTTAATTTATTTCCATCTCGTGTTTCAATTAAAACCCCTGAAATTTCATTGTTGTTTTTTATAGGAACTGCATATATAACAACCACCGATCCATCAGTTTTGCTTATAGATGGATCAGTCACATTGCTTTTGCCACTTAAAGCTATCTTAAAATATTCTTTATCTTTGACATTAGTATGTGTGCCCTCAGAAGTAGTAACATTTCCCTCCTTGTCTATAATACTTAGTCTAATACCTCCTGTTCTTTTTACTTCCTCTGAAAGAATCGGAATTTTGCTATCTGCTGAATTATTAGTATCCTTTATATCTCCTCTTGCCGCAATAGACTCTAGCGAACTTAACTCACCTTCAATCCTGCCTTGAATATTACTTGCGGTTTGCTTTGCAATTTCAGGCAAGGTATTTTTCAAATTTGATTTTAATGTCTTTGATGAATTTATAAAAGAAATTATACCCAATCCCATACATATAATTCCAACTAATATTCCAAAAGACATCATTAATTTCATTTTTATACTTTTCATAGTGTCCACCTTTCCAAAATTGTTAATTTCAATTAACTTTAATCATGATATACATTTTTATATACTACAATCTAATCATTAAACAGGAAATAAAAACATTTCTATAAATTCAAATATTTACTCTTAATTATTAACTGTTCGCTGTTTCTAATATTTCCATTTATTTCATAGTTTAATTATTAAGCAATTATAATGCCAACTTTTGGCTTAATGTTTTCAAGCTTAGATGTATAGCTATACCACTTATAAGTCAAATTTAATTCTTAGAGATTATTATTCTAATATTTTAGAATATTTTTCAACATAATAATTATATTTCCCTCCTCAAGCTACTAAAACCAACAAAATAACTTATTCTAAGAAATTAGAAGTTTATAATTAAGTTTCTAATTTCTTAGAATAAGTTGATAATATTTTTATAGGCTTTATTAAACATAAAAATTACCTCCATTTATTTGGAGGTAATTTACAATAAGAGAAATACTTTTCATTATATATTAATCAGTTATTTTCTAACTACTTAAAATATTTAGAGATAGGATACTTTAAAATTTACATTACAGTCATTAAATAACTTAATTAATCATAATAAATTCTGCATAATTTATGTGTTTTGTTTCTCAACTATAAAAGTTCCAATTCCCGCTTCAAGCACATCTTAAATTATTACTTCTAAAAATACTTATATTCTTAGTTATTTGTAACATTCTTTCATGAACACTACTGCATTTTACATAAATCATTAGCAATAATAAGCTCCGCCTCTGTAGCTGACTTAATTTCTTCAATTGTATATCTAGGATTATATTCTTTTAACACAAGTCCACTATTTGTAACTTCCATAACCCCCATTTCTGTAACAATAAGACTAACTTTCCCTACTGCTGTAAGTGGTAATTTACAATCTTTAAGTATCTTTGGCAACCCTTTAGCAGTATGAGTCATTGCAATAATAACTTTTTTTGCACCACTTACTAAATCCATTGCACCTCCCATCCCAGAAACCATTTTTCCAGGAACCATAAAGTTTGCTAAATTACCTTTTTGATCTACTTCCAAAGCACCTAAAACAGTTGCATCTACATGTCCACCCCTAATTATCCCGAAAGAAGTAGCACTATCAAAGAATGCAGCCCCTGTTTTTATTGTAACTGGTTGTCCGCCCGCATTAACAATATCTTTATCCGTTTCTGCTTCTGCAGGTTCTGAACCTAAACCAACAAAACCATTTTCTGATTGCAAAACTACATTAACACCTTTTGGTATATAGTTAGCAACCATAGTTGGAAGCCCTATTCCTAAATTCACTACATCCCCATCTTTTAATTCCTTCGCGATCCTCTTTGCAATAAATTCTTTTACATTTTCCACTACCATTAGTTTTTACCTCCAACAATGTAATCTACAAATATTCCAGGAGTCATTACATGATTTGGATCTAATTCTCCAGCCTCAACAATCCTTTCAGCACCTGCTATTACTAAATCAGCTGCTGTTGCCATTAATGGATTGAAATTTCTTGTAGAACCTTTGTAAAAAATATTTCCCTGTGTGTCTGCAATAGATCCTCCTATTAATGCTATATCCGCTCTCAATGGTAATTCTAAAAGGTATTCTTTATCTTTTACTTTTAATTTCTGCTTTCCTTCTTCGCAGATAGTTCCAACACCTGTTTCTGTCAGAAATCCACCTATACCTGCACCACCACACCTAATTTGTTCTGCTAATGTTCCCTGTGGAACTAAAGCTACTATTAATTCTTTATTGTTCATCTGCCTTCCTGTTTCAGGATTAAGGCCTATATGAGATGCTATAACTTTTTTTACTCGTTTGTTTACGATAAGTTTTCCAATTCCCTTATCCGGCAATCCTGTGTCATTTGCAATAATTGTAAGGTTTTTCACCCCTTTTTCAAGTATTGCATCAATTAATATTTCTGGAGTCCCTACTGCCATGAATCCTCCTATCATTACCGTCATATCATCTTTTATAAACTCAATAACTTCACTAACACTTTTAATTTTATTAGCCATACCTCTTCTCCTTTGCTAATAATTATAATATTGAAAATAAATTTCTATATCTCCATATCCAGTAAGACTGAACTTAAACTCTTACCATGCATATCTAGTGATAATGATCTTGTTACGCCTCCACCTAATGCATCATACATAACGAAGTTTAATGCACCAATATTAGGTAATTCATATCTTACAACTTCTCCATGTACTATGTCTTTAAACCATTCTTTTACTTTATCTGTAGTCACTTTTTCTTTTATCACTTTATAATCTTCGGCTTTATAAGCTATAAGTGATATATTCGAAATATTTCCTTTGTCGCCTGTTCTTGAATGTGCAATCTCTCTTAATTTCATTTTTCTATACCTCCTCGTAAACTACTTTTATATTTATATCTTCACTTGGCACAAATATAGAAGCTACTGATACAATTTCTTTAACACCTTTCCTTGCTCCACCGCCTCCAGCTGGACCATTTGTATAAAGTGCCTCAACTTCATTTCCAATTATTGCCGCGTCTTCTTTTTTCAATGTTCTTCCAGCAACTCTAAGTCTTACCTCTTTAAAATCATTCTTTCCTTCATTTAGATAATTACTTAAAGAATCTTTGTATAACGAATTTACCCCAATCAGATCTACTCTTAACTCTTCAATTGGTGAATTTATATACTCTAATCTCTTTTTGATTATCTCTCCAGCTAACACAGCTCTTTCATAGGCTCCTGAGCCACCATAACTCATTTCCCCCTCACCAATATAGCAATCTTTATAACCTACACTAGTTTTAAATAACCCAGTTTGCGCTTTCCCCCTTGCACCCTTTACTAAAACTCTATCTTTTTGAATTTCTTTAATAGTTACTTTTGAGAAGTCTGCTATAACATCTGGTGTAAAATAATTTTCCGGATCATGAATTTCATATATTATTTGTTCTTTACAAGTATCCTCTGTAACGATTCCACCTGCATCTTCAAGTTTTGTAATTACTATTTCCCCATTCTCTGATATTTCTGCTATTGGGAAACCTAAGTTCCATAGTTCTGGCACATCCTTATATCCTGGATCAGCATAATATCCACCAGTCACCTGTCCTGCACATTCTAATAAATGTCCCGCTAAAGTACCTTTACCTAGAAGCTCATAATTATTCTTATCCCATCCAAATTCGAACATTAATGGTGCTAAAGTTAGTGATGGATCAGCAACTCTACCGGTTATTATAATATCTGCTCCGTTATTTAAAGCCTCTATTATCCCCTGAGTTCCGATGTACGCATTGGCAGAAACTATTTGCTCTTTTATAGCTTCCAATTTTTCTCCTGTTTCAAGTATTTTGTAATCCATATATTTATCTATATTTCCAAAAATGTCATCTCCAAGAACTGCTGCAATTTTTAATCCTTCAATCCCTAATTCTTTTGCAATTTCACTTACTTTTTTGGCTGCCGCCACTGGATTTGCAGATCCCATGTTTGTTATAACCTTCATTTTATTCTTTTTGCATAGAGGCACCACATGTTTCATTCTATATTCAAGCAGTTCATTATATCCCTTGCTTGGATCCTTCAATTTTTGTTGTTGTCCTATTGCTATTGTTCTCTCTGCTAAACATTCAAATATTATATAATCAAGCTTTCCCTTTTTCATAATCTCTACTGCTGGTTCTATTCTATCCCCTGCATAACCAGCTCCTGAACCTATTCTAACTTTTTTCACTTTAATGACCTCCTTATTGTCAATAATTTATATATTAGTATACATAGCAACTATTGTGCCAAATCTGCAATTTTGTAAACTTAAATTTCTAAATTTACCTAATGTACTATTCTCAGAATATTATATTAAGGAATATGTAGCTTTCTAGGCAAAGTTTTATTTCTAAAATACTAGAAATAAAACTTTATTAACCGCCCTCTACCTTATATGAATCTATCCAATCATTACAGCATCACTTGAATTTCTAGAATTTAAGAATTATTAGTACTACTTTCTAAAATTCTAGATTCCTTAACAACTTCTTAATAGATTAAATCATTTTACAAATTCCACTTAAAACTCAATTAAAACTAAATAATTATAATCTTAAATATAGTACTTTATTAATACATATGTTTAGAATTTAATTACCCCTATGAGTACCGCCGTTATTAGCATTACAATTGTTACTGCAAAAGCATAAGGTATTGTTTTTTTCTGATGCTCTCCAAGCTCTACTCCTGAAAGTCCTATCAATAAGAATGTTGAACCTGTAAGTGGACTGATTGGGAATCCAGTAGTCATCTGTCCAAGTAATGCTGCTCTGCCTATTTCTATGGCTGGAACACCAAATCCTTTTGCAGTTTCTGCAATTACTGGTAACACTCCAAAATAAAATGAATCTGGATCAAATATTAAACTAGCTGGCATTCCTATAATACCTACAATAACTGCAAGATGTTGTCCAAGCGCATTAGGAACTATAGAAATTAATACTTTAGCCATTGATTCAATCATTCCAGAATTTTGCATAATTCCTACAAATGCACCTGCTGCAAATAATATACTAGACATCAAAAGAGCTTCCTTTGCATGAGCATCAATTCTTTTCCTTTGCTCTTTTACATTTGGATAATTTATAATTAAAGCAATAGTGAATGAAATCATGAATACTGCTGTTGGTGCAAACATTCCTTTTATAAGTATTCCAATTGTAATAATAATAGTTAAAATATTAACCCAAAATAATTTAGGCCTAAAAAGTTTTTGTTTTTCTTCATCAATTATCATTTCACCTATATCAGTATTTAAAAGGTTTTCCTTTCCAATTCTTCCAACTTCCTTCTTAGCTAATCTATAATCTATAAATAATATGAATATAGCACCTACTAGAATAGGTACAAGAAGTGGGTTGAATAATTCCGTAGAAGATACCTTAAGAACAGACATTGCTCTAAGAGGAACTCCTCCCCAAGGCTCCATATTAACAAGACCAGCTGATAAAGCTACCACGGTTGCTAATGTGGTCCTTTTCATTCCTACTGCATCAAATAACGGAAGTAATGCTGGTATGACTACCAAGAAAGTTACTGCTCCATTACCATCCAAGTGAACAAACATAGATAGAATAGCTGTACCTAATACAATTTTTACTGGATCTCTTCCAACTAATTTAAATATCTTCTTGATAATTGGATCAAATGTCCCTGCATCAGTTAAAATTCCAAAGAATAACGTTGCAAAAATGAACATAGTTCCGGTTGGCGCTATGGATGTAATACCCTTGATTATAAAATCACCTGTACTTTTCCCAAATCCGCCTATTAGTGCTGCTACTGTCGGCACAGCTATGAGAGCTGTCACTGGCGTAGCTTTATTTGTCATTATTAGTGCTAGTAGGATAACTATAGTTATGAAACCAAGTATAGCTAACATTAATAACCCTCCTTTAATTTATATTTTCACTTTTATATATAGCAATAGCTGTGCCAAAATTAATTATTATCATATTTATTTTAGAATATTAAGAAAAATATGAAAAAAAGCACTATTCATATATGTTGAAAACGTTCTTGATTATTATAGTTAATGCGGATTTCTGCATCTTTAACTTCAAAATTTATTAATATAAAATAAGACCTATTACTCTCATGATTTTTATATTAAATTTAATAAACCGTCAATAAATATTCTAAAATCTTAGAATTACTTTCTGACGGTTTATCAAAAACTAGTTAATTGGTCGTTAATACCTCCAATCCTTGTTATCTTTTTAACATTGTATAGGTTAACATTTTCAATAGATTATAACCCTGTAATTAAGTTTTAAAAATTTATTCTAAAAACTAAGAAATACAAAATGCATAATTTATAATATTTTAGAAATATTATTTTAATTTGTTGTAAAGTGTAGCCAATGAAATTCCTAAAGCTTTCGCGGCCTTCTTTTTCCCTTCAACAGTATCTCCATAAACAGTAATAGCTTCATTTATTACTGAAATCTCTGCATCCTTTATTATTTCCTCAAGAGATTTTAATTTCATAATATTCTTTTTTATCCCCTCTGTCTGAATAATTTTAGGAAGATGTTCAGGATTAATAATATAGTCATCTGTCATATTCGCGGCAAACTCAATAGAATTTTTCAACTCTCTGATATTACCTGGCCAATCGTAATTATATAGTAAATTAACAGCTTCTTCAGAAATTTCGATATTTCTTTTTATTTTATAAGCCATTTGATTTATGAACTTATTTACTAATGGTTTTATATCTTGGCGTCTATTTCTTAATGGTGGTATGTTTATTGGAAATATTGCTATTCTGTAGTATAGATCCTTTCTAAATTTATTTTCTTCTATCATTTTTTCTAAGCTCTTATTAGTAGCTACTATTATTCTAACATCTATATGTATTTCTTTTAGTCCACTTACACGCCTAATAGTATTTTCTTGAAGTACTCTTAATAATTTTGCCTGAAGTCCATAATCTAGTTCAGATACTTCATCTAAAAAAAGCGTCCCTCCGTTGGCCAATTCAAAAAGTCCTTCTTTTCCTCCCTTTTTAGCCCCAGTAAATGCACCATCTTCATATCCAAAAAGTTCACTTTCTAATAAGTTACTATCAAACGTAGCACAATTTACTGCAACAAAAGGTCCATTTTTTCTATTGCTATATGCATGTATTGAATTAGCATATAGCTCTTTACCAGTTCCACTTTCACCAGTAATAAGTATATTAGATTCACTCCTTGCAGCTTTTTGAGACAATTTTTTAGTTTCCTCTGAATTTATATCAACACAAATTATGTCATCAAAAGTATACTTGACTTTATTCATGCTCTTAACTCTTTTTTCAAGATTACTTATTATTAAATTTGATTTATTTAATTGTTCTGTAAGTTTATATATTTCAGTTATTTCATTCAATATAGAAATACCACCAATTATTTCATTACTTTCAATAATTGGCACCATATTTACTATATATTCAGCATCTCCTACTTTTCTAGGAACCCTTAATAACTTTTCACCAGTTTTTATTACATGTGGAAGTCTAGATCCTGTTCTCACCTCAGACAAAGGCTTTTCAATTATCTCTTCTCCACTAACTTCCGTTATCCTTGTATATGCCGGATTAGTATATTTTATAATCCCATTTTTATCGGCTATAAGAACTCCATCATGTAAGGAATCTAATATTATTCTTAACCAATTAGTTATCTCCACCATTCTCACTCCATTCCTTAAAAATATTTGTTAATTTTAATAATATCATAACTCCTTGTCTAAACATAGTTGAATTCATTCTTGATAGTTAAAAGAGACTATCCAAAACTGAATTTTGAATAATCTCTTTTATCTTTCACCTTATAAACCTATATTTCCATTGATATCTTCTGTGCCTTGTGATTCTTTAGAATGAATCTTTTTTCTAAACTTTCTTTTCAAATCATCAAAAACTGTATACATGATTGGTACTACAAATAATGTTAAAATTGTAGAAGTAACTAGTCCACCAATTACAGCTTCTGCCATTGGTGCACGCATTTCAGAACCCATACCCTTAGATACGGCAAGAGGAATCATCCCAAAGATCATAGCTAAAGTTGTCATAACTATTGGTCGCAATCGTATTAAACCCGATTGCTTTATAGCCTCTTCTCTTTCCATGCCTTCGTTAATTCTTTGTTTAGCCGCATCTATAAGCAATATTCCGTTCTTTGCAACTAAGCCCATAAGCATTATTATACCTATTATTGACATTAAACTTAATTGAGTTTTGCAAACAAATAAACCTAAAACAGCTCCAATAATTGCAAGTGGCAAAGAGAATAATATGGATATAGGATCAACAAAGCTTTCAAACTGTGCTGCCATAACTAAATATAAGAATAAGGCTGCCATTGCCATTGCCTGTTCTAAACTTCCAAGGCTGCTTGTCATAGATCCTCCAGTTCCTCCTAAAGATACTGAGATTCCTTCTGGCATATTCATTTGAGTTTGAATCTTTTTCATGAAGGCATTCATGAAAGTACCTGAAGCTGAACCTGAAATATTACAAGAAATCTGCATTTCTGCAAGTCTATCATATCTAGTCAATTGTGCTGACGCTGTTTCAAAAACCTCATCCGTTACTTCTGATAAAGGAACAAGCTTATTATTTGAACCTGAAACATAAACTTGTTTAAGATTATCAAGACTTGCACGTTGATCTTTTTGTAAATACAATACTACGTCATCTCTATTTTTTCCATCATCATACTTAGTGACAGTCGTACCACTAAATAAAGTCTTTAATGTAGTCGCAGCATCCGAACTGCTTACTCCTAAATCTGCTGCTTTATCACGATTAACTTCTAAAGCTATTTCTGGAAGACCCGATTTATCATTACTACTTATTTCTCTTACCCCAGACTCTTTAGCCAATTCTTCTTTTACTTTTTGTCCAAAAGCTTGAAGCTCTTCCCTATTGTCTCCAACAAGCTCAAAAGTAACATCTTTTGATGATCTTCCACCACTTGCCATAGAGGCAGCTGCTACTGAAACTTGTGCTCCTGGTATGTTCTGTAGATTTCCACTAAGTTTTCTAGCAAAATCTCTTGAATTTTCTTTACGTTTGTTTTTGTCTGTTAGTTCTATTTTAATTGATGAACTACTTTTTGAAACAGTAGTATACATGCCATTGATTTCTGGATATTTCTTAATAATACTTTCAATTTGTTTAGCTTTTTCTGATGCATTATCTAATGTTATACCTGAATCAAAATTTGCACTTACAGTCACTTGATTATTATCTGTTGATGGCATCATAGTAAATCCAAGAGATGAAATAAGTGTAAGACTTCCTGCAAACATAACTCCTGCAACTATTATAATTACTAATCTATGATGAAGAGACATAACTAAAAGCCTTGAATACTTGTGCGCTAATATTTCAAACTTACTATTAAATCCCTTAAAGAATTTGCTAAGAATATTTTCTTTCTTATTTCTTTTTATTCTTAGCATTTTAGATGACAGCATAGGCACAAGAGTAAAGGATATAAATAACGAAACTGCCATACTAAATACAACTGTAAGTCCAAATTGAAAGAAGTATCTTCCAATTGTTCCGCTTACCATTGATACCGGCAAAAATACAGAGATAACAGCTGATGTTGTAGCTATTACGGCAAAGCCTATTTCAGACGTCGCTTCTCTAGCTGCTTCTCTTGGGGATTTTCCCATATGCAAATGCCGCACAATGTTTTCTATAACAACTATCGCATCATCTATTAAAAGCCCTACTGCAACTGATAATGCCATTAAAGTCATTGTATTTAGAGAAAAAGCTTTTACTTTCATGCAAACAAAAGTTGTTATTATTGAAATTGGAAGTGTTGTTGCACTTATAAGGGTACTTTCCCATTCATTTAAAAATAAGAATACTATGACAACCGCTAATATACACCCATCTCTCATAGTTTCTAAAACACTATCTATTGTACTTTGTATTGATACTGAGTCATCACTTACAATATCAACATGTACCCCTTTTGGTAAAGAGGATTTAAGCTTAGTCAATGTCTTTTTTACATCATCTGCCAATTGAACAGTATTTGAACCAGATTGTTTTACTATATCAATACCAATTGCTGGCTTTCCATCGTAATATGCATAACTGCTTCTATCTGCAACTCCGTCCTCAACCTCTGCAATATCTTTTACTCTAATTTCTGTACCATTTTTATTAGCTATTAAAATATTCTTAAAATCATCTACTTTTTTTATCTTGCTGCTTATTTTAACAGAAATTTCATTATCTTTATCGATGATTTTACCTGTAGATTGGTCTACATTATCTTTTTTAATAGCATTTGATACATCAGTTGTTGCAAGTCCATACTTTAAAAGCTTATTATTATCTAACTTTATATGGATTTCCCTTGTATCTTCACCAGATATATTTACTGAACCAATACCAGAAACTGTGTATAATTTCTTTTCAATATTATCAACAACATCTGATAATTGTTGATTATCATCTAGTCCGTAAACAGCAACAGATAAAATTGATGTTGCTGATGAATCGAATTTAGAAATAATCGGTGTATCTATATCACTTGGTAACCCCCTGATACTTGAAACTTTATCTCTAACTTCTTGCGCTGCAACTTCTGGATCTTTATCTAAATCGAATTGTATATTAGTCCTTGAACTTCCTTCTGTTACAGTTGATGTTATATGACTAACTCCTGAAATTTTTCCAACTGCATCTTCTACAGTTTTTGTAACATTTGTCTCTATATCTGTTGGAGATCCTCCTGTTTCTGTAATCGAAACTGAAACTGATGCATTCTCAGCTTCTGGCATGTCATTAACAACTAATCTTTCATAACATACCATACCCACAATCGCAAAAACTAACATGATAACTGTGATAAATACTGGTCTTTTAATACTAATATTTGCTATATTCACCTATGGTCCCTCCTACTTAGAAGTTGTGTCTTCTGTGCTGTCATCTTGCTTTACTACTGCATCTACTTCACTACCGTCTTGCAGTGTACTTGTATTTGAACAGATTATTTGATCTCCATCTTTAATGCCAGATGCTATTTCTACATTATTGCCATTAGTTTCTCCAATAGTAACTTTAGTTTTCTTAACCGTTCCATTATCATTAATAAAAACATAATAGTCGCCCTCATTTCCTACCAAAGCATTGACTGGTACAGTGATTATTTCATTGTTTTGATCACTTACAAGCGTTACCTTTCCATAAATACCTGGCAATAAAGACTTATCACTGTTATCTATTTTAACTTTGCAGTTAAATACCCTTGAAGTTGGATCAGCTGCTGCATCAATGGTTTGTATTGTTCCATTATGAGTTTGGTCACTTCCTTCAACTATAACGGTAGCTGCCTGTCCTATTTTTACTTCACTTATTTTTTCTTGTGGTACCTGTATTGTTGCATATACAGATGATACATCATTAACAATTGCAAGGGCTGTACCTGTAGATGCCATTTGCCCAACATTCATACTTTTACCACTTATCACTCCACTTATCGGTGCTTTAATTACTGTATTGGCTAAATCACTTTGATTTTTATCCAAAGCTACCTTCTGTGCTTCTAAATTTGCTTTTGCTGTTTCAATACTTGCTTGTGAACTTTGAATACTTGCATTTCCTGAATCATAATCTGCCTTAGCTGAATTTAAAGTTTTTTCAGATGCTTGAAGATCTGTTTGTGATATGGCTCCACCATCAAATAATGTTTTTTGTCTATCATAATTACGCTGAGCATCATCTAAATTAATTTTATATTTTTGCAGGGCTGCCTGGGATACATTTAATGATTGCTCTGCGACTTCTACTTGTTTCTCATTTACAGTTATTTGAGCTTGTGCAGTTTTTATACTATTTTGTATATCTTGATCATCTAAAGTTGCTATTGTATCACCCGCATTTACATATTGTCCATTTTCAACTGATACAGAAATAATTTTTGCTGCTATCTTACTTGTTACTGTACCTTGCTGAACAGCTTCTAAACTAGCCTTGTATGTATCTCCCATATTTTTTTCTACTGTTTTAGCTGTCTGTACTTCTACCGATGTTTTGCTTGCAACTGCCTGAGTTGGTTTGCCTTTAGCACTTGTTGATAACTTACTTTTAACTACAGTTGCTCCCCCTGCAATAACTGCAATAATCACAGCATACACAACTATTTTTTTTACGTTTTTCATTGTGATCCTCCTCTATTTATAACACACCATGTATTTGCTTTTCTTATATAATTACTTCAACATTTTCTTGTGCTTCCACTCCTCTTAAACGCTCCTATAGGATAATTTTCATTTTTGCTCATGTTTATTAAACTTCCGAGAATTTAACATTTAACTTATCCGTAATTCTTAGAAGCATAATTTTTATCTAATCCCATTGTCATTAGTTATATTTTATATTTCCATATTATGTAGAACACTATTAATCTGGGCATCTATGTATATTTTTTCATATCTTTATAAACAATTTCTAAACTTTTTTAGATTTTAAAATATAATCTGAAACTAACGATATAAATTCCAAGATAAAAACATAAGTGGCTACGCAACACACTCTCTTGATAACTTTTTTTGCAAGTTAGCCCCATATTATTTGTCTATTTATTTATATAACTGCCTTTGAAAACGCAAAAGTTTCGCTCCTTTCTAGTATTATAAATACTAGAAAATAAAAAGATCTTAGATTAATAAATTTATTATTAGCCTAAGATCTTTTCTTAATTTTATAGATATATAATTTAAACATTCAAATTTTTAAATAAACATATTTACAAATTTGTCAAAACTTCAATCTTACATATTCATTAGAAATTATAACTTAAATATAAGTAATATTGCTTATCTCATTTGTGATATTTTTAATAACGAACTATAATTTAAATCTGTATCCCGCGCCCCACACAGTCTCAATAAATTGAGGATTACTACTATCTTCCTCAATTTTATCTCTTATTCTATTAATATGCACAGTAACAGTTGCAACATCAGCAAAGGAATCCATGCCCCAAATTCTATCTAAAAGAATTGTTTTTGAAAATACGATATTAGGGTTTGTTGCTAAAAATAGCAGAAGTTCAAATTCTTTGTTAGCCAATTTAACTTCTTTATCAGCAACATATACCCTTCTTTCCCTTTTCAATATTTTTAATCGTTTAAACACCATGACTCCATTATTTATATTATCTTTTTTCCCCATTGAAGTTAATCTATCATAGCGTGAAAGATGTGCATTTACTCTAGCGACAAGCTCACTTGGGTCAAAAGGCTTGACAATATAATCATCCGCTCCAAGATTAAAACCTTTTATTTTATCTACCGAATCCTTTTTAGCTGTAACCATTAGTATAGGTATCTCTTTATTACTTCTTATCTCTTTACAAAGCTGAAACCCATCTTTACTTGGAAGCATTAAATCAAGCAGTATTAAATCAAATTCTCTATTCAATGCGAAATTTAATCCGTCTTCTCCATTAAAGGCAATTTCAGTTTTAAATCCGCTTACCTCAAGATAATCCCTTTCTAGTTCTGCAATCAATTTATCATCTTCTATTATCAATATTTTTCGCATCTTCTTTTCTCCCATTATGTTTATATGCAATTAAGCCTGATAAACAATATAATTTTTCTTATAACAGTCAATATACGAATTTAAAGCAATACAATTCATTTTTTATCGTTTAGTACACAATTCCTTCTAGCTTAAGATATATTTTTATAAATTAAACTTTTTAGAGTATATATGCTAAATTTTCTTATTAATCGGCAAAGTTATAATAATGGCTAATCCATTGTCATTTTCAGCAGTAATTGTGCCATTATGAGCTTTTATTATATATTCGCAAATTGAAAGCCCAAGTCCACTTCCTTCACTTGAATTGGCTCTCGATTGGTCTTCCCTATAAAAACTAGCAAATAGTTTTGACAAATTTTCTTCTAAAACCCCTGGTCCATCGTCCTTTATTTTTAAAACAACGCTGTCTTCCACTTCTTCTATGGTAATATCTACCTTACCATATTCTTTCACTTTGTATTTTACACTATTCTCGAGTATATTTGTAAGCACTCTTCGAATTTCTTCAAAATCCATTCTAATAAAAATATTATCTTTACAATTATTTTTATAAGTTAAATCAAGCCCCTTACCTCTAAATTCTAGTATAGCATTGCTAAAAAAATCTAAAAAGAACTCATTACAATTTATATTTTCAAAGTTAAAAGGAAATTTTCCAGTATCTAATTTGGAAAAGAAAAATAATTTATCTACAAGCTTGTCCATATCACAAGTTTTACTATATATAATTTCATAATATCTTTCACGTTTTTCATCTGTATTTGCAATTCCATCCTTTAATCCTTTTGAATATCCTTTAATTGTTGTTAATGGTGTACGTAAATCATGAGATATTCCTGCGACCAATTCCTTTCTATTTTGCTCATATTTTAGCTGCATATCAATTGATTCTTTAAGCCTTACTCTCATTTTATCAAAATCCCTACAAACTTTTGCAAATTCATCTGTCCCTTGATAACTCAGCTTAAAATCAAGGTTCCCTTCTTCTATTTGTCCCGCACCATAGCTTAGTAGCTCTAAAGGTTTAATCAAACTTTTAGCTACTCGTGACGATAATATCCCATTAGTTAAAATAATTATAAGCAGCGCTACTATGAATACAACCCCCATGTAACTTAATAGAAATGTTCTTGCCTCTGCTTTCATTTGCTGTCTGCTCATTAAATTATTATTTGATTTTACAGCAAGCATATTAATATTTTTTCCATCTTTAGTTAAACTATTTTTAACTAAACTAATAGAATTAACCTCAAGGACTATTGAATCTGAAGATGTAAGAACGTCACGTTCAAGCCTAGACATAGCAACTTTATCAGCATCAGTTATATTAGAAAATATCGTATCACCGTCACTTGTGATTATAAAATCATAACCGGCATTTTTAAGATCTTCCTTCGTCTTGTTATAATCATTAATTTTATCATAATTATTTCTAATTTCTTTATTATACATAAATAAAGTTTTCTGAATAAATGATATTCCACTATCCTCTTCAAAAACTTTTATTTTCTTACCATATATCTCTGTAAATCCTTCTAGAACTCCAACTGCAATAACTACTATCAATATTGCTGGGACTATCAACATAAAAAGATTTGACATAGCTAGCCGTTTTTTTATCATCATAATTACAATATCTCCTTCTAATTTCTTTGTTAATCAAATACTTTCGCTAAAGTATGCCCCACCTAAATGGCTAATTTTTAGCTTTCTCTCATAAATTAACATAATTATAATATAAAATACCACTTTATTCATCGTTAATCAATGCTAGTATTTTAATAATTCAATCATTCTAAACTAACCTATCAATAACTTCACAACCAATATGTCCACTTATAATAATACGGCCTGCTACTATTATAAACTGCTCATTTTTACACATCTACTCCTTATATCTATAAATTTTTACTTTATCTAGGCATAAGATGAAAGTATAACAGCTCCAAGGTCAATCTTTACCTTAGAGCTGTTATTATTAATGTCTTAATAGATTTCATGAAAAATATGCTTACAATTGTAACTGTATATTTATTAATTCTATATCATTCTGACAATTAATGATTTTATTTTTAAAATACCTTATTAAGTCGTTTTTATCCTTCTGCCACTACTGCGCTTGTTTCTTCTTGTTTTCCTTCTTTTAATAAAAGTGTTGGAATTATTACAATAGCAGTTATGATTGAAATTATAAACATTGTCTCATTAAGTGCTTGAAGCTGTGCCTGACTTGCAACTTCACCAAAAATCTTACTTAAAGCAATTCCTTTAGCATCACTGCCTGATATCCCACCCTTAATAAGTGCACCTTGAAGCATTTCAAATAACTTCATGCTATTTTTATTAAAAGATGTCACTTGCGAAGCTAAGTTAGAATAATCAACCACATTTCTATGTTGCATAATACTTGTAATAATTGTGACACCTATGGAAGTCCCTACTTGCTTAACTGTATTTGTCAAAGCAGATGCATTTGACATAGCTGCCTTTGGTAATCCACTAAAACCTACTGTTTGAACAGGTGCCATAAGAAATCCTACGCCAAAACCTCTAATCATTAATAAGACTGTAATCTCTATATTGGCAGTATCCAACGTAATTTTTGACATACTATAACTGTTAATGCCTATCAAAATCAACGCAAATACAGCAAATAATCTAACGTCAAATTTATTACCAATTTTCCCATATAAAATCATGGATATAGCTGTGGCTATTGCTTCTGGAAATAAAATCAAGCCTGTACTCATCGAATCAAGACCCTTTATTTGTTGAAGAAATATTGGCATCAGAAACACACCACCATAAAGTGCTAACATCGCAACATTCATTATAATATTGCTCATACAGAAGGTATAATTCTTTAAAAGTTTTAAATCAAGCAATGGTTCTTCAATAAGTAATTCGTTCACGACAAATATTAAAAGGCTGTAACATCCAATAATCATAAGAATGATATTTTTTATGTCGTTCCAGTCCAAATCACTTTTTCCAAGTACATAGAGAACGCATGACATTCCAATACTTGAAGTTAAAAATCCAATAATATCGAATTTCTTTGATGACTTATGTTCCGATTTCTTAAATATAAGTATAGCCATTATTGTAGCTGCTATTCCAACTGGAAGGTTTATAAAAAAGAGAAATCTCCAATTGAAATTTTGAATGATATATCCACCTAAACTTGGTCCTAGGGCAGGTGCCGCCATTACGCACATTCCCATTACCCCTATTGCCATTCCTAGCTCACTTTTATCAAAAGTAGTCATTAATATTGTCATACCAAGGGATATTATACAAGCTCCTCCAATTCCTTGAATTACTCTTGCAATTATCATTATAGTTTCATTCCATGAAACACCACACAGTAACGAACCTAAAGTAAACAAAATCAACGCAGTAACAAATACATTTTTAGTTCCAAATCTATCTCCAAAATAACTTGTTGATGGAATTGTAACTCCCAAAGTTAGAGTGTATGCGCTAACGACCCATTGTATTTGATCTATTGATGCGTTAAATGTCTGCATCATTTTAGTAATAGAGATATTAATAATGCTTGTATCAAGATTTGCCATAAAAATCGCCATGATTACAACGCTCATAATAAGCCATTTAGATGAAGATTCTTTTTTATTTTCCATGCTCCCACCTACTTTATATGTATTTTTATATCTGCATTTGTACCAGGTAGAAGATTAGCATCATTTTTCTCAAATTCAATTTTTACAGGTACCTTTTGAACAACCTTAGTGAAAGTTCCACCAGAGGAGGATGGTAAAAGTGAAAATGCTGAATTTGAAGCTTTTCCTATATACTCAACTTTACCTTTAAATGATTTCCCTTCAAATTGGTCAATTTTTATATCTACACTTTGTCCTTCATGTAATTTTTCAACCTTAATTTCTTCTATATTAGCAGTTATATAAAGCTTTTCTGGGTCAATCATTACTGCAAGTGTCGATCCAGCCGAAACATATTGTCCCTCCTCAGTTTCCTTTTTAATAATTATCCCATTAGTTGGTGCTCTAAGTAACACTGAATCAATATTAGCATCTGCTAAGCCATTAGCATCTAGCCGACCTAAAATTTGATCTTTTACATCTTTGTCCCCTTCTTTTGCATTAAATTCAAGAAGTTTACCTGATACTTGCGGAGTTATGCTGATAAAATCTCCATCAACCTTTGCATCTTCTGTTGAAACAAAGTTTTCATTGTTATACCAGTAATAAAAACCTACTCTACCAAGGGTAATTAACATTGCACATAATATTAATAAAATTATTGTTTTACGTTTTTCTTTCATCCCTGTCATCCTTTCTTAGCCTTTTATACCAACTTCAGCAAACATACCTGGTTTCAATTGCCCCTTTGAATCTGTTAAAACTATTTTAACTAAAACATTGGAGTTTTGAGAGTTTAATGTTGAATTTATTACTGATATGGTTCCTTCAAATTCTGAATCTTCTATTTCGGATACTTTAACTTCTACAGCTTGTCCTTCTTTCAAATCTTTTATAACCCTTAGAGGTGCATATGCATTCACACACAAAGCATCAGGATTAGATATTGAAATAAGCGTACTGCCAGGTGCTGCCATTTCACCTTTATTTATACTCTTAACAGTAACTTTACCTGAAATAGGTGCTGTAATAGTTCCATTATTTAATGCCACCTGCGCTGTTTTTACTGCTTCTTCAGCTTGATGTACTTGAGCCTTGTAAACATCTATACTTGTTTCTGTAGCACCATTTTTAAGCATTTCTAATTGTTCTTCTGCAGACTTTTGTCCTGACTCAGCTGAGGTAAGTTGCTGCTGTGCAGTTTCAAGCTGAACCTCTGTAGCTGCGCTAGCATCAACTAAAGCTTTTGTACGATCATAATTCTTTTTAGCAACATCATAGGTTGCTTTAGCGCTATCCAAAGCGGCCTCTGCTTGTGATATTTGTTCAGGCCGAGTGCTATTCATAGCATTATTTAAATTTGCATTTGCAGTATTTACTGCTGCTTGTGCCTGATCTACCTGTGCTTGAAGATCCTGAGTATCTAATTTAATCACGGCATCACCTTGATTTACAGTTGATCCTACATTAACTAATACATCTGAAACTCTAGCAGAAATCTTTGAAGATACATTAACTTGATTATCAGTCTCAATCCTTCCAGCCATAAGATATATGGAATTTTGCTTATTAACCGCTTCTACTTGAATAGCATTTTCATTCTTATTGTTTTTTACAGCGCATCCCGTAAAAAGAGAGGTTCCTATAAGCGTTGGTAATATAATTAGCAATACATATTTCTTCATAAATTAATTACTCCTTTAACAAACTAATCTATTTTATGCCTTCATCTGAAATTACATCTCGTAGGTCATTAGGTTTTATAATTTCAAAGATTGGATCTAAAACCTTAAATAAAGCTATTAAATCTTCTATTAATGAACCATGATTAGCGATTTCTAATTCTATCGATAGTGCTTGCTGGCTTATAACAGCAAGTATAAGATAACATTTTTGTGGCCATTGGAGATAAGTCACCACTCTACTAATCCAATTAATAATCTAGAATTTACAAAATCTAAATACTACGAATGTTATACTTCTTTTAAGGTACACGAGTACCTTAAAAGAAGTATAACATTGGAAATTACAAAATGCAATACTAAATATTAGCATTAATAAATCATAAATATCTCTGAAACTTCGGAATCCTTAATAGATGTAAGTTCTACCATTTTCTTTTTAATGTGCATATTCTCAAGAATATATATTTTTTAGAATATTACCATATTGGTTCTAGTATTCTGTCCCTACGCCAAGAACAATAAAAAAAATACCTATAGACCAAACACTTTCTTCATGTGTCTTGTTCATAGGTATAGTTTTAAATTATCTTTTTGATTTTGTTGAAATTTCGACATTTAGCTTTCTTCCAGCAAATTTCTTTCCAGTGCAATGCTTCATTATTGATTCCGCTGCAGCCTCTGTTACATTTACAAATGAAAACTTTTCAAGAATATCAATATCTCCGACATCTTCTCTTTTTACCTTTGCATTCTCATTAAAGAAATCCACTAGCTTCCTTGGATTAATCTTATCCAAGCGTCCTACATTCAAAAACAGTCTCTTGTAATCTGTCTTCGAACCTATTTCATTTTCAGTATAGTCATAGTTCACTTCTTTACTATATACCATATCCATTAATGCCGCTGCTACTTCTACAAGGTTAAACTCTTCATCAAGTTCTGTTGCCATTGGTATAAATTTCTTATAGCTATCCTGCTCCAAAGTTTCCTTTATCTTTGAAAACATATTTTTGTACTTTGAAACAAATATTTCATCAACAGTAGGAATTTCTCTTCTTCTTATCTTGCTTTTTGTAACCTTTTCAATATGTTTAAGAGACATATATTCCCTTGCAGTAACCAATGTGTAAGCAACACCTTTCCTATTTGCTCTACCTGTTCTGCCTATTCTGTGAACATAGGATTCTACGTCCTGAGGCAAATCGTAATTTATTACGTGCGTTACATTTTCAACATCTATGCCTCTTGCAGCAACATCAGTTGCTATCAGGAATTCTAAATTTCCTTCTTTAAATTTTCTTAAGGTATTTATTCTCTGATTTTGATTCATATCTCCATGCATTCCTTCAGCAGTATACCCTCTTCCCTGAAGACCTTCAACAAGTTCATCAACGTTCCTTTTGGTCTTACAAAAGATTATTGCAGATGTAGGTTCATCAACATCAAGTATCCTACATAGTGTTTCAAATCTATCCTTGTTTTTAATTTCATAATAGTATTGATCCACTGTAGCTACAGTCATTGCATTTTTTAAAATGGCTATGTGTTTCGTTTCAGACTTCATATATCTTTTAGCAAGTCTTTTGATTTCTTCAGGCATAGTAGCTGAAAACAACATTGTCTGTCTGTCTTGATTTGAATTTTTTATTATTTCTTCTATATCGTCAATAAATCCCATGTTTAACATTTCGTCGGCTTCATCCAATACAAGAAATCTAATAGAGCTCAAATTTAAAACTTTTCTTCTTATTAAATCCAACACTCTACCTGGAGTTCCTACTACTATATCTATCCCTCTACGTAAAGCTGAAATCTGCCTGTCAATAGGTTGACCACCGTATACAGGAAGCAACTTAATCTTAGTAAATTTAGCTATACGATTCAATTCATCATTTACCTGTATAGCAAGTTCTCTTGTAGGCGTTAGTATTATACTATTTACCTTACCATCTTGCTTTCCAATTCTGCTTAATATTGGTGCACCAAATGCCAGTGTCTTTCCTGTTCCTGTTTGTGCCTGCCCAATAACATCATGACCTTCTAAAAGAACTGGTATTACCTCAGCTTGAATCTTAGAAGGTTCTTCAAATCCCATTGCATCAATGGCCTTAAGAATACTCTCATCAAGACCTAATTCACTAAATACCTTATTTCCCAAATTAACCCCTTCTTTCTTTTTTATAAATTTATCTGATCTCTAGACAATGTAACACTCCCACCTCTTTTTAGGTTGTAGATAACAGTAACATGCCCTAAGATTGGTTCAACTAAGATTCAGATGGTGATTCCAATCCCCCACCTTAATCAAATTTTACTTTATTTCAATAAAAAGCCACCTTAAACAAGGCGGCAAAAATCACCTATTATGTTGTTAATAAACATCAAGAAGCTATTTTATACTTTTTGAATATTGGTTGCTTGAGGACCTTTTGTACCTTTTTCAACATCAAACTGAACTTTATCTCCTTCTTGTATACTAAATCCTGAAAGAGAAGATGAATGTACAAAAACATCTTTTTCTCCCTCTACCTCTATAAAACCAAATCCCTTTTCTGAATTAAAAAACTTTACTGTACCTGTTTTCATAAATATCCTCCTTATAAAAATATTGTATTTTGATTTGTCAAGCATATCATCACTTGTAGAAGCAAGTTATGATTTATAGTTTACTAGACTTTTCCCATTATTAAGTATTCCCAACATTTCATAAAACAATACTTTTATAAGAACAAAGTAAAATATACATTCTTATTAATTTTTATTTTCCTGGCAATTAATATGATTATTTCTGCTTCATGATTGATTTTTGCATATAAAATTTTGAAAATTTATAAAAAAGGCATGCCAAGTATTTCTAACTGACTTACCTTTATTGGTGTTTTCTAGTAATATTATGGATATAATTATAGTAACATATTATTAGAGAAGAATCTATGTTTATTAGGATTTTCTTTCCATAAATCTTAAATTTACAGATTAGATATTTATTATCACTTTTTTCTAACTCAAAGAATAATCCACTAATTCATCAAAATTAGTTTCTACATCTAGCATTAAAATAAGCTCCTTGGTTTTATCCTTTATAGTATTATATGTGATTTGATTGTTGGTATACAAAATGAGAAATTTAGGAAATAAAAATATCTATTTTTCAGCTTCAGATTTTAATAAAGAATATAGATTCAAATCAACAACACCTTGTCCCTTCCAAGTATATCCCTGCCTAATTGTACCCTCTTTAATAAAACCATTTCTTTCTAATACATTCTGAGATTTAATATTTTCTGGCATGATAAATGCTTGTATTCTATTGATTCCAATGTCATTAAATAAATAGTCTACCATTACCCTTACAGCTTTAGTAGCAATTCCATTACCCCAAAACTTATCGTTCAACCTGTAGCCTATAGTTATCATATTTACCTCGCTAGAATAGTCAAATATCTCTGCTATTCCAACAACCTTCTCAGGTTCATTATTTAGACATATACCAAGAAATATGCATTTTTTCTTATGAAAATCTCTTTCAAAATGTCCTATCATATTAGCAACAGTATTTTTATTCTTTTTAATCATAATAGGAGAATATTTAAAAAGCTCTTCATTGCTATATATTTCGAAAATTCCGTCAAGGTCAGTATCAACAATTTTTCTTAGTGTTATTTCATCATCTGAAATATGTGGAAATTGTTCATATGGATTTTTATTCAAATTATCCTACTCCTCTCATATTAGGTGTAAAAAGTATTACTTCACATGAAAGATTATAAAATATATCTTTTCTACTGCACAGCTAATTATTATCTGATGATATCAGCAAATCCCATTCATAAACCTGTACTCTATATAGTCCACTTTTAATTATCGGGTCTTTTTCAGCAATCATTCTTGCCTCCTGTAAATCCTTGGCTTTAAATATAATCATACCACCACTAGCATTAGCGAATCCTCCTCCAACAAAGTATCTTTCGCTAGCAATATCATTTAAATATTTTACATGATCTTGGAAATCTTTTTCTGTAGTTTCTAATTCATTATTCTTATAATCAATTCTTACAAATAACTTGTCTCCTTTTTTCACACTTCTTCTTCCTCCGTCTTCTTAATTATCCATGCTAAATCTTCTGCAGATCCTAAATAATATTCTCCAATTCTTTTTCTAATCGAATATACATTTTTACCCAGAATAACATATATTCCTATTATTGTAAACACAGTGTAAACCAATTTTATATGCAAAATTAAAAGATTAATTTTATATTTTCATATAATATATGTCTCTCAACCATATATACTAAATATAGATATAATTTTATAAATAACCACAATATATGTGAAATAAACGTTTTTTCATTCATTACTCTTAAATTAAAAGGAGGTTTACATGGATTTTAATTATATTGAAGATTTAGTTACCAAGTGTAAAAATAATGATGAATTAGCAAAAGAACAGTTAGTAAATGAATTTAAGCCTTTAATCCTTAACATTTCTAAAAAGACTTTCATAGATGGTTATGATATATATGACATACAACATGAATGTTATAAGTACCTTTTTAAATGTGTTTCAATGTACAATTTAGATAAACATAGGTTTGTTGCTTATGCTACAAATGCTATTAAGAATAATATAAATGATTTGATTAGGAAAATTAAAAACAGAAGTTCGACTGAAGGAAATGCTGCTCTACGTTTGTATGATGATTTTGAAAAAGATATCCCATCGCAAGAAGTTCCCCTAGAAGATTTGCTATGCGACAGATGTGATTATGATGAATTAAGATCAGCTTTAAATAATCTAACAAAAGATGAGATGGAACTTATAGATTTTCTCTTCTTCAAGAATAATACAGTTAAAAATTATGCTTATTTAAAAGATATGTGTTATTCTACGGCTATCCTTAGAAAGAAAGTTACGCTTAAGAAAATCTCTAATTATATTTCTATATAATTATAAAAATATAATTGTTTAAAAGATCCAAAGTTAATTAAGGCCTTGGATCTTTACTTTATAAGATATCAATATTCTATTTACAAGAACAATTCTAATTTTCGTATCCATAAGATTTCCTAATTAGATCGAAATGTTCTTGCATAGCATTGTGAGCTAGCGATTCATCCCTTTTCTTTAAATTTCTTAATAAATTCTCATGTATCCATAATAAGCTTTCTTTTGTATTTCCCTCATGAAAAATTTGCATTCTAGCATTCCGTATGAATTCGTCTACAAGTTGAGATATAACATTAAGTACATTAATTAATAATACATTTCTCGATGCCTTTGCAATTAATTGATGGAACTTAATATCTAATTCAACACTTTCTTCTTCACTACTAGCAACATACATCTTATCCAATAACTCTGTTAAGAGTTTAAGCTCACTATCGTCTATATTTTTAGCTGCTAATTTAGAACATTGAAGTTCTAGTGTTTCCCTTAAATCATACATTTCTTTTGGCGAACTCTCCTGCAGCATAAACATTATTGAAAGAGGTTCAAGCAAAGAGTTATTAAAATTTGTTCGTATATAATTTCCAGCACCATGTCTGCTTTCTATTAATCCTATGACTTCTAAAGCCCTTATAGCTTCCCTCACAGATGCACGCGATACCTCAAGAGATTCTGCCATCTCTCTTTCTGTCGGTAATTTATCTCCTTTTTTTATTTCTCCATATTTTATTTTATCCTTAATTTTCTCTATAACTTGATCATATACTTTTGGATTTTTATTAGGTACAAGCATATGTTATTTCCCCTCCTTTTCTTATTGATATTTCTTAATACATTATACATCAATTTTCTAAATTCTAATATTCTGAAAAATATGTATTCTTCTATGGTAATATTCTTCACAATATTTATTCTTTGCTATATTAGAATATATGTTATTTATAAATCTATCCAATGCTCATATTTAAAAACATTAACTCTCCCAAAAGCATTTTAAGGAGTTCAATAGACAGAATATTTTCTTCTAACTTAGAAATAATATAATCAAACAATCTAATTACTTATTATAAAGATACTGAAAGGTGGCTAAATAATGAAGAAAAATATTACAATTTTCTTTACTTCTATAATTCTATTCTTTGCAATAAATATAACAACTACATTTGCAAATCCTACTAGAAGTTTTACTACAGGTGTTTATAATGCAAGAGATACTAACTTATTGATAGGTTCTTCACTTACTGCAAGAATTACTCCACCTGACAGTAAATCAATAATCTTAGTTATCGATTCTGATCAGACCATGCAGGCATTAGTAAGGCTAAATCAAAAGGTCCCTAAGCAAATTTTACCGCCACTTGACTATGATTACTCAATTATAATCTTCACTAATGGAACTGTATTACTTTCATAAAAACACTACTATAAATGGTGATTAATAATATCGAGAATTTAACAATTTTAAATATTCTATTATTAGACTAATCATCAAATATAAGCGTGTATTTAAATTTACCATGTTAAATACACATGTTAGCCATATATCCTTAATAGGAGGTGGTAACATGATGGATGCTAATGAATTAATTAGTCTCGTGGCTAACAATGGTTTTCCTATAGCAGTAGCTGCATATTTACTAATCCGCTTGGAAAAACAAATTGGAAGCCTATCTAATTCAATTAATAAATTAAATGCTATAATATCAGCAAAACTTGGAATCGCTCTAGATGTAAATCCTAGTAATAATTCTAATAAAGTGGTTTAAAAAGAAGATTGGTATCATTTTAAACTTTCAAAAAGAGATAACATTCTTATTAGAAAAATTATCTCTTTTTTAAAAATCACACCATTAGCTTTTATCTATTCAATTGGTCTTGCTTGTTTTTCCTAAACTTGCGCTAAAAAATTTATTTCTAGCAATTCTTTAGTATAATTCCAAAGTTTATCTTCTATATCAGTATTACCTGCAGGTTGTACTGGTATAATTGGTTTACCAGTTCCAACATTAAAATATCCACCTGTTACACCTTCATACTCTTTCTCCAATGCTAATCTAAGAATAATATCCGCCCCTCTACGTGGATCTCCAATATGCAGAAATTTCAATATATGTTCAAGTGTAGAGGCAAACCATAATTCACGTCCAAGTCCTGTAACATTAAATCCTGGATTAAGTGCATTAACAGTAACTCCAGTTCCTTCAAGTTTGCGTGAAAGTACTCCCGTAAACATAATGTTTAGCAACTTTGTTTTTCCATAAAGAGAAGAAGACTGTCTAGACGTAAATGTATTTATATCAGTCAAATCATCAGGCAGTTTTAACTCACCGTGATTGCGTGATGCTTCAGAAGCAACATTAACAATCCTAGCATTTCCAGACTTTATTAATGATTCTATTAATATATTAGTTAATAACCAAGGTGCAAAATAGTTTACAGCTATCATTTCTGGAAAACCTTCAGAAGTTATTCTTTGCTCAAAAGCATGAAGCCCAGCATTGTTCACTAAAACATCAATCTTTGGATATGAATCTTTGATTTCATTTCCTATTCTTTTAACATCTTTCATTAGTGATAAGTCTCCAAAGAAAAAATCTATTTCTGCATCCGGCGCTATATTTTTTATAAGCCTTTCAGTCGCTTCTGCTTTGCTCTTACTCCTAGCTGTCAATACAAGATGAGCACCCCTTTTGGCTAATTCACTTGCAACGATCTGTCCAAGGCCATTAGTAGCGCCAGTTATTATAACTATTGGATTAGTACTCATAATAATCCTCCTTAATATTTATATACTAATTTAATATTTCTTGTAGGATTTTCCTCTAAAGTATTATTGATATAATACATGTGTTAATATTACTTGACATGTAATAAACAAACAAATATACTTGATATATGTCAATTATATTTGTTTGTTTGACATATGTCAAGTATCATATAATTTAATTACTAAGTCGAGGTGTAATATGGACAATAATAATATTAAAAGAATAGAATTAGAATTAAAATTAGGTAGGGAATTAAATGCACTCATAAGTGCATCCCATGCATTAAATGTTAAAACAGCAGCTCGTTTCGATTCAACATTACAACCTGCTGCCTTTTTACTTGTACGTTGGCTTTTCTCATTTGGACCAGCAAGTGCCACGGTTTTAGCGGAATCAACAGCTATGGATCGGAGTTCTGTCAGCCGGCTTGTCAATCAACTTAAAAAACTAGGCTATGTGCAAAGTGAAATATCACCTAATGATCGTCGTGGAATATTATTATCTTTAACTGAACTTGGACGAAAAAAAACAATTGATGCGCTAAAAGAGAAAGAATCTCTATTTTATGAACGTATTTCAAAATGGGACGATTCTAAACTAGAATTATTTACTGAAATGCTCAGAGATTTTAATTGCCAAGATCCCAAATAAGCCTACCATAAATTCTTAACTTAATAATATGATAATGTAACTTGATATAGATCCTAGTGATGATTCTAATAAAGTGGCTTAAGTAAAGGCTATAAACATTGAAAATTCAATGCTTATAGCCTTTAGCTTTGTTTGTAGTTTAATTTCTCATTTTTAAAATTTATAAATTTAAATACTATTGTACCATATGTTGCAGCTAAAATTGATGCAATCATAATACACATTTTTGCTTCAGATAATATATTGGCATCTGCAAATGACAATGATGACACAAATATTGACATAGTAAATCCAATACCACCAAAAACACTTGCACCATATAAATGTCTTTTGGTTACATTAGATGGAAACTTAGCTATTTTCAATTTTATTAAAATAAATGAAGTTCCAAATATACCAATTTGCTTTCCTACAAAAAGACCAAATATAATTCCCAATGAAGTTGATGAAAACAAATTGTTTGAAAAATTATCTGTATTAATTACTATACCTGCATTTGCAAACGCAAATATTGGCATAATTAAAAAGCTAGACCATGGTGTTAAAGTATGTTCAAGTTTATACAATATTGAAGTTTTAAATTTATGAATATTTTCTCCAATTGGCAACGACATGCCTAGTAAGACTCCTGCAATTGTTGCATGTATACCGGATTTCAAAAGGCAAATCCATAGAATTATACCTAAAATAATATAAATAGATATATATTTAATTTTAAATTTATTAGCCAAGATAAGCGCAGCAAAAACTATTAATCCTAATAAAAGCGCCATCCATGAAATTTGACTATTATAAAATATTGCTATTACTATAATAGCGCCTAAATCATCAACTATAGCAAGTGCAGTAAGAAATACAACTATTCCTTTGGGAGCATTTTTTGCAACTAAAGAAAGCATTCCAATTGCAAATGCAATATCTGTTGCCATCGGTATCCCCCATCCTGTAATAGTTGGCTCCTTATAGTTAAATAATGCATAAATAATTGCAGGAACAATCATTCCACCTATGGCTGCAGATATTGGGAGTATTGTCTTTTTAAAAGATTTTAGCTCACCAAATACAACCTCTCTCTTTATTTCCATACCAACAACTAAGAAAAATATAGCCATCAATCCATCATTAATCCAATGAAGAACTGACATTGATAAAGAAAATACACCATATCCAATTGTTATACTTGTGTGCAATATATGCTCATAACTCCCTGAAAAACTCGAATTCGCAATTATAATTGCTACAATAGCACAAATTAAAAGAATTATACCACTAGAAGACTCACTTTTTAAAAAGTATAAGAATGGACTTAGTATTTTAGTTTTAATTTTAGTTTTCATTACTAACCTCCTTGTATAATCTAGTTGTAACATTTGATAGAAAACTATTTATCTTTCTAACGAACATTACACCTCTTATTATTTTTAATATTCTAATTTATTACTTTGCCTACGCCCCGATAGGGAATATGCATTTCATATCTTAAATAGTTTTTTATTTAAATTCCTTAAAGGAATCTAACCAAGTTTTATATAGTCTAGTATAATACTCCTGAATAGAAGATAGATGTAAACCTCCTGGGAGGTCTTTTAGAACCTATACCCGTAAAAAAGCGTATCATTTCATCAGGTAGAATTCTATGTTTAGCTGGTTGGGTTTCCCTTCGGGAATTACCCGTGTCACAAACAAGGTTATAAGCTATCTGACAGAGTGGAAGTTCTATTCTATATCTAAAATTTAATTTAAGGAGATATATACAATGTCTAATTTTTTTTATAGTCCTGTAATAGGAATTGATGTTTCAGCTGATTTTTCATATACTGCAATACTCGCACCGAATGGTGATATTTATAAGAAGTCATTTAAAATAAAGCATGATCTCAATGGCTTCAACCACTTAGTTAATGAAATAAAAAAAGTGGAAGAAGAGTTTAACATGAAAACTGCAATTTTCATGGAGTCCACTGGCGTGTACCATTTATCTCTTTTCCACTATCTTAATAAATATTTCGATAACACATTTGTTATCAATCCACTCGTTACTAAGTCTAACAAAAATGGTGACATAAGAAAAGTGAAAAATGAAAAAAAAGACGCTTTATCTATTGCAACAATAGGAAAATTTCAAAACATTAAGTTATCACAACAACTTAGCCTTGATATTTTTCTTCTGAAAAATCTTGTAAGAGAGTATTACAAACTTACAGATACTAGCTCTACTTTTAAGAAAAAATTATCCGCTGATTTAAGAGTTATTTTTCCTTATGGCTATAATACTATATTTTCAGATTCAACATCTAAAAGTTCAATTGAGCTTTTAAGTCAATATCCAACGCCACAATCAATTTTAGAGGCACCTAAGGAAAATATAATTAAGATTTTCCTTAATAGCTCTAAAAAGGGCATTATCTGGTCGGAAAATACATATTCCAAATTATTTAAGGTTGCTAATGAAGCTAAAATAATTGGCTTACCGTTAGACGGTTTAGCCGTCAAAATAGCCAGCTCTATAACATTAATAAAAACTATTCAATCAGAGATTGATACATTGCTACAGAAAATTAACAATTTTATACAGTCTGAAACTTTTCCTGAATCTATTAGAGCTAATATTGAACTAATTGATTCAATTCATAAGCATAGGGCAATTAACTGCTATTACTATAATAGCTGAAATAGGTGATATTGATGGTTTTCTTAAGCCCAAACATCTTGTAGCTTTCTTTGGTATTGATAGCTCAGTTAATCAATCAGGTAATTTTAAAGGCGATGATAATAAAATTTCAAAAAGAGGAACTCGAATCGGTCGAAGAGCATTATATTCTGTTGCACTAGCTTCAATCCGTAACAATCGTAATGGAGTTCCTATAAATAAAGTCCTATTAGATTATTATCAAATAAACCTTAAAGGCAAAAAGCCTAAAATCGCCTTAGTCGCTATAATGCATAAAATTATAAACTACATTTTTGCTGTTCTCCGAAATCAAACTCCGTTTGAGCAAAGAGATCCCAAAATACATAAGCAAATGTTCCTAGAAAATAACTCTTTAAACAAAGTCGCTTAATTTTATTCCAATTTCTGTAACCGTTCGTGTTTTAAAACGGTTTGTTTGCCATACTCTTTTTCCAAAAACTATTTTTTTGAAAATTAACTTGACTATTATTAGCTGGTCTTTTTAATACAATACTAATTAAATATTATTTAGAAATGTTTTGGCTCTATTAAAAATCTCCATAAAAAAGAGGCGAAAAAACTCAAAAAAAGAGTTTCCCACCCCAGAAACTAATTGCTTGAAAACAAATTATATAATTTGCCCAACCGTATCTAACCACATTAATTCATTTTATATTATATATTATATTACACATTAATTTAATAATCAAGATTTGCTCAATGCGCTTAATGACTATTTGCTATATTTTTTAAACAAATCATCTAGGGCTTCTCTAAGAAGAAATGCTTCGGTTCTATCAGTTGCTTTTGACAACCTTGATAATCTATCAAGTTGAGTCTTAGTAAAATAATTAGATTTTAGCACCATACTCTCTGCCTCAGAAAGACATATTCTATTCTTACCTAATTCTTTTGCCCTAAATAATGCACTATCAGCCACTCTAAAAAGTTCAACTACGTTTTTAGCATCTCTTGGATAACTTGCTACACCGAAGCTTAAAGTAAAATAAACATTGTCGTCAGAATTTTCATTTAAGTTAAAAGTATTATCCGATAAATATCTTCTTATTTCTTCAAGCTCCATAAAGCTTCTTTCCGCACCTTTTTTTACAAGTAATATATTAAATTCGTCACCTGATCTAAATACCATGTCCGTTGAAGATAAATTGTTATTTAAAATTGAAATAAGCTTTTTTATTACTTCATCCCCAATAGTGTTACCGTATAAATTATTTAAATTCTTAAAATCATCAATATCTGCTACAACTATACTAAAAGGACCCTCATTATTTGATATTAATTCCTCCATTTTAATTATTAATTCCTCTTTTGATGTAAGCTTGTTATCCATAAATAACCTCCATATATAATTAAGTGATTATTAGAAATCACTCTATTTTTTTATAAATATACTATGACTTAATTATACTAACACCAACATATATATGCGTCAATATATACTAAACATTAATATCCATTCTGCTATGTTATATATTCAAAATTTTAAGAATATTAAAATTTATTTATTACAATTCCTAAATATTAAATTCATATGGAGACTAAGCAGAAACCCATATCTTACCTAATATATGCTTGTATTATGATACATATCCTTAAATATATATATTGACATATATATGTTAGAATGATATGCTTATATACAGATAATGACAAAAAAATAATAATTATAACGCTGAATCTTTTTGAGCGGGAGAACCATTTTTTGGGGTGAATCTTATTTTAGGATAAGTAGGGTTATTTTTCTTCAATCCGAATCCGTCAGCTAATCTCGTAAGCGTTGAAGAGAAGTTTTTGTATACTGCTAATATACTTTTTTTTAGTATACCCATAAATATTATTGCTTAATAAGCTATAGAGACTTCTCTATAGCTTATTATTTTTTTAACTAGCAATTTAAAAAAGGAGGCTTTTTATGTTAAAAGTATGTTTAATTGGACTTGGAAAAACAGGAAGAGAAATTGCAAAAATGATATTCAACCAAAGGAATATGAAAATTGTAGCTGCCATGTGCAGCCCTGGAAGCTTGAAAAAGCATATTGATCTAGGTGAAGTAATTGGAATTCAAGAAATTGGTATAAAAATTGAAGGAACTAATAAACTCGAGGAAACACTGGTACTTTGCAGGCCAGATGTTGTAGTCGATTTTTCTACTCCTGAAGCTACTTTAAAAAACTCTAGAATAATATCGCAAATGGGGATTAATATGATAATAGGTACCACAGGCTTTTCAGAAGTAGATTTAGATAAAATAAGAAATCTAGCCTATAGAAATCATACTGGCATAGTGTATGCTCCAAACATAACTCTTGGAGTAAATGTGCTGATGATATTAACAAAATTGGCTTCCATCCTATTGAATAACTATGATTTTCAAATTTCTGAGATACATCATAGAGAAAAAAAGGACATTCCATCTGGTACTGCTTTAAAGATAGCTAATGAAATAAAAGATGGGTTAGTTTACTTAGGTAAGGATATCTCTAAAGAAAATATTCCAATTAATTCAGTTCGAGCTGGTGGTGTTGTTGGAAAGCATGAAGTTATGATTGTTGGAGAAAATGATAGAATTACGATTTCTCATGAATCCTTTTCAAGAAAAGTTTTTGCCACTGGAGCAATCCATGCAATAAATTTCATACAAAATAAGATTGGATTCTATGAAATGAGTGATGTTCTAAGCTTATCAAAGGTAATAAAAGATTTATATGCTCATGAAAATAATTCTGATACTAATAATATTATTAAAAATCTAATAGCAACAGATATTCAATAATTCATTAGAGTTTTCTCATAAATATGTTAACGTTTGAGAGGAGTTTTTAATTTGTAAAAGAAATTATGAAGGTACATTGTGCACCTATACTGAACCTTCTGATAAAAGCCATGAATGCAAGAATTGTGGAATATGTGATAAATTTAAGAAAGACGAATATAAAGGTCTTGAAAAACTCTATAGGGATGAAAGAATTTGTCGCCAAAAAGTAACGTTAGAATGAAAAGATATGGATATGGAAAATTTAAATGCTGAAATAACAGACTGCGCTACTTCTCCTGCATATAGAGGTAAAGGGATTCTTGCAAATGTAATCTATTCTTTAGAATGCGATCTTAAAGCTAAAGGTTTCCTTACTTTATATAGTTTATGTAGAGCTATAAACCCTAGTATAAACTTTGTATTAAGTAAGCATAATTATAAATTTACAGGAAGAATGGTAAACAACTGCAATATATGTGGCACTTTTGAAGATATGAATATTTGGGTAAAGACTATTAATTAATAATTGGAACTTAAGCTTAAATTATAATATATTTAATAAGAACTAATTGACTGCTTTTTCAGTTTTAGAGAAAAGGCAGTCTTTTTTATATTTATAAACTAGTGCAAATTTGTTATGAATTATTCACCTTTAATAAAATTAAAAATCACATTAACTATTAACATGTTCTTATACATATGATAACATATATATGTTTGTATAATTATATAGCAAATAATTTTCATATAAATAAATTGGAGGAATAGAAATGGAAAAAAAACAGAGTACCTATAGCACTTTGTTTCATTGGCATAGTTTTAAATTAAAACTTGTATTTGAAGGAATATGCATAGGTATGGTCACTGGTTTAGTAATTGTGCTATATCGTTTAGCACTTGAAGAAGCAGGATATCTTTTAAGTTATATTTATAAGCTTATATCAATTAACCCCATTATTATATTACCATGGATTATGCTGCTGATAATCATTGGCTACATAGTGGGATTGATGGTAAAAAACGAACCTATGATTAGTGGTAGTGGAATACCTCAGGTTGAAGGAGTTCTACTTAGGGAACTAGATATGACTTGGTGGAAAGTCATTCTCGGTAAGTTCTTTGGAGGTGTCCTTTCAATAGGTTCTGGCCTTTCATTAGGAAGAGAAGGTCCTTCTGTTCAATTAGGTGCAGCAATAGGACAAGGATTTAGTAAAGTCTTTAGAAGAATAAAAATTGAGGAAAAATATCTTATTACTAGTGGTGCTAGTGCAGGACTTGCAGCTGCATTTAACGCTCCTTTAGCTGGAGCAATGTTTGCATTAGAGGAAGTTCATAAAAACTTTTCACCATTAATTTTACTTTCTGCACTCTCCTCTGCATTATCAGCAGATTTTATTGCAAGCAGCTTCTTTGGACTAAAACCAGTATTTAATTTTGGAGCTTTTGCTACATTGCCACTAAACTTTTACTTTTATGTAATCATATTAGGTGTAATTGTAGGATTTCTTGGGGTCCTTTTTAATAAAGTTCTTTTAAAGACGCAAAACCTATATATAAAACAAGCTTGGCTAAAAAAAGAATTTAGAATTATAATTCCTCTATTATTATCAGTAGCCCTAGGTCTTTTATTACCAGAAGCTTTAGGTGGAGGTCATGAACTAATAACTTCATTAACTGAAGGTAAATTTTCTTTAATATTATTAGTTATTATTCTAGTTATTAAATTTTCATTTACTATGGCTAGTTTCGGCTCAGGTGCTCCCGGAGGAATTTTCCTTCCGCTACTTACAATTGGAGCACTAATTGGAAATGTATATGGCGAAGTTCTTATGCACATTGCTCACTTAGATAGCATTTACATAAATAATTTTATAATCTTAGCCATGGCTGGATATTTCGCCTCAGTAGTAAAATCGCCAATAACAGGAACAATCCTAATTACCGAAATGACAGGTTCATTTAACCATTTGCTTGCTTTGGCTATTGTCTCGGTAATATCATATATTGTAGCAGACCTTCTTGCTTCTAAGCCTATATATGAAGCTTTACTAGAAAAATTTCTGCAAAATCAAGGTGATAGAACACCCATTGGCGATAAGATAAATAAAGCTATACTGGAATTTGCTGTATGTATAGGATCGAAGTTAGATGGTAAACAAATCAAAGATGTAAAATGGCCATCTCGCTGTCTCCTTGTAGCAGTTAGACGTGGCGAAAATGAAATAATTCCTAAGGGAGATACTGTTATTTTGCCTGGAGACTATTTAACTGTCTTAACTAATGAGGATAGAGTTCCTAAAATAAATGATACCCTATTATTAATGTCTGAAACTTCTGACTCTCTAAAATAAATATATTATAATTTAATTTGTCTTTTAAATAAAAATAAACAGGTTTGATTTCTTTATATAAAATCATACCTGTTTATTTCTTTAGAAAATATTCTATATTAAATCTTTATGTTTCATTCACTAAACTTTCATACGCCTTTAAAGTACAACTTATTTAATTATTAAAACAAAATTTTTGATAAATTCATTTGTAATTAAATCAGCTGTGTATAATCACATCAACCATATTAACCAAATATATTATAGTATATCAATCTTTAGGGCAAAAGTATGCAAGAAAATTACAATAGTACTATACACTTTTTAACAAGCAATGACGAGTTAGATTTGCAATTGTTAAATATAGAAATATCAACTGCTTATCTTGATATATTATCAACTATACTTGGTATTATTTCAGCAAAAAAGCCAAACAACTACTATTAAACAGTATAATGCAGCAGAAGAGTGGCAAGAGTCAAAAAAATGCACAAAATCAGCAACAAAATAGTCTGACTCAACAACAATCTGATATTTCACATCCAACCCCAAGTGAAATAGCCGCTTTTGCAAGTTGCCTTGGCATATATGTCGTTCTTTCATATACTAATGTTTCTTTTATTAGACTTTACGAAGTATATAACAATATTCAAGAAGGTAATACTAACTTTACTATTACCCCTAATATAAATATAACTACTGGTTTCACATATTCTTGTATTGGTACTTTATTACGAATAATTGGCGCTATCCAAAGAGTTGATGAAGAATCTCAAATAACCATTTTATAATCAAAAGTCTAACTAACTTATTAGACATATAATACATCTGTATTTTTAATTTCATAATTAAATAGTTTTAAAATAAAATACCGCAAATTCCTATTGTGAACATGCGGTATTTAAGCTATATTAATTTAATTCATCTATAGATATATTCACTCTATTAATATTTTTGTTAAATATAGAGATAATAATAACGTAACTCTTACATAAATGTATTCATATAAATTGCATTTTTAAGTTTTTATTCAAAAATACAATTTATAAATATCATATACTATACTTAAGTAAATTAAGGTGATCTCATGAAAAAAATTCTAATTACCGGCTGTGGTTCCGGTCTTGGACGTAAAGCTTCATTTGCTTTAGCAAATAGAGGTCATTATGTCTATGCAACAACTCATACTGAAGAACAAGCCAATGAAATTAACTCTTTCAATAAAAAATATAACCTTCCTATTGAAAGCTTTAAATTGGATATTTTAAATAGTAATGATAGATTGAAGATAACTAATCTTGAAATTGATGTTTTAATAAATAATGCAGCCATTGGAAATTCAGGTTCAGTAGCTGAAGTGGATTCTGATATATATCGGGAAACTTTTGAAACAAACGTTTTTTGTCCAATTGAATTGACTCAACTTGTATTAAAACAAATGATCCCTCGAAAAAAAGGAAGGATAATTTTTGTATCATCTTTGGCTGGACGCTCCCCCATTCCATTTTTATCTCCATACTGCGCAACTAAATTTGCACTGGAATCCATATGTCCGTCTTTAAACGAAGAGCTTAAAGAACTTAAAAATGTTAATATTCCTGTAATATTAATAGAGCCAGGAAGCTATGCTACTGGATTTAATCAAAAAAATATATCAAAACAATTTAATTGGATGAAGATTCATTCTTATTTCAAAAATAATATACATTCCCTAGAAAACAAGCAATATACATACTTTAAGCTGACAGAATCCACTAATTTTGATTCTATTATAGATAAATACATAAAAGCAGTAGAAGACAGATATCCAAAGGAAAGATATGTATCCCCTTCAAGCCAAGGTGCTTTCATTAAAATTAAAAACATCCTAAAAAAATAACTAAAAAAAACAATAGAACTTAGTAATTCATTATATCGGTTCTATTGGTTCTTAAAAATCAAAAATAACTCTTATGTTATATATTTATATATGTAAATTCCAAAATAGTAAACAGAAATTATTATGATAGCAATGTTGTAAGGCTAATTTTTCTTTGATTCCTTTAGTTTTTTCTATCAATGCCTTTCCAATTGTTCCTGTAGAGATAGCGTGGAAACAATAATCTATAAAAGTAAAGATTGATATAAGCCATACACGTCCTAATGATCCCTTCTCGGTTTTTATGTATTTATTTGCTACCTCCGAAAAACCTTTTATTCTTCCGGAACTACATAAAAATTAATTTAACAGTATAAAATATGATTCAAGTAGAATAATAAATATATCCTGCTAAGATCGGAGGTATTGATAATTGAATGAAGGATTAGTAGTTTTTGTGCGTGCTATTATTGCATTCTTTTCTTTACTTATTTTCGCAAAGATACTTGGAAAACAACAAATAAGTCAACTGACATTCTTTGATTATGCCCTTGGAATAACAATTGGATCAATTGCTGCAACTCTTACTACGGACTTATCAAGCAGGGCATGGCCTCATTTTGTCGGATTGCTTACTTGGTGTTTACTTGGATATTTAATGGAGTACATTACCGAGAAATGGAGATACGCTGCAAAATATATCGAAGGCGAACCTACAATTGTAATTATGAATGGCAAGATAATGGAAAGTGCATTAAAAAAAATGAAATATACAGCATCAGATCTCATGGGACTATTAAGAGTTAAAGATATTTTTGATTTGTCTCAAGTAGATTTTGCAATTATTGAGCCAAATGGCCAATTATCTGTTCTAAAGAAACCAGAGTATGAACCTTTAACACCTAAGGATATGAGTATTCAAAAAGAACCAAGCGGTATAAGTACTGAACTCATATATGATGGAATTCTTATAAATGAAAATTTGAAACAACTTAATAAAACTGAAAAATGGCTTATGAATCAACTAAAAATTCATAAAGTTAAGGATGTTTCAGAAGTATTTATTGCGACCTTAACTCCTTCTGGCTCCTTATATATAGACAAATATGATGATCATATGGTAAAAGTAACTGATATTGGTGATTATAAAGGACCATATTAAAGGAGGAATTTATCATGAGAAAATTTTTAGTAATATCGATACCTATAGTTGCACTAATTTTTTTTGTATTAATCATGCTTAGTGGCAATATTTTGAAGGAACCTATAGGCAATGATGATAACATTCCCGAATCAATACAGCTACTTATACAGGATATAGAATCAGGAAATTGGGAAAGTGCCAATATTAAAACAGACAACCTCTCTAATTCATGGAAAAAAATAGCCAAAAGAGTTCAATTTAGTTCTGAAAGAGATGAAATAAATCAATTTAATATATGCATCTCACATCTTCGCGGTGCCATAATGGCTAGAGATAAATCTAGTTCACTTCTTGCTTTAAATGAGGCTTATGCTCATTGGAATGACCTTGGAAAATAAATATTAGAGCTTTTCTAAATAAATAATCTGCTTGTTAAAATACTTAAAACTATAAATTATTCATGGTTTTATGTAACTATAACCGTCACTTTGCTTATTTACAAGTTCCAAAATTCCGGTAGGAACAATATCTACAAACGACATTAAATCTTCCTTTTTTATACTATAAGATTTTAACGCATTGTTGCACGCAACAAACTTAATCCCTTTATGATCTAACCCTTTCATTTCACTGCTAATCCTTAAATCTAATTCATTATCGTAAGCATAAGCCTTTACAGCTTCTGAATTTGCTAAAATTTCAATATTAAAATTGTTAGTATTTATAGCCTCCAATAAATTATTTGTATTTTTTAGGACTATACTCCATTTACTTAGTTCATCTATATGAAATATAACTTTATATTCTAAAATGATAGTCATCTCCTTTTAAAAATATACTATAAGCTTCATATATCTTTATTTTTCAATTAATAATATGAAGCCTATAAAGATTTTATATGGAATTTTTTAAGCACTTTTTTATTTTCCATATTGTATTTTTTCACAAAGTCCATTTTCTTACTAAACTCTATCCTTAAATATAATATCAAGAATAGCAGATATTATATACTATATAAATAAATTTAATCCAGAATCTTCTGTTGCCCCCAGATATGAAGCAACTCCACCTATTTCAACTCCATCAATAAATTCTTCTTTTTTTATTCCCATTAAGTCCATACTCATTGAACATGCAACAACTTTAACACCCATGTCTATAGCATTTTTTATTAAAGTTTCTAGGTTATCGACATTATGCTTTTTCATTATTTGCTTTATCATTGCAGGTCCCATTCCCATCATGTTCATTTGTGATAACGGTAATTTTCCAGGATGAGCTGGTAACATAACGTCAAACATTTTTTCCATCATATCCTTAGAAACACTAGGCTTATCTGCACTCTTTAGTATATTAAGCCCCCAGAATGTAAAGAACATAGTAACTTCTTTCCCCATAGATGCTGCTCCTGTTGCTATTATAAATGAAGCTATTGCTTTATCTAAATCTCCACTAAATACAACCAATGTTGCTCCATACTTTTCCACAACATTTGGTGAAGAAGCATTTTTCCTTAAGTCTGATGATGTTCCCTTTTGAATATATGCTATGAAGGCTTTTTCTTTATTATCAAATTCAGATTTTAATAAAGTATTTCCTGTTGAATCACACCATGATTTTATGTCTTTTGTAAATCCAGGATCACTTGCTTTAACTTCTAATATATTGCCATCTTCCATCTTCTTAATTTCTTCAAATACTCTTTTTATTGGACCTGGACATTGGAGACCGCATGCATTTAACGTAGTATTTGCATTTATTTCTGTTATATCTAGATCTTCTAATTTCATTACAGCCACCTCATCTTTTATTTCTTCATTATTTTCATATTGATTTTTAATGCTTTCTTCTGCTCTTTTTACATATAGATATGTCTTTACACCACCATCTATATTTGCGCACCGTATTCCATTTTGTTCTAGAATTCTGCAAGCAACATATCCTCTAAGTCCAACCTGACAAGTTACGTATATGTTTTTATCTTTTGGAATTTCATTTAATCTACTTCTTAATTGCCCAAGAGGAATATGAATAGAATTATCAAAACCTCCCGTAACTAATTCGAACTCTTCTCTAACATCAATTATTAATGATTTTTCTTTGTCTAATTTATCTATTTCGTTCCATTGAATTGTTTTCTCAAATCCTTCAATAATATTTGATGCATAGTATCCAAGCATATTAACAGGATCTTTTGCTGAATTATATGGAGGTGCATAACAAGGTTCAAAATCTTGTAAATCAAAGACTGTAAAATTTCCTTTAATAGCAGCTGAAAGTACATCTATTCTTTTTTCAACTCCATCAAGTCCTACACCTTGAGCCCCAAATATTTTTCCTGACTTTGGATCAAATAGCAATTTAAAAGCTATTGGGAATGATCCAGGGTAATATCCAGCATGAGAACCTGGATGAATATGAATAGTCTCGTATGCTATCCCTAATCTCTTTAGTATCTTTTCGTTATTACCTGTTGTTGCTACCGTATAGTCAAACACTTTTGCAACTGATGATCCAAGAGTTCCTTTGTATTCAGTATTTTTCCCACATATATTATCTGCTACTATTCTTCCTTGTCTATTAGCTGGCCAAGCAAGTGGAATCATTGTTGGCTTTTTATTTACAAAATCCATAACTTCTACTGCATCTCCTAATGCATAAATGCTTGGGTCAGAAGTTTTCATAAATTTGTCAACTACTATGGCGCCTCTTTCATTCAAGTTAAGATTAGCTTCTCTTGCTATTGTTGTTTCTGGCTTAACACCAATTGACAATATAATCATATCAGTTGTGATTTCTTTTCCGCTACTTAGTATTATCTTTTTACCTTTACTCTCGAATGAAGACACTCCATCTTTTAATATCAATTCTACATTTTTATCAATTAAGTGTTCATGTATTATACTTGCCATTTCTATATCTAGAGGAGCCATTACCTGCTCACCTGCTTCTACAAGTGTAATATCAATTCCTCTAGCATGAAGATTTTCGGCCATTTCAAGTCCTATAAATCCACCTCCGATTACAGTTACATGTTTAGGCTTGTTGTTATCTACATAAGATTTAATTTTATCTGTATCTGGTATATTCCTTAAAGTAAATAAATTATCACATTCATTTATCCCAGGTATCGCTGGTTTAAGTGGAGCTGCGCCTGGAGATAAAACTAAAATATCATAAGTTTCTTCATATTCCTCATTTGTTCTATAATTCTTTATTTTAACCTTTTTATTTTCTTTATCTATACTTATAACTTCATTTAAATTTCTTATATCTAAATTAAACTTGCTGCTCATTTCTTCTACTGTTTGTACTATTAATTTTCCTCTTTCATCAATAGTTTCTCCTATATAATATGGAAGTCCACAATTAGCAAAAGATATGTATTCACCTTTTTCCACCATAATTATATCAACATTTTCATCTAGCCTTCTAAGTCTAGCTGCTGTAGATGCACCACCTGCAACGCCACCAACAATAATAATCTTTTTATTCATAAGAATCTCTCCTTTTAATTAACTAACTAGTATTGGAAATCATAAAATTGCTATTCTTTTATATCTTCAAGATATATTCATTAATCTCGTTTTCTGCATTGCAATATATCTTAATTTAAGTTTAATTTATATAGTTATTATTGTCTGTGACTTTATCACACATATGACTTTTTAGATTATTCTTTTGAAAATTGTGTTATATTTTTATCCTGGTTAATGCTGCAACCTATATATATTGTGCAATATTATAATAAAATTTCTGTATATTAAAACAGGTAGTCTATTTTTACTTAGACTACCTGTTATGTACATAAATTCATATATTATCATACATATTAAACTTAAACTATTAATTTATGAAGCGTGTATAATCTTTTAAATTTCTAATTTATAAAATTTTATAATAGTTCTTCAAATGTTATAGCCATATGATTTGATATCGTTTAGTAATAAAACTATCTTAATCTATTTCGAACTCTTAGTATTTGTATAAATTATTTAAATAAGTTAATTATGATAAATATATACTTCTAAAAAGATTTGTATAAGCAAAAGCGAATTAATTAAAGTCTCTAAATAATCAACTATTGCTTATTATAGAAAAAAGAAAATAGAACAAAAAATCTAAAAATAACACATTTGCTATTTCTTTAGATATCTTCCATCACTCATAAAGCTAATTGTTGAGAATCATCAATCTTAAAAGAGATGTTTAAAGAATAATTTATTCATATTGCATATATTTATGACAACTATTTGTCACAAACTTATAGTAGTATATTTTTTGGAAATTATTTTATTAATAAAGAGGCGGAAAAATTTATGCAAAAGAAAAAGAAAGTATCCATTTTTTTAATATTATCAATATCTTTATCAGTTTTTATATTCTTTCATCCACTTTTTTACTACAAGTTTTTAGATAAAGATCTAACTGTTATAAACAATACTGTATATGCTAGTTCACTTCCCGATAATACTTTTAAAAGTACATATACTCCAAAAATCAAATTCGAAGATAGACCTATAACAAAGGTTAATGGCATAAGTTTAAATATTTTAAATGAATCTAACATTACTAATGTTCCTATGCTGCTTAAATCACAGAGATACTATATACCACTCAATTTTATTTGTAATAAACTCAACTATACTATTGATACTTCAAATAATAAAATTTTATTATCTAACAAAAATAATAAAATTTCTTTAACTGAAAATTCTTATACTAAAAATTCTGGGACAGGCTCTCTTCGTGGGGATCTGATAAATAATGATGGCGTTAACTATATTTCTATTTCTGATATAGAGGAACTTTTTAATTTAATTGCTATTTTTGACTTTAAAAACAATAGTATAAGCTTACTTGATAACAGCGTCTCAGTACCTGAAAATCCTTCAATATCTTATAGTGATAAAGTTGCTTTAATAAGATTAGAAGATTTCGGATGTGGAGGTAATTATTCTAGTGATAAAAATCAAACAAAAATAAAATTAATGGCGAATCTTTTTTATTCACAAGGAATGAAATATCATGTTAGCTGGATTCCTAGATTTAAATCTCCTACTGAGAATATTGATAATGATTTATTGACAACTGACAATATAACAAATGTTGGATTTGTCAATCTATTAGATTATCTCATTAATAAAGGTGGTGAAATAGGACTGCATGGTTATACTCATCAACATGATGATGAAAAAAGTGGACCTGGTAATGAAATGACTAAAGATGTGAATAATACAGTTGATCAAGTACGTGATATAGTCGAAAAGGGAATTGATACTGCAAGTGCTTTAAATATTCCTATTTCTTACTACGAAAGTCCTCATTATGGGGAAACTGAACTTCAAAGAAACGTTATTGAAGATTATTTTCAATTTATATATGAACCTTTCGACAGTACACGAAACAATATATATAATTTAGATGACTACCATTTATTTGTTCCAACACCTTTAGGATATGTACACAATTCAGACCCTACATCCATAACTGATGGGCTTAATAATGATGATCCTGATATACTTCATAGTTTTTATTATCATCCATTTGTTGAATTAAATTATGTACATTTTAATATTGATGATAATAAACTTAATGTAACCTATGATGAAAATTCTCCGTTGCAAAAAATAGTTAAAACTCTTAAATCCGATAATTATGTTACAGTTCATATTGATGAACTTATAGATAAATAAATTTAAAAACTTTCAAATTTATTTATTTCTCTTTTTTACTTAATAAAGATTATTGACATATGCCACTAATAATATAATCATAATATATAAACGGCATATGTTAATAATCTTTTATTATATAATCAACTTAAACTTCTATAACTTTAAGTAATGTATTAGACTATATGTTCTTTCCTTTCCAGTAACTTTTATAGCAGATAAATTCTCTCTAAATTAAATTTGTAGCTTCATCTTTTATTATTATATATTCTAAATGTAATGCCCTAGTTAAAGAAACATATAATAACCTTTCATCTAAAATGTTTTCTTTATAGTTGTCTTCACTTGGATTCAATATTATTGTACAATCAAACTCCAATCCTTTTGTTAAATATGATGGGATTATTATTAGATCTTCTGCTATTTCTTTTTCCTTGCCTAATATTAGTTCAAAATTATATTTGCTCTTTCCTTTTAGAAGTTTGTATATTTCTTCACCTTGTAACATATTTTTTGTAATTATTGCTACTGTTCTTTTTCCGTGGTTCTGCACTTCATTAATGATTTTCTCTATAGCTGAAATATACTCATCTCCACTAGAAATCTTTACTATTTTAGGCTTTTCACCATGTCTTAAAACTGGTTTAGCATCCTTAAGTCCTAAGTTTTGAGATTGTAATGTTTTCTTTGCAAAATCAATTATTTCAACTGTTGATCTATAGCTTTGCGTCAATTGAATATATGTTGCATTTCCATCAAAGACTTGCTCTGTTATGTCTTCCCATGTCTTTAATCCTTTATAATAATAAATACCTTGAGCTAAATCCCCTACTAAAGTTAACGCATTGCCTTTAGCAAAACTATTAACTAAGTATACTTGGAATGGGCTATAATCTTGAGCTTCATCCACTATAATATATTTAAATTTTTCTTTCTCATCAATTCCTTCAAGTAAAATTCTTATATATGCAAGAGCTGGCAAGTCATCTTCATCGATTATATTCTTTTCAAAATCACTATTAAATTCTTCCTTCATATAATCTGCCAATACCTTAGGAATCTTACTTCCAGTTGCCGTTTCAAATAACTCATCATTATAAAAATTATAATAGATATCTCTAGAATTTATATCCTTCCAATCTTTAAAGTAATTATTAAATTCCTTTTTACCGTTAGTTTTTACATTTTCCTTTATTTTATCTCTCTCTTCATATAGACTTATAAGTAATTTTCTTCTTTCCGGCGAATCTTCATTTTCTCTTCTTATTTCTCTTATTTTCTTTTCCCATTCATTATCTATTTCTATTAATAGGCTTTCTATTCTTTCTTTTATTTTTAAATTTAAATATCTTTTTATCTCCTTTTTCCTTTTGTTGATAGGATAAGCTTTTAGATCTTTTATATATAATCTCATTATTTCTTTTTTATGAAATAATATCTCATTTCCAACTTTAATATCTTCAATATGAATCGCATCTTTTTCCATTAATGCTATATATCTATCAAGCATTGTTTTAAATAGCATGGTTCCTTTAACTTTGCTTGAATTTACAATAAGCTTTTTTAGATTCTCATCATCTTCTTCTATTATCTTTAATAATTTTTCATCCTTATTATAAACTTTTCCTTTTAGTTTTAACTTTGATAATACCATTTCCTCAAAGGTACTTTGATTTACTTCTTCCGCTCCAAGGCTAGGTAAAATGTCTGAAATGTAACTTAGAAATAGTTTATTAGGAGCCAAAACTAAAATTTCATCTCCACTCATGCTTTCTTTATATCTATAAATGAGATAAGCTAACCTGTGTAACGCTATTGTTGTCTTACCTGAACCTGCTGAACCCTGTACTATTATAGGCAGATTTTTAGGCCATCTTATTATTTCATTTTGTTCTTTCTGAATTGTTGCAACAACTTCTTTTAGCTTTTTCCCACTGCTTTCTTCAAGATTTATCTTTAAAAACTCATCAACTAAATTTTGTCCTTCTTCTTCATTTATAATGATGTTATTTATTCCTTCATCAAATACTTTTTCTATATCACTATTCTTATATAAAAATTTTCTTTTTAATTCTAGCTTTCCTTCAACTATTCCTTGTGGTGCTTTGTAATACGCATCTCCACCAGTTCCGCTATAATAAAGATCCGCAACTGGCGCTCTCCAATCAACAACAATTTCTTCTCCATCTTTGCTATTACTTATACCTTTTTTCCCAATGTATATACTTTCGGTAAACCCCATATTTTCTCTAAAATCTACTCTACCAAAATAGGGCTCTATTAACGATTCTTCATATTTCTCAATATCTTGAGATAAATAGCTAAATATCCTTTCATTAGCCTGCTTTTCTTCACTAAAGCTCTTTACTTGTTTATTTAAAGTCTTAATTTTTTCCCCTACTTCTTCAAATTTTTGTTTCTTTTCCTTTAATTCTTGTTTTATTATATCTTTCTTCTGCAGTAATACGTCTCTTTCTTCGTTCAAAATTGTATCCATATTTACACACTATATAATGACAGGTAGCAAAATTCATTATACTTTTCCTTCCATTAAGATAAATTACTATAATTAGGTATTATACCATAATATCTCGAATTAATAATTTAAATTTTCTAATAAATTTTCACTTCTAGATCAATGTATATTATTTTACTAAATACAGTCAGAACTACTCGCTTGGCAGTTGGTTTTTTAAACACCACAACATAAAATTAAAAACTCAAGTAATTTCTTATTAGAATCACTTGAGTTTTTAACGTTCTGTAAATATAATATTATCTTTTTCATTTACTTTGAGTCATTTTACTCTTATCTAAAAGTTTAGATATACCAGATGTTTCCCAATCTTCTATCTTACTAGTTGCTTCATCAAAAGTCATTCCCTTCCCCACAAGTATACCTATCATGATTAACGCTATAACTTTCCTCTATTTAAAAAATATTTTATTTGCCTTCTCCTAAAAAGTCTTATAAAGAAATATGCAATAATAGCAAAGCCTATTAATTCAGGTAAATAATAAGTTGGATCTGTGATAAGTCTAACAATATCGCTATTTACCCAATTACCTTCTGGTCTTGCAGGAAACTTCCATCCCAAGTATGGCCAAAACAATATATTAGGATATAACCACATGCTATCTAATACTAAATGAATAGAACTGGCGATACCCAATAATAAAATTTAACCAAATAACTTTTCATTAAATTTTATCACTAAGAGTCTTATGTAGTCAATTTTACCCTATAAAACATAAATACAAATTATTAAAAGTACAAAAAAACTCAGCTTGAAAAAGCTAAACTTTCTTATACTTTTAATAATGTTTTTTAATTATTGAACATTATACATGCCTTTACTCTCCATATACTTAAATATAGATTCTCCATGCTTTTGTTCTTCTTTTTGTATATGATTTAATACATCTCGTACTTCAGTATCCTTGAATTCAAAAATTGCAGTATCATAGGCCCCTGACACATATTTTTCTGTCATTAATAAATCCGAGCATATTTCCTTATCTGACAAATTACTTGTAGTACTTTGAGATTTATTTACATTTTGATCATCACCTTGTTTTTGTTGCCCACCTTGTTGTTGATTCATCTGAGGAACATTGCCACTTAGTAACTGATTAATTGTATTAAGATGGCTCCTTTCAATTTGCTCATTATTCTTGCAAATTTGTTTCAATTGTGGATCTTGTACCTGATTAGCATAATTTGAATATTTTTGTATACAAATTTCTTCATGACTTTTTTGGTCTTCTAGTAACATTTTTTCTTTTTGCGTTAAATTTACTTGCATAATAAAACACCTCCATTTTTATTCTTTGAAAGTGTTCTATTTTTTATTCATTTATAATTAAAATTTATCTTCCTCTTCTTTTACATCGCTAAAGCTGTATTATAACTTCTTTGACCAGTTATAATTAATTGTTTAACGGAAAATGAATAGTAAATTTAGTACCTTGATTAATTTTACTCTCTAAATATATATTCCCTCCATGGGCTTCAACTAACGCTTTTGTGATTGTAAGTCCTATACCTGATCCTCCAGTCTTTTTATTTCTTGATAAATCACTTCGATAAAACCTCTCGAAAATATAAGGTATATCTTTTTCAGGTATTCCAATCCCATTATCAATAACTTTGATAACTACATTCTCATTTTCATTTTTTAATTCAACTTTTACTTTTCCGTTAGGTTTTAGATATTTGTAAGAATTTGAAAGCAAGTTAGTTATAATCTGTTTAAATTTATCCACATCAATCATTGTAACTATATTAGGAGTTATACTGGTATCTAACTCATAATTTTCCTTGCTATAAAGTGGTTTAAAGGTATATATAATTTTTTCTAATTCTTTAGAAATATCAATCCTACTTTTATTTAATCCTATACTAGTCTGCTCAAGTTTTGATAGATCACGAAGGTCATCAATCATTTTAGTCATTCTATCAATTTCTTCAAAAAAAACTTCAAATCTCTCACTATTTGGTTCCCAAATTCCATCTGCAAATGCTTCTATATGAGTTTTTAATGTAGTTAAAGGGGTTCTCAATTCATGCGCCATATCCGAAGTTAATCTTTTTCTTAGCATTTCTTGACTATTTAAAGATTCTACAAGATAATTCATAGAATCAGACAGCTCAACTATTTCTTTAGTACTTGAATTTACCACTGCCTTTACATTTAAATTACCCTTTCTCATTTCGTTTGCAGTTTCCGTTATTTTAGCTAAAGGTTTTGATATTTGTCTTGAAATGATTATGCTGATAATAACTCCAAATATTAAAGCTGCAATAGCTGATATCAAAAATGAGTGATTTAATGTACTTATAAACGTTACTGATGCAGAAGATAAATAAGAAGTTCCAAAGTAACCCACAATTATCTTGCCTTCTTCCTTTTCATCAATATTTAGAGGATAATTTTCTTCAGTGTATTCCCCCATGTTTATCCCAGAATAATTACGCATCATTCCAGCCATAGGTCCAATCATGTTTCCATTTCCCATCATTCCTCTATGCTGCAAATAAGATTTCCCTGAAGTATATATTGTATTATCATTTAAATCCCTAATTTCTATATATAATTCCTGTAATTCAGCATACCTTTGAATTTCATCATTATTTATTTGTGAAAAGTTTTTTTGTCCACCATATAGGTCATCTATGATTTTTACTGCATTATCTATTTTTTCTTTGTGTTCATCAACTAAGTAGTCTTTAAATTTATTCCCTACTGTATAATTTGATATAGCACTTGCTAAAATTATCGAACCCAATACTGCTAAAATAAAGCCTAAAGACAATTTTTTCACTAAAGATACCTTCATTTTTTTACCTCATCATTACTCGGAATGAATTTATATCCCATTCCATATACAGTTGTTATATACGTAGGTTCCTTATGATTACTTTCTATTTTTTGGCGAATATTTTTAATATAAGAATCAACTGTCCTGTCAAACCCTTCGTAGTTTGCTCCAAAAGCTTTTTCCACTAATTTTTCTCTTGAAAATACTTGTGTTGGATTTGAAAGAAAAACTGTTAAGATTTTAAATTCATTTGTTGTCAAATTTGCAACCACGCCTTGTTTCTTAACTACCATCTTTTTAATATCTACTTCTAAATCTCCGTTATTAAAAGTCAAAATATCTGCCATTGGAGAAAAATCTCTGTAAGCTCTCCTTAACAATGCCCTAACCCTTACTACAAGCTCACGAACACTAAATGGTTTTGTTAAATAATCATCAGCTCCCATCGATATGCCTTCTATTTTCTCGTTCTCTTCTGATTTTGCAGTAAGCATTATAATGGGAATACTCGATATTACTCTGATTCTATTGCATACTTCTTCACCAGTCATTTTAGGAAGCATTAAATCTAAAACAATCAAATGAATATTTTCGTTACTATATATATCTAACGCACTTTTACCATCCATGGCTGTAATAACATCAAAGCCGTCTTTTTCGAGGTATGCCTTTATTACATCTAATATATTTTGTTCATCATCTACAACTAATATTTTGAATTTATTATTCACATTTACACCCCCGACTCTCTTTTTGTGATTATATTATAGTGTAAGCCTATAAAAAAGACTAGAGCGAGACAATAAATTATAAACATCTCTCCACTCTAATCTTAATAATAAACCTAATTCTTTTGTGAAAGTACTGATTTTCTCTTCAAATATTCTTCTTGAGTTATTTCTCCTCCAGCAAATTTTTCATTAAGGATTTTCATTGCATCATTTGATTTATTGGTGTAGTTTTTAAATAATTTAAAAGCAAGCACAATTAATGCAATAAATATTAACATTCTAACTCCCATAGCTAAAAACATTCCCCCATATCCTATAGAGCTTGCTGCTCCAAAACCACTACAAAACATGTATAATTTCCTCCTTACACTTATAAATTAATTATTTTCTATGTAACTAATTATACAAGTCAATTATGGAGGAATTATGGAGATTTAGTTAAAAAATCTGGTGCCCAATTAAATCAAAGACAAGTTTCAAAATTTAAAGTAGATTAGTTTTATATAAAAAATAGAAGCCTTTACAAGCTTCTATTTTTTTATGTTAATTCCCTATATCTTAAATATGGATACTGCTTCTAATAATTTATCTGCACATTCTTTTGTCTTATGTGTTTGTTCTACAACTTCTTCTGTTAAATTAACTACCTCATTTGACTTATTTGCAATTAAAGTTGTTCCTGTAGCGCCTTCATTAGTTGCCTCTGCGACTTCATTTATAGCTGTTATAATATCTTCTGTGGAATTAATCAGCTCATCTGATATTTCACCTATAGTGCTAACTAATTCATTAAATACAATAGCATCATTTCTATATTGTTCCCCTGTGTCTACAAGTTTGTCATAATCTTTCATCACTTGAGTTCCAATAAAATTAATAACTTCATTCGATGTTCCTTTAAGGTCATTCACAGCCATAACAACCTCTTTATTTATCTGCTGTATTTCCATTGTCGTTTCTTTTGAGTTTTCCGCAAGTTTCCTTATTTCATCTGCTACAACAGCAAATCCTTTACCAGCTTCCCCTGCTCTTGCTGATTCTATAGCTGCATTTAGTGCTAATAGATTTGTTTGCTCTGTTATTTCTAATATCCTAGCTGTTAATTCATTTATTTTATCTACTGCCTTAGATTTCTCCACAGCTACTCTTAAGCTTTCTTGCATTTTCGAAGTTATGCTGCTAGATTGCTCTCTTGATTGCAAAGCATCAGATTTAAGTTTTTTAGCTCTTTCTTCAATTTCCTTTGCAGTTACCTCTCCGCTTTCAACACTTGATTCCATAGTCTTTATTATGGATTTCATATTTACTGATGAAGCATTTACTTCTTCTGTAGATGCCGCCGTTTCCTCCATACTTGCAGATAACTCCTCAGTTGTAGCGGATACATCTGAAATTTGATTATTTAAGTCAATTATATTCTCTTGTGTAAAGTTTATTGAATCTAAAACCACATTACATTCACCTTTAACGCCAGATATTATATTTCTTAATGATTTTTGCATCTCATTTATAGACTTAAACATTTTTCCTATTTCGTCTTCTCTGTCCACATATTTTTTGTCAACCTCTACTGTAAGATCCCCCTTAGCTAATAACCCCATTTGTTCTTCTGCGTATCTTATTCCTTTTGTCATTCTTTTAATTACAATATGTATTACAGCAATAACAATTAATAATGATAAAACTGCTGAAATTAAAATAACATTAAATATTTTATTATAGCTTTCTAATGTTTTCTCTTTTGGAATCTGGCTGCATAGTATCCAATTAGTCTTTGTATTTTCTAAGTTAACCGGATCTGCTACCATTAAAACTTCCTGTCCTTTTTTTACCGAAGTTCCGTAAGTATAAAATTCTTTACCTTGTGAAGTTTCACTTATAACTTTTGCCCAAGTTGCATTATTTTGTTTTGCATCTTTCATCTTTAGGCTTGGATCTTCACCACTTGCCACATAAATACCTTGATTAGATATTAGTTCAACTGTGCCTCCTAGTGGTATTTTTTCTAATACAAGTTTTTCTAATGTATCGAGCTTATAATCTATAGATATTACTCCTAAGAACTTTCCACTATCATCCAATATAGGCATAGCTAAAGATACCATTGAAATATCTTGTCCATTAACAGTATAAACTGTTGGTTCTGTAATATAAGTTCCTTTTAATTCCTTTGGCTTATTGTACCATGTCATATCTGTCTGATCATCATAGGCTGGTAATACTACTGTTTGATCTCCATTTCTACTTGCATAAGGTATGAACTTTCCATCCTCTGCAAACTCTTTTCTGCCTTTATAATAATCATCTCTTCCATCAAATGCATTCGCCTCAAATGCAACTGTAACTCCAAAAATTTCAGGATCAGTCTTTAATATTTCTTTTTGAATTTCAATAACAAGATCTCTATTCTGAGAATTAAGCTTAATTTCATTGGTTAGTGCCCCCCTTAAATCCTGACCTATTGTTTCTAGCTTTTCAAAGTTAGATGTGATTTGTGCTGCATAAGATAAAGATATTTCTTTTGCTAAAGTTTCACTATCCATTATGCTTTTAGACTTTATTTGTACTAATATACTTGCAAACACTCCTATATAACACACAAGAATTATTGATCCTATTATTATGCTTATTTTTGTCCCTAAATTAAACTTTTTAATCATGCAACGTGTCCCCCCTTATGTTCTAATCTATTGCAACAATATAAGTAATTATAGCACTAATTTGTCATATATTGTAGTTTTTTAACACAATTCTAACAGGTTTATACTAATCAGTATAATCATACTGTGCGAGTTTAGATTTTTTTACTAATCCGCCATTTTCATAATTTATACCCATAAGTGATACAATGCCACAGATTGTCTAGCTATATAATTTCACAGAAACCAAAAAAGTCTAACCCTATGATCATAAATTACTAGGTTAGACTCGCATTAGTTTAATTCTAATTTTATAAAAAAATTTATTCAGAAGGTTTAGTTACATGCACTGTTCCACGTGGATGCTTAGGTGGCGCATAAATAGAGTATACCTTAAGAGGTTTCGTACCTGTATTAATAACATTGTGCCAAGTACCAGCAGGGATAATGATTGCAAAGTCATTACGGGCATTTGCTTGAAACTCTAGATTATCTTTGCTTTTTCCCATTTTAACAATTCCTTGCCCATCTTCAATACGTATGAATTGATCAGTATCTGGGTGGATTTCTAGGCCTATATCATCGCCTACATTGATACTCATTAATGTAACTTGGAAATGCTCTCCTGTCCATAAAGCAGTACGAAAGCTGGTATTTTGCTTTGTAGCTTTATCAATGTTAATTACCAAAGGTTGTGGTCCATAGTCTTTCAAATCCATTTTGCTATTTCCAGTTGATGATTGTGGAATATCAGCCCTATAATCGTACTCCATTTCATCAAATAGCATAGAATATGGAACAGACCTGAAATTAGAATTCTGATATGTCCAATTATTATTGTATCCGTTCTCTAAGTTATAATCTGATGTTTCAGATGAATAATCTACTGAATACATTCCATCATTATTCATATTTTTCTTCCTTGTTTATTATTTCAAAAATATAATATGTTATAATTCCATGAATGTTCTATTTTTTAGTAAATATTCGTATTAAAAGATATTTTTTAATTTTTAACATCTACTTTAAAACATAAAGATTTAGAGACGTCTTGTGAAGATTATAATTATTTATTTAATACATCATATACTCATATTATTTAAGTAAATATCATAGTTATTAATTATAAACTACATATAAGTGGGTGTAAGTCATGACAGGTTTTGAAAACTTAACTCCTGAAGATTCTTTAATTTTAACAAATGCAATTGCTATTTCACTTGCAAAAGGTAAAAACGCTGATGAAATAAATGTTATTGGAAATTTCCTTGTGGGTATAGGTTGTTTACTACTGACAATAGCCTCACAACAACAGTATTTAACTGTATTACAGGAATCTAGGAATTCTAATTCTACACAAAATAACAACAATAACAGCAACAACACCAATAATAATAATAATAATAATAATAATAATGCTGCTAAATCAACTGCAGCTGATGATGTAATAATTGGTTAGCTTTAGTAGATTAAATATACTTAATCTACTAGGGTCATCCCAAGATTTTCATAGAATTCCTTATTAATATCATGACATTCTTTAATACTATTATCTTTCCTAAATTTTATTACATATTGCTTCATTCCTTCTCCATATATGCCATCTAAATTTCCAGGATAATAAGCTTTTTCCTTCATTTTTCTTTGTATCTCAAAAACATCTGAGCCACTATCTCCAGGCTTTAAATTTACTAATCATTTTTTCAAAAGGGCCATATTGACCTGCGCAGTAATATATTTTTTATATATTTTAAATCTAGCATAATTCTTATACCCTATTCCATAGCTAATGATTAATTTAATCATTATAATCTCAATTCCAACACTAACTCTTATCACAATAGCTATCATTATCAATTGATAACACACTTCAACATTAATCTATTGACTTTTCAAGCATATAAATATATTATAGTGTTAATTTGTTTTATCAAATGATAAAACTCATGTTAAATTATGGAGGCGTTTTATATGAATGCAAAAGTTAAAGTTGCAAGATTATCTCTATTATCAAATAGCATCCTAATAACTCTAAAATTAATTGTTGGACTTGCTACTGGTTCAGTAAGCATAATATCTGAAGCTATACATTCGACTATGGATTTGTTAGCCGCTATAATAGCGTTTTTTTCAGTTAAAATATCTGATAAACCAGCTGATGATATACATCCCTATGGACATGGAAAAATAGAAAATGTTTCTGGCGTAATTGAAGCAATTCTTATACTATCAGCTTCTATTTGGATAATAATTGAAGCAGTAAAAAAATTAACAATTCCTGGATCTGTGGAATCAATTGGCCTTGGATTTATAGTTATGTTTATTTCCTCTGCTATAAATTTTATGGTTTCCAGAAAAATATATAAGGTTGCTAAACAAGAAGACTCTATAGCTCTTGAAGCGGATGCTCTTCATCTAAAAGCTGATGTTTATACATCATTAGGTGTAGGAATTGGTTTGTTTCTTATATGGATAACTAAGTTGAATTTTTTAGACCCAGTTGTGGCTATTTTAGTTGCCATATTTATATTAAAAGAAGCCATTGAACTATTGATCTCTGCATTCAATCCACTTTTAGATACTAAGCTATCTAATGATGAAATCAAAATTATTCAAAATAGCATAAATAAGTTTTCGAGTATCTATTGTAATTACCATAACTTTAAAACAAGAAAATCTGGACGAATTAGGTATATCGAATTACATTTAGTATTTCCTGAAAATATGCGAATTAAAGATGCTCACGACGTATGTGATAGAATTGAAAATGATATAAAAAAATCTCTAAATTACTCCGAAATTATGATTCACTTAGAATCTTCAGAGTATAATCCTAATTGCGCTAAATGTAAGAATAAGTGTGATTAAAGCTAAGCTATACAGAATATATAATCATAATAATCTAGATACAGTTATACTAAATAAAGCGATGGATTAAACATATTCCACCGCTTTATTTGCAAATCTGCCTTCATACACTTTTAAAAGTTATTCAAACAAAGCGAAACTTTTAAAAGTAGATTTTTGCAATCCGCCTGAATTTAAACCTATATTCTATTATTTATAAATGTGCATTAATTTTATTTAGTATATTTTGTTTTGGCATAAAGCCTGCTAAATTCTCCACTGGTTTCCCATCTTTAAATACAATCATAGTCGGTACTGCATATATTCCGTACTTTTCTGCTATTCTTTCACTTGCATCTATATCAACTTTAAAGAATTTAGCTTTCCCCCTAGCTTCCATACTAGCTTCTTCAAATACTGGAGCTAACATTTTACATGGTCCACACCAAGTTGCGAAAAAATCAACAACTGCTATTCCTTTTGAGTTCTCAACATTTTCAATAAATTCATTACTGCTTATTATTCTAGCCATAATTAACTCCTCCAATTTATAATTTAAATTTTTCTTTTCCTACACTTAAAGTATAGTCTTATTTTCAAATTAATTCTGTGACTTAATCACCATATATTTTACTTCTTTGATTAATCAATACTTTAATTTAATGTTTATCTCATTTACTCAATAATAGCTGCACTTGACTTTTTAATTCATCTTCAGTTATTTCTCCTGAATGATCTTCAATTATATTTCCATCTTTATCAATAAATAAAGTTCTAGGTATATATATAATATTATAATTTATTGAAGCAGTTCCATCATTATCAAATAAAATTTTCATCTCATAATCATTATCTAATATATATTTTTTAGCTTTATCCATTGTTTCTCTTTGACCATCTGTTAAATCCACCATTAAAACTGTTAATTCTTCTGCTTTATATTTACTTGAAAGTTTATTAAATAGAGGCATTTCTTCTTTACAAGGAGGACACCAGCTAGCCCAAAAATTTACTATAACAGGTCTTCCTTTATAATCTGATAACTTCACTTTATTAAGCTTTTCATCATATACAACAAAGTCCTTTTCCGCTTTTTTATCTTGTACAGTAGGAGTGTCAGTCTCTTCTTCTTTATCCTGAGAAGTATCTTTACTTATGTTTATATCTTTCTTATCATATTTGGGACCTAATGAGTTATATGCCAAATATGATATAGCTAAAAATCCTGCAAAACCTATTGCTGTTACTGTTAATATTAATTTTTTATTTTTCATAAAAACCTCCTAGATTGTAAGGAATGAAATTAATTTGTTTAGATATCCAGTCATAATTGCAATTCCTACAATTATAAGGATTAACCCAGATAACATATTTATAATTTTGTAATTTCGTTTTATTAAGTTAAAAGTATCTTTTAAGCTATCTATTAAAATAGCGCATATTATAAAAGGTATTCCAAGTCCTATACTGTATATTAAAAGCATTAGTGTCCCTTTTAATATATCGTGAGAGTTAACTGCACTCATTAAAGCTGCACTTAAGAATATGCCTACGCAAGGTGTCCATCCTATTGCAAAAATCATTCCAAATAAAATTGATGATAAAAACTTAAAAGTTTTTATTTGCACATTTATCTTTGAACTTCTTTCTAAAAATGATATTTTAAATAACCCAATATAATTGATTCCAAAAACAATTAACAATAATCCGCTTATTATATTAATGATATTACTTTCAGTTTTTATGAAACTTCCAAAAGACCCTGCAAGACTTCCAAGCAGCGTAAATATCACTGTAAATCCCAATACAAACCCTAAAGAATTTACTAATGCATTATACTTATTATTTGTTATATTGTCTCCTGCAAAATACGATATGTAAAGAGGTATCATAGGCAAAATGCATGGTGATATAAATGTTATAATTCCTTCTAAAAATAATAGAAAATATTCCATAGCTTGTCCTTTCCTTATAAGCATGAGATTTTATAATATATTACCTTTATTATACATTATAAATTATTTATTAAAATTTTTATGTAATTTAGTCACATTTTAATAAAGACCTAATATATAGATAAATAGCTTTTACTAACTTAGACTTATGTTGTAATTAACTGAAATTACATATTTTTTTATTAATTTTATATTATTGACATATGCCATTAATAAGTTTATTATAATATATAAATAGCATATGCCAACAATTTCATTTGCTACATATGCTACATTTATATACTTATTGGAGGTTTATATTATGAAAATTGCATTACCCTCACGTAATAACAATATTGATGATCATTTCGGTCACTGTGAATATTACACAATCTTCACGGTTGATACACAAGCCAAAAAAATAGTAGATTCTGAAACCCTTGAATCTCCAGCTGGATGTGGCTGCAAATCTAATATAGCATCTACGCTTTCTGATATGGGTGTTAAAGTTTTACTTGCTGGCAATATGGGTGAAGGAGCGGTAAGAGTTTTAAGCAACGCAGGAATAGAAGTATTACGTGGATGTTCTGGAGATGTAAAAGCAGTTGCTGAAAAATGGCTTGAAGGTTCTCTTATAGATTCTGGAGATTCGTGTCACAATCACGAATGTCATAACTAATATATCTAATAATAATAGACTCAATATTATATTGGTCTATTATTATTTACTTTCATAAGCTTAGGCTTCTATAACTTTAAATAACTTACTACTCTATATTATTTCCTTTACACCAATTTTTACAAAATCCTGCTTTTTTATTGCACATAACTTTATCAGATCCACAACTTGGGCATACCGCTCTATCTTGATCATAATTTATTTCATAAATTGTTTCACATTCTGCACATTTAAATTTACAAAGCTTTGTAGTATAATGACCACCACTTATCCTTATTGCCTTACCTTCTGTTAGAGCTGTAACTACTTTTTTTCTTGCGCTATCTATTATATTCTGAAATGTCTGCCTCGATACCTGCATTTTTTCAGCACATTCTTCTTGATTTAACTCCTCAATATCCTTTAATCTCATGGCTTCAAGTTCTTCCACTTTTAAAGCTATTTCTTCGATTTGACATTTTGGCTTTCCACATGGTACAAAATAATCATCTTCTGGGAAAAATTCCACTCTTCTAAATTTAGTTGGTCTTGCCACTTTTTTATCCTCCTTGGATTACTATATATTTAAAGCACGTAATACCTAAATCTATTATAAATATTGATATATATGATAAGGTTAAGTTCCTATATTTTTTTTCTTAATCAAGTACCTTACTTTACTTACTAAAAGTTTAAATATAAGTTTATTAATGAAACCATATATTTAATTATACTAGATTAAATAAAATGCTTCAAATTTGTGTTAATACTTGTATTTAATTCATCAAAATAAATAAAGGCGGCTAATAGCTAGCTGCCTTTATATTGTTTAATATTACTATAGTTTAACATTCTATTTTATAATAAATATATTAGATATAACTTTAACTTTATTTATTGCCATAATGTATGGATGCAATTCCAAAAGTTAAAGATTCATATTCTGAATTTTTAAAACCTATCTTCTCTAGCGCTTCTTTAAGCTGCTTTTTATTCATAAAATTATTTACTGAATCTCTAAGATAATAATATGCCTTTTTATCACCTGTACCTATTGATCCTACTGCTGGTAACACATGATTAAAATATAAGTCGTACATATTTTTTAAAATATGTATATTGGGTTTAGAAAGTTCTAGGCATACCACTTTTCCTCCTGGTTTTAAGACTCTGTATATTTCTGATAATGCTTTGTTTTTATCTGGAATATTTCTTAATCCAAAAGCAATTGTGATGCAGTCAAAAGTATTTTCTTCAAAGGGTAATTCTAAAATACTGCCTTTGATTAATTCATACTTATAATCCTTTAATGATTGATTTAGTCTTTTCGCTCCAACGTTAAGCATTTCTTGGCTAAAATCTATACCGATAACTGCTGTATTTTTTCCAACTGCCTTACATTCATAATTAATCATTTGTCCTGTACCGCAGCACAAATCTAATACTTGATGCCCCTCCTTAATATTACAGATTTTTATTGCTTTTCTTCTCCATAATCTATCAATATTTAATGTTAATATTGAATTTAACATATCATATCTCTTTGCAATAACAGAAAAAATCTTTTCCACATCTGTTACATTGATTTCTGCCATTATAACCACCACACATTCTTTTATTTTACGCTTATAAAACCTAATAAGTATTTAAATTAATTATGTTTCTTATAATTAAGCTTTTTAATTACTATTTTATAATTTCCATATATCTTATTACATTAGTGGAAACAAAACAAATACAGTAAAATCCCAAATTGCATGAGATATTATTATTGGAACGAGGCTTTTTTCTTTCTTATAAATCCATCCCCAATATATTCCACATACTAAAGCAGCTACCACAAGCATAAAGTTAAATGTAATTATATGAACACCAGCGTACAATAGAGTTGCAAATATATATCCTTTATCTTTACCAAATTTTTTTGCAAGATTGTTTTGTATAAATCCACGCCAATATATTTCTTCTCCCGGCCCTATTATAAATAATAATAGAGCTCCAATAAGTAATGAATTTCCTTGTGCTCTATTGCTATAAACTGATGCAATTTGAGCATCTTTAAACGGAAATAAATATCCCGAAATTATATTTCCAGCATAGAAAACAAAGTACAATATTATTGCTGAAATAATTCCGATTAATATGTGTCTTAACTTTATATTTCTAAATGAAATTAAGTTCTTTTCAGAAAACAAAGCTACCATTACTAACGATAATATGGATACTCCCATTTCAATCCAAAAATTAAATGGTTTTAATACAAATATTACAAACCACAATATTGTAGCCATAATTAATGAAGAAATAATGATCTTATTCTTACTTTTCTCTCTCTCCAAAACTTTGCCACCTTTCTATAAAATATAAGCTAAAAGTATAGATAAAATTAAAAGAATTCCAAATTGACCTTGAAGCTTTCCACTCTCTTTATCAAGTTCTGCGATATTACTACTTGAATCTCCAGCTGTTCTTAATTTGTTAATGTTTTTAACAGCAGCTGATACTGTTAATAAACAAATCAAACTTAAATAAGGAATATATTTAAAAATAATCATTATGATGAGTGAAATATACGAAAGTATAATCAAGCTTGAATATACTATTTGTGCATTCTTATAGCCTACACTTATTGACAGTGTTTTAATACCAGCTTTCTTGTCATGTTTTATATCCCTGATATCATTAGCATGCAATATTGCAGTAGTAAGAAGTGCTGTTGGAATTGATATTACTAATGACTGAATAGTAAACTTCTGCATTTGCAGATAATACCCTCCAAGGGTCATTAATGGTCCGAAAATTATAAACACCAATGGTGCACCTAATCCTCTATATTTAAGCATTAACGGTTTTCCTGTGTAAAAATATCCACATAAAGCTCCAACAATCCCTAAAATGAGAATCATAATGCCTACATTGTAAGCTAAAAACAAACCAATTAAACATCCTAAAATAAGTAATAGAATACCGCTTCTATAAACTTCTTTTAAAGTCAGCAAGCCTTCAACAACAACTCCGCTAGAACTATGAGATTCCTTTGTATCAACTTTATTTATAAAATCATCATGATCATTCAGTAAATTAACTGAAGCCTGCAGAAAAACAATTGCTATGATCGAAAGTATAAAATATTCAAGATTAAAATTAGGCTCTTTTAATGCTAATATTTCCCCAAGCACAACTGGAATTGCTGAAGCTGTTAAAGAAAAAGGTCTTGAAGCTCTGATAAATAACTTAATTTTTTCAATTGTCATTTTCTTTTAATCACCTCTATCAACTAATCTTTCTTCATTTGTATTAATTTATTCTTCTTATAAGATGCAAGAAAAATAATATTATAGCTTATCTAAAATAATTTTTAGATAAGCTATAAAGGATCATTACATACGCATTGCCATAGGTAGTGAGAATAACATTATATTAACTACTGCTAGTAATATTAAAAGAATAGAATATACTATTGTTGTGCTAACTTTTTTAGATTCATAATTATTCTTCGATATTTTATATACAGTATATATTGAACCAAGAGTTCCAATTGCTATTAATATAAACTGAAACGCTTGTATCGTTGGGTCATCTAAAATAGCTGAAGATGTATGTTGAATTTCAACTCCAAATAATTCTATAAATGTATAGAATACAGATTTTCCTTCTGCTAGTAAATGGAATAAATTATGAGCTATATGTGCAGCCATATCTAATGGTATGAGCGCATATCCATACTTCGTGAAATTTTCTTTTAACGAAGCTTTATTAAATGTTTTTGCAACTAATCCTGTTATAGATAACAATGCTACTGGTATAGCCATAGCTATAATAAATGTTATAGTAAAAGTAATAGCATAATTTTGTGTTCCTGTTACATTTTCAAGCCATGCAAGCATTCCATCCCATATTTCTAACATTGTAATGTTTTGTACAAATACTATACCCATAATTACAACAGCTAAAAATGATGCATCTAATCGTGGCTTTCTAATAAACCATAATTCTTTAGTAGGTGGACGCAATGATATTTGAATTGAATTGTTAGGACAATTCTTTACACAATTACCACAGAAATTACATTCTGCATTATCTTCCATAGTTTTTGGGAATTCAAACATAGGACATCCTTCTGCCCTTTCACTCCCTTTATAACAATGTGCTGCTGTACATTTAGCACATATATCTTTTGTTCCACGTAATTGCAGCATCCCTGCTCTTGAATAATTTCCAGATAATCCGCCTAAGAAACATAGATATCTACACCAGGTTCTACGTTCCCAAAAAGCACCTGAGAATATTACACCAATTGTAATAAGTAGGAGTAATGTTCCTGAACCTCTAGGTGATTCAACGACTCCAAAAACGTGATCACTCCATGTAATTGCTAAGAACATTGCATCTATAAGCCATACTCCGTATTTTCTTAGAAATTTAGGTACTGGCTTTTTGCTTCCTACAAATTTTTGTACTACATCACTTAAGGCTCCAAATGGACATATAGCACACCAAAACCTACCTGTTAAAAATAATAGTATTGGAAGTATAGGCCACCACAATACCCAAGTTCCCGCTGTACCAAAGTTATCGTGAGCTTCGTCAGGTCCAGTTAGTAATTCAAACACGATGAATGCAAATACTATTCCTACAAATAGCTGAAATATTCCTGGATACCACTTACTTTTAATGAAGCTCTTAAGTATTTTATTATTTAATAAATTATTTCCTCTTTGCTCTTGTGATGCCTTTGTTTCATCACTAAGTTTCTTGTCCAACTTCGACATTAAACTATCACCTCTATTCTTTATCTTTATTTGCTACTTTTTTTCTTTACTGCAGCTACTATAATTATTACTACCACTATTCCTACAAATCCACCTATAACTACCCAGTTTGGTCCACCGCTAACCACATCCGCATCAAACTCTACATCCTTCTGTTCTCCATTTACCATAATGTTAGCTGTAATAACCCATTTACCTTTATCAGTGAAATTAATTTTCCCCATGTATTGACCATCTTTACTATTTTCTAATGATACTTCAATTGGCTTTTTACCATTCATATCCATGCCCATATCAGAGTTCTTGTCCATTTCTGCACTAATCTTAACATCAGCATTTTCAATTTTTTTATCATTATTATCATGCAATGTGATCATTACATCATTATCACCGGTTTTAACTTTGTTATCTTTATTAAACGTTAATTCTGCATTTATACCATTTACACTTTTTTCTGTTCCTTTCCCCATATCCATGTTACCCATTCCATCAGCAAAAGCTGCTGTTGAAAGGCCTAACGTAAGAATTAAACTTAATATTGCACCTCTAATTGTTTTCTTTTTCATTGTTTTTTGACTCCCTTCATTATCACGTCTAAAGACTTAATTTCTTTTTTGTTATATTTTTATTTTCTATGCTATATTTATTGTTTACCATATTTCTTTTTCCAAAAGGATACAATTAACTGATCAATCCCAATTTTATAAGCGTTTGCTCCAGCTGCCATTAAAATTATAGCTGCAGTATATAAAATTGGATTAGTGCTAGTAGTTCCTGCTAATAAGTAATTTAGATTCATAAATGCTCCACCAATCAAACCTGCTATAGTAAAAGCTCCAAGGATTAAACTAATACCAACAAGAAGTTCTCCGGCTGGAACTACATACGTGAATACTCCTACATTTGGCAAAGCAACACTTTCAACAAATCTTGCATACCACAACTGTACTGATGGATGATCTCCGGTTGCTTTAGCTAAAGCTCCTTTTAAAAATCCTGTTATCGCTACACCTGATTGACTTCCTACCCAAGTTGGATCCTTAAGTTTCTCTATTGCTGGAACTATCCATTGATAGCCTAGCCATATACGCAAAATTGTCCACACAGGAACTAAATATTTATTTCTAAAAAATCTCATTTAATGTCATCTCCCTTGTGATATTTATTATGAATTTAAGATTAAGCATTTTTTGTTTTCTTATTTGAAGATTCAAGTATATGATTTAAAAGACTATTCATGCTATCCTTATAAACCGAAGTCTCTAAATTTTTAATTGCTTGTTCAGCTTTTAAAGCAAACTCTTTAGCATCTTCAACCGTTATATTATTTTTAGTAGCGTTAGAATCACCATCTGTGCAATCATCAATGATTTGATATAACATTCCTAAATTTAAGCCGTAATTTTCCAAGGCTTCAATTTCTTCTTCTTTTGCATTAACTGTTTTTGCTCCAAGCTTACAGCAGGCAGCCATAAAGGATGCAGTTTTGCCTTCTATTATGTTAAAGTAATCCTGCTTTGTAATTTCATGATTTTGAGCTTGTTCAATTTCTGCAACGCACATTTTTTCAATAACTTGTGTAATTATTTGTTCTGCATCATTTGTTGGTAGTTTTAATAATATTGAAAATGCTTTAGCATAAAAGGCATCCCCTGCGAGAACCGCTATCTTTCTACCATATATATTATTTAACGTCTTTTGACCACGGCGAAATAAATCATTGTCAATTATATCGTCATGTACCAAACTAGCACTATGTATTAGCTCAATTGCTACACATAAATTAATTAATTGCATTCTCTCATCTATAGTCATTTCAGGATTTATAGCTTTAGCTGAAAGTATTATCAAACTAGGACGAAGATATTTTCCTGGAACCTTAAAGAAATATTCAAATATCTCTTGAGTTGAACCCGAACTAAAATCTTTTCCAATATTTTTTAAAATCATCTCAACTTCATAAAGCTCTTTACTCACAGCATTTTTAGCTTTTATAAAATTTGACATGACCTCACCACCTCTCAATAATCTAATCTTTTAGTATAATTATTTATTTTAATTTTTATATAATTGAATTACTGTTCTTTAGAGAGTATACAAAGAACATGTGTAGAAATTATGAAGATAATTTTATAAATAATCAAAATAATAATTACTTTCAGATCTGCTATATGTAATTCAAATTTAGTCAGTGTCACCCGTAACCTCTGGCATTAAAAATATAATAAGAGCTCCAATAAAAACCAAAATTTTATTAGAGCTCTTTAACTTTATAATATTTTATTTACCTCTAGTTGAAACACAAACACAATTCATTAGTTATCCTTGCACAAAATAAAATACAAATACAGATATTACCACCAATGCAATTAAAATAATTATTGAACTTGTTAAATTTACTTTATTCTCTTCCACATAAATCCTATCGTTTCCTGCGACCCTCTTGGATAAGAATATATAAATGGCTAATCCTATAATAACTAAAGCAAGACTTAATAAATGCGAAATTGAAAACGGACCCCAGATAACAGGATTTATTCTAAAGAATTCTACAATACCTCTTATTATGGCAAAAGCGATTAAGTAAATTATAAATAATTCACCTTCAAATTTTTTCTTGTAACTTCTTCTCCATAGAACTATAAATAATATATAGTCTAAAATAAACTCATATACTTGTGCAGGATGAAGCAGTTGCCCATTATAGTTAATCCCCCATATCATTATGTTTGCCATTGGTTTGCCAAATACATCGCACCCTACTCTACCTATACCTTGAGCCAATGCAATACCCACCACTGAAATATCTGCAAGTTTTAAAAATGATATCTTACTCTTAATAGAGTATATGTATCCTGCAAGCACAGCGGAAACAATTCCTCCGTGTATAGATAACCCACCCTCATTTATTTTAAATATTTCTCCTGGATTACTAAAATAAAATGATGGATTATAAAAAAGAATATAAAATAATCTAGCTCCTAATACACCCGCTATAACAACAATAAAAATTAGATTAAATATTATGTCTTCATTTATTCCTCTTTTTTCCCCTTGCTTAATTGCAAATGCTCCGCCTGTAATTACAGCTAATGCTATCATTAGTCCAAAAAAGTATATATGTATTGGGCCAAAACTAAACAGTTCCTTCATACTATTAACTTCCTTCCTACAAATTTAAAATAACTATAAAACTATTTACTACACTTTTTCTTGGACTTACCATCTTTATTACAACAGCATCCCCCTGAAGCTTTTTTTATTACTTTGTGATAAAGAATATGCGCAACAAATAAAACTACTACCACCGTTATTGCTACTTCAATGACCATCATTCATACCTCCAACTACAATATCTTAATTTAAAATTTGATATTTTCTATTCTAATGGCTAAAAATATTAGCTTATTTAACTCTTCTTGCTGTAATATAATCTGGTCTATCTATTGATGATATTTTTATTACATCACCTGTTCTCGGCGCATGAATATATGTCCCATTCCCTACATACATTCCCATATGAGTAGGATTTCCGCCCTTACCATAGAATATTAAATCTCCAGGCTGTAGTTCGGATTTTGAAACTTCATATCCATCATTTATTTGGTCATAAGTTGTTCTTCCAAGGCTAATACCAAAGTGTGCATATACATATTGTGTAAAACCAGAACAATCGAATCCTGTAGAAGGACTTGTTCCTCCCCACAGGTAAGGAGTTCCTAAGAAATTTGAAGCATATGCTATTATGTTATTATCAGAAACGGGTGCAGATTTTGCGCCTCTCGATGCATTAGTAACTCTAGGTGCTTCATTTCTTATTTTATTTACTTGATTCATAGTTGCGCTTACTTGCACTTGAGATTCATCTACTTTTGATGCAAATAATTTTTCCTGATCTTTGGCCTCTTGAATAAGCTTCTTTTGATCTGCTATATTTGTATTTAGACTTATAAGCTTGTCTTCATTTTCGCTTTTTAATGCAAGCAAATCATTATACTTAACTTCAAGAGATGTTTTTTTACTTTCTACTTCTGACTTCTTATCATTTAAATCACTTATTACTTGTTTATCAAGTCCAATTATTTTTCTAATTGCTTCAGCTCTTGTTATTAAATCACTGAAACTTTCAGATTCCAATAAGATTTTTAGATAGTTAGACTGCCCATTTATGTACATAGCTCTTACTCTTTGATCTAATACATCTTGCTTAGCTTCTACTTCTTTTTCAACCTGAGTAATTTGCTTTTTTGTTGTTTGGATATCGTTTTCTGCCCCAGTTATGTTATTCTTATTTGCTTCAATCTTCATCATATAATCTTCAATTTGATTATCCAACTCTTCAATGCTTGCTTCAAGCTGGTGTCGTTTATCTTGTACTTCCTTTAAGGAATTTTTATTTTGCTCCAATTGAGTTTGTGCTTGATTAGATGTTGGTGCAGCAAATGCTGAAACTTGAGTAATCATCACTAATGCTGTTGCAAGCATAACCGTTTTAATTGTTTTTTTCACTTATATCGCTCCCTTATTTATAGAGTAATACTTGTCTCTCTTTTGTAAATTCAATCCTATACTACACTAAAATTGTGTAGAAATTATGTAGATTCGTATAAAGGAATACATTACCATAAGGAAACACATAATTTCTTCATAATAATAAGTTATAATATTACAAAAACACACAAGTATATTTAACTAACATCTAATTGGAGGATTACTAATGATTAAATTTCTAGACGTTACTAAAGTATATGACAATAACACCTTGGCTCTTAAAAATGTTAACTTAACTATAGAAAAAGGTGATTTTGCTTTTTTAGTAGGCTCAAGTGGTGCTGGCAAATCAACAATAATAAAAATGCTTTTTAAAGAAATTGAGCCGACACATGGTAAGTTAATATTAAACGATACTGATGTAACCAATCTAAATAAGAATCAAATACCGTTTTACAGAAGAAAGATAGGTGTAATATTTCAAGATTTTAAACTAATTCCAACTCTTAATGTCTATGAAAATGTAGCTTTTGCATTAAGGGTTATTGGTGTCAGTACTAAAGATATAAAAAAGAAGGTACCTATTGGCTTTATCACTAGTTGGATTATCTGATAAATTTAGGTCATTTCCAAGCCAATTGTCAGGCGGTGAACAGCAAAGAGTTTCAATTGCTCGAGCTATAGTGAATGATCCTAATATTTTAATTGCCGATGAACCAACAGGAAATCTCGATCCTGAAACTGCAATGGGAGTAATGGACACGCTCGACAATGTTAATAAAAACGGTACTACAATACTTAGGCTACTCATGCAAGAGATATCGTTGATTCAATGAGGAAGCGAGTTATTGCTATTGAGAATGGAACTATAATAAGAGATGAAATTAGGGGGACTTATGATAATGAATTTTAATACCTTCAAATATTATATTATTGATGCATTAAAGAGTTTAAATAGAAATAGAACCATTAGTATAGCATCAGTTATTACAGTGACCTCAACTTTATTTATAATGGGAGTCTCAATGCTATTAATGCTAAATATAAATATAGGAATGAGTAATGCTAAATCCCAGGTTCAAATACAAGTATTTTTAAATAATAGCGTTACTAATAAAGATCAAGAAAACTTAGAGCAAAAGTTAAATAATATTTCTGGTATCAAAAGTGTTAAATTTGAAGATAAATCAGAGGCTTTAAAAAAGTTTAATAAACAGGTTTCTGAAGATAATAGTTCTTTATTAAATAATTATGATTCTTCCAATAATCCGCTGCCTAATTCATTTATAATAGATCTAGAAAATCCTGAAATATCACATCAAGTGATAAGCGCAATCGAAAATATGCCTGGTATAGAATCCATTGGCAATGATCAGGAATTTACAAATAAAATAATTCCAATATCCAAAAACGTGAAATGGATTGGAATTGCTTTATTCATATTAATGGTATCAGTTTCTATATTCCTTATTAGTAATACTATAAAATTAGCTATTTACTCAAGACGTAGAGAAATTGGAATAATGAAAGTTGTTGGAGCAACTGATTGGTTTATTAGATGGCCGCTTATTATTGAAGGTGCACTTATTGGTTTGTTTGGAGCAGTATGTTCAAATATATTAATATACTATCTCTATAAACTAGTTTTTATAAAGATAAATGAAAATTTACTTTTAATAAACTTAATATCACCATCTTATATTACGCAAACCCTCCAATGGCAGTTTATATTAGTTGGGATTTTAATTGGAAGTGTAGGAAGCTTCTGGTCTTTAATTAAATTTTTAAAAGTATAAATCATAAAAGATACTAAAAAGTGTATTGAAAACTAATTATTTTAGAATTCAATACACTTTTTTATATATTAAGAACTATGAATTATGATTGCATAAATTACTAAATTTAATTAACTCAAATTAAATTTATTCTCATTAGAATATTAATTACCTGTAGCTTATTCCATTTGGTTCTCCTTCTACTTTTATAGTTTTAATAACCTTATCTGTGCTATTGTCAATAACACTTACAGTTCCATCATACATATTAGTAACATAAACATATTTATTATCAGAGCTAACTACTACTCCATGAGCTCCTTTTCCAGTTTCTATTGTTGCAACTACTTTCTTAGTTGACATATCTATCTTTGAAACAGTATTAGATGGTGCATCTTCAGTTCCTTGATTTGCTAGGAATGAATATTTATCATCTGATTCAATGTAAACTTGGGTAGGTCCTTTTCCTACTGCGATAGTACCATTCCCTTTATATTTTTATACAACATATTATCTATATTTTAAATTTTTGTACCAAGAAATTAAGTTCTTCAGATAATTCAGCTTGCCTTTGTGCAGAATTCGCAACTTCTTGAATTGCGGCAGTTGTTTCATCTACACTATTTAATATCCCTTCTGAACTTTCTGCCGATTGCTGAGCAGTAGACGAAACTGTTTCTATTGCAGCACTAGTTTGCTCTATAGAACTAAGTATTTGATTTGTACCATTTGCAATTTCTTTTGACATAGATTTAATAAAGACTGCATCCTTTTCATATTTAAAAGCAGTTTCTAAAAAAAGCTCATAATCTGGATTTACATTATTATCAATATGCGCCAATATCTCTTGAGTGTTATGTGAAAGATTATTGAAGGCATTGTTTACCTGAGTAATAACTTCTTGTATGTTTGAAACATTCTCTGCTGACTGTTCTGCAAGCTTGCGTATCTCATCTGCTACTACAGCAAAACCTTTCCCCATTTCACCAGCTCTTGCCGATTCAATGGCCGCATTTAATGCTAAAAGATTTGTTTGCGATGCTATATTTGCTATAGAATCAGCCATTACTTTAATTTTTTCAACAACTTTTCCTTCTTCTATTGCTTTTAATATATTTTCTTGCTTTTCTTTATATATTTTCTTAGAAATATTTATTGATTTTAGTCCCTTATCTTTTATTTCTGAGGCACGTATCTGAATATCATTAGAAGCTTGATCGCAATCCTTTGCCTTATTTGATAACTCAATAGAATTTGAAGTTATTTCTTCAATTGATGCATTTACTTCTTGTGATGTTGCACTCAATTCTTCTGTACCAGTTGTTATTTCCTTTGTAGCTTCATTAATATTGTTCATTTTTGTAGAAATTCCTTCTATAGTGTTATAGATTTCTTCACTTGATTCTTTTATACTGCTAGAATTTGAAATTATTGTTGATATAAGACTTCTAGTGTTTTCAGCAGCTTTATTTAAAGCATTTGATATTTTTCCTATTTCATCTTTTGAATAGAAATCTATTCTCTGAGTTAAATCACCTCTACCTAGAGCATCCGCAAATACTAAAACCTTATTTATTTGTTTTGATATTAATGTTGAAATCAAAACTCCAAGTAAAATTGCAAATATGAAACCGAATATAACTATACCAATCATTAAATTAAACGAATTCTTAAATATTAAATTATTAACATTATTTGCATTTTCAGCTTCTTTTATATTTGAATCAATTATTTTATTAATACTATCAAAAGTCTTATCCCTAGCCTCAGTTACCATTTGAAAAGCCGTTTGTGCTTCATCATATTTATTTGCATTTATTAAGTCCATAAAATCTTTACGTGACATCATATATTCTTCGTGAAGCTTTATAAAATTTGTTAATAATTTTTCTTCTTCACCTGTTTCACCTGCATTTTTAAATTCTTCAGAAATCATCATATCTTCATTTGTTAATTTTTCTATTTCATTTTCAATATCCTGTTTTTTAGCTGCATCTTTTGTTGTTAAAAGCGCTAATAAATCTGAATGTATCTGTAAAAAGTTTGCTTTTAACTCCTCAACTGTTTTTAAATGTATTAAATTATCTTCATACATAGAGGTTGAATTTGCATTTATTTTTTTTATTTCTGATATACCTCTAAATCCAATAATCCCTATAAGTAATGAAATTAATAAGAAGCAAAATATAAGTTTTTGTGCAAGTTTTAAATTATTAAATATTTTCATATTGTTCCTCCTCAGTTTATATGTTATCTCCTAATTGAATACACACATTATTTTGTTTTCTAAATCATTCTTAAAATATTAACTTTTAACAACTCAAATAATACCATTCTATTATGAAGAACTTATGAAGAATATTCCAATTCATAATAATATATTCAATTTCTAATTCCCTAATTTTACGCTGTCTAATATAATAAATTTCACACCATGTAAATTTAACTTTTTTTATTTTAATAATAAGTTATCAAAAATACATATAATCTTCATATCTTTTTTATATAATAATTTTACTTATGATAATTATTGACTTATATATATTGGGGATTAACCATTTAAAAGGCAAGAAAGTGTTTCTTAACTTTTTGGCAACTTGGTGTCCCCCCCTGTAAAGCTGAAATGACCGAGATAGAAAAATTATATCAAGAAACAAAGGATAGTGACTTAGTTATAGTTTCTGTAGAAATCGGTGAGCCATTAAATGCTGTTAAATCATTTATTGATAGTAACAAATATAACTTTAAGGTACTTATAGACCCTGATCAAAGTGTAGCTACAAAATATAACATAACTTCAATTCCTACTTCATACTTTATTGATAAAGACGGAAATATACTTTCTAAGCATGTTGGTGACATGAATATCAACCAAATGAAAGCCTATATCAAAACTCTAGATAAATAACCGGCTTTAATAAAAAAATGAATTAGAACTCTCTAATCTGAGATTATTCTAATTCATTTTTACTTAATAATCTTTTTTCTTTGCAATTGTAAATTTAATAACTATTAGACTAATAAATGTTATGACTAGCCTTATCCAATTATCGTAAATATTAATTATGTCATAGCTAACAAGTGCCTCTAACGCTATAGATGGAACCTTTCCAATCAATGTTGCAACAGTGAATATTGTACTATCAACACTACTTATTGATGCTGCAAGTGTTATAATTCCTGATGGTATAAATGGAATGATTCTTCCTTGAAATATTAGTAGCCCCGCCTCTCTTCCATCACTTTTAACTATTCTAGAAATTAACCTATTTCTATCTGTGAATTTTTCAATCTTCCTTTTAAAACCTAATCTATAGATAATAAAAGTAATATATGCTCCTATTGCTTCACCTAACAGAGATATGAAAAAGCCATTAATAGGCCCGAAGAAAACTATGTTCGCTCCTGTTATAAATACTGACGGTAATATACCAACAAGGGAAATGCCTATACTTATTATTAGACTTATAGGTATCGCAATAGAGCTATTATTTCTCAAGATCTCCACTACATCATTTATATTGAACATGGATTTCTCCTTTATTAATATTCTAACTTAAAATCTTAATTTCTAAATGCCATTTATTTATCACGTACTATCTTGATTACTATCTGCTATTTTACAACATTCTTATAATCAATTCAAATAAAATAAGACTCAAATTTTAGCTTTTACAGCACTTGAGCCTTTTACATATCCATGGTACTTTTGCTTAAACATATTTAAAATGATTGTGTTACTTTTCTTATCCTTCTAGGCTACTTCACTATTCGTTCCTTTGAATAATAAATAAATTGCATATATCCCTGCTATACCAACAATGCCACAAACTATCCGATCGAGCCAAGACATTGTTACAGGTGCAGAACCAAAGGCAAGCCCTATGAAATCATCTCCCAAAAAACCTATTATTCCTAATCTTATAGCAGCTGCAACAATCAATACCCATGTTATTGTTCTCATTTTCATTCACTCCCTTTTATTAAATATATTTTATATTATGTTAAATTTGAATTACAAATAATATTTAGATATTTTAAATACCTAATCTATTATTTGTAAATTACCTTTTATTATACCCAAAACCAATCTAATAACTGTTCATTCTTTATTTATTTCTCTAACTAAAAAAGAAGTTAATAGTAACATACGATACTGATTAACCTCTTTTTTTATTAGCCTATTGCTCTATTTTGTTTTGATTTTCATTAACTTCTTTCTTCTCACTACAACAGCTTCCATGCTTGCCTTTAAACATCATTCCCATCATAAGTGCCATCATTATTGGACATATGAAAGGTGCTATCCCACCTATAGCTGCTTTAAGTCCTGTTCCAACACTTAAAAAAGGAAGTGCTGCTACAATTATAAACGGTAATCCACAACAAAGCACCATCATTAACATATGCTTTATTGGATTGTGTTTTTTATTTCCTTCATTTTTATTATTTCCATGACAATTCATAATAAATTCCCCCTCATATTCTCATTATAATTAATGTTTAAGCTTAACTACTTTACCACTTAAAATTGATCTATTTACTATTTCTTTAATATCATCTCTTGATATCTCTTTATCTCTATAGATTACTTTAATTTTCTTTGATTCTAAACTAACATCAACTCCTAATAAACCTTGAATGGAGCTTAATGTTTTTACAACATTCATTAGACACCTATGACAAAGCATATTTTCTTGTTTAAAACGTAAACTATAGCTTTTCATCACTATCGCCTCCCTGTAAATACATTATAAATAAATGTTATGAAGATATTGTGTAGATAAAAATAAATTTTAAATATTAATTAAAATCTAATTATCAGGATAAATGTAATCCTCTATATAATTAGTGCTTATATTACATAACTTTCACAATAAAATCTGAATTTCTATTAAAATTTTTCGGTCTCATTTATGGACTCAATGCTATCTGTAATTTTAATTATTCCTTTTATCATTCCCATCCAGCAACTAAACTCTATGTCTTCATCTTTGGGGATAAATTCTATTATATTTTCTCCTGATTTGAAATCTTTATCTATATTGAAAGATGGTAATACTATTCCATTATTACACGAATTAAGTTGATCTCCTTCAAATATCAACTTAACAGGAATATCTTTTTGAACATAAATAACATCAGGGGTATAACCATTATTATCTACTGTTATTCTTACTACCTGAACCCCATTTTCAATAGACGCATTAGCTATATTTAAGCGAGATGCATTAGCTTTATTTACTGATAAGTTATGTTTTAATTTTTCACTCATATCAAAACTTGATACAATACTACTAAATAATAGAATAATTGCACCTATAGCAAATAATCTTACATATTTTCTGTTGTTTAAACATTTATATATTGCTTTATTAACTTTTCTTATAATATTCATGCTTGTCACCTCTATAATTATAAATATATTATTTCAGAAAAAAGTCGCTTATTATATAGTAAAGTATAATAAAAAGTTATGAAGATTCTATAAGGATGATATATGAAATTTCTGTCAAATTATATTGGTAGTTATATGCTATTATTAAAACATAATAAATCATCTATATTTTAAGGGAATAAATGTAAATTTAATAATTCTCAAAAAAACAAAAAAGGTATCTTAAAATCACTTTTTAAAGTGTTTATAGATACCTTCTTTTTTTATGTAGTTTGTGATAAAAATTTATGTATTAATTACTTTTGTTTATGCATACTGTAAATACAGTTTCCTTATCTTCCTTACTTTCTACATCTATTGTTCCAGAATGCAAAGTTAATATTTTCTTTACAAGTGTAAGACCTATTCCGCTTCCCTCAATTTTATGTCTACTTTTATCTCCACGATACATTCTTTCAAAAACATAAGGTAAATCTTCTTTTTTAATTCCAATTCCATTATCCTTAATTTTAATGATAACTGAGTTTATATCGCTACTAATATTGACCCATACAGTTCCATTTATATTGTTAAATTTAATTGCATTAGATATAAGATTTATAAATACTTGTTTCAATTTATCGTAATCGCCTACTACAATAAAATTTTTACCTTCTTCTTTATTAATAATTAACTTTATATTTTTTTCATCAGCAGCAATATTAAAATCACTAATTACATTTGAAATAAGCTCCCCTATATTAACCCTTCCTAATTTAAGCACTATTTCATCTGACTCTATTTGTTTTAATGAATTCAAATTATTTAAAAGCTTGCCAAATCTTATTACTTCATCATTTAAGCTATTAAGTTTATCAGTAGTTACAGGTATAATTCCATCTATCATTGCCTCTAAATTATTTTGTAATACATTTAATGGAGTTCTAATTTCATGGGATATATCTGAAATAAGACGCTTTCTTAATACATCCTGACTATTTAATTTCTCACCTAAATCATTTATGCTCTCAGTTAAATTCCGAATTTCTTCAATATTACTTTTTATATTTGATCTAGAATTATAATTTCCTTTTGATAAACTTACAGAAGTTTTTGAAACTTCCTTTATTGGTTCAGAAAATTGCTTTGATATAATAAGACTTATCAATGCTACTACTATTAGTGTTAATACTCCACTAAATACAATACTCTTATTAATTTGTCCCTTGAAGCTTATATCTTCCTGTGAAAGCAAAACAGGCGAATACTGTCCGACAATAATATAACCTACTGTTTTTCCATTTACATTTATATCAAAAGTATTGGAAGTATACACTCCGGTTTCTTCCTTGCCATTTACTGTCATATGATTTTTATTTTGTATATCTTCATGGTTCATTTCCCATACAACCTTTTTATTATCATCCAAAAGACTTAAACAGTAATTACTCATATACGCTTCATGCATCATTTCTTCCCCCGAAGTAATATTCCATCCACCATCACTTTTATAAACTTGTTGAAAATATTCTACTAACCTTGTATTTCTTTGAGTTTGTATATTTTCCATATACTTATTGAATGTATTCGTTATAGTTATATTTACTAATAAAGCTGATAATAATACGGTAGCTACTGCGCAAAATATTATAATAAAACTCAATCTCCCCCTAATACTTTGCTTCATACTTCATCACCAAATTTATAACCAATTTTTGTAACAGTAACTATATATCGAGGAGACTTGGTATCTTCTTCAATTTTCTTACGTAAATTTTTGATATGAACATCTATACTTCTGTCTGAACCATCAAATTCGATTCCAAAAGCTCTCTCTATTATTGCTTCCCGTGTAAATACTTTTCCTTGATTTGAAGCTAAAATATATAATATATCAAATTCATTTGGAGTTAAACTTACTTCCTCTCCACTCAATTTAACTAATCTCTTATCAAAATCAATTATTAATTTGTTATTATTAAAAGAAAGTACATTTTCTTTTCTTGTTCTTACTCTTCTGAACAATGCATTTACACGCGCAGTAAGTTCTCTTGGACTTAATGGTTTTGTTAGGTATTCATCTGCTCCAATATTTAACCCTTCAATTTTATCACTTAATGTACTTTTAGCAGTTAGCATAAAAATATATACATCTGATATTTTTCTTAATATCTTACAAACTTCCTCACCATCAATATCTGGAAGCATTAAATCTAAAATTACAAGATCAATCCTTTCTTTTCTAAAAACTTCAATTCCATCTAATCCATTTTCAGTGGAATACACCCCATATCCTTCTCTTTCCAAATATGCTTTTACAACGTCTGATACGCTTTTTTCATCTTCAATTATTAAAATGTTGTTCATAATATTCCCCCCATATAGTTAATTTTAATATTACTTTATCATATATTTAATAATTTAACTAAAAATTATTCCTCCAATAAGTTCTTTTATTATTTTAAATTTCAAATTCTGTTACACTTAATAAAAGAAAGTACTTCAAAATGATAAAAAAATCATTTTGAAGTACATCCTTAATGGCAGCATCCTCCACCGCCTTTGAATACTCTAAAAACTATAAAAGCAACAACTGCAATTATTAATATTGTAGCAACCATTTTCCTCATCCTTCCTACTATCTATCATTTGAAAATGATTCTCATTATACATTAAAATTATGTAGAAATTATGAAGATAATGATTATTACAAAATAGAATCTTTAGTAATTCTTATATTAGGATAAAAATGCTTTAGATACTGACAAAACTACATTTACTACTTGGCTAGGATAAATTCCAAGAATAACAAGTACTGTCATAGATATAGTTAATGCTAATTTTGTACTTATGGATACCGGAATTGATTCAAGTTTAGTAGGACTTTCTCCAAAATACATAACCTTAACAACTTTAAGATAGTAATATACTGATATAACGCTCATACCAATACTTAAAAATGCTAACCATATCTGTCCCTTTTCTATTATAGATAAGAATAAATAGAACTTGCCTATAAATCCTGCTAAAGGTGGAATTCCTGCTAAAGAAAGTAAGGAAATAAGCATAACAGCAGCTAAAAATGGTGATCTTTTAGCTAAATAAGCATAATCTTTAATTTCATCACTTCCTGTTGCCTTTGAAACTGCAATTACAACTCCAAATGCTCCCATGTTTGCAAACAGATAAAACAAACTATAAAGCAAAATTGATGCGATGCCAAGACTTGAATTCGCAATAATCCCTAGTAAAAAATAACCTGCTTGTGAAATGCTTGAGTAAGCAAGCAGCCTTTTAATATTAGTTTGGGGAATAGCAACTAAATTTCCAAGCACTAAAGTTATAACAGATAATACTATTATTAAATCAATCCAGTAGCTAGACGCAGATGACATGCCAGTCATAAATAATCTTAATAAAACTGCTAAACCTGCTGTTTTAGATGCTACCGCTAAAAATACTGTAATCGAAGTAGGTGCTCCTTCATAAATGTCTGGAGCCCACATATGAAAAGGAACAATGGCTATTTTAAAAGCAAAACCTGCAATTAAAAATATCATGCCTAGTATTTCTAATGGTGCTATCTGTCCTGTCACCAGTGCTTCTGCAATTTCTTTAATAGCCGTTGTTTGAGTAATCCCATATATTAAACTTAATCCATACAAGAAAATTGCTGAAGACATTGCACTTAAAATAAGGTATTTTAAACTTGCTTCTTTTGATTTATCATCACCTTTATAAGCAATTAAAACGCAAAATGATATAGTCATTAATTCTAGCCCTATATATATTGCAATGAGTTCTCCCGATGATACCATAATCATCATTCCAAGTAGCGCAGACACAATTAATGCATAGAACTCTCCTTGTTTTGAAACTAGATGATCTCTAGAAATTAACACTGTTAATACTGCAGCTATTAAAAATAGCTGTTTAAAAAAAGTACTAAAGGAATCATTAATATAAGCTCCATCAAACAAAGTTTGCGACTGACTTCCATTAAAAAAAGAAATTACTAAAATTATAAAAAGGCATATGCTTGTAAATAACCACAACTTTTCTTTGCACTTCGGCAACGATAAACTTGATACTAAAAGTACAAGACATAAAGCTGCAGTTAAAAGTTCAACTATATAACTCATAATTAAAATCCTCCCATTATCATTCCTATATCTGATATCTTACCCATAAGTGACATTGCTCCACTATGAATAAGGTCAATTAGTGGTGAAGGGAATAAACCAAAAAATATTAATACACCTGCGAGCATCACTATAGGTATCATTTCCACTCCTTTTGCATCCTCTAAATGATCCCATTCTTCTTTTCTTGGGCCAAGAAAAGTGCTTTGAATTACCTTTAATATATAAGCCGCAGTAATAACAATTCCTAGAATAGCCATTATTGAGATTGCTTTAAAAGGTATTACTGAAAATAGTTTTCTTGGCTCATCATGGGATCCTAAAAATATTAGAAATTCAGCAACAAAGTTGCTTAGTCCTGGTAATCCTAATGATGCAAAACCAGCAATTATAAAACCAATTGCCACTCTTGGCATTTGATGTATTAAACCACCAAACTTAGCTATTTCTCTTGTATGAGCCTGATGATAAATATTTCCTATTAGCGTAAAGAATAATGCTGTCATAATACCATGGGCAAACATCTGAGCTACTGCTCCATCTATTCCTTCAAAGTTTAATGAAGCAATTCCGAGTAGTACGTACCCCATATGGCTTACACTAGAATAACCAATTACAAATTTCAAATCCTTTTGAGCCATAGCAACCATAGCACCATATACTACATTAGCTATTGATAGCACTGCAATTAAAGGAACCCAGTATTTTGCACCTTCTGGAAATAAAAACACCCCCGCGCGGATAATTCCATAACCACCTAGTTTCATTAAAACCCCTGCATGAAGCATACTTACAGCTGTTGGCGCAGCTACGTGTCCATCTGGGGACCATGTGTGAAACGGCCACATAGGAACTAATATCCCAAAACCTATTAACATTAGAAAAAAAGCAAATTTCTGAAAACTGGAGCTATATTCAATAGTGCTAAGAGTTTGTATATCAAAACTTCTTATACCAAGTTTATTAGCATATACAAAAGTTGCAATAATTCCAATTAGAATAAATGCACTGCCTACTAATAAGTAAAGAGTTAGCTTCATTGCAGCATAATCTTTTCTAGTACTTCCCCAAACTCCAATTAATATATACATTGGAATAACAGCTATTTCAAAAAATACATAGAATAAAAATAAATCTCTTGAAATAAATACTCCAAAAACACCTACAACTAGCAAAAGTAGAAATATGAAAAATTCCTTTATTCTTTTTTCCATTTTCCATGATGAAAAAACACCTGCAAAAATAACGATAGCAGTAAGCAATATTAAAGGTATGCTTAAACCATCCGCACCCACAGAATAATTAATTCCGAAGGCAGGTATCCAAGAATATGTTTCTTGAAATTGAAGTCCTCCCATTTCCTTATTGTAAGTAACAAAAGCTATAATCGAAAGCAACAATGAAATAAACGTGACAATTGCTGCTGTAACTTTTATTTCCTTTTTCTTACCTTCTGGAAGCAAAAGTATTATGATTATACCCAAAATGGGTGCTAATAATATTGACGTTAATATTGGAAATTGCATCTACATCCCTCCTAAAATTGGTGCTGCGAGCCAAAGAATTATTAAAGCAATTGCAATGAAAAAAATCAATGCATAGTTTTGCACCCGTCCTGAATGAATAAGTCTAAGTTTAGCTCCTATTCTCCATATCAAAGAAGTAGTATTATCAAAAATTCCATCTACTACGTTACGATCGCACCAATTAAAAAGATAAGAAATATTTAAAACTACTTTTTCATATATTAAGTGATAAAGTTCATTTATATAATATTGATTAAAAAGAAATTGATGAATTGGTCTAAACTTCACACTTAGAGCTTCACTTGATATTATTTTCTTACCATATATAAGCCACCCGAGCAGTATTCCACTAAAAGCTGCTGCTACTGATTCACTCATAACCATTAAATTTGCTTCAGGAATTTGAGATGTTTGAAAGTATATATATGAAGCAAATGTTTCATTTATAAAACCATAGAATACTGAAAAAACTGATAATATGATTAATGGAACAGTCATACACCAGGGCGTTTTATGGACAGAATGTTTTTCTCTTTCCTCTCCAAAGAAGGCTATTAAAACTAAACGAGCCATATAAAATGCTGTTAAAAATGCTGTAATTAAGCCTAAGTAATATAAAAATATATAGCCATGCTCATAAGTTACAGTTAAAATTTCATCCTTACTGAAAAAGCCTGATAGAGGTGGAATTCCAGCTAGTGATAAAGATGCAATTATAAAAGTTATGCTTACAAGTTTCATTTTTTTAATTAAGCCGCCCATTTTAAAAATGTCCTGTACACCAATAGAATGAATAATGCTACCTGCACCTAAAAATAATAATGCCTTAAAAAATGCATGGCTTGTAAGATGAAACATTCCAGAAGTAAATCCGCCTACTCCCATTGCCATAACCATATATCCCAATTGACTCATAGTTGAAAAAGCCAATATTCTTTTTAAATCTCTTTGAACTATTGCAATTGTACCTGCCATGAATGCAGTTATTCCACCAATGTACGCAATTACTAAACTTACTTCATGTAAAGAAGAAAATAATATATAACCACGCGCTAAAAGATATACTCCAGCTGCAACCATAGTAGCTGCATGAATCAATGCGCTTACTGGTGTTGGTCCTTCCATGGCATCTGGAAGCCAAACATGAAGTGGAAATTGAGCTGACTTTGCTACTGGTCCTGCAAAAATTAATAATGCTATTATAGTTAAATAAACAACATCTTGATATGCTGGAATACTTGCAGCTAGTTCTCTAAAGTTAAAAGTTCCAAAAGCCATGAAAAGGCAAAGCATTCCGACTAAAAATCCGAAATCTCCAACTCTGTTAGCGACAAACGCCTTTTTATTAGCCTTTACAGCTGAAGGCCTGTCATAGTAAAAACCAATTAGAAGATAAGAACATAACCCTACGAGTTCCCAGAAAAAGAACATTTGAAAATAGTTATTAGAAATTACGAGTCCTAACATTGAGCTTGTAAATAGAGATAAATTCGCAAAAAATCTTGAAAAACCTTTTTCTCCTTTCATGTAACCCAAGGAATATATTTCAACCAATAAACCTATAAAAGTCACGATTATAAGCATAGTTGCTGTAAGTGGATCAATTAATACTCCTACTTCAATCTTAATTGGAGCTGATAGCCACGAAACAGCATATTCAACAGGTTTATTTATGCTAACTTTCGAAGTAATAACCTCATAAAAAACACCTAAAGAAAATATAAAAGAGAGAACCATCCCACCTATTGCAATTGCTGAACTAATCCCTTTTAATTTTTCTGTAATGAACCCAATAATTAGAAATGCAATTGCGGGAAATATGGGAATTATCCAAGCTAAATCTATAAATCTCATCATAACACCTACCATTTTAAAATATTGAAATCTTCTACATTAGATGTAGGTAGACTTCGATAAATATTTAAGATAATAGCTAAACCTACAGCTATTTCGGCTGCTGCAACAACAATAACGAATATAGCAAAAAGGTGTCCTGTAACCTTTTCTGGTGCTAAAAATCTATTAAAAGCTACTAAATTAATATTGACTGCATTCATCATGATTTCCACTGACATTAATACACTGATAACATTTCTTTTAACAACTGCTCCATAAAGACCAATACAAAACAAAGCTGCTGCGAGTATTAAATAACCTTCTAAACCAACCATCTAATTTTTCACTCCTTTTGCTAAAATAATAGCGCCTACCAAGGCTATTAATAAGAGTAATGCAGAAACTTCAAAGGGAATCATATAATTTCCAAAGAATCCATCTGCAATAGCACTAATGGTATTTTCTATATTTAAATTCTTATAAGTAAAGTTACTACGTAAAATTAAGCGTGTAATAAGCCCAAAGAATCCTAAACAAAATGCTAAACCTGTCCATCTTAATTTATTAAAGGGATTACTGTTTTTCATATCATTTTTTCGTGTAAGCATTATAGCAAATACGATTAAGATTGAAATTGCTCCAGCATAAATTAAAATCTGTGCTAAAGCTAGAAAATCAGCTTGAAGCAAGATGAAAACCACTGCTATACCTATGAATGTTAAAATCATTGATAAAGCACTATGGATAATATTTTTTGAATGAACGACACCTATAGCAAAAGCTATAATTAAAAATGCTATAGGCCAAAAAACAAAAGCTGAAATCATTATAAATCCTCCTTGTTAAGAATATGAAGTAAATATTGGTCATTAATATAATGCATGTTTCTCATCATGCAAAAAAGTATTCTGACCTGTTACTTCTTTGAATATTCATCAAATAGTGTTAACTTAGTTTCTGCTCTACTGTAAGCACTTAGTTCAAAATCCGAAGTAACCTGAAGTGCCTTAGTTGGGCAGCTTTCAACGCATAATCCGCAAAAAAGACAATATTCTAATTGCATTTCATATTTAGTTAAATGTTTTTTATTATTTTCATCTTTATAACTTTCAACATTAATAACTCTATTTGGGCAGCTCAAAGCACAAATGCTGCATGAAATACATTTTTCTGAATCCAGTCTAAAAGAACAACGAGAACGCAATGGAAGCTTTGGATGTTCTTCTGGATACTGCTGAGTGATATTTTTTTCAAATAAATGTCCAAGTGTTACTCTAAGACCATTTAATAATCCTTTACCAAACATTAAATTCACCTCTTAACTAATTGTGGCATATTCAAGAAATAATAAGTCATCATGCTAGTCTATTTCTAGTCATACTACGTCAGCATTTTTACCTAATAGGCCCACTATGAGATAAAAATACTTCCTTGCCTGACTGAAAATATACATCGCATCATGGACTTATTATTTTCTTTCATATACCTAACTGAAATATTTTAATACCAATTCCAGTTAGTAAAATGTTTATTAGAGAAATAGGAATAAGATATTTCCAGTTTAAAGACATCATATGATCTAACCTAAACCTAGGAAAAGTCCAACGAACTAACATAAGCAGTAACACTATTAAGTAAGTTTTTAGGATAAACCAAATCCAAGAAGGTAATAACGGACCACTAGCTCCTCCTAAGAATAAAGTAGCTGTAAGTGCTGAAGTAGCAAACATATTTGTATACTCAGCAAGATAAAAAAGTGCATATCTCATTCCGCTATATTCTGTGAATGGACCAGCTACTATTTCCTGCTCTCCTTCAGCTAAGTCAAAAGGAGCTCTATTTAACTCTGCAGTCGCGGCAATAAGATAAATAATAAATGCAACAGGCTGTAAAAAAATGAACCACACGCTATTTTGGGCTGTTATAATTTCTGTCAAATTTAAAGAACCACTTATCATAACTACTCCAAGAAGAGAAAAAATCATAGGTATCTCATAACTTATCATTTGGGCAACTACTCTCATCCCACCTAAAAGGGAATACTTATTATTAGATCCCCAACCTGCCATTAATATAGGTATTGAGGAAACTCCAGATATGGCTAAGAAATAAAGCAATCCCAAATTTAAATTTACAGCAACCATATTTTTTCCAAAAGGTAACACAGCATATATTAATAAAGCAGGAACCATAACTAAAAATGATGCCATTACGAAAACTAATTTATCTGTCTTTTCTGGAATAATATCTTCCTTGCCGAGAAGTTTGACAACATCTGCTACGCTTTGAAATATTCCTTGTGGCCCAAATCTATTAGGCCCTGGACGCTGCTGAAGATAACCACAAAATTTTCTTTCTAAATAAATCAAAAACATAGCATTTAATAAAACAAAAGCTACAATCCCAATAAAATAAACTAAGCTCATAATAATACTTACAAAGGCATTTGGTATTGCCAATGCCGAAGTTAAACCCTTAATCCAATTAGATATGTTTAAAAATATATTCTCCATTTCAACCTCCTAAGGCACATGAAAATAAATAACAAGTTCAAAGTTGCCATGATTATTTTTCATCAGGCAAGGAGACAAGTTGCCCTTATAGTGGCCCTATTAGGTCAATTTGCCGACGTGAGCAGTGAACCCAAATCTACGATTTGATGATGGTCGCTTACTCTGTGAGCACTCAGTGAGCGTATGCGAATCGAGCTTCCCATGATGGAAAATGGGCACCTTAGAAAAAAGCAGCTATGCTGCATATAAGAACTTTTCTGGCAAATGGACTTGTTATTTTTTGAATGTGCCTGAACTACCTATCAATTTCGCCTAATATAGGATCAAGTGATGCGAGTATTGCAACAGCATCCTGAATAGTGCTTCCAGTCGCCATTTCAGGAAAGGCACCTATATTAACAAAAGATGGGCCATGTATGTGAATTCTATAAGGTTTATCAGACCCATCACTTACTAAGTAATATCCGAGTGCACCTTTAGAGCCTTCAATTTGATGATAAATATCTCCTTTTGGCGGTTTTATCAGCCTTGGAGCTTTAGCTAAAACTGGACCTTCTTTTATTTGCTCTAGCGCCTGTTTAATTATTTTTATACTCTCTTCCATTTCTCCAATACGCATTATCCATCTTTCATAGCAATCGCCATCTTTACCGACAATCACTTTAAAATTGAAACGATCATAAATACCATATGGCGCATCACGTCTTAAATCTAAGTCTATACCAGAAGCCCTAAGGTTTGGACCTGTTAAACCATAAGCTAAAGCTTTTTCTCCACTAATTATTCCAACACCTTTAGTTCTTGCTTGAAATATTTCATTACCAGTGATGATTCGTTCATACTCTATAAAGCTCTTATCCATATCATTAAGAAAGCTTTTTAAGCTAGGCATAAATTCCTCAGGCAGATCATAGCTTACTCCACCGATACGCATATAATTTGTAGTCATTCTAGAACCACAAACCATCTCGAATAAATCCAAAACTTTTTCTCTATCTCTAAAGAAATACATCCAAGGGGTATGCCCATTTAAATCAAGAGCCATACTTCCTAAAAAAACTTGATGACTTGCTATTCTCTGCAATTCAGCCATTATTATACGAATGTATTCTGCTCTTTCTGGAACTTCAATCCCAGCAAGCTTCTCTACTGTTTGAATGTAACCTAACTCATTTAACATTCCAGATAAATAATCTAATCTATCAGTATAAGGTATAAATTGAGTATAGGTTCTGGATTCAGCTAGCTTTTCCATACCTCTGTGCAAATAGCCTATGATATTTTCTACATTTACAATATGCTCACCATCTAAAGTAAAGATTGCTCTATATACACCATGGGTACTAGGATGCTGTGGTCCAAAATTTAAAGTCATTTCTTCAGTGTGCAACTCTCTGTTATATTCCATTCTCAAACTTCCTCCTTTCTACCTTCGCTTTTCAACCTTAAAATCTTTTCTAAGCGGATGTCCTAGAAAATCATCAGGACATAATATCCTTTTTAAATCTGGATGGCCAATAAAATTAATTCCAAATAAATCATAAGCTTCTCTTTCCTGAACATTTGCTGCAAGCCAATATTTAGTTAATGATGGAATTTCAAGCTTTTCATTAAGTTTTACCTTAATTCTAATCATCTCATGAGTATTTAATGACATAAAATGATAAATACAGCTTAATACATCATCTTCAATAGCTGTTAAATCAACTAAAAAATCAAATCCATATTGCTTTACCTTTTTTATAACGTCTAGAAATTTACTTGCTTCTGTGTGAATAGCAATCTGCGTATTTTCTATAATTTCAATATCTTGCTTATATTCTGCTTTCAGTTCAAAAATTAGATTTTCACAAGTCTTACTCACTTCTTCCCACCTCTTTCGGATGAATAATTTTTTCTTTTAACGTTAAAAGCCCATGGATTAATGCTTCTGGCCGTGGAGGACATCCTGGAATATAAACATCTACTGGTAAAAATATGTCAGCACCTGGAACAACATTATAGGAATCTACAAACGGTCCCCCACTAGTTGCACAGCTTCCCATAGCAATTACCCATTTAGGTTCCGGCATTTGGTCATAAATCTTTTTAACTATAGGTGCCATTTTTTCAGTAATTGTTCCTGCAACAATCATCAAATCTGCTTGTCTTGGTGAAGCACGGAAAACTTCATATCCAAAACGTGCAATATCATAACGAGCACCTCCTGCTGCCATCATTTCAATAGCACAGCATGCGAGTCCAAATGTTAACGGCCAAAAAGAATGTACGCGGAAATAATTTAAAGTATCATCTAATTTAGTTAAAATAATATTTTTTTCTATTTGCTCTTGAATCTCTTTATCTTGTTTAAAATTTACTTCCACTCTAATGCCCCCTCTTTCCACGCATACCATAAACCAATGATTAAAATGCCTATAAAAATAACCATTTCAAAAAGTGCGAATAATCCTAATGATTTAAATTTCACTGCCCATGGCAATAAAAATACTGTTTCAACATCAAAGAGTAGAAATACTAAGCCGTACATAAAGTAACTGACCTTAAATCTAATCCACGTTGAACCAGTAGTTTCAACACCACACTCATAAGTAGATAATTTTTCTTTATTTGGCTTCTTCGGTCTTACTAAGGAAGCCGTTAATAAGACGACCATTCCAAAAATAAATGAAGCTATAAGAAAAATTCCAATAATCAAATAATCTTGTATCATTTTTATCCCCTTTCAATTTACTTTAAAATCAAAATCAACACGTTCAAACCTTCCTTCTACAGGTACAAAGTCTAAAAGTTATTAATAATTTTATATCTGCTCACATATTAACAAGTTTTTATGAAGTTATTATGTAGAAATCCTATAGGTTAACACATAATTTTCAAATTATTCCACATGTGCCGCTGAAATCCGAGACATTATTAAAGTAAATTTAAAGAATTTTTTATTAAAGCCATTCATAATAAATATCAAAAAAGCAGAGGTTTATAAAATACAAACTTCTGTTTTACTGCATTATTCCTATTAATAAGCGACTTATTACACGTATTTAATTATTTAACTTTTATTTTTTATCATACAAAATATTTATAAAGATTTTATGTAGAAAAATTTTCGTAAAAATATACATTATGCCCTTATTACATTTAAAAATTAAAATTCTTACAAATCGATCAATATGTATTAAGATAACTCCTTTTCTCTATACAGAAAAAGTCATGTAAAAGAAGAATTATCTATACTCCTTTTACATGACTTTTTACTGTTACCTATGATCTTAATGTACTTTTTATTCTATTATATTCATCTTCACTTATTTCTCCGCGAACAAATCTTTCATTTAGTATATTTAGAGAATTATCTCTAACACTGCAAACTTTAAGCTTTTTACTTTCTTCTTGATTGAAAATTAAATATATAACAGCAATAATTAAAATTATTGGTATAATCATCATTCCAGACCATCCTTCCATTCTCATATTATCATTCTAAATTTATTTCGATTTTTTAAAATTTGATGATACTAATTCCTCATCATGCTTTGATGAAGTTTTGCCATCTTTTCTTTTCCTACAGATTGCATCATATTTGCCATAGATCCATATCCGTTATTTTTCATTACATCAATCATCTTGTTATAATCCTCATCACTTATATTAGACATTAAATTTTTCATGGCATTAAAATCTCTATTTTCCATAGCATTTGCTTCATCATTAAAACCATTCTCTTTCATTAGTTCAGTCATTTTATTGATATTATCATCTGATTGCGCTCCAGACCCCATCATGCTCATCATTGTTCCTCTATAATTTGATGATGATTTAACCTCACCATTTTTCACATTCATCATTTGTCCATTAAATTTATTAAACCTTGTATTATTGTTATCTGCCGCATATGCAAGTGATATTCCGCTTACAGTTAATATACCTGCTAATGCTAGAATCATAACTTTCTTTTTCATTGTGTATCACTCCTTTAATTTTCTTCTTAATTTATATACTTATTTTACTACTCAATTATGGAGTAATTATGAAGATAATATATTTTCAAAAAATATTCTAATTATATATAATAAAAGGTTCAAGTGCTCTATTGATTATAACACTTGAATCTTTTGCATATTCATAGGATTTTTATAATTTCAAATCAGACAGAATCTAAATTTTAATACATTACATCATAATAATTTTTTACATTATAATTGCAATTATCAATCCAATAACTACGGCCAAATGATATTTTAGACCAACCTGTCCTATAAGTCCCATACTCCTACCTTTTGTTTTAGAACTTTTTTCATATGAAAGAAAACTCCTAATTGATTTATAGGGATATATTAAAATTACAGGTAATAACACGACAATGGGATAAATGCTCATTAACACTAAACAGACTGTTAGTACAAGTAACATTATTATATTAAAAACCCAAAGCTTATTTGCATTTTTTTTACCTATCATAATAGGCAGTGTTTTTCTTCCAGCTTCACTATCCTCTTCTATATCACTTAAATTATTTGTTAGTAATATAGTACTAATAAATAATACTGTAGGGACTGCAACCAAAATTGTATTTATATTAAATATGCCTGATTGAATATAAATCACTGTAGTAGTTATACCAATCCCCATAGTAACTCCAGATATAATCTCTCCAAATGGCGTATATGAAATAGGTAAAGGACCAAAAGCATATAAAATTGAGATAAGACCTCCTATTACAGCGACTAGTAAAATGTAATAGCTTGTTTGGCTAGCTAAAAAAAGACCAATCATAAGAGCAATAAACTGATATAAGATTATTATAAATAATACTTGCTTAGATGTGATTTCACCGCTAACTAGAGCTTTTTCATCTCCACTCTTATTACTGTCTGCTCCACGTTTATAGTCAAAGTAATCATTAATCATATTAGTAGCACTTTGAATCAATATCATAGCAATTGCTAATAATATAACATACAAAGCATTTAACTTTCCAAAAGCATACTTTGAATAAACTGAACCTAAAATTACAGGAACTAACCCTGCAACAAGGGTTTTTATATCCATAAGTTTTATTATTGTTTTAAATCCCACTGATCTCTTCTCCTTATCAATATCTTTAATCTTTTTTATTTTATAATACAAAATATTTGTAAAGATTTTATGAAGAAGTCGATGATAGTAATACAAATTATATTTTAATTATCTTCTCTTTATATATTCATTTTACCGCTTAACTGTGGAGAAATTATGAAGATACCATATATCTAATTATTTTTTACATCTGCATTTAATAAAAGGTCCAAGTGCTATTCTTATTCAACACTTGAACCTTTTGAATATTATAATTTACTTACTTTTCCTTTTGCAACTAATAAATTAAATATTAAAAATCACTTAAAATTATATTCAGTAAGTATGCTTTCTCTATTCTTAGTTTGGTCGTTAAAATATTCGTAAAATGATAGTGCTAAGAAACTACCTGTAATATTATAAACATTATTAAAACCTAAGTTTTGTAGTGCTAATGTTGCATTATAACTTCTTTGACCAGTTCTACAATGTAAATATACTGGTTTATCTTTTGGTATCTCATTTATCCTTTGTCTAAGTTCACTTAATGGAATATTAATTGCGTTTTTAATATGCCCATTAGCATATTCTCCTCTTTCTCTAACGTCTATTATATAAGCATTATGTTCAACAAGTCCTCTGACTAGATCTATATTAACCTGCTTAAAATCGCCATTTAAAAGATTAGAGCCAACATAACCAGCATAATTAACAACGTCTTTTGCTGTAGTAAATGGTGGTGCATAACATAATTCTAAATCTTTTAAGTCTTCTACTGTTCCACCAAACTTTATAGCAGTAGCAATTACATCAATTCTTTTTGTAACATCACCTTTACCTATAGCTTGAGCTCCTAAAATTTTTCCTGTTGGAACTTCATATAATAATTTTAAATGTACAGGCGATGAATTAGGCATTATTCCAACTTTATCTGTAAGTATTACCCTTACAACATCATATTGTATATTCATGTTGAGAACATTTATAAGTGCTTCATTTAACCCCGTTGATGCTCCATTATAATCAAAAACTTTTATAGCTGATGAACCTATATATCCCTTATTTAAGCCTTTCTTTCCATTTATATGATCTGCAACAGATCTTGCCTGCTTTTGAGCTGGGCCTGCAAGTGATAATTTCACATTGGAATGAGTTAATGAATTATAAACTTCTATGGCATCTCCTACCGCATATATACTATCATCATTAGTTTTGTAATTTGTATCTACTTTTATTGCTCCAGTTTCTCCAATATCTAACTCTGCTCCTTTTGCTAAGGCTGTTTCCGGTGATACTCCTATTGCCATTACAACAACCTTCGCACTAATTCTTTTGCCTGATGATAGTATCACCGTATCTTTTTCAAACTTTTCAACTTTATCTCCAACAATTAAATTTATACTATGATCATATAATTCTTTATGAAATATTTGAACCATATCATAATCAAAAGGTCTTAATATTTGGTCAGTTGCCTCTATTAGGGATACATTATAACCAGCATCTCTTAAGTTTTCTGCTGCTTCAACTCCTATATATCCACCACCAATAACTGCAATATCCTGTGTATCAATTGATTTAACATATTTATTTAACTTATCTATATCAACAACATTTCTTATTGTAAAAATATTCACTTCTTCAATTCCGGGAATATTAGGTACAATTGGCTTAGCTCCTGGAGATAATACTAACTTATCATAGTCTTCTTTATATGTTTCACCATTTTCTAAGTTTTTAACTGTTATATACTTCTCCTCTTTATTTATTGATAAAACCTCATTGTTCACCCTTGCTTTAATATTATATTGAACAAGAAATTTTTCAGGACTCATTAGAACCAACCTATCAGCCTCGTCTATTATTCCACTTAAGTGATATGGGAGTGCACAATTTGAAAAAGATACATGAGGTCCTTTTTCAAACATTATTATTTCATCTTCTTCACTAAGTCTTCTAAGTCTTGCTGCGGCAGATGCTCCACCCGCAACCCCTCCAACTATTAATATTTTTTTCTTCATGACCATTTCCTCCTAACCTCAACTTATAATTTTAATATAAATCTCTATCAATTATGATTTTATACCTATTAAGCTCTATGTATTTTCTTTTTATACTTATTAGTATTCTGCTAATTAAGTTAATCACAATTAGTGAAAATTCTGTTAAGTTACCTTATGTCTATTTTCCACAATTACTTACCTATTTCCTTCTATGACTTTATTATATATAAATCTTTAGAAAATATAAGTGACATAGTCACATAAACAAATTATAACAAAAAAGAGAGATAAAACCAATTCATAGTCTTTCTCTCTATAACTAAGCTAAGGTTTATAAAGGACAACAAATAAAATGTCTTATTGTCTGCTTAATACTTCAGATATGAATTTTTCTTTTCCTACTCTATCCATTACTGTCGAGATTCTTTCTCCTTTTACTCCAATTTCTCTATAGCATTCCATAATCTTATCAACTACAAATACTATGTCTTTTTCTTTAAATATCTTTCCTAAAGAATCTCCTATTCTTATTCCTCGTCCAAATCTTCCACCAACAAAAATTTCTGCACCTTTTTCTTTAATACCAACTGCATTGGTTCTACATAGTCTAGAACATTCACCGCAACTTACACATAATTCTTCATGATATACTACTTTTCTATTTACTACCTCTAATGCTTTTTGCCTGCAACCTTTAACACAAATTCCACATCCAACACAGTTGTCCAAATTAAATTCTGGGATTGTCTTTCCCATTATTCCAATATCATTTATATTAGCTTTTGCACAATTATTTGCACAACCAACTATTCCTATTTTGCACTTATGAGGAGTATCTGTAGCAAAATATTTTTCCTCTAGTTCTCTGCAAATTGCCTGAGTATCAATGTTACCATGCAGACATACAGTTCCTTTGCATGCAACTAATGGCCTTATCTTTTGACCCGTTCCACCATGACGTAGTCCAAAAGATTTTGCTTCTTCCATTACTTTTTCTGCATCTTCATCTTTAATCCAAGGAACTTCAATTTGAAGTCTTGTTGTAAGTCCTGAATACCCTCGTCCATATTTTTTAGCAATCCCATTTATGTTGTTTAATTCTTCAACTGTAAAATTTCCTGCTCTACTTAAAAACCTTACTGCGTAATGTTCCCTATCATTTTGTAATAAAAAACCTAATGCCTTCATTTCTTTTTGTCTCTTCTCATTAACCATAATAATCATACATCTCCCTAACTATGAATTACTAATTCTTTCTCATTTTGTTTCAGTATAATAGATATATGATAATAAATATAATATAAATACCTAATGATAACCATTAAAATATTTAATGATTCAAGATTTAAAATGCCATAATAAATATTCTTACCCCTACAATAGCTAACGCAACTGCAAGACTTCTAATTATCGCTACTCCGTGAATCTTTTTTGAAAGCTTCGCACCTAACTGCGCTCCAAATAATACACCTATAGATAATGCAGCTGTTTGGATAAAGCTTGACTGAAGCACTCCATTGACTATATGAACCATAGTTCCTGATAATGACATTACTGCTAGAACAAAATGCGAAGTAGCCGTTGCAATATGAACGGGATAATTTAATATATTGACAAGTACTGGAACATGTATTATTCCTCCTCCTATGCCTAAAAAGCTAGACATAAAGCCAACAAAAATACTTACAACTATTCCAGTTACGGGATTATATGAAAATGTATGTTCTACCCCTTCAATATCTACCACTGTTCTTGTAATGTAGCCATTCTTAACTACCAAGCTATTTTCTACTTTCTCCTCCTTGGTCCTTAATATCAAAAATACAGATATAATAACCAATAACACACCGAATATCCCATTAAAAAGCTGCCTTGGTACGTATGATGTTATAACTGATCCTAATATTGAGCCAGGTAGTGTTGCTATTGCAAAAATTATTCCTGATTTATAATCAATACGTTTCATTCTAGAATAAGCAAAAGAGCCAGATAATGCATTAAAAAATACAACTGCTAGAGAAATACTAGTTATTGTATCTGGACTCTTATCTGGATATAACAATAATAAAATAGGTACCAATATAAAGCCTCCACCTGCACCTATTAGAGTTCCAAATGCTCCAACTAAAAATCCCAATGGGGTTAACCATAAAAATTGTATCAAATTTAAAACCTTCTTCCATAACAATTATGCATTATAATTAAACAAGTTTTTAAAATTTAAAAACTATTAATTATATTAATATAACTCTCCTATATTATACACTATCTTTTAACCATTTTGGATATAAGTTTTAAATTTTATATTTCAAAACACAATTTTGTGCTTAGTTCCTTACATTATAGTAATTTTATTATATCCAATTGCTTTTTTAGGCATTCAATAACACACTTTCCACATTGAATACAATCTGGATGGCTTAGTTTAAAAGGTAACTAATCACTTTCCAACTAAACTTCTAACCTTACTTGTTTGTCTCTTTTTATTTTATAAAATTGCTCTTCTATTATCAGTAACTTTATCACACAATAAAACTATGTATATGTTGCAATACACATTTCACAATTATGGCTGAAATTCTTGCAATATTTTTAGAATTGTGATGAAGAATTATTTTTGCGACATATATATTAATGCAAAAAAAGGTAAGCCAATATATCATTAAAATATCAGCTTACCTTTTACTTAACATTATTCTAACTTCATTAAATTATTTTTAAAATTTCAGTTATTAAACAAATCAAATGATATTTTATAACATTATAAAAAAAGAACTCTAAATTGAGCTCCTTTTTAACAAATAAAATTATAAATTTTACTCTTTATAAGTATTCTCCTTAGATTTGCTATTATAATAACTTGCAGCTATAAATATTATCCATACAATGACTCCCGCTAAACTTACCAATTGAGCCATTCTAAAACTTCCTATCATTAAACTATCTGTTCTCATTCCTTCAATTATGAATCTACCTATAGAATACAATCCTATGTATGTAAAAAATACTATTCCATTTTTTTTGCATTTTCTGAGCATAATCATCAGTATTATAAATATAGTTAAATTCCAGAGAGATTCATATAAAAAAGTAGGATTGTAATATAATCCATTTACATTCATCCCCTTTTGAATGAACATAGGAAAATGCTTAATAAATTCATAACTAACTACATCCCCATGTGCCTCTTGATTAAAGAAATTCCCCCATCTTCCTAGAGCCTGAGCTAAAATAATTGACGGTGCTGCCACATCTGCAAACTTAATAAAGCTTAATTTTTTAACTCTTGTATAAATTAATGCTGTTCCTAATGCAAAAATTAGCCCCCCATGGATCGCAAGTCCTCCATTTCTTATATTAAAAGCATTAATAATATTATCTTTATAGTTATCAAATTCAAATATTACATAATATAGTCTTGCACCTATTATACCAATTGGAATAGATAATAATACAATGTTTAGTAAATTATCATAATCAACTTCTCTCCACTTACAATTATATTGAGATATTAGTATTCCAAGCATAATACCTGTTGCAATTAATATCCCATACCACCTAATATCAAATCCTCCAATTGAAAATGCTACTGGATTCATAATTTCACTTCCTTATCTTCTCGTTTTGTATTTTTTGTATAACCATAGCACAAGCTCCTACAGCTATAGATTTATCTTCAAAATATCCACCCCTAATAAATTGAATATTATTATTTTTTATGTGACACTTCTGAAGAGCTATTTCTTTTGTAGTTTCATAAAACAACTTTGATTGTTGTATTAATGGGCCACTTAAAATTATAAGCTCTGGATTAAATAACTTAATATAATTTGAAAGTCCTATTCCAAAATATAAAGCCGAATCTTTTATAATACCCATAGCCTCTTCATTTTCTCTTTCCCCAAGGTTACAAACATCTATATAATTAATATCATTTAAATTTTTCTTTAACAAAGATGATTCATTTTCTTTTATTTCATCTATAAATTTTTTTGTTATATTTGATATTGATACATAACTTTCTATACATCCATAATTTCCGCAGGAACACAATTCCCCGTCAGCATCAACAACCATATGTCCAAATGCATCTTCTACGTTGTTAATAGTTCGAATTAGAACTCCAGATGATATGATCCCCGTTCTTATTCCTACACCGCAGTTAATATATGCAATATTCTTTTTACCTTTTCCAATCCCAAAGTTATATTCACCTATAACAGCTGCATTTGCACCATTATCTATACATATCATTGTATCAAATTCTCTTTTTAATTCATCTTTTAATTGATCTGAATTAAATCCACCAACTATTCCTATTCCAATTCCAACAATTGATGCTTTTTGTATTTTTAATTTCATATAACATTCTTTTATAACATTAGGTATAATTTCAGATATTGTATCCATATCATATTCATGGCTTAATAATTTTTCTTCTATTATTTTTAATTTCAAATTTGTTATAACTATTCTAGTATAAATTCTTGAAATATCAATTCCAATAATATAAAATTCACTATGATTAACATCATATAAACTAGGCTTTCTTCCCCCTGTAGATTTTCCAATATCACTTTCCACAATAATTTTTTCGTCAATTAATATTTTAAGATCTCTATTTAATGTAGTTAATTTTATCTTAGTTACGTTTGCCAATTCATTTTTAGCTATAGGACCATTTTCTTGTATGATTCGAAAGATATATCTACATCTATCATTTAATGATTCAAAACTTTTATATGCTTCCAAGAAACCCGCTCCCTTTCTCATATTAGTATATCATCTTTTAGCCATTATGGATATAAGTTTTAATTTAAGCATAAAGCACATTTAGTGAACAATATATTCTTGATTCACTAAATGTGCCTGCTATCGGGTTTATTCATTTTTATAATCACCCTTAAATATCTCATCAAAATTATCCATGTATTCTTTATATTCGTCAATAGTAAACTTAGGCTTAAACCCGTCCTTAATCTTTTTAGCTTCCTTTGCTTTTTCCTTTAGTAATCTATAGGCTGTTAAAGCCATGATTTTTGCAGTAGCAATATAAGCTATTTCATCATTTACTACTTTGAAATATTCTGAATGTAATCCGCCTTCAACTCCACCTGTAGTAAATTTTAATACTGGCATAATATGAGTCAAATCCCCAACATCACTAGAGCCTGCTGTATGTTTATTAGGATCAACTTCCTCAACCCTTCCATTAGGCAGTATTTCATGTGCTATTTCTAAAATTTCTTTTGACGGTCTTAAAGGTACTACTGGAAGATACCCTGGTGCCGTAATTATCTCTATTTCCGCTCCAACTGCTAAAGCACCAGACTTAAAGGCTCTATCCACCTTTCTGCTGGCATCTCTAATAGCTTCAACATTTTTTGCTCTGACTAGACTTTCAATTACTACTTCATCAGGAATTACATTCACTAATCCGCCTCCTTTGGTTATTATTGAATGAACTCTAACTGAATCTTCATCTTTAAAAGTTTCTCTTTGATATGCTATTGCATTCAAGCCCAGTGAACTTGCGTTTACAGCATTAATACCTAAGTGTGGTGTTCCTGCTGCATGAGATGCTTTTCCTTTATATTTTGTAACTTTCGATACAAAACCATTGCTTGTACTATCTCCTACTACAATATCAGCTCCTGTAGGATCAGAATGATGTACCACAGAAAGGTCTATATCATTAAATGCTCCAATTCTAATAAGCTCACTTTTTCCTCCTCCATACTTAATTAAATTCCTTTCTTTTAAAGAAAGTTTAAATTCTACTTCACCATACTCTTCAGCGGGTACCGCAAAAAACACTACATTTCCATCTAATGAATTCTTTATTTCATCATCTGACAGTGCAAATGCCGCTCCTATGATTCCAGCCAATTGAGTATGATGACCGCATGCATGACAGGCTCCTGTTTTTTTATCAGCAAATGGGTTATCTGGTGATACAACAGCATCTAACTCACCAATTAATGCCACCTTTATCTCCTCTGAATTTTTCCTCTTTAAATACCCCTTTATACCAGTAATTGCAAGATTGGTTTCAATTTCTTCACTATTCTCTTTTAAAATTTTTAATACCTTTTCTGATGTTCTCTTTTCCTTATAGCCAAGCTCTGGATGCTTATATATATCTGTTGCAAAAGCAATAATTTTATCTCTATTTTTATCAATGATATCTATTATCTTTTTTTCAATTTCATTCATAATTATTCCCTCCTTTTATAATAGATCTACTAATCGTAATTTCATCGGTCTTTCAAGTTAGTAATATTCTATAATTTCATATTCAATAAATATATAGGCTACTCTTTTAAAAAAATTAATCAGAGTAACCTTTTAATATTAAATATCAATATATAATTGCTTATATAAAACTGTCTTACTTTATTTCATCTGGTATGAACCAGTAATTATTCTTATTGTGTTCTGCCATATAATCTTTGAACTCCTCAGATTTATATGCCTCTACTATATCATTTGCCCATTTACTATCCTTATTCTTTTCATCAACAACTACTTGAAGTTGTAATTCTTTACTAACATCTTCTGATAATAATGATTTTGAAGGATCTATTTTAGATGCGTAAACCATACTTCCAGGAAGTACTGCAAAGTCTATATCATCTAATGCACGTGGAATTTGTGCTGAATCCATTAGTGTTATATCAAGATTGTAAGTATTTTCACTTACATCATTTATAGTTAATGTTGTTGGATTTGCATCTTCCTTTAACTTAATCCATCCAGCTTTTTTTAGAAGCCTAAAAGCTCTTGCTGTATTTGATGGATCATTAGGAATTGCTACTTTTTGACCTTTAGCTACTTGGTCAATTGAAGTATGCTTATTCGAAAAAATTCCTGCTGGAACTGTTGGAATAGGAGTAATTGGAGTTAGCTTATTGTTAGTTTCTTTATTGAAATTATTTGCATATGCACTGTGTTGATCTACATTAAAATCAATACTTCCTTCTGTTAATGCCACATCAGCTTGTCTCAAATCAGAAAAATTCACTTCTTTAATTGTATAACCATTCTTCTCTAATATAGGCTTAACAGCGCTTGTAAATAGCTCACTATATGGTCCAGGAGATATTCCTATTGTTAAATCCTTCTTTTCCGTAGCTTTTGTATCAGTACTTCCACTGTTTCCGCATCCTGCTAACCCTAATGCAAACAGGCTTGTTGTTAAACCTATAATAATTTTAGTAAATATATTCTTTTTCATTTTTATTCTCCTAACTTATTGATTATTTAGTTCTATTTTTATACTTCCCATCGTTTTAGTAGCATTTAAGACCATAATAATTCTATTTATTCTTATAAATTTATAATGATTGACATCCTATTTGTTAATGCCTTCTCACCTTTCTAGCTAATTTATTTCCAAAATTCTGAATGGCTTGGACAAAAATTATTAATATTATTACCGTAATGAGGATTACTTTTGTATCAAATCTTTGATATCCATAAGAAATAGCCACATCACCTATTCCCCCAGCTCCGATGGTTCCTGCCATTGCAGTTGCTCCGATTAATCCAATTGTTGCTGTTGTCAGCGATAAAATTAAAGATCCCATTGCCTCTGGTAAAAGAAAATGCCATATTATTTGTACTGGCGTTGCCCCCATTGACTCTGCAGCCTCAATTATCCCATCATTAACTTCCAGCAAAGAATTTTCTATAAGCCTTGCAATATAAGGAATTATATATATTATAAGTGGAACAATTGCTGCTTTAGTTCCAATTGAGGTCCCAACAATAAGTCTTGTAAATGGAACAATTGCTGCAAGCAAAATTATAAATGGTACTGAACGAACAATATTAATCACATTATTTAGTGCTGAATATACAGCCTTGTTTTTTATAATTCCTCCCTTATTAGTAATAACAAGTAATATTCCAAGTGGAATTCCCAAAAGGGAGCCAATCAAAAGCGACACACTTACCATTTGTAAAGTTTCAATAATAGCCTTAATAATCTGCGGTCCTGTTATTGTTGTCATATCAAAACCTCCTCAACTCCAACTTTTCTATCTTTCATATATTTATGAGCATTTTCTATATCTTCTTTTTCACCTTTTAATTCAACTATGAGATTCCCAAGTATGTTCCCTTGTAATTCCGTAACATTAGCAAATAATATATTTGGTTGTACATTGAATTCACTACATGCTTCTGCAAGTATAGCCTTCTTTGAATTTTCACCTATAAATTTAAGTTTTAAGACTTTGCTATTCTCATCTTCACTATTAATTTCATCCAATATAACTTGTGGTACCTCGTCATGCACAACAGTCTTAACAAAATTCTTTGTCGTTTGTTCTTTAGGATTACCAAATACCTCCAATAGATTGCCTTGTTCAATAATTTCTCCATTTTCCATAACAGCTACTTTATTACAAACTTCTCTAATTACAGCCATTTCATGAGTAATCATTAAAATTGTTATATTATACTCTCTATTTATTTTCTTAAGCAGCTGCAATATAGATCCTGTAGTCTGAGGGTCTAATGCTGAAGTTGCCTCATCACATAAAAGTATTAATGGATTAGTAGCAAGTGCTCTCGCTATACCAATTCTTTGCTTTTGACCTCCTGATAATTCACTAGGATAAGCTTTAGCTTTATCCTCAAGTCCAACAAACTCTAATAGTTCATTTACCCTGCTTTCAATTTCATCCTTTGTTCTATGATTTAATACAAGAGGAATAGCAATATTTTCAAAAACATTCTTAGACTCAAGTAAATTAAAATGTTGAAATATCATTCCTATCTGTTTCCTAACCTCACGAAGTTCTTTAGTTGTAAGCTTTCCCAAATTTTTATTATCAACAATCACTTCTCCTGAAGTAGGTTGTTCTAAGTAATTTACCATCCTTATTAACGTACTTTTTCCCGCTCCGCTAAATCCAATAACGCCAAAAATATCTCCTTTATCAACTTGTAAATTGACGCCCTTTAAAGCCTCTACTTTTACGCCCTTTTTATTAAATATTTTTTGTATATTTTTCAACTCTATCATTAAAAGTCCTCCCTTTATATATAATAAAAAGACTTTATTACATATTCCCTATAGGGTTAGTGTGTTTTTGTTGTTTTTAATTCTAACCATTTTTATCTGAATTGTCAATATAATTTTTCATATTTTTTACTTTTCACCATAAAATATCATAATAATAAATAATATACATATACTTTTATACAAACCCATTAAAGCAAAATATAGAAACAAGTAAAACTGCTATAAATAATATTAATTATCTATAGCAGTTTTACTCCATATTATCATATTTACAAAATTAAAATCATTATTATGTTACTTCTTATTTACGCGCCTTAGCATATTCTAGGCAGCATACTTCCCTCTAAAGGCGATAATAATCTCTTTCCACCAAATCCGTTTTCTATAAATATGTTCTGATTAGACTCTTTAACAAATTCACCTATAATTCTAGCTCCTTTTCCTTGATCAAGTGAGTGAATTATATCTAATACTTTTTCAGCTTCGGTTTCTTTAACAACTAGTACCATTCTTCCCTCACAAGCCATATACAATGGATCTAATCCTAAAAGATTATTTATAGCCTTAACACTTTCACTAATTGGAATTTCCTTTTCTATTAGGTGTATCCCAAGCTTGCAAAGTGATGAAAATTCATGCAATACAGTGGCTAATCCGCCTCGAGTTGCATCCCTCATTATTTTTATTGAAGGAAACTGTTCCTTAAGTTCTTCTATAAAAGCAAATAGTGGTGCACAATCACTTTTATAGTCTCCTTTTACTTTTAAGTTATATCTCTCTACTGCAATTGTTGTTCCGTGCTCGCCGATTCCACCAGTTATTATAATTCTATCTCCTTCTTCAATAGTTTTTACTTCATATCCGTTAATTATATACCCGATTCCGCTAGTATTAATGAATATTCCATCTACACTTCCCTTTTCAACTACCTTTGTATCTCCTGTTACTATCTTAGCCCCACATTCTAAACAGGTTTGCCCCATAGACTTAACAATTTCTTCAAGGCTCTGCATTGAAAATCCTTCTTCAATTATAAAACTCGAACTTAAATAAAATGGCTGTGCTCCAGATACAGCTAAATCATTAATAGTACCACAAACTGCAAGCTTTCCTATGTTTCCCCCAGAAAAAAACAGTGGCTTTACCACAAAAGAATCTGTGGTGAAAGCCATTTTTCCTTGTACTGCTGTAAATGTTGCTGAGTCTTGTTCTTGTAAAAGAATATTGTTATTAAAATATTTGTAAAAAAGCTGCTCAATTAATATTTTTGTATGCTTTCCTCCATCACCATGAATAAGCTTAATCATTTCATTCATTTATTCCACTCCCCCATACTTATAAAAAATAGAGCAAGATCCCTCCGTAGATACCATACAAGGTCCTATTGGATGCTCTGGTGTACAACCTTTTCCAAAAAGCTCGCATTTATTAGGTAATTTCTTCCCCAATAAAATTTCACTGCATGCACAAGTTCTAATATAGTTTTTCTCAGAAGTCTTACTTAAATTTATTCCAAATCTTTCAGAAGCATCATATTTTTTATATTTCTCCCTCAAAGTAAATCCAGAATCTTTAATAACTCCTATTCCTCTCCATTCATGTTCGCAATATGTGAATACTTCACTTATTAATTCATTTGCTCTTTTGTTTCCTTCTTGGCTTACACAAGTTTTATATAAATTTTCAAATCTTTTTTCAGTTTTATTTTGTTGTTTCGTCAAAAAATATAAAGCACTAGCAATATCTAGAGCTTGAAAACCTGCAATTACTGCTGGAATATTATATTCCTCTACAATAAATTTAAAATAATCTGCTCCCTTTACTGCTGCTACATGTCCTGGACACATTAATCCATTTATATTGTGATTAGGCTGCTTAAGTATGTAATGGAGTATTGGCTCCATTCTTTTCATTCCTATTAAAAATGAAATATTTCTTATATTTTTTTCCTGTGCTATCTTTACAGCTAAAGCAATTATAGGAGTTGTAGTTTCAAAGCCTACTCCAAGAAAAACTATTTCCTTATCTTTATTTTCTTCTGCAAGTGCTATTGAATCTAAAGGTGAATATAATATTTTAATATCTTTTCCTTTTTCTCTTTGCTTAATTAAATTCTCTCTACTTCCATTTACTTTAATCATATCTCCAAAAGTACTTAAAATCACATTTGAATTCTTAAGTAATTCTATAGCTGCATCTATATAACCTTCTGGAGTAACACAAACTGGACATCCTGGTCCTGACAGTAAATTTATATTAGGATTAACCAATTGTCTAATTCCAAGTTTTGAAAGTGCCTGAGTATGAGTTCCACAAACTTCCATGACATTAAACTTTTTGACTTGAGACTTTTGAATTTCATTAAGAATATTTTTAATCAAAATTTCTTTATTCATACTTTTTCCTCGCTATTAAGTATTGATTGAAATATACTTTGTAATTCTTCAAAATAATCCTTGTCAATCTTTTGAATAGCACAGCCTGCATGAACTAAAACATAATCTCCCACTTTTAGTTCTTCAATAAGCTGAATATTAATTCTACTCTCTAATCCCATAATATCCATTATTGCACTATAGTTATCTATGCTTCTAACTTGTGCTGGAATTGCAAGACACATAAACTTACCTTCCTTCTTTATTCACACTTATAAAAATCGTAAATCAATCTGACAACCTATTTTTCTAACATAGCATTAGTAGATTAACTTAGTAAATACAATATGAATTCACTTTGCTTCTTAGTCTTATGAAAAATATACATAACAAATTTAAATATATTATTTCTTTTCAATAATTGCATTTGCCACATGGAGCTGGCCAAAAGAAATTCCCTCATCATTAGTTGGGATTTGTTCATTATAAAACACTTTAAATCCTTGCTTAATCAGATTTATATATATTCCTTTTAAAAGATAATGGTTTTCAAAAACACCACCACTAAGAACAACTTTATCTATATGCTCCTTTTCTCTAAGCTTACAAACTAAATCACATGAAGCTTTAATAAGTGAGTTGTGAAATTTAGACGATATCTTAGAAATCAATTCTTTTTTCTGAATATCCCCCAAGATTCCTTCAATAATGCTTTTATATTGAATATTAAAAATACTATTTTCCTCGTTGATATCACATAAATAACTTTCTTTAATTTTATAATCAATAATATTTTCTAATTCTATTGCTGCCTGTCCGTCATAAGATATACTATTTCTGATTCCACATAAGGCTGCTACTGCATCAAACAATCTTCCAACACTTGAAGATAAAAAACAATTTATTTTTGAATCTAAAGCTTGTTTAACTACTTCAATTTTTTCATTATCTACTCCTTGAATTATTTTTTCTGGATCATAACCCAAAGCATATAAATAACTTGAAGCACATCTCCAAGGTTCTTTTATAGCTTGTTCTCCTCCTTGGAGATTCACATATTTCAATTGCCCTGCTCTTTTAAATACTCTTCGATTTCCAACCAAAAATTCGCCACCCCATATTGATCCATCAAGTCCAAATCCAGTACCATCAAATATAATTCCAATTACAGAATCATAAATAGAATGTTCAGCCATGCAGCTAACCATATGAGCATGATGATGCTGTACTTCTATTTTTCTCATTTTCTTTTCCTTTGCATATTTAGTACTTGAGTATGCTGGATGCATATCGCATGCCAATACTTCTTCATTAATATCAAATAAATTGCAAAAATGTTTTAGTACATATTTAAAATTCTTATAACAATTAAATTCTCCTAAATCACCTAAATACTGACTTAAATATGCGTATCCATTTTTAGAAACACAAATAGTACTTTTCTGCTGCCCTCCAACTGCTATAATATCATTTTCAACTCCTGTTTTTAATGAATAAGGCCTATATCCTCTTGCACCACGAATAACCTTTTCTACTTCCCCTATGACTTTTACAACAGAATCATCAACTTGGACGTAAATCTCCCTGTCATTCATCAGAAAATAATCTGCCACTGTATTTAAATGTTTTAGTGCTTCTTCATTTTTATATTCCATTGGCATGCTGCTTATATTTCCACTAGTCATAACTAAAAGATCTAACTTTTCATTAAATAATAGATAATGAAGGGGAGTATACGGAAGCATTACTCCTAAACTATTTTGCTTTGGTGCTATAGCCTCTGGTAATACAAAAGGATATTTCTTCTTTAAAATTACAATAGGTCTCTTATTACTGCTTATTACTTCCTCTTCTTTATCAGATATATAGCAAATCTCTTTAACAATTCCAATATCCTTTGCCATCAAAGCTAATGGTTTATCTTTCCTTTGTTTTCTACTTCTAAGCAAATTAATAGCTTGCTCATTTCTTCCATCACAAACCAGATGAAATCCTCCGATTCCCTTAATCGCCAATATTTTTCCTTCCTCAATAAGTGAAATAGTTTCTTTAATAGGATCTTCACACTTAATTTGTTCTCCATGATTATTTGTTAAAAAGAGTTTAGGTCCACAATTTTCACAGCAATTTGGTTGCGCGTGAAATCTCCTACTGAGTGGATTTTCATATTCGTCTTTACATTCCTCGCACATATAAAATTCTTTCATAGTAGTATTCTGTCTGTCATATGGCAAAGCCTTGATAATTGAATACCTAGGTCCACACTGAGTGCAATTTGTGAAAGCATATTTATAACGAAGGTTTCCTTTACTTCGAATATCTTCTAAACATTCATCACAAACTGCTATATCAGGTGAAACAAATCTCATTTCATTATTTTGTTTAGTACTTTCCCTAATAACAAATTTTTGATCAATGTTTTCTTTAATTATAAATTTGTTTTCGCTGGAATATGGAGTAGTACTTAAATCGTTTTTAATTAACGTACATTGAACCTTTTCTATTCTTGCAATACTGGGAGGTCTTTTTATAACATTAAACATAAACCGTTTTATGTTTTCCCTCTCACCTAAACAGTCAATTACTACGGCACCACCTATATTTTGAACAGATCCACGAATTTTAAAGTCCCTTGCCTTTTCATATACAAATGGACGGAATCCTACCCCTTGAACAATTCCGTAAATTTTTACTATATATCTCATATATTAAAGACCTTCTCTATTTATATGTTATGAGCTATCGCATTAAGTAATTTTCATTATATATATTGTTTTGTATACAAAAAGGCAAACTCAATATATTGTATAATGCATTACTAGAGTGACAGACCCTTGTTCTGATTTTCACCCTGATCCTATCTAACGATATATTGGGATAATATCGAGTTTCCAATATAGACTTCTAATTTTCATTTTGTTCGCCTTGAATGCTTTTAAGAATTGCTGTTTGATCCTGTATATCTTCCCTCTGTACATTAACTTTTGTCCATTTTCCAACTAACTTTGAATTAAAATTCTGAAGATGTTCATAAAGATTCTCCTCATTAACATGACTTCTGTGATTTACAATAACAGTGAATGTTTTAACTTTATTAATATTATTAGTTTCACATATATTCTTTAATTCTTCTGAAATCTTACTTAATAAAATAGTATCATGCATATTTTTCACTATCCCTTCATTTATTTTTTGACTGTAAATTAAGTATATTTATTTCTATTTCATCTAAAATCTTTTTAGAAATCTCTTCCAATTTATCTTGTAATTCTTCGCTCAATCCCAAGCCAATTCCAACATCATTAACTTCAATTCCATAAATTTGCCCTTTAGCACCAGGATAAAAAAGTTTTAATAAATCCAAGAAATTATAACTATGCTGGGAATATCCCTTTTTCTTAGAAACAAAATCATCTAACTGAAAACAAGTGATTTCACCTGGACTCTTTCCATAATATGCAGCATCTAAAATAAATATATAGTCATCTTCTTTTACACTGGCAATACTGTATTGAACATCGGTTTCTCCATAAATAACTTTAATATTCTTTTCTAAAAGCTTCTTTTCTATCTTTTTTGCTACTTCAATTCCTATACCATCATCCCTCATTAAAACATTTCCAATCGCAATCACTTTAATATTAGAGTTTACCATAATATATATTTCTCCACTTTCTATAGATAAACGAATTTCGATCCAAATTTGTACTTTAAAATGTATTCCACACTAGAAAGAATGAATACTCTTTTGTGTAGTGTTTCATCTGAGAATATCGCTGTAGGTATTTCTTTAGCAGAAGTTGTTCCTGTTGCTTGTCATGAGCTTCCCTCAGGAGCATGCAACAGTGGGTGCAACTTCTGCTATTAGAAATCCACAGCTGTATTCTCCAGTAACCGAAACAACAGAGTATTCATTCTTCCGGCGAGTTATCACATAAGTATGATTTTTAACTTGTTTATCTATGCATATATTTTTACACCAAAACCTCTACTATTTCTGTATCACCTGCTGATCCAATCAAATGAGTTGCACAAGATACACATGGATCAAATGATCTTACAATACGACCGATTTCTATAGGCTCTCTAATATTGTTTAACTTAGTTCCAATCAAGGCTTCTTCTATAGTTCCAGGAAGATTTGATTCATCCTTAGGTGATAAATTCCATACGGTTGGTGTTATGATATTATAATGATTAATAACATTTTTATCTATTTCAATCCAATGACCGAGAGCACCTCTAGTAGTATCAGTTAAGCCTGCACCATAAGCTTTTTCTGAAATATTATAAGTTTTTTGATTATTAGGTCTTAGTTCTACTCTTTCAATAAGCTTATTCATTATTCCTATAATCTTTTCTGTTTCCAATACCCTTGCTATATTTCTATCCATACATGAATGTCCATTTGTGTATTGTCCACTCACTATTAACCTTGCTAAAGGACCAACTTCCATAGGAAGTCCTAAATAACGGGGAGCTTTTATAAAAGTGTACGCATCTAATTTAGATAAATCTACTTCTTCCAGCCCTTCGTCCTTTTTATACCACGAATAATGGATTTGCTCTGTGATTTTATCTGGTTCCAAAGGATATTTTACATTATCCTTCATTACTCCTGACTTAACATAAGTAATCTCAGAATCTTCATATTTATCAAATACTCCATAAGTCATAAAATATGGATAAGATTGTCCTTTTTTAAAATAGTCAGAGTAATATTTAGAAATTATCTCTACATCTTCTTTCATTATATTTTTTACAAAAGATTCTATTTTTCTAATAATACTTTTTACTTTTTCTAGTTTATACGCATCTATATTCACCGTAACTCCACCTACAAAAATACCATGGTTATGAGGAGCTTTTCCTCCTAGAAGTGCTAATCCTTCATGAGCTAATCTACTGAGTTCAATACTTTTTACATAATCCTCTTCTATTTTTTTGTTTATTTTATCTGGTAGTCTATAATCAGTATATTGTTGTTCTTCTATTAATTTTATGTTTGATATTTTTACATAACTTGGCATAGACAGAAGATAAAAATGTCTTAAATGGTTTTGTATAAATTCAAAGCCATGTAAAATATCTCGAATATAATTATCATTTAAACTAACTGTTACTTTTAATGCATCTTCTAACGCTAAAGTAGAAGCCATTGAATGAGCAGTAGAGCATATTCCACAAATTCTCTCTGTAAAATATACAGCATCTAAAGGTGATCTTCCTATTAACATTTTTTCGAATCCCCTAAAGAGTAGTCCACTTGCATTTGCTTTAGCAATTGTATTCCCTTCTACTTCTGCTTTTATTTCCAAAAAACCACTGATTCTTGTTACCGGATCTATAGTTATCGTTTTGCCCATAACTCCTCCTTGTGGTACATGAAATAAAACAATTGATCAGTATACTTGTCCACTATTTTATTTCATGTGCCTAATACTTTACAAAAGGTTCCATTCCATCTGGGAATTGTGCATTTGCACACCCAATACAATTTGTATTATCTCCAATAGGCCAGTTAACGTATCCATTCCATTTTCTCCTTGGGCAATCAGTTTTTGTAACAGGCCCTCTACATCCTAGTTTGATCATGCAACCTTCATCTCCAAACTTTTGTGCAAATATACCTTGATCAAAAAATCCTCGCCTTGTACAATTATCATGAATTGTAACTCCATAAAAAAGTAGTGGTCTTCCCTCGCTATCTAATTCAGGTACACCATAACCAATCAAGTGTGCCAAAGTTCCTACTACCCAATCCGGATGGCAAGGACAACCTGGTAGTTTAATAACTTGACGATTTAAAACTTCCTGTACACTTTTACTTTCTGAAGGGTTTGGTTTTGCAGCTGATATTCCCCCATGAGAGGCGCAAGTTCCTACTGCTACAACATATTTCGCTTTTCCGCCAGCTAATTGTATTGCATCTAATGCTGTGATATTTGTCCCATTATAATTTGCTACAATGTTATAACGCCCATTTTCTTTTGTTGAAACTGCCCCATCCACTAATAATATAAACTCTGTATCTAGTGTTTCTAAAAACTTTTCAAAAGCAAGCTGCCCTTCTAATCCCATAAGTGTGTTGTTATAAGTAAAATTCAACATGTCAGTTAAAATATCATAAAGCCCAGGATTTTCACTATTAAGTAAGGAAATTATATTTCCTGAACATCCTGTCACTTCAAGCCATATAGCATTCATCTTTTTAGACTTTTTATCTTTTAGCATTCCTACAACATCGTTTGCAAGTCTCTTTGACGTATGAATCTTAGCTTTTGTAAGTGGACATACTTTTCCACTAGTCAATTTAATTCCTCCATAATTTATTACTTCTTTCAACTTATTAAAAAATTAGAACTTTTCATTTTCTATAATAATTATCATTAATATAAGCTAAATTATGTACTGGTTTTAGATTGCAAATGCGTTCAATCATTTCTACAGCTAAAGTATATGATTATAATAATTTAAAAATGCTATACTCTATTTCCAATCCTTAACTTTATAAGATTTAATTCCTTTCGATAGTATTATTATTTAAATAAATAACTTCGGAATTTCTCATAGAAGAATCAGCAAAACATCACAAATTTTTAAATTATAATCAAAGTTTTGACAAAAATTCGTTATTTATTGTGGTTATTTTTACATTTTTATGAAAATTATATTTTATTTTTATCCAATTTATTGTATAATATATCCGTAGCATTATATTATGTAAATATGAGAGGAGTTTTTATTATGGTAGAAAAAATGTTTTGTTATCAATGTGAACAAACTGCTGGGGGTAAGGGATGTACTAAAATAGGTGTGTGTGGTAAAACACCTGAAATTGCAGCAATGCAAGATTTATTGATTTATCAATTAAAAGGAATCAGTGTTTACACAAAAGAACTTTTAAACAAAAATGAAAAGGTTGACACATCAGTAGCCTCTTTTGTTGAAGATTCTTTATTTATGACATTAACTAATGTTAATTTTGACCCTAAGGCTCACCTTATTCAACTTAAAAAGTCTCAAGAAATTAAAGAGTCTTTAAGAGCAAAGGTTAAATCTGAAAATATCACCTCTCCTGAAGCGTTGTACAACCTAAGTGATTCTAAAGAATCTATACTTGAAGATGCTGAAAAAGCTGGAATAATGTACGATGAGAACTTAGATCCAGATATTCGTTCTCTTAGAGAAACTATAAAATATGGTTTAAAAGGAATCGCTGCTTATTCTCATCAAGCTAGATTTATAAAATATACTAGCGATGAAGTAAATGACTTCTATTTTAAGGCTTTAGCAGCTTTAGCTGATGATAGTTTAAATCTTGAAGATTTGATTAAACTTGCAATGGAAACAGGTACTATGAGTGTTAAGATTATGGAAGTTTTAGATACTGCTAATAATACTACTTATAGTTCTCCATCACCTACAAAAGTTAATGTAAATATTAAAAAAGGTCCATTCATAGTAGTTTCTGGACATGATTTAAGAGATCTAGAAATGTTACTTGAGCAAACTGAGGGTAAAGGAATAAATATTTATACTCATGGCGAAATGTTACCTTCACATGGATATCCTGAATTAAACAAATATCCTCATTTAGTGGGTAATTTCGGAAGTGCATGGCAAAATCAACAAAAAGAATTTGATAATATATCTTATTGTATTTTAATGACAACAAACTGCTTAATGAGACCAAAAGATTCTTATATAGATAGAATATTCTCAACAAGTGTTGTTGGATTTGATGGTATTAAACATATTGAAAAAGATGAAAATGGATATAAGGATTTCTCTGAAATAATAAATAAAGCACTTGAACTTGGTGGTTTCACAGAAGACGAAGAAGTTAAAGAAATTTTAGTAGGCTTTGGGCATAAGGCAACCTTAGGTCATGCTGAAACAATTATTAATGCAGTTAAAGACGGAAAAGTTAAGCACTTCTTCTTAATTGGTGGATGTGATGGTGCAAAGCCTATGGAAGAAATTATTATACAGAGTTTGCTGAAAAAATTCCAAGTGACTGTATTATTCTTACTTTAGCGTGTGGAAAATATCGTTTCAACAAATTACAATTTGGTGAAGTTGCAGGACTTCCAAGATTGCTTGATGTTGGACAATGTAATGATGCATACTCAGCAGTTAGAATAGCTTTAGCTTTAGCTGATGCATTTAACTGTACAGTTAATGATTTACCTTTATCAATAGTATTGTCTTGGTATGAACAAAAAGCTGTATGTGATTTACTAGCATTACTTTCATTAGGCGTAAAAGGAATGTATATCGGGCCAAGCTTACCTGCTTTCTTAACTCCTAATGTATTAAATTTCTTAGTTGATAATTTCGATCTTAAACCAATCAGTACTCCTGATGAGGATTTAAAACAAATATTAGGCTAAACTTTTAAAGTTGGACAAGTATTTGAACTATTGCAAAATGCATAAAGCCACTGTATAAAATTGAAAACCATGCAATAAGGGAGATAAATCTCCTTATTGCATGGTTTTTGTTATTCCTATTTTGCTATTAATTTTCCAAAATCTCTGCATTTGTCTTCATCTTCACCTTCAGGAGATTCCTGCACGGTTAAACCTTCGTTTATTAATATAGCACCATATGACTCCATTCTCTTTTCCCATTCTGTCATCCATTCACCATTGCCCCATCCCCATGAACCAAAAAGAGCAACTTTCTTTCCTTGCAAACTTCCTTCTAATGATTTAACAAAAGGTTCCATTTCACTTTCATCTAATTCTTCTGATCCATAAGCTGAGCATCCTAAAATAAGTATTTCTTCATTATTAACATCATCAAGTGTTGCATTTGATACTTCAACTAATTCGGCTTTCTTCCCCTCTGATTCTATTCCTTCTAGAATTAAGTTTGCCATTTTTTCTGTATTTCCTGTTTGACTAAAATATACAATTTTCATATAACTTCCTCCAATCACTTTTCTCCTAAAAATTTATTTTTTATCTATTTCTTGATATAAGTATAACTTTATTAATTTAAATAAAATGTGATTGAAATCAAATCAAGAAAAAATCTGATATACGCAAGTTTGATATCTATATAAAAATAAATATTCATTATTACATTAATAAGCAATAATGAATATTTATTTTATATATAGTTCTTCAAGCCTTCTTCATCTATAATGATTATTGTTTTTGTTCCTATTATTTTTATTAGATTTTCATCTTCTAATTTCTTTAATTTCCTGCTTATGGTCTCCCTCGTCACCCCAATATAACTCGCCATATCTTCCCTTGATATGGGTAGTTTTACAGAAATATTACCTTCAACATTTTCTCCATACTTCTCCATAAGCTCTATAATTAAATAAGCCATTCTTGAGTCAACATCGTTAGTTGCTAAATTCTGAACAAGATTTTCAACTTTTGATAATCTCTCTCCTACTGTTTCTAATACCTTTATTCCAATCTCAGGATTCTTCATCATTATATCTTTCATTTCCTCCTTAGTAAGAGTACATATTTTAGCATCCTCTATAGCTTTAGAATTAAATCCATATTTAGATGGTTTTATAAGTTCTAATTCCCCAAAGAAATCTCCTTCTGAAAGTATATGTAGTATCTGTTCCTTACCATCCTTAGTATATTTATATAATTTTATTTTTCCTTCATTTATAAAATAAAGTGTATTAGCTATATTACCTTCAGTAAAAATAACATCGCCTTTACTGAATTCTTTATGATTAATTTTATTTACAATCTCCACTAATTCGTCTCTATTTAAATTTTCAAATATTGGAACCTTACTAGCACAAAGTCCTCCCCTACAATTATTGCAGCAATTACCACAGTGAATATTCATAACAAATCCTCCTATCTATAAGATATATCTACAAATACTATCTTACTTTAAGTTGTGTCCCGTGTATATTTAATTCTAACTAAAACCACTCAAGTAATATTCTCCTTAGTATCATTATAATAAAAAACTCATGAAAACTTAATCTTAATATTTTGATTTGAATCATATTTTTATAATTGATATGGATATAAAATAAAATCATCGAAAGACAACAACTTAGAAAACTAATTGAAATATAAAAATAAACACAAATTATGGAGGTTTTATATTATGGAACAAAACATTATGCTAGGTAAAAATATATTTTGGGTTGGTAAAGTAGATGATAGAGATGTGCCTTTTCATAGGTTAACTTTAACTAAAGGAACTACTTATAACAGTTATTTATTAATGACAGAAAAGCCTACAGTAATTGATACTGTTGATATGAGTTTTGGAAGAGAATTTGTACAAAACTTAAATAATAAGATTGAACTTAATAGAATTAAATATATTGTAATTAATCATACAGAACCTGATCATTCTGGTGCCCTTGGAAGCTTAGCAGCCAAAGCAAAAAATGCTGTAATTGTATGCACAGAGCCGGCTGTAAATGAACTTAAAGAGATGTACAGGCTTCATAATAGAGAATTTTTGGTTGTAAGTGATGGTGATACTTTAGATATAGGAGGCAAAATTCTTAAATTTATACAAACACCATATCTTCATACTGAAGAAACTATGATAACTTATTGCGAAGATAATAAAATTTTATTTCCTTGTGATATTTTCAGTACTCATGTAGCCAATTATGAATACTTCAATGACTTAGCTCAAGTAGACATAAAGGAAGACTTTATTACTTATTATAAATTGATAATGCATCCTCACAGAAGATATGTTCAAGAAATGATTGAAAAAATCAAAGATTTAGATATAAAGATGATAGCTCCTTCTCATGGATTTATTATTAGAGATGAAGTCCAAAGCTTTATAGATATTTATGATAATATGAGCAAAAATACAGAGCTAGATAAAAAAGCACTTATTCTATACTCTACTATGACAGGTAATACAAAAAAGATTGCAGGCATTTTTAAAGAAAAGTTTGAAGAGCAAAATATAACTTCAAATATTATTGATGTAAATAAAGATGCAATGGATAATATAATGAATGCTATTAATGAAGCTGACGCAATCTTCTTTGGCAGCTCAACTAAATATGGTGACATGATTGGAAATATGGAAGAGGTACTAAAGAATCTTAAAACTCTAAATTTAGAAAACAAGCTAGGCGCAGCATTTGGTTCTTATGGCTGGAGTGGAGAGGCTATAGAGGTTATACAAGACTATTTAAATAAAACTAATTTAAGATCATTAAATACTTCTGATATAATTAAATCTACTGGTATGACTGATATAGAATTACCTCTAAGAATTAGATTTTCATCAAAAGAAGACAACCTAAAGAGCATTGATAGAATAGTTACCTATACTAGTGATTTATTGTTTAGTGCAATTTAAAATAAGGCGCATGAAAAGAAATAAAGTGCCCAAAGTTGCCGTAGATATTTTTCATCTATAATCTACATCAAAAGGATCTTGTGAGATTAGGCACAAAACAGCCTTTCTTTCCTAAGATCCTTTTGATATTAAATATAACATTTATTTGCTTAGTATATGTGTCTCACCCACTATTTAATCAAACTATTATTAATATTTAAAATTCTTCTAACACTTTCTGACCAAAATTCTTTCCAAAGGCTATGCACTCTTCAAGTTCGTCATCATTTGGCATATATTTAAACTTTAATCCATCTTCAACAACTTTAATTTTAGCCTTTGTTAAATAGTTTGTAAGAATATCTGTTGATTCTCCACCCCATCCATAGCTTCCAAAAGCTGCACCTACTTTCTCATTAAACTTCAATCCAATTAAGTCTTCAATAAGAGGTAATAAAGACGTTAAAATTCCACTATTAACTGTTGATGATCCTAGTATTATTCCCTTTGATTTAAAAACTTCGGCTAATATATCACTTTTATCTGAAGTTGCGACATTAAATATTTTATATTCTACCCCTGCTTCTCCTAGGCCTTTGCCTATAAATTCAGCCATTTTATGAGTAGCCCCCCACATTGAATTATATGCAACCACTACACTTTTATTTGATTTTCCAGCTGCCCACTCATAATATTTCTCCACTATCATCATTGGATCTTTTCTCCAAATGATGCCATGAGCTGGAGCTATCATATCTACAGGTACTCCAAGTTTTTTAAGTTCGTCTATTTTTTTTGTAACCAGTTTACTAAAAGGAGTAAGTATGTTTGCGTAATATTTAAGAGCTTCCTGATTAACTTCTGTTTCATCTACTTCATCATTAAAAATGCTCGAAGATGCATAATGCTGTCCAAATGCATCATTAGAAAACAATATATTTTCTCCAGTAAGATATGTAAACATGCTATCAGGCCAGTGAAGCATAGGAGCTTCTATAAATACAAGATTATTTTTACCTATATTTATCTTCTCCCCTGTGGAAACGACCTTAAAATTCCACTCCTTATGATAATGCTTCTGTATTGACTCTAAACCTTTTTTAGAAACAAAAACTGTTGCATTAGGAATATGCTCCATTAATGCAGGTAACGCTCCTGAATGATCAGGTTCCCCATGGTTCATAACAACATAATCAATCTTTGATATATCAGTTACCTCTCTCAAATTTTCAAGAAACATCTCAGTTAAAGGTTCCCATACAGTATCTATAATAACAGTTTTTTCATCTTTAATAAGATATGAATTATAAGTACTTCCTCTATGTGTAGATAATTCATTTCCATGAATATGTCTTACTTTCCAATCAGTTGCTCCAACCCAATATACTCCATCTCTAAGTTTCTTCATTCTAATTCCTCCCATTTGTTAAATTCCACTTCATGATTTCTATAAAATGTATAATTTAATCCTTAATATACGTAGTTTCCTAGTATATTATACTTAGGGCTTGTAGCACTTAGATTTTAAAATATATATTCCAATGCCAGAATTATAATTCAAATAGACTTAATTCCTAAATAATATTATGTTTTAAACAAAGCAAAATCAGCCAGATTTCTAGCTTCTTTTACTTTATCACAAATTCATCTGCTCCCTGTATCGCAACTATTAGTTCCACATGCCATATATCTCCTTAAACTTAAAAATTATATACATAATTAATTCCTAAATAGGAAAAGTTAATATCGATATTAATAGACGCATGAAAGAAAATAATATGCTTGTATTTCTATTAATTTTCTTTCATATAGGAAAGTTGAAGGAGTGAAATTTTAGTGAGTGAAAAAATGCTAGAAGAATTAGAAGGATTTAACGGAAGAGTAAGTTATCATGATTCTGTAGAGGAGATGGTAAAAAGAATAAGAGCTGATAAATTATCAAATGTATTTGATAGATATGCTTCTCAAGAAAAGATAAGATGTTCGTTTTGTCTTAAAGGGGTAAGCTGTCAACTCTGTTCAAATGGTCCTTGTAGAATTAACGAAAAAGGTGGCCAAGAAAAAGGTGTCTGCGGAATAGACCCTAATGCTATGGCTATGAGAAACTTTCTCCTAAAAAATATAATGGGGGCTGGTACATATAGTCATCATGCTTATGAAGCTTTTAGAACCTTAAAAGCTACTGGAGAAGGAAAAACTCCATTTAAAATTACTGATGTAGATAAATTAAAATGGATGTGTGAAAAAGTTGGAATCGATACAAATCAAGAAGTTAACAAAATGGCAATCGACTTAGCAGTATTGCTTGAAGATCAGCAAAAGATAGATTCAGAAGATAAAAATGTTATGGTAGAAGCTTTTGCCCCTAAGAAAAGAAAGGAAATATGGAGAAAATTAGCTATATACCCAGCAGGTACAGTACACGAAGAACAAAACTGTGTAGCCAGCTGTCTTACAAACGTAGATGGAAGTCATGTCTCACTTGCAATGAAAGCTCTTAGACTTGGAATCGCTACAATTTACAATACTCAAATAGGGCTTGAAATGGTTCAAGATATACTATTTGGAACTCCTACTCCACATGAAGTTAACATGGATTTAGGAATTATGGACCCAGATTATGTAAATGTTGTATTTAACGGTCACCAACCTTGGCCTGGAGTTGCAACAATATTAAAAGCAAGAACAAAAGAAGTTCAAGACATGGCAAAAGCTGCAGGTGCCAAAGGCCTTAGAATAGTTGGTTCCATAGAAACAGGTCAAGAATTACTTCAAAGATTTGAAATGGATGAAGTTTTTGTAGGTCACATGGGTAATTGGCTTACTATAGAGCCATTACTTGCTACTGGTACTGTTGACGTGTTTGCAATGGAAGAAAATTGTTCACCTCCAGCCATAGATATGTACGCTGAAAAATACCAAGTTACTTTAGTATCTGTAAGTACTATAATTGATTTACCTGGTATTGAACATAAGATTCCTTATGAACCTTCAGAAGTTGATAAAATGGCGGATAAATTAATTGAACTTGCTATTGAAAACTTTAAAAAGAGAAAAGAAAGAAAAATTGAACCATTAGTTCCAAAGAAAACTCAAAAAGCTATAGCTGGTTTTTCAACTGAAGCTGTTTTAGGTGCTCTTGGAAACAAACTTGACCCATTAGTAGATGTAATAGCTGCTGGAAAAATTAAAGGAGTTGTAGCTCTTGCAAATTGCTCAACTCTAAGAAACGGTCCTCAAGATTCTATGACTATAAACCTTACAAAAGAACTTATAAAACGCGATATATTAGTAGTTAGTGGCGGATGCGGAAACCATGCTCTTGAAGTAGCTGGACTATGTACTGTTGAAGCCGCAAATGAAATGGCTGGAGAAGGTTTAAAAGAAGTGTGTAACTTGCTAAAAATACCTCCAGTATTAAGCTTTGGTACTTGTACAGATACTGGAAGAATTTCAATGTTAGTTACTGCTCTTGCAGATCACTTAGATGTTGATGTAGCCGATCTTCCAATAGCTGTTACTGCTCCAGAATGGATGGAACAAAAAGCAACTATAGATGGAATTTTTGCACTAGCTTATGGTACTTATACTCATTTATCTCCTACTCCTTTTATGACCGGTGCTCCTCAATTAGTTGAACTTTTGACTGAAAAAGCAAAAGATGTAACTGGTGGTAAAATAGCTTTAGGTGATAATCCTATTGAAGTAGCTGAAAATATTGAAGCCCATATTATTGCAAAAAGAAAAGGTATGGGATTAAGCTAATATATTTTATAAACAAATTCCATTAATATTAAATTAACATGGGTGTCTCAAGATAATTTCTAATTGTTTTGAGGTACTCGTTTTTCTACGCACTATGAGTCAATTTTATTACGTAATATTCATTTTTTTAATTACACTAAACATAATACATAAAAAGAAGAGGCTATATCAAATTTATTATGATATAACCTCTAGTATTATTAACAATTAGCGTTTCTTGGAATAACACGTACACTTACTGATAGTGAATCGGCAATTGTACTATCAGGTGCTATCTGAACAAATACTAATTTTTGAGAAGCTTTCTCTGAATAAAGTGCTTTAAATTTAAATACAGCTGTTCCAGGACTACCAATTGCATTACTATCTGGTATCCATTCCTGACTTAAAAACTCTATATTATTAGGAATATCATAAACAAGTTCCCAATGATATCCTGTGGATCCTTCACTTACTGAACGGATTCTAACACAAAAAGTTTCGCCTGCCTCAACAGTTATTCTTCTTGGAGACACTAATGAATTTGCCATAATACATTCACACTCCTGATTAATATTAATTTTATTCTAATATTCTTTTAGCTTTAATATTTCATTACTAGAGAGCAAATCTTTATAATATAAAATATGTCTAGTAGTATAATAATGTTCATATATTTTTATTCTTTAGCTTATTATATTAAATTTACGTTTTTGTATAACTTATAAAGTAAGAATAAAATTTCAGAAGTTACTAAATGATATAAAAAATACTATGAAATTCCTTTCTTAACTATAAGATTCTAATTGCATTTTCATTTCTTCTAATTGCCTATCTACAATACTTGCCTCTTCTATGTGATTTGTTATAGTTTTTGATGTTACTCTTAAAATTTCATCCACATTTATTATTTCTTTACTCATATTTTCGATATGTTGTTTTTGATTTGTTAAAATTTCTATTACTTTCCTTACTTCCTGCTCAACTTTTCCTATAGAAGATAAGCTTTCTTCTATCTTTTCTGCCGCATTCACTGATGCATTAACCCCTTTAGCAATAACTTCTTTAGATTTATCTGAATTATTTATAACAATATTTGTTTCATCTTCTATATTACCAATTAACACTGAAATATCCTTAGTACTTTGCTTAGTCATTTCTGCTAGATTTCTTATTTCACCCGCAACTATTGCAAATCCTTTCCCTTGTTCTCCAGCCCTTGCTGCTTCTATTGCAGCATTTAAAGCCAGTAAATTAGTTTGATTGGCTATATTCGTTATTAACTTTACAACCTCATTGACTTTACTAAACCGTCTTGCCAATTCATTTATATTTTCAGTATTATTCCTATTCTCATCTTCTAGAAATCTTACTACTTTGACAATTTCCTCAATAGCACTTTTACCTTCATATGATTTATTAACCGTATCTTTTGTAATTTCGATAAGATTATTCCCTTCAAGATATAATTTATCTGTCAAGTCATTAGTATTTTCTGTCAAACTAGAAATCGCATTCATATGTTCCTTCACTTCATCAGCAAGCTTTCCTAAAACATAATGTTGATCATCTACTCTATGATGTTGTTTTACAATCCCCGCTAATAATCCACTCATTTTCTGAAGAAAATTACTAGTATTATCTTGTAATATTTTTGCCTTTATTATTGTTTTTTCACCATCCATTGATTGCTTATTTTCCAAATCTTTAATTTTCTTATTTCTAAATAGATTCATTCAGCTCACTCCTAAATTCTTTCAAATATATCGATTTTTCTTAAATTATATATTGTATTATTTTTATACCCTGCTTCTTCGTTCATGCCCTTAGCTAGATAGAAACTTCTAGTACCAATTGATCAACTCTGTTTCTTAATATAATTTTAAGCTAAAATATTCAAAAAGAATGTGATTTAAATCATATTTCACTAAATTTTCAGTAATTGTAAATCTATAGGTTGTAAGATATTCTTATTTAGTTGTTGTAAGTTTTGTTACAACTGTTTCAGCTTATAATGCAGAAAAGTCATCTCTTGAAGTTAGCCTGTTCTTGTTCTATTATCCGTTAGTCTTGATGTTGCTATAGATATTCAAAGTTATAAAATGGCCTCTTTAGTTAATAGTTAAGTGATTTATATCACGGCACCATTATCATTTATGTTATAAAGTTATATAAGCAAAGTTTTTAGGAGGAATATAGAAATGGAAAAAATAAATGTTAACTATGAAAAAATGTATTACGGATTTCCTGTAATTCTTATAAGTTTTTTTGATAAAAATGGGCTTCCAAATGTAACTACTCTTTCATCTTCCTATAGCCTTAAAGATATGGTAGTTCTTGGATTTAGTAGCAAAGGATATGCAATTAATCAAATTAAAGAAGTTCGTGATTTTGTAATTAATATCCCTGACAGTTCACTTAGGAAAGAAATTAGCTTTTGCGGAACTAAATCTGGTCATGAAGTTCAAAAGTTTGACGCTACCAAATTAACTTATTCTAAATCTAAAATTGTAAACGCGCCAATCATTGAAGAATGCCCAATTACTATAGAATGTACTTTAACAGATGTTATCGAAAAGGATGCCTATGCAGGTATTACTAATATTCTTGGAATTATAAAGGGCAGGATTATTTCAAAGGAATATTTAGATGATGAAAACAGATTAAATATTTCAAAATTTGATAACCTTTTATATTTTGGAGATGGAATAAACAAAGGATATAGATATATTAAAAATGAGCAATAAGATAAGGAGGGAGCTATATGTCTTACCAAGCTATTTGGGCTAAAAATCAAAGACTAAATGACGTAGAAATTATAAAACTTGAAAAGGATGGCTTAGATGTAATTGAAACTATAATTGACAAATACTCGAAGGAAGGTTATGATTCAATAACGCCTAAAGATATGAATAGATTTAAATGGGCTGGCGTTTACGAACAAAAGCCAAGAGAGGGATACTTTATGATGAGAGTTCGTATTAATTCTGGAATAATGACTTCAGAGCAAGCAAAAGTTTTAGCAGGGATTGCTAAAGATTATGGGCATGGAATTGCAAACGTCTCTACAAGAGGAGCTATACAATTTCACTGGGTTCAGGTAGAAGATTTACCTTCTATTTATGAAAGATTAGAAGCTTGTGGCCTAAGTCCTTTTGAGGCTTGTGGCGATTGCCCTAGAACGATAGTTGGAAATCCTCTTGCTGGAATTGATAAAGATGAACTTATGGATACAACTGAACTTGTAGAACAAGTTAATAATTTCTTCTTATTAAACAAGGATTTTTCTAATCTACCAAGAAAATTTAAAATATCAATATCAGCTAGTATACATAATGCAGCTCATGCACAAATTAATGATCTTGCCTTTACTCCAGCAACAAAAAAATTGATAATCAAGGCGTAATTGGTTTCCACGTATGGGTTGGAGGAGGACTTTCAGCAAGCCCTCATTTAGCACAAAAACTAGATATATTTGTTAAACCAGAAGATGTACTAAAAGTTGCTGAAGGTGTATGTACTATTTTTAGAGATTATGGATATAGGGAAAAACGTACTCGTGCCCGCTTAAAATTTTTAGTAGCTGACTGGGGAGCAGAAAAATTCAAGAATAAATTATTAGAATTCACTGGGGATATGCCAAGCTCAGGTGATGATAAATTAGCTTCATGGAATGCATCTTATTATTTTGGAGTACATTCCCAAAATGAAGATGGCAAAAGCTATATTGGTGTTAGTTTACCACTTGGAGAAATCACTTGTGATCAACTTTTAGAACTTGCCGATATTTCAGAAAAATACGGAGATAGAAAAATTAGAACTACACTATCACAAAATTTAATTATTACAGGTATAAGTGATGAAGAGATACCTTCTCTATTAAAAAAAGATGTATTTAAACAACTTTCTCCAAATCCAAGTATTTTTACAGGATATACAGTTTCTTGTACGGGTAAAGAATTCTGCAATTTAGCTATTGTTGAAACAAAAAAACGTGCTAAAGAAGTGATCGAATATCTTGATTCTAAAATTAAACTAGATACACCGTTGCGTATCCATTTTACAGGTTGTCCTAATTCTTGTGGACAAAAACATATAGCTGATATCAGCCTCCAAGGTGCATTAATAAAAACTGAAGATAGCTGTGAGGAAGCCTTTACCATATGGCTTGGTGGTACATTAAACAATGGCGGGCAGTTTGCAGAAAATCTAAACTACCGTGTAAAATCTACTGAGGTTCATATAGTTCTTGAGAAAATAGTAACTTTCTTTGAAAAAAGCAAGTTGGAGAATGAGACTTTTAATGAATTTATCGCAAGAGTAGGAATTAGTAAAATCACAGAAAACATATAAAAACCTAATTAAAACAAAACCAGTGAGATATATCATTTATGTCTCACTGGTTTAACTTTTTATTCTTTCTTTTTTCCAACAGCTGCAAGATATATAATAAATTCTTCATCTCCATCTAGCCCCAAAAGTGTATCTATCATCTTTTGATCATAAATACCTATAGCACATGCTCCCGCTTTAATCGATTCACTTGCTAAATAAAGATTTTGGCATACATGGCCAACATCTATTAAAATCTTTTTATGTGCCGTAATATCAAACTTCCATTCTGAACGATATGGAGTCGTGCTCCAAGCAAATAATACAGCCGCTTTCTTTGCAAAGTTAGGTACAAAAGGCTGGTCTAAAGTAATTTCATCTATTTTATTGTCAATTTCATCTAATTCAAACATGAATAAAAGTTTATGCTCTACTGGTAGATATCTATAAATACCTTTTTGTATCCCATCAACATTCATAATAAATAAATATGTTTCAAAAGAATGCGTTGCCCCACTACAAGGAACTGTTCTTAAAGTTAAACCGGCTTTATTAGTTTCTGTAATTCCTTGAGTAGACCATAATAAATACGACAATTCATCAAGATTCATAGACTTTTCAGCATAAAGCCTTGTACTTCTTCTATTACCTATGCACTTATAAATATTAGAATTCGTTACAGTTTCTTCACTTACCCTTGGTAAGACAACAATTTTAGATTGCGAATCATAAGATTTTATACTATCTGGCTGAGGTATACCTTTCATTTTATCAGTTTTTATATTTTTGAATTCGTTAAAATTAGATTTCAAAAAATTTCTCTGCTTTTCATATCTTGTCATAAAAATTCTCCTATCCTATCTTTTGGAAAATATAATATCATAATACTGAAAAATAGTATGTATCATCAGTTACGTTTATTGTTCTATAAGACGCAATTATTTCTATATTGTAATTTTATTTATCAATCATTTTACGAGAACTAGTGCTTCAAATAAATTCATCTACCATATTGTACCTATCTTATTTCAAGTTTTTATATCAAAAAAGCACCTACATTTCTGTAAGTGTTCTATATTAAATATTAACTTGTCCCATTACCTTAAGACAAACTTTACTAATTATTAATTTTCATCTATGTATTTTGCACTGTATCCTGCCTTACTTATTGCACCTTTGAGTATTTCTTCACTTATATCTACTTTCATTCTAACATTTGCTAAGTTCTTCTTTAAATCAACCTTTGCATATACATTCTCCAAACTGTTAATAGCATTTTCAACATGATTAGCACAATTTCCACATGTCATACCTTCAATATATATAGTCTTTGATATCTGATACTCTGATAACTCCTTTTTGTTTATCTTCTTTCTCTTTGTACTCTTTTCTATAGTTCCCCCACAGCATCCAAATCTTAATTTTTCTATAAAGCTCCTAACTGAAAAAACTATAATCAAAAGTATTATTCCACTTAATATATATGTTGCCATAAAAACACCTTCCTTTAATTAATGTAAATTTATTTATTTTAAGTATATCACTGCAAATTGTATTTGACAATGATTATCATTACCTTGTATTGAATAACAAAAACACATTATCTATTGCTTAAATAGTATTAATATCCTACTAAACAACTCCAAAATTTCATTTTTCAATAATTTTTTCTGATTTCAAAAGTTTTTTATACAAATAACTTGCAATATATATCTTTTAGATATATATTTGATATATCTAAAAGATATATTGGAGGAAATAAAAATAATGAATGAACTTTTTATTTTAGGTGAATTAATGGAAGAACCACAAAGTGGTTATGATCTACGTAATGCCTTACAAGCTTCTTTAGGACGTCATCGTAAAGTCAGCTATGGAGTAATTTATCCATTGCTTGAAAAATTAGAGAATGATGGTTTTTTAGATATAACTAACGTAGAATCACACGGAAAAAATAAGAAAATGGCTACAATTACGGAAAAAGGAAAAGAACGTTTTTTTGTGCTAATGAACATGCCTGTTCCAAGTGGAGCCCATACTGCTGATATATATTTAATTAAACTTGATGTAATGCAGCACCTTACACTAGACGAACAAATGCAACTATTGGATCAATTCGATCAAGAACAAAGAGAGATAATTGAAGATACGCAATTTGCACTAAAAAAATTAGCTGAGGAAAATTCAAAAGATCACTGGTATGCAAGTAAAAGGTTTGAATTGCGACTACAGCAGGCAAATGTTGCAATTGATTGGATTAAAGAGTTTAAACATGAACTGAAGAAAGAATGGTGATGAGAATGACAAAAGAAATAAAAATAGCCTTATTAATGGCTGCTAGTCTCTTTATGGAGATTTTAGATGGAACAATTGTAACAACTGCACTACCTAAAATGGGCCAATATTTTCATACGGGTTCATCAACAATTGCTTTACTCGTTAGTGTGTATTTGATCACAGTTGCGATTTTTATTCCCTTAAGTGGATGGATGGCTAATCAATTTGGGAAAAAGAAAATTTGGATTATTGCTGTCATCCTCTTTACCATTAGTTCCTTAAGCAGTGCACTAGCGCCTAATTTCTCTTTCCTTTTGATAATGAGAATTATACAAGGAATTTCTGGTGCATTGATGACACCTACCGCAAGACTGATTGTGTTAGAAAAAACACCAGCTTCACAGCTATTAAAAATGATTAGTTACTTGATTTGGCCAGCACTCATCGCACCAGCAATAGCACCTTTAGTTGGTGGATTTATTGTTACCTACTGGAACTGGCAATGGATTTTTTTAATTAATGTACCAATAGGTTTAATTACAGCATTAATAGGAGCAAAATTAATTGATATTGATAAAGTAAAGAATAAAACTTCATTTGATCTTATAGGATTTATAGAAATTGCACTTTCATCTGGCATAATTTTAGTTGGAGCAGAAATAGCCACTCACGGAAAAGATTATTGGTTTAGCGCGCTAGGATTAGTAATTTTAGGAATAATACTTGGATTTATAGTTTTCGAGCACTTAAAAAAATCAGATAATCCACTATTTTCACTTGATTCGCTAAAAATAACTTCTTTTAGAATATTCCAGACAAGTGGATCTGTTCTATGGCTATGTGTTGGAGCATTACCGTACATATTAACAATTTTTTTACAAACAGTCTTTCAATGGTCAGCAGTAAAAGCAGGTAGTTATGTGCTATTTATTTTTGTTGGAAACATTGGAATTAAACCTTTTACAAATATAATTATTCGTAAATTAGGCTATCGCGGTGCACTATTATCATCATTTGGAATGGTGTTTGTTACATCAATTGGTTTAGCATTCATTCAAATTAATACTTTTCCTGCTTGGATAATGTTTCTTGCGCTAGTTTCAGGTGTAGGACGTTCATTAGCCTTAACTGCTTACAATGGACTAAGCTTTTCTGAAATAGCCCCTCAAGATAGGAATAGTGCAAATACTTTGAATGCTGTAGTTTCAACATTAGCACAAGGAATGGGTATATCAATTATTACAGTTGTTGTTAATTTACTACAGATTTTCTTTTCAATTACTATCTCTTATAAATTAGGCTTTGTTTTCCTTGGTCTATTGATGTTATATCCAGTAATCGAAGTAATATTTTTACCTAAAAACATTGGACATGCTACAATCAGCTAGTTTTATTTATAGTCTTCCATTCAAAAAAACTCAAACTTTAATTAAGATTGCTATCATAAAATAGGCTTTTACAATGTATGTTTTTCAAAAATTGTGTCAATAATTAAAATACGATTTCCTATTTTCAATAAATAAAGAGATAGCATTATTATCATTAACCTGATATGTCTGCTATCTCTTTCAATTTTACTAAAAGAACTAATTAAATTAATTTACATATATCTTTATTTGGAAAGTTCATTTTGAAAATCACAGGAAGCAACTACCTTGTATCCTGATGATCTTAGATTTTCCAGCAAGATTATTACTCCTGTAATATACTGTTCTTCCTTTATACCTTCTCCAGGCTCAATACCAAGATAATATTTTGAGTATAGAAAACCGTCTTCTTCTTTAACACTTTTTTCTTCACTAAAATCTTCATTGTTTATCAATTCTATTTTCATTAAATCCGAGATGATTGTCCATCTTTTTTTACTACCCATTGTTATTTTTTCAATTAAATTCAATATAACTTCTTTTTCTTCATCTGTGTTGATGAAAATTTTACAGTACGAACTTCTATATTTACTCATATTATCACTCCCTCATAACAAAATATTATCTAATATGTACTCAATACAAGTATACATTAATAGATAGAATACGTAAATATTTTGAAATAAGGCTCTAATTATCCATAAAAATCTTATCATTATTCAACGTTTGATAACACTATCATATTTCGATAATATTTCTGTCAAATTTCAATCCTAATATTATTAACATTACAAATAATTACATTGAAATAAACTCAGAAAATGCTAAAATACAAATAAATACTTAGCATATATGACTACAAAATCGGATATTTATCTTATTGGCTTCAATATAAATTCCTAGAGAATAAAAAGATTTTTGTATATTTCCAATATGAATATGGGGAAATATATATATATAATAAATTACAAGTTTATTAATCTTAAGGAGGTACACATGACAGAAGCTTTAATGAAAAAGCCAAAACTTAGTGCTGTTCAAATACTCGCAATAGGCTTCGTGCTAGTTATTTCAATTGGTGCGATCCTACTTAGTTTACCAATTTCATCAGCAAATAACGAATATACTAATTTTCTAGATTCACTATTTACATCAACTTCAGCTGTATGCGTTACAGGACTTGTAACTTTAGATACAGGCACTTATTGGAGTATTTTCGGCAAAATAGTAATAATGCTTTTAATTGAAACTGGTGGCCTTGGATTCATGTCTTTTACTGTTTTTATAGCAATAATTTTAGGAAAAAAGATTACTCTTAAAGATAGACTTATAATGCAGGAATCAATGAATACTTTTAGCATACAGGGGCTTGTAAAGATGGTTAAATATATTTTGGGGTTCACAATAATTATACAAAGCCTAGGTGCAGTATTATTATCAACACAATTTATACAACAGTTTGGATTAAAAGTCGGAATATTCTACAGCATATTCCATTCAATATCTGCATTTTGCAATGCTGGCTTTGATTTATTTGGAAATTATACTAGTTTAGTTAGTTATTCTAGCAACCCTATTGTTTTATTAACTATAAGTGCACTTATAATTATTGGCGGGCTTGGATTTACCGTTTCACTTGAAATATATAATTATAAAAAAAACAGAAAACTTTCGATTCATTCAAAAATTGTACTTTACATAACAGTAGCTTTAATTATTTTTGGTTTTTTACTTATATTTTTTATTGAGTATGAAAATCAAAAAACTCTTGGAGCCATGAATTTTAGAGATAAAGTTCTTAATGCTTTTTTTGCTTCTGTTACCCCAAGAACTGCAGGATTCAATAGTATTTCAACTGATGGAATGACTATGGCTGGTAAATTTATAACTATTATATTAATGTTTATTGGCGGCGCGTCTGGTTCAACAGCTGGAGGACTTAAGGTAACTACTTTTGGTGTACTTCTATTTACTTTAGTGTCAGTGCTAAATGGAAGAGAAGACACTGAAGTATTTGGCAGAAGATTTTCCAAGGGAACTGTATATAAAGCTTTTACTCTATTATCTATTGCTACGATATTAGTGTTAATAGTAACTATAATTCTTACTATTACGGAACCAAAGGAACTTTTCATAAATTTACTGTATGAAGCTACATCAGCTTTTGCAACTGTTGGACTGACTACTGGAGTCACTCAAAATATAGGTTCTATTTCTAAAGTAACTCTTATTATAACTATGTATCTTGGCAGAGTTGGTCCTTTAACAGTCCTATTAGCTGTTATTAATAAAAAGAAAAAAAATAAACTTAAATATCCTGAAGGAAAAATATTAATTGGATAGGAGGTCATAACTTGAAAAATAAGCATTTTGTTATAATTGGACTTGGAAGATTTGGCACTTCAATAGCTACAACATTATATAATTTAGGTCAACATGTATTGGCTATTGATATTAATGAAGATAGAATTCAAGAAATCGCAGATAATGTTACTCATGCTATTCAATTGGATGCAACCGATGAAAATGTATTAAAAACTTTAGGTCTTAGAAACTTTGATGTAGCAATAGTAACAATTGGAACTAATATTCAAGCTAGTACTATGGTAACCCTATTAGTTAAAGAAATGGGAGTTAAATATATAGTAGGAAAAGCTACTAGTGACTTACATGCTAAAATTCTATATAAGATTGGAGCAGACAGAGTCATTTTACCTGAACAAGATATGGGAATTAGAGTAGCTCATCATTTGGTATCTTCTAATATACTAGACTATATAGAGCTGCCTTCAGACTATAGCATGATAGAGCTTGAACCACTGGATGAATGGCTTAACAAATCTATAAGAGATATTGAGATAAGAGGTAAATATGGTATAAATATAGTTGCAATAAAAAATGACAAAAGCATAGATGTTTCTCCTTCTGCAAATTATATTATTAAACGTACAGATATTTTAGTAGCTCTTGGCTCCAATAAAGACCTAAATAAGTTTGAAACCTTGATTGGTAAAAAAAATTAATTTTTATGTTTATTTAAAATAGAAACAATTTAAGTGAAACAATAGCTTCAATTTTGTAATAAAGAATCTTATCTGAAGCTTAAGTTTCACTTTATTTTAATGTAATTTAATTTGTAATCTTCTCCTCTTTATAGTTATCCTTTAAGTTTATTAATTTAAAAATTATTGCACCAAATATAGCAGATAAGATTGAAACAATCATAACACTCATCTTAGCCAAAGATAATGTCCCTTCATCAGTAAATGATAAAGAAGATATAAATAACGACATCGTGAATCCAATGCCTGCAAGAATACTCGCACCATATAAATGTCTTTTAGTCACATTAGATGGTAACTCAGCCCACTTTAATTTTACTAAAATATACGAAATCCCAAATATTCCAACTTGTTTACCAACAAAAAGCCCAGCTATAATTCCTAGACTAACTGGTGAAAATATTATATTTGATAAACTATCCACACTAATCACCACGCCAGAATTTGCAATGGAGAATATCGGCATAATAATAAAGCTGGATACAGGTGTTAACGCATGTTCAAATTTATATAAAACTGATGTTTTAAACTCGTTAACATTTTTTCCCGTAGGTAATGCTATCCCAAGTAAAACTCCAGCAATTGTTGCATGTATACCTGATTTCAAAATAAAAATCCATAAGACTAACCCCATAATAATGTAAAATGATTTATATTTAACTTGTAATTTATTAGCTATTAGAAGTATTACAAAAATTATCAAGCCTATGGCAAGTGAAAGCCATGAAATTTGATTGCTATAGAATATCGCTATTACTATAATAGCTCCTAGATCATCAACTATTGCTAACGCTGTAAGAAAAACTACTATTCCTTTTGGTGCATTTTTAGCTACTAACGAAAGAATGCCTAACGCAAATGCAATGTCTGTTGCCATTGGTATTCCCCATCCGGAAATTGTCACTGCTTTATAATTAACTAAAGCGTATATAATTGCTGGTACAATCATCCCTCCTACTGCCGCTGATATTGGAAGTATTGTCTTATTAAAAGATTTAAGTTCTCCAAACACAACTTCCCTCTTTATCTCCATACCAACAACTAAGAAGAATATAGCCATTAATCCATCATTGATCCAATGAAGAACTGACATCGACAAAGAAAGATTCATATATCCTATGGCTATATAAGTATGTAATGTATTCTCATATATTGACGCAAATTTAGAATTTGCGATTATCATTGCCAAAAGTGCAGAAATTAATAATATTATGCCACTTGAAGATTCATTTTTAAAAAAGTATATAAATGGATTTAAAATTTTATTCTTCATACTTGCTTTTCCACCTTTCTATCTTATATATAACCTAAAACGAAAACTTAATGCATTAATATTTAATGCATCAATATGCAAGGCATATTCCTAATTATAAAAAAGATGAGAATACTCTAAATTAGAGCTTCCCACCACCTAAACTAATTGATTGAATATAAATAATAATATCTTAGATATCCAAAACAGTTAAACTATAAATTTAACATTTTTATGCTTTATCTCTAACAAATAATAATTTATAAATTTGAACTATAATAAGTGGGATAACTGATAATCCATAAATATAACTAAATTCCATTGAATTTAATGCACTAACTTCAAAGATTCCACTTAAAGGTCTAAAAGTCAGAACTAATAGTAATAGCAAATAGCCAATTATTGCTGCAATCCATATAGTTTTGTTTGTAAATAATCCTATTTTAAAAATCGATTCTTTAGATCTACAATTAAATCCATGAAGCAGCCTTGATAAACATAAAGTTGCAAAAGCCATTGTACTTGCAACCTCAGCACCACCTGTATATAATCCTATGTGAAAAGCCGCCATAGTAACTATTGCAATAAGCAACCCTTCCATTATAACTTCAATTGCAAAAGATTTATTAAGTATTGGAACATTTATATTTCTTGGTTTTTCTTTCATTATGTTCTCATTATGAGGCTCAAGTCCTATTGCTATTGCTGGTAAGCTATCTGTAACCAAATTAATAAACAATAGGTGAACTGCTGCAAAAGGTATTGGTAATGCTCCTATTGACGCATACAATACTGATAATATTCCTGCAGTATTACCTGATAAGAGAAATTTAATTGAATTTTTAATATTTGCATATATGCTTCTCCCATTTGAGATAGATTTTACTATAGTTGAAAAATTGTCATCAGCAAGTACAATTGAAGCAGCATCTTTAGCAACTTCTGTCCCCGTTATTCCCATTGCAATTCCTATATCCGCCTGCTTTAAAGCTGGGGCATCATTTACACCATCTCCGGTCATTGCAACAATATTTCCTTTTTCCTGCCATGCTCTTACTATTCTGATTTTATGTTCTGGAGATACTCTAGCATAAACTGAAATCTTATCTACTTTGTTTTTTAACTCTTCATCACTAATTTTCTCCAATTCAAAGCCTTCCATTGCCTCTGATTCATCTTTAAGTATTCCTATTTGCTTAGCTATAGCAGATGCAGTAATTTTATGATCACCAGTTATCATTACAGGTTTTATTCCTGCTTTAATGCATTTTTCAACAGCTTCTTTCGATTCATTTCTTGGTGGGTCCATCATAGCTATAAGACCAACAAATATTAAATCATATTCATCTTCAAAAGTAATTTCTTTTCCTTCTGAAATCTCCTTATAAGCAAAAGACAAAACTCTAAGCCCATCCATTGAAAATTTTCTATTTATCTCTTCAATTTCTTTTTTGTGCTCTTCTGTAAAATCCATTATTCCTTCTGAAGTTTCAACTTTTACTGTTCTTGATAAAAGTACATCTAATGCACCTTTAGTTAACATTATGTATTTATCATTAAACTGGTGAATAGTACTCATTAATTTTCTATCTGAATCAAAAGGTACTTCTCCAAGTCTTGGATATTGATCTCTTATGATCAATTCATCTAGTTCATATACTTCACCTAGATTAACTAATGCAACTTCAGTTGGATCACCAATTTCCTTATTTTCTACTGTAACAGCATCATTACACAATAATGCCATTAAAACTAAATTTTTCTCTAAAGTCTTATCATGATCCAAACTATCATGATCAAGTACTTTACCATCAACAAAAACTTTCTGTACTGTCATTTTGTTTTGTGTTAAAGTCCCTGTTTTATCTGAACATATAACCGATATACTTCCAAGACTTTCAACAGCATGAAGTTTTCTTACAATTGCATTTTTCTTAGCCATCTTTTGAGTTCCAAGTGCAAGAACAATTGTTACTATTGAACTTAGCGCTTCTGGTATAGCTGCCACCGCTAAAGATACTGCAAACATAAAAGAATCTATAATATTACGCCCTCTAAATATATCTAAACCAAAAATAATTGCTGAAATTATTAAAATGACAAAAGCAAGTTTTTTACCGAAGTTATCTAAACCAACTTGAAGCGGTGTTTTCTTTTCCTTTGCACTTTCTAACAAGTTCGCTATTTTCCCAATTTCGGTATTCATCCCTATACTTGTAACTAAAACAACTCCTCTTCCGTAAGTTACAAAGCTTCCGGAAAATACCATGTTTTTTCTGTCACCAATAGATACATCATCTTTATTTATTACATCTATAAATTTTAAAACACTTTCTGACTCACCTGTTAAAGAACTCTCATTCACTTGAAGACTAAAACTTTCAAGAATTCTACCATCTGCACTAACATAATCTCCAGCATCAAGATATAAAATATCTCCTACTAAAAGTTCTCTTGAAGGAATCTCAATCTTTTGACCATTTCTAAAAACCTTTGCTACAGGTGATGAAAGGGCCTTAAGTCCCTTTAATGATTGTTCTGCTTTAATATGTTGTATTGTGCCAAGTATTGAATTGATAATAACTACAACCATTATAACAATGGTACTTTCAAGCTTTCCAAGAAAAGCTGAAATGATTGCTGCTCCTAATAATATAATTACTAAAAAGTCCTTAAACTGCTCAAGAAAAACCCGAAATGGACTTTTCCTTGCTGCTTCCTCTAATTCATTAAAACCATATTTCTCTCGTCTTTTTGTAATTTCTTCATCATTTAAGCCATTTCTAGTAACTCCTAACATTTCCAGTGACTCTTCTGGCGTTTTCTCATAATACCCTCTCATAAACTGTCCTCCTTAAACCTTAAATATTTTTCGTTTTTTCATTACTTATATAGACTCCCTTCTAATTATTTGATTTTCTATTTATTAATTTATTATAAATTAATAAAAATATACTTAAAAAAATGATAATAAAAACAAAAAATATTACATTATTTATTCATCATATGAACTTACTCTAATTATAACTTATAAAATATCATGTTAAAACAATTATAAAGTTACAAATTACTACACGTGCAATAAAGTAAAGGCATTTACTTTCAAAGTTTGCCACTTACTTTATTCTATAAGCAACCCATCTTGATAACCTTCCTATAACTTCAAATGAAACTATGTTACATACCAACTCAGTTAGCTTTCCAAACTTCCTATAAAGCAAATTAAAAGCTAAAAATGGAATCCATTGTTTTTTAGATTTAGGAAGTCTCTTAATTATATTCTTAAGCGTATACACTTCTTTATATATCCATAGATAGCCGTCATATAATTCTTCTGCTGTCATATTCTTTGGTTTGTATACAACATGGGAAGTATTATAATTAGATAAATTATGATCTACTATTCTATTTTCCTTTAATAATGATGCGTATAACTTTGTGCCTGGATAAGGAGTCATTATATGAGACGTTACTGTCTCTATTTTATTTTTAACTATCCACTCTAATGTACTCTTAAATATTTCTGCATCATCTTCATCTAATCCAAAAACAAAGCTTGCATTTATCATTATCCCTCTTTTATGAATTTCATCAACAAGCTTCTCATATCTACTTACACTGTTTTGAGTTTTATGTACGCTCTCTATTGACTTACTATTTATACTTTCAAACCCTATAAAAAGGCTTTGACATCCTGATTCTTTCATCTCATCTAATACATCAGGCATGTCCACTATATTAGACGTAACTGCTGCATTCCATTTCAACTTTAGAGGTTTCATTTCTTTTAATAATTCCTTAGTCCATTTGGGATTTCCAATAAAATTATCATCAATAAACATAATATGTTTTGTTTTTAGTACTTTAATGTCTTCAATTACATCCTCTATAGGCCTATTAATATAAGTTTTAATGGAATTAGTGCAGCTATTATAGCAAAAATCACATTTAAAAGGGCATCCTCTGCTTGTACTGATTATATTAGTATATAAATATTTCTTATTATCTATCATGCCATAATCAGGAGATACTATTTCATTTCCATTAATATTTTCCATATCATAATATATTTTTTTAATTGAATTATTTTCTATATCCTTAAGAACCTTCTTCCAAACCCTCTCAGCCATTCCTATAATTATTGCATCAAAGCTGTTTGCAGCTCCTTCTGGATCTGCTGTTATATGTATACCTCCTGCAATTACTTTTACTCCACGTTTTTGGAATTCCTTTGATATTTCTGCCGCCCTATTCATAACATCTACAGTAACAGTTATTGCAACTAAATCAACATCTTCATCAAAATCTATCTTATCAACATTTTCATTTTCAATAATAATCTCATGTTCTTTAGGCGTAAGATTTGCTATTGTGAGTAGAGCTAATGAAGGAGACATTCTTGTCTTTAATTTTGTATCCATAGGCCTTGGAAGCATTGCAGGTTGAATTAACTTAATCTTCATAGTATTTCCCCTCAAATTATTATTTTGAAATTATTAATTTCAAAGTATTATGCTTATTGGCTAAAATTATCATTCTTAACATATTGAACATAAACTATTATTAGAATAAAATATGTAATCTTACTCATACTCTATAGAACTCTGCTAAAAAAGAATCTACAAATTATAAATTATCTTTCTTTTACAAGATGAAAACCTAGTTATATTTATCTTATTTTTAAGTATCCACATCACTTCTATACTCTAATATATCGCCTGGCTGACAATCTAGGGCTTTGCATATTGCCTCTAAAGTTGAAAATCTAATAGCTTTTGCCTTGCCATTTTTGAGTATAGAAAGATTAGCCATTGTTATTCCAACTCTCTCAGTAAGCTCCGTCACACTCATTTTTCTTTTAGCTAGCATAACATCAATATTAATTATAATCGCCATATTATTTTCCTCCTGCATTCTTCATTCTGTACATTAAGATTATTAATCTTTACGCCTTACACTGTTAAATCATTTTCTGATTTTATGTCTATGGCTTCTTTTAAGAGCCTTTGAAGAACAGCAGAGAAAACTGCGATTACCAATGAAGCAAAAATAGGTGTCATTCCAATTATTATTAAACCTGGAGCATCGTCTTTCTCTGCTAACAAGTAAACAAATGGAATTACTACCACATATAATGCAGATATTATAACTGCAGAGTATTTTATATTCTTTAAAGCCTTTACAGATAACTCAGAAAACGCTACATTTTTATCAATATACCTTAAAAGTTTTAAGGCCTGATATAATGCAGCAAAGAACGGCACAACTGATACAAGCACACCTGCTAAAATTGGATATATCATATTTGCATAGTCTGGATTTATTGGATTATTAGTCAATCGAAATGCCCCAAATATACATAAAGCAAGAACTGGAACTCCGATAAGAATAACAGCTATCTTTAAAAAAATCGTTGAATATCGTTTCATAAAAAGCACCTCACTTTTAAATTCTATATATAAGATATCACATCTTTTATCGTTTATCAATAAATTTTTATTATATTTCATATATTATTTATTTTTAGACAAGAATATATTGATTAATTGTGTTAGTTTAAAAACGAGATAAAAAATCCTGATAGCAGATTTGGACACAAAAAAGAACTAAATACTTTGTGAATGCTTTGCCTTCCTGTGCAATCATAAAAAAAGTGCTATATCTCATGATATTTAGCACTTTTTCTATAACATTTTCTCATTTATATATAAATTATTTCTACTCCCGAAAAACTAACATCTCCAACTAATGTTAATGTATTTGTCGATCTCTCATTGTTCCTATTTTTTTCATCAACAGAACCTAAAAATACATTAGTCTTATTATCAACCTTCCAAGTTCTTGGTATATATAACTCTACTCCTGAAAAAGAAGCATTAACTCTTACTATAGCATTTTCGCTACTCATAACTGCATTATCAAAATACACCTTCATAGCTCCAAATGAGCAGTTAAGATCAGCTTGTTCAAATTCATTTGTATTTATATATTTAATACAAGCTCCAAATGAATTTCTAAATATAATATTACCTTCATCTTCTATGTCAATTTTTTCAAATTTATAATCCTCATGAACATGACTATGATGAATCCAGTTAACATGTTTATGAAAAATCATGGAAAGGCCGATACTACCAAATAGTGCTGCCATAAGCACGGTCCAAGGGGTAATAGCTGTAATTCCTAATTGTCTAGCATAGATTATACAAATAAATGCAATTGGGAATAGAATACCTGAAAAGTTAAGATGAGGTATACTTTTTGCTATGATCACTACTAAGAAAACTGTTAATATTAAACTAAATGCATTTATATCTGGGAAGTATCCAAGTTTACTTATAACCATAAAGATACCTGCTAGTATAAATAAAATTCCCCAGAAGACTCTTTCTTTTTTCATCATTATTTCCTCTTTTCTAATAATTTAATTTTTAATGGCTTGTAATAATATCTTGAGACATACACCTGTTTGTGAGTATTTTGAAATTCAACTCTGCTTGATGATGATATACTTTTTGTTATGGAGTAAATATGATTTGTATTTAGTATTGTTGATTTTGAAACTCTCATAAAATATCCTGGCAATAATTCCTCGAGTTCATATAGCTTATACTTTACGTTATATATATTATTAATGGTATGTGCACAAATACCGCTTTCTTCAGTTTCAAAAAACAAAATTTCTTCCAGTGAAAGATAATACTCTGTTTCTCCTTTGTAAAAGGTTATATGCTTTTTTTGCGATAGCAGCTCACCAAGCACAATTTGAATATTTCTAACCTCTTCATTTAATTCATTACATTTAATAATAACTTCATTTTCTTTAATTTCATTATCAAGTTCAACCCGTATTTTCATATTTTCACTCCCCACATCTTTATTATATTTGCTGACTTTTACGTTGTAAACACGATAGCAGTAAGTGGTTAGTTATCACTTGTAAGTGGTACATTTTTATATACTTTTTGCATGATCTTTGATTTTTCTAAATCTTCACGTATTTTTTATCTATAATAATCTTTAGAAAAAATAACTCTTTTATACTTTTTCTTCTTAATTTTCATAAAAACTATCGTTTAGGGAATTCTATATTAAGAGAATTTAAAGAGAAAGGAAGATAAAAGTTTACCCATCAGAACAACTTCCAGATATAAATGAAGTTTTACAGGTTTTATCTAATAACCAATAACATATTAATGGAATGATTAAATGACTTGCTTATGATTTAATAATTTTGTAATTGCATTTATAATTCATGCTTAGCATATTTTCTAAGCATGAATTATAAAATTGCACATACTAAAAAATCCAAGGCCAATGAACCTTGGATTTTCATAATATAAATATATCTATAAACTTTTTAATGAAAAAATCAACTTTACTTAAAATTATTTATCTTTGTCTAAATTACGCCAATTACCATCATATCCATTGCTATCAAGCCACTTATAAGTTTTTACTATTTCATTATTCTTTATTTGATATATTGAAAGTCCTCCTTGATGTGGCACGCAATATACATTTTTACTTGTCTTACCAACCATGTATCCACAGTATTCATCATTATAAGAGCCTGTAAGGCTAAACACATATACATCCTCTACTGGTAGATTCCATTTATCGTTAGCTATGAACTTATTAATATTCCCTTCAAAATATCTTTTTGTCAGCTTAGCGCCATATGCAGCATTCATTTTTGAAATATAATTACTGTCTTCTTTTAATATTAAATTTCTTGCTTCTTCAGCTTCCTTGGATGGTTTAATCCAAGTTCCATCTTCATCTAGTTCATATCCATCAATTACAGTACCATGTGCCATAGCTCCATCTTGATAAAAATAATGCCAAGTCTCATAATAATTATCTTGCACCCATCCAGTTTTCATATATCCATTTGAATCAAAATAATACGTCTTTCCATTAATGTCTCTCCATCCCTTAGCATATGAATTTCCTTCTGAGTACCACCATCCACTATTATCTTGTCTCCATTCAGCACTAGCTCCAGTTGGACTTAAAACTAATACTGAAATTACCACTAAAGCGCCAGATATTAACTTTCTCATTTTATTTCCCCCATATTTTTTCATAACATGATTTTATGTTATTTATTATATTTATAAAATATTACTAATCATATCTTATGAATATTGAATGAAATTTATGAGCTTAAACTGGTTATTAAATAATTATCATCACCTTGCTTTAATTTCACATACCTTTCTCTAAGATTGGCATTATTCCAGCATATTCTTAAGAATATATATGGTTTAGAATATATATTCTAGTATTCTTCAGAATAAATATTCTAATATTCTGAAGAATATTTATTTTTTGCAACATAATATATGTTCCAATTCACAATGCACATTTCACAATTACGGCTAAAATTCTTGCAATATTTTTAAGATCATGATAAAGAATTATTTTTGTAATATATATTATAAAAATTTTTATCAAGAAACTTTCTTAGCTTTAAACGTTAACCGGCTCGTCTATTTGGATTGAGTTCAGAATTTTCATAAATTCATCACCCATTATGGTTTCCTTGAAAATTAGATGCGATGATATTTTGCCCAAAGCTTCCATATTAGCCTTTAGGAGATTTTTTGCCTTTTCGTAGGATTCATTGATTATATTCATAACCTCACGGTCAACTTCAGCAGATATTTCATCTGAACAATTCCTTACTGGTCTGCCGTCAAGATATCTGTTTTGAATTGATTCAAGTCCTATCATACCAAATTTTTCTGACATTCCATACATTGTTACCATTTGTCTTGCAATACTAGTAGCTCTTTCAATATCATTTGAAGCACCTGTAGTTATTTCATTAAACACAAGATCTTCAGCTGCTCTTCCTGCAAGAAGAACAACTATCTGTTCTAGCAATTCATCTTTAGACATAAGGTACTTTTCTTCTTCCGGCATCTGCATAGTATATCCAAGTGCTCCCATTGTTCTTGGAACAATTGTAATCTTATGAACTGGCTGAGTCTTTTTCTGAAGCGCTGAAGCTAATGCATGTCCAACTTCGTGAAATGCAACAAGACTTTTCTCATTCTCAGTCATTACTCTATCCTTTTTCTCTTTACCTGCAATTACAGTTTCGACTGCCTCAAATAAATCATCCTGCCTAACCGTATCTCTCCCCATTCTTACAGCTCTTAAAGCAGCTTCATTAACCATGTTTGCAAGATCAGCACCAACAGCACCAGCAGTAGCAAGTGCTATCTCTTTTAAATTAACGCTTTCATCCATTATTATATTCTTAGAATGAACCTTTAATATATTTTCTCTTCCCTTAAGATCTGGTTTATCTACTATAACTCTACGATCAAAACGTCCAGGTCTTAATAGCGCTTTATCAAGGACTTCTGGTCTATTAGTGGCTGCAAGAATAACAACTCCCTTTGAAGAATCGAAGCCATCCATTTCAGCAAGTAACTGGTTTAAGGTCTGTTCTCTTTCATCATTTCCACTTATATTACCTTCTCTACTCTTACCTATTGCATCAATTTCATCAATAAAAATAATACATGGTGCTTGCTTTTCAGCTTGAGCAAACAAATCTCTTACTCTTGAAGCTCCAACACCTACAAACATCTCTACAAAACCTGACCCAGAAAGTGAGAAAAATGGTACCTTTGCTTCTCCTGCTACAGCTTTTGCAAGTAATGTCTTTCCTGTACCTGGAGGTCCTACTAAAAGTGCGCCTTTAGGAAGCTTAGCTCCTATCTTTGTATATCTTTCAGGTTTGTGAAGAAAATCAACTATCTCCTTAAGAGATTCTTTAGCTTCTTCCTGACCTGCTACATCTTTAAAAGATACTCCTGTAGTCTTTTCAACATATACCTTCGCATTACTTTTTCCGACGGACATAAATCCTCCTCCGCCGCCTCCAATTTTATTACTTAAAGACTTCATGAACCAATTACCTAACATATAGAATATAGCAAAAGGTATAATCCAAGAAAGTATAAAACCGATAATTGGAGACTGAGTATTTTTTACAGGGGTAGTAAACTTTACATCTGCATTATATAGTTTATCTACAAGTTGAGGATAATCTAAGTTGCCAGTATAATATAATTTTTTATTTACAACTGAAGCATCCTCATCACTTTTTGGTGTTATAACAAGCTTGTCACTATAGATCTCAACTGATTCTACTTGTTTATTATTTACCATTGTAAGAAATTCACTATAATCAATTTGTTTATGATTTGACTGAGAAATCAAATTTATAACTATGTTTATTACTAATGTAATTATAAGCGCTGCTATAATGTATTTCGGTAACTCCTTTTTATTGGGTAATCCATTTTTTTTAGGCGACTCTTTTCTATTTTGAAACATAAACTTTCCTCCTTTAATATTAGCAAATTACAACCTTAACCAAATAATCTGTATTGTATGGACTTTAACACGCTCCATGCATGATAATTTATTATTCTCTATCACTACTTCCCATGAATAAAAATATAAGGTGAAGCAAACTTGCAACAGCAGTTATTGCAGAAGCAACATAAGTCATAGCTGCTGCATTTAGCACTTTTTTTGCAGGAGCCATTTCATTAAAACTAAGTATTCCTTGGGATTCTAACTCTGATATTGCTCTTTTACTTGCATTAAATTCTACTGGTAAAGTTACAAAATAAAATGCTACCGCCCCAGTAAAAAACACTATGCCTAGTTGTGCAAGCAAAGGAATTTGAAATATTAATCCAAAAATCGCCATATATGGGCCTGCCATAGAACCTATATTTGCAATTTGTACAAGCCCACTTCTTATAGAAAGTGGTGCATATTGTACTTTATGTTGTATTGCATGTCCAGTTTCATGAGCTGCAACACCTATGGCTGCAACAGAATTGCTGTAATATACTGATTCAGATAATCTCACTACCTTTTTTCCAGGATCATAGTGATCAGTTAAGCTGCCTGCTGTGGGAACTACAGCTACATCATAAAGTCCATTTCTATCAAGAATTCTCCTTGCAACATCTGCACCAGTAAATCCTCTAGCATTGCCATAATTGCTATACTTGTCAAAAGTTCCTTTTACTTTAAATTGACAATAAAGCGAAAAAGCCAATGCCGGTAAAACTAAAATAATATAATAAATGTCCATGTTTATCCCTCCACTATCTTGATTTTATAGTTTTAATTTAACAAAAAAGACCTTTGATCTGATTCAGTAACAACTAAATCGTATCAAAGGTCTTGCTTTCCATTTGGAGTATAGAACCAGGCAGTTTTAATTGCCGGTTGTTGGCTCTATAGCTTATAAGCTACTCCCCTAAGTTATATGAAGTATATCATACCTTATTATATGGTGTCAATACATATTAATTCACAAATTTCTATTTTGTTTTAATTTTCACTACATTCCGACATTTTATAAATATAGGTAATTATTTAAGACTATGAAAAGTGTCCAAACCTCAATAAATATTCACCTAGCTTACGACATTGATTAATCATAATGCAATAATAATAAATTATTTCACTGATGCTTCATAGATTTCTTTAATTGATTTTAATATTGTTGCATTAAATTCTTCTTCAGTTTGCTGAGCAGTGAGCCCTTGAGATAAAGCTCTTGAAAAACTGGCAATTAATCCATTATTGCGTCCGAGTCTTTCGTTTGCTTCTGCTTGACTATAACCACCTGACAGAGCTACTACTCTGACAACATGTGGCTCATCTATTAAATCAATGTAGAAATTATCTTGAGTTGGTATTGAAAGTTTAAGCATCACTTTTGTTTCTTTATCAAGTTTTGATAATTGCTCTAAAATTTCAAGTTTTAAAAGTTTTTCAGATTCTTCCTTATCGGTGCTATGGATGTCAACTTCTGGTTCAATAATAGGAACAAGACCTGCTTCTACAATCTGTTTACCAATTTCAAATTGCTGATCAACTACCATTTTAATTCCTTTAGCATTTGCTTCCTTAATAACTGAGCGCATTTTTGTTCCAAAAATGTTTTTTTCTACTGCCTGCTTTAAAAGATCATCTAAATTACTTATTGGTTTCATAAGCTGAACACCATTTTCAATTTCAGTTAAGCCTTTATCAACCTTTAAGAAAGGTACAATATTTTTTTCCTTCCAAAGATAATCAGGTGTATATTGATTGTCAATAGTACGATACATTGTGTCTTCAAATAGTATAGCACCCAAAATATATTCTGAAGTAAATGCTGGACTCTTTATTATGCGCTTCCTCATTTCATGTACTTGATCAAACATTTCCTCCTCATTAGAATAACTATTTTCTTTAATCCCATACTCAAGTAACGCTTTTGGAGTACTGCCACCACTTTGATCTAAAGCTGCAATAAATCCTTTACCTGTATGTATTCGGTTCATTTGATTTTCATTCATCTAATTCTCCTCCTTCTCTTTATCTTAGATTAGAATCATGTCTTACTTTTTATTATAGTGTCTTTCTCTATTAATTATGCGTTTGCTAATATTATAAATTTAACACAATCTGCAATCACTATAAATAAAGCTCAAAGAAATAATATAAGTCCTTTGAGCTTTATTTATAAATTCACATATAGTTGATTAATTATTATCCAAACTAATGAGTAATTGAATACTTTTTTATGAATTACGCATAACTAATGTTGGAATATATTAAAATGATTAATTCTATTAAGTAAATTACTTAATTCAGCTCCTTCAAAGGAACTTATTTCACTAGTAAATTTTGCTTTAAATATACTATGGAAGGGGAAATATATTATGAAAAAATCTACTATAGTGTTTTTTATATTTTTATTATTGTCATTTACTAATTTAGCTCAAAATACCAGTGCTGCTCCCATAAGTTTAAGTCAAGGTATTTATAATGTACGAGATATTAATCTACCAATAGGTTCTACTGTGACGGCTAGAATTAATGACCCTAACGGTAGAGTTATTATCTTCGTCATTGATAATAACCAATACATGAGAGAACTTACAAGGCTAGATTCTCAATCAAACGAACAAACTCTTAAACCTTTTAACTATGGCTATTCAGTTATAATTTTTGGGAATACTCCTGTTACTTTCTCCTAAAAAACTTTCTCAATTCATATACTTTTAATTTTTTCTGCAATAGCAGCAATATAATTTCAAAACCAAAAGCATCAGTTAAACTTTCTAATCTACTGCTTTTAAATGTATTTACTCAACAGTGAATTTTATATTTATTTTACATACTCTTCTTATAAGTGCAATAGAGCATAAAAAATGCAGTCAAGTTAATGACTGCACTTAATGGGATCTAAAGTAAAAATTGAAAATAGCTCAACTTTCACAACTATATTTTATCACATTTATTTATAAATTTTAAGCAATAAATAAAGCAGTAGAAAAATTTCTTCTAACTACTGCTTTTAGTTTTACTTTATTGGGCAATTGCCTTCATTAATGTTACAACATCATCTTCACCCGGTAACCAAGCACCGCCTTTTTTAGTTAATGTTATTGTTACTGTCTGTGGTTCTTCTTTTAATATACCAGACGCCATACTGCCCCCTATAAGCTTAAAAGCTTCTGTATATATTTGTTGTTCAGTCATTGAAGGATTTTCAGTAACTTTTTTCATTATTTCACTCTGGCCATTTTCAGTGATTTTCTTCATATCAAACCCTTTTATTTTAACTTGAACTTTTGCTGTGTCCTTTTCTGTTGACGCAGAAACCACTTCATATTCCACTTTAGTTAATCCTGTAATAATATCTTTCTTAAAAGAATTTTTTATATCATCTGTTAGAATGCTTTCATCTAAACCTGAATTTCCAAAGGCCATCATCATGCCATCATCAAAGCTACTTCTAAATTCAGTATAATCTTCTTCCTTCATCCCTATCTTGTCCATATTAGTTTTATCATCTTTTAAAAGTAGATCTAAAAATATTTTAGCACTTTCTTCTGGAGTTGCTTTTGTTCCGCAACCTACTAGCATTATTGTTACCATCATAACAGCTAACAATATGGTAGAAATTCTTTTGATTTTTTTCATTATTATTCCCCCTAAAATATAGTATTTAATTTCATATAGCAATACATTAATTACCACATGGTTAATATTTTATTATATTTTCCAATTAATTTCAACATTTATTTCATATTAATTCAATACTTGGGCATATATGTAACCAGTTAAGTTAAATAATAAAGAGGCAAACTAGAAATTCTTAACTAGAGCGCCTCAATTGCTTTATTCACATTTCGCTATAAGCATATATTACAAACTATAATATAAGTTGTTGGAAAATACAGGACTCGAACCTGTGGAGCTTTTACACTCACTAGCTTAGTAAGCCAGCCCATTAAACCACTCTGACAATTTTCCATATAAGAGAATATTATTTAATTGTTCTCCTTAGCAATTCATTGTACTCATTCAGTGCAAAGTTTAATCTTCTACACACACTAATCACCTCCCTATCTAATGAATTTCCTTCATCGCCCATAATTTTGCATAAGGCTTGTCTCATTCTACTAATCATCATCTCTTTTTCTTTTAAATATTCCAAATATTTACCCTCCTTACTTTTTTTATTAGTATAACCCCTAAATAGTAAAATTTATGTATCACTTGTTACATAAATAGGTTGCGGCCAAAATATTCATATTATTTACATATATTCTATGTATAACCTCAGAACTTCAAATGTAATTACTTAATATGATGAACGCATGAAAATTATATATTTCTGGATTAATAATTCCACATCTGTTTTATAACCTAATTTTCTATTGTTCTCTGTGTATATTGTTTAACATTTCTTAAGTGTATCTAATATATTAAAAGTAAATGAGGTGTTTATGATGCCAAATAATGAAAATGAAATATTTTATATAGTTGGCGCCATACTTACTATATTAGTAAACGTGCCAGAGATTATAAGACAAATAAATATTAATTTAAAGTTCAATGAATCTATAAAGCACCATAAAATACTATGATTAGGATGCAAAAAAAGCGCTTAGAATAATTCTAAACGCTTTTTCCTTCCAAAAATTAATTCCTCTATAATTGTAATTTTGTCTTAGTTGAATACAGAAACATTTATTTCACTAGTTATATTTAATAATAAAAAGCATTCCCTCTAATTTAATATAATACTACAAAGGTATATTTTCTTATTCACAATTAATAGATATCCTATATTTTAAACTTAGCTATAATCCATCTTAACTCTTCAGACATTTGAGATAGAAGTTTACTAGATGAAGCTATCTCCTCAACAGATGCTAATTGTTCCTCAGCCGCTGCCGATATTGTTTGAGTCTCATCAGCTATATTACTACTTATGTTTTTAATATTATTTACTGAATCAACAGATTCTTTAGTTCCTACAGTTACTTCAGTGATAGAATATGATATTTCATGAATCTGACTAGATATTTCTATTATCATTTGAAGGATTTCCTTAAAACTTATTCCTGCAACATCAACGACATCTGCTCCTGTTTTAACTTCTTTTGAGTTTTCATTCATAACAGCAACTGCACTATTGGTTTTGTTTTGTACATCATTAATAATTCCAGCTATTTCTTTAGTTGCCTCTTGTGATTGTTCTGCTAACTTTCTAATTTCTTCCGCTACTACACTAAAACCTTTCCCGGCTTCCCCAGCCCTTGCAGATTCTATTGCCGCATTTAATGCTAGAAGATTTGTTTGCTCTGATATACCTTGGATTGTATCAAGTATTTGTCCAATTTTCACTGATTTCTCTTCAAGCTCGCTTATAATATGCGATGTTTCACTAGTCTTTTTCTCTATTATTTCCATTTGGTTCATTGCCTTCACTACAGCCTCTTCGCCAGCATTTGCTGATATTTTTGCCTTATCTGTTAACGATGAAACAGATTTTGTATTTTCAGATACTACATTTATCTTATTAGATATGTTTTCAACCACTTTGTTTGTACTATTAGCAAAAGAAAATTGCTCATCTGCTCCATGTGCCATTGTTGTTACTGCGGATGCAACTAGATTTGATGCATCTGCTGATTGCTCAGCACTTGCTGTAAGCTCTTCAGATGATAATACTAACTGCTCAGATGTATTTCCTAATTGTTTTATTAGTTCAATAATGTTTTTGGTCATCTTATCTATCGCATTACTTACAACACCAAATTCACTCTTATCATTAAGACTTTCTTCTTTTATCTTTACAGAAAAATCACCTTGTGATAAAGAACCCATGTATACTACAAAGTCATTTAATCTCTTTGTGATACGTTTTGTTATTAGTATTCCTAATAAAATTGCTAATATTGAAGCTATAATAACAATACTTATAAATGTTGCTGTTGCAATTTTTAAATTTGCTTTATCCTGAGCGTTTATTTTTTCAGCAATTTGTCTATTATGTTCTCCAAGTTCAACTAAATCAGCTAAGAAAGTATCAGCATATGATTCAACGTTTTTCTCATAGTATTCGTACGCTTCTTGATTTTTGTTTTCAATGGCTAAATCTAGTGCGACTTTTCTTCCTTCCCTATATTTAGCTAAATTACTATCAATCTTACTGATCTTATCAGCCTCAAAATCATCTAATTTCATTTTTTTATAAAGAGCCATATAGTTGTTAAATTCTTCAGCACGAGTATTTATATCTTTTGTTAAATTACTATTTTCATTTTTATCAGTAGTTACCATAATTCTAAAAATGTCAGCTGATATAGCCCTTGCATGCACTCTAGACTCACTAAGCCATTCACTAGATAGCAGTCTTTCACTATACATGACCTCCATACTTTTACTAGACGTTTGTAAAAAATAGTAACCGGTTATTCCAACTGCAAATAATCCTACTAAAGAGCAAATTATAAGCATCGCTAATTTTCTACCTACCTTTAAATTATTAAGCCACGTCATTTTATTGTCCCCCTTATCTTAATACTAGGATCTTAAATATAATTTCATTATTACAATATATTTATTAAAATGATTAATAAAAAATAAAAAACCAACAAAAACTTAATATGTTTATGGATTACTAAGTTTTAATTGGTCGGTTGCACAACTAGCTCCAAATTCTCAAAGTGCCCAGATATAGAGAATTTTTCATCGCTTCCAATTGTTCTATTTTTTATAAATACACTTACCTAATATATAGAAATATTATCATATTCATGCAAAAAAATCAATAATGCTTAATATAAATTGTCGAAATTTATTCCATTAGCTTCCGATTATACTATTCTTATTTACAGTAGAAAATTTTTAATTATACGAAACTTCCCTGTACAACCATATCAATTCACTAGTTCTCCTTAAATTAATGCATCTCAACTAATAAGTACTTTTCTAAGATTCAAGAATGAAAAAAACTACGCAGAATCAAAATTAATTCGACTTAGGATTTTTTCATAATTTTATTTACCAATAAATCACAAATAAATGCTATATATAAATAGGACGAACCTTAAAAATAGATACTAAACGCTCTATTTTTAAGGTTTCTTTTTATACATTCTTATAGAATTACATCCGCAATGTAATATTATTTTCTAAAGCACCCCCATTCTTCACAGTTCCATATATCTGTAGCAATATCTTTATAAAATTCCGATTCATGACATACTAAAATCATGCTTCCTTCATATTCTTTTAACGCACGCTTTAGTTCATTTTTAGCATTAATATCTAGGTGATTTGTTGGTTCATCTAATACTAATACATTTGTATATTCATTAATAAGTTTGCATAACCTGACTTTGGCTTGCTCTCCTCCGCTTAATATATTAATGGGGCTATCTATATGCTGCCTTGTTAATCCACACCTAGCCAATTCTCTTCTTACCTCCGTTTGAGTTAGGTGAGGAAACTCACTCCAAACATCATATAAAACTGAATTAGTGCTATTCCATGCAATTTCCTGCTCAAAATATCCTATTTTTCTATGCTCACTTAAAGTAATTTCACCATTTATAGGTTTTAGCATTCCAAGTAAGGTTTTTAGCAGAGTAGTCTTTCCTAATCCATTAGCTCCTGTTACTGCAATTTTTTGTCCTCTTTTCATTTTTAAGTTTAAAGGTTTGCTTAAAGGTCTGTTATATCCGATAATCAAGTTGCTTACTTCAAGGATTATACTTTCTGGCATTTTTACAGTTTTAAAATTAAAATGAGGTTTTATAATTTCTTTTTTTATTTCTATTCTTTCAATCTTATTAAGTTTCTTTTCTCTTGATTTAGCTTACTTTGAAGTTGAGGCTCTTGCTTTATTTTTTCTTATATAATCTTCAAGCTTTTCTATTTCATTTTGTTGTTCTTTATATTCAATCAATCTCTGTTCTTTTCGTATTTCGTATAGTTTAATAAAATAATCATAATTCCCTTCATATCTTGTTAATACTTTGTGCTCAAGATGATAAACTACGTTTACTACATTATTTAAAAAAGCATTATCATGTGATATTAATATAAATGCATTTTCATAATTTGCTAGATAATTCTTAAGCCATTCAATATGCTCTTCATCCAAATGATTAGTCGGCTCATCCAGTAATAAAATATCTGGCTTTTGCAAAAGTAATTTAGCGAGTAAAATCTTAGTTCTTTGCCCGCCACTTAAAGTTGAAACATCTTTATCCAAAAGTTCCTTAATTCCAAGACCTACTGCAGTTGCCTGTATTTTAGAATTAATGCTATAGAAATCATCTTTATCTAATATTTCTTGCATAATAGCAATTTTATTTAAAGATTTTTCCATATCCTTCTCACTCATATTTTGAATATCAATATATAAACTATTAATTTTACTTTCTATATTAAATAAATTAGCAAATGCTTCTTTTAAGAAATTTAACGCATCAATTCCTTCTTTCAAATCAACCAATTGATCCATATAACCAATGCTGAATTTATTATTCCACTCAATAGTACCTTTATCTGGTAATATCTGATCAGTAATGATTTTCATCAAAGTCGATTTTCCTTCTCCATTAGCACCAATAAGTCCAATATGCTCTCCTTTTAATAACCTAAAAGATACATCATTAAATAATATTCTATCGCCAAATGAATGACTCATGTTTTCAATTGTTAAAATACTCATATTCTACATCTCCTTGTGTCCTCATAATAAATGATATCATCATGTAATATGAAGACCAAGTTTAAGAATAAATCTGTAATGTTTATAATCATACTGAAAAAAGGCATATTCTCCATAGTAATGACTGTGAAAAATATGCCTTTTCTCTTATATTTAAGTAGAATTTTTTTGTTTCCTTATTATTCTTCTAATACTACCTTCAGTTAAAAAATACTGTTCAGCTAAAATTTTAACGGACATTCCAGATGAATACTTATCAAAAATTTCTTTATCTCTTGCACTAAGATATCTTTTAGTCTCAGTATTTTCTCCCCATGATTTTTTGTTTTCATTTTTTCTTGGTATATAGATATATCCACCATCTGTATATTTTTGAATTAGTTCAATTATATTATATGGCAATATATTTTGTGCTTTTTCATATTTCATAATTTCTTCGCTCCACTCTACATTTAATATCTAAATGAAGATGCAAAGACCTATTATAATATGAAAAACTTAATGTTGATATATTGGCTCCAGGCAAAAGTTTTTCACATATTATAATCTTTGCATGGAGCTAACTACTATTACTAGAAACATAATGAATTCACTTCCTTTTTATTCTATAATATTATATCACAATAACTTGTGTCAATTTTGACGCTTTGAGCCTCAAATTTAATTCTTATTTCTAAATCCTAAGAAGATACTTCATTATAATTTAACTCAACTTACTAAAAACATAATCAATATCTCTAGTTATTTTAGTATCTATAAATCCATTGTCCATCATACTTTTTAGTATTTCCATTGCCTTTTCGTGGGCTAATCCCTCTCTATATGGTCTTTCCTCTGTAAGTGCCTGATAGATATCAAGACAAGTCATAAGACGCGAATTAAAATCTAATTCTTTATCTGTCATCCCAATAGGATATCCTTTTCCATTTAACTTTTCATGATGATTTGAAGCCCACTCAGTTATATCCTCAAATCCTTTTATTTCTTGAAGTGCTAATCTAGTGTACTCTGGATGTTTCATTATAATTTTAAATTCCTCATTAGAAAGTTTATCAGGCTTGTCTAACACATCATTTGGCACTGCTAGTTTACCAATATCATGAAGATCTGCAGCAATAATTAGCTTCATCTTTTCTTCCTTCTCTAAGTTATAGAAATCTGCCATAATAGCCGCCTTCTCTGATAAACCCTGAGAATGCCTTTGAGTATAGCTAGATTTAGAGTCAATAATCTTTGACAACACATTAGTTATACCATGAATCTCTTCAAATGATAATTCCAGACTATGCTTTGGAATTCTTTTTTCTAATTCTATACTAATAAAACTATTTTCTAAATTCATCCAGAACTTTTTCTCTTCAGTAACTTTAAAAAACGCTTTTACAATTCTTGAAGAAAATGATATATTTTCTTGATTTCTTACAAATTCACAAACTTTGTTTTGCATATCTTGATTATTATTCTGCAAATCAAAGGTCTTTTCTAAAGCATCTGCGATTGCTATAATTTGCGACATTAGAGGAATTTCTTCTCCTCTTAAACTAAAGAATCCTGTGCCATCATACCTTTCATGATGGTACTTTATTATATTTTTCACATTAGTAAGCAATGGATAGTTTTTAATATTACTTTCTCCAATTGTACAATGTTCTTTTACACCTTCTAATAATGCTGCATTTTTTAATTCTTTTGTAGCTAATTTTTCATGCAGGCTATATTCACTTAACCCATTGTCATGAAGCATTGCAAGTGCAGCTACATCATGGAGCTCTTCTGAATTCAGCCCCAGTTCTTTAGCAATACTAATTGAAATATATGCAGTTCTTTTTCCATGGTTAGATGCCATCCCGAGAATATCCATCTCCACAAAGTCTAAAGCAAATGAAACAGCCATTAGAAATTCATTTAACCTAAATAACATAATCCTCCTCCTTGTTACATCAAACTTATCTTTTGTATAAAAAAACGAAAATAGTATAAAAATATTTTATACTATTTTCGGTACTTTTACCACAAAATTAGTTCATTTACCAATTATGCTATCTGCTGTTATATTTTCACCGAATTTTTACTATGTCTTTAAAAAGTATAAGACTACTGTATAAATATGCATTAAACAACTTATACAGTAGTCTTATATTATATATAGTATTTTCTACTTCTAATGTGTTATATATGGTTATGAAATTCTATTTTCCTAATAATTCATCAACTAATGCTTTATTGTTTTCTACGCAATGCCCACAGCCAGTTCCTACTTCAGTTTTTTCTTGAACTTCTTCAAATGATTTTGCGCCATTAGCAATAGCATTCTTTATGTCTTTTACTTTAACATTTTTACATCCGCATATTACTTTATCATCATCCATTATATTGCCTCCTTAGTTATTGTTAGATTAAATATAAAGCTTTTTACACTGAATAGTTTTAACACTTTTATTTTTATTATGTATACTAATAGTGAAATTCAAAGCTTTTACACCCTAAATCCAATATTAATATTTGGGGTGTAAAAGCTCTGATCAATAAAATTTCACAAATTCAGCAGCAGGCTTTCTATATCCTCTAATTTTATTACTACTCTTGTCCATTTTCCCCATAGTAATCATTAAAACTGGAACTTCGTTCTCTGGAATATTTAATAACTTACCAATTTTCTCCTTCTCAAAATAAATCATTGGGCATGTGTCCCAGCCTTTATTTTTAGCTAATAACATAAATAGCATTGCTGACAATGAGGCATTTCTTATAGCTTCATCATGTTTAAATTCTTCTCCCCAGCCTTCATAAAGACTATTAATAGTATTAAGCATGATTTCATAATCAGTTTTATCGATCATTCCAAGCATCATTGAGCCTTCATAAATTTTATCTGCTGATAAGTATGCGTTTTTATCACCTGTTACAATTATGGTTGCTGAAGCAGTTTTTATTTTGTATTGTTTAAATGATGCATCATAAACTTTCTCCATAAGCTCCTTATCTTCTACAACATAGTACCTAGCATGTTGCAAATTAAAAGCAGAAGGCGCCAGTGAAAGTTCTCTAAATATATCATTAAAATCTTCTCTAGGTATTTTAATATTTTCAATAAATTTATTAGCTGATCTTCTTTCTCTTACAATTTTTAAAAAATCATTCATTATTAACCCTCTTTTTATTCTTATTTTGTTTAAGAAATTCAACCAACCTCCCTCTGAAGATTAGTTGAACTTATACAATTCTTAATTTTCTTTCTTCATTTCTAAAATCAAAATATGAGATGTCTTTTTAGCTTTGATTAAAATATCTTCCTCAACTATTTCCATTCCATCTCTATTATTTAATTCAATGTCATTTATTATAGCGCCACCTTCTATTTGAACCAAATAGGCCTGTCTCCCTTCATTAACTTGAAAATTAATTTCTTTTCCCTTATCAAGTTCCAAAGAATAAACATTTATATCTTGATTTATTTTTATTGGCGCATTTCCATTTTTACTTGAAACCATATGAAGCCATTTATTTTGTCTATCGCTCCAGTCAAATCTATAATCTCCATAATTAGGCTTATAATCTTCCTTATCTGGGAATATCCATATCTGTAAAAATCTCAACTCATCTTTTCCTAAATTATGCTCGCTATGATATACGCCTGTGCCAGCACTCATGTATTGAACATGACCACGAGTTATTGTATTTTTATTTCCCATGCTGTCTCCATGTGTAAGTTCACCGTTAACTACATATGATATTATTTCCATGTTTCTATGTGGATGAGTATCGAATCCAGTGTTAGATTCAACTAAATCATCATTTATAACTCTTAAAACTCCAAACTTTATATTATGTGGATTATAGTATTCTGCAAATGAAAAATGAAATTTACTTCTTAACCATCCTAAATTACTACTGCCCATATTTCCGCTATCAATTACTCTTAACATTTTTTATCCTCCTCCATTTTATCTAACTCTATCAAATTTTAGATCATATTCGCAAAATATAATTTATAAATAAGTAATAGATAATAGTAAATATTTAAAAAGTATTACTAATAAACTCAAAGAGTTTTTCTACTACTCCTACTTTTTCACTCTTGCTTTTTGCTCTATTTTAAAATATGGTTAACACTTCAGTACTAATTAGTTAATTACTAATTAGTACTATTTGTTTAAAAACTAAGGTGTAAGTTTCACTTTATACACCTGATAATTTCTTTAACATATTTATTAGATCCTTTTTTTCTTCAACACTTAAAGCGCTAAAAATTTCACTTAAATTATCTACATGTTTAGGGAAGAGTTCACTCATAAGCTTTCTTCCTTTTTCAGATATGCTTATTAAACTTGCACGTCTATCCTTAGGATCAGGACGCCTATCGATCAAATCATCTTTAGCCAAGTTATCTATAACAACAGTCATATTGCCACCAGTTGAAAGAGTTTTTTCTAATATTTCACTGACTCTTAAATCTCCCTTATGATACAGTACTTCAAGCACCCCAAATTGTGAATAAGTCAATCCTCCTTCTTTAATGATCTTAAGTTCTCTTTTATTAACACTTTGTATGCATCGGCTTAATGCTATAATAGCCTTTAAATTTAAATCATTTAATTCTCCATAAGTAACTTTATTCTTATTCATGGATATAATATTATTACTAATTAGTAATAATGTCAAGGTATCATATCAAAATAGTTTTCCCAAAAACAAAAACCACACAAAAGCTTCATTGGTTTTACCCAAATCAAAAAAAGCTATCTAAAACTCAAATATTTTAAGACAGCTTCTTCAACGTATAGATTATGTATGTTAAATAATATACTTATGCTATTATCTATAACATATTACTACACTTCATGAAGGCATTTATTAGTAGGACTTTCAATCCAGATTCCCTCATAATTGTATCTTGAACCATGGCAAGGACAGTCCCAAGTCAAATCATCAGCATTCCATTTAAGTTCGCAGCCTAAATGAGCGCACTTTGTTGATACTGTATATACTTTGCCTTCATTATCCTTGTAGACACCAGCCTTTTCACCTTTATATTCTATAATACCTCCATGACCATTTCCAATACTATTTAAGGTTTCCTCTGGAATATTTATCCTCTCTGCTATAAAATTTTTTGCAGTTATGACAAGATCCTTTGCAGCATTTTTCATGGATGCTGACATGTCAAATCTTCTTGGCGAGAATATTTCAGAGAAGTCATTTTCCTTTTCAAGAATCATATCACTTATTATCATTGCTGCAACCATTGAAGTTGTCATTCCCCATTTTTTAAATCCTGTTTCAACATAAATATCAGGAGTTTTAGATGAGTAGTGACCTATATAAGGTATATTGTCTAATGTTATACAATCTTGAGTTGACCAATGATATTTCTCTGTTGCATTTGGATAAAATTCTTTAGCAACCTTTCTTAATTCCTCGTATGCTCCCCCTTCTTCATTTTCCCCAGTTCTTCTGGCTGCACCATCAAGTATTAATAGATTCTTATAATTTCTAAATGAATATGTATTTTGATCAATACCTTTATACATTCCCTTAACATCTTGCGCATTTTCTAAAGCTATAGCATATTCTCTTTCTTGATGCATTCTCATAAAATAGTAACCTGGAGTATTTAAGAATGGATAATGCGATGCTACAACTATTTTATTCGCTTTAATTTTCATATCATTCTTTGTAACTACAGTATTATCTTCAGTAATATCAAGAGCTACTGTATTTTCATAAATAGTTAATTGTTCTGAAATTGGTCTTAGGAATTTTAGTGGATGAAACTGCGCTTGATTCTTAAATTTCAATGCTTTTTTAGCTTTTATAGGAATATTTACTTCATCTACAAGCTCCGCATCAATTCCTAATCTTTTCGCTGCATTATATTCGTTCTCAATATCTTTAATGTTGTCGGAAGTATACAAGTATGCATCTTTATGCTCAAAATCACAAGCAATTTTTTCTGCATCAATTATTTCCTTGTATCTCCTTATAGCAAGTTCATTGGCTCTTGCATATTGACTAGCTCCATCTTCTCCAAATTCTTTAATTAATTTATCATAAATTAATTCATGCTGAGATGTTATTTTAGCAGTTGTATTTTTAGTAACTCCTCCTGCTATACTTCTAGCATCAATTACAACAACATCTCTTCCACTTTTACTTAGCATATATGCTGTGAGCAGTCCTGCCATTCCAGCACCTATTACAAGAATGTCACATTGAATGTCTTGATTTAAAGTTTCTCTTTTTCTAAAATTCACTTCATAGCTCCATACACTTTCCATGTAAATCACCTCATGCTTAGTATTCCATTTTTTTAGATACTATACACGAATTTCTATTAGTTCCTACAAATAATATCAAAACCTCAGAATTGCGAAAAAAGAGGCATAAAACCTTCTGAATCGGCCTTTTTCATAATTTATATCAACAGGTAGCAACATGTCAACATGTTTCACTCTAACATAATAAAAGGCTTCTAACATAACAATAAGTATTATGCTAAAAGTCTTACCACAAATAATTTGTTATTCTAACTCCCCAACCCTTTTAAATATTTTTAGTAATCGCAAATAATGATTTGCTTCACGCAAAATATGGTCACCTAATAGTGGTACTATTATGAATTTAATTTTACACTCTAATAACCCTACTGTACCTTGTTCTTTAAATTTACCTATTGCTAAAGTCGCTTTATAACTATCATCTGTAACTTTAGAAAGTGGAACTGATTGGTTCATAGCTTCCCTTGCTTCCATTGTTAACTTATCAAACTCACGTCCAAAGTTATTTGACATATTTATTAATTCATCTTCTGTTGGATCAAGAAGTCCTCGAAGGAATTTTGCATGTTCAGCCATAATTCTATTCCAGAAATATTCCTGCTCATAAGCTTCTCTCTCTAAATCAATATCTTTGCGTTCCTGCAATCTAGTTCCATTGACTGTCAATAAATCCATAATGTAATTGGATTGCTCATTTTATAAAAGTAATTAATATTTTTGGAACATATGCAGCCAAGGTATTCCAATTCTTACTAAATTTATTACAAATAGTAATTGACAAAAATGATTATCATTATTAATATATACCTATACCCCCTAGGGTATAATATCAAGAAAATTAATTAAGGAGGATGCTAATATGCGTCAATGTATGGATGTTCCAAAAATTCAAACTAGAATAAAAAAAATTGAGGGTCAACTTAGAGCTATTTCAGAAATGATAAATAAAGATGTTCCTTGTGAAGATATTTTAATACAAATTAATGCTGCAAAAAGTGCATTACATAAAGTTGGTCAGGTAGTTTTAGAAGGACATTTACAACACTGTGTCCGTGATGGCATTGAACATGGCGATGCTGATAAAACAATTGCTGAATTTGCTAAAGCAGTAGAGCATTTTTCAAGGATGGGATAGGTGATAACATGAGTAAAATAAAAGAATTCTTTGAAAATGAAGAAAAACGTACTTTTCTATTTTTATTTTTATCTGCTTTTGCATTGCTTATTAGTTTCTTACATATTGTAAATTTCAAAATTGATATAGCTTGGGTGGCTATTATTTTATGTGGCTTCCCTATTGTAAAAGGCGCCATTGAAGGACTTATAACTGAATTTGATATTAAGGCAGACGTCTTAGTTGCCATTGCACTTGTTGCATCTATTTTAATTGGAGAAACTTTTGCTGCAGGTGAAGTTGCTTTTATTATGACATTGGGCGCGTTATTAGAGGAACATACTGTTGCTAAAGCCCGTGCAGGTATTGAAAAGTTAGTAAATCTTACTCCAAGGACAGCTAGAATTGTACGTGATGGAATTGAAAGTATAATCCCTGCTGAAGAAGTTAAGGTTTTAGATATTCTCCGTGTGCTTCCTGGCGAAACTATTGCTGTTGATGGTCTCATTATTTCTGGACAAACGTCTATCAATCAAGCCGTAATGACAGGTGAATCTATGCCAGTTGATAAAGGTGTAGGTGACGAAGTCTTCAGTGGAACAGTTAACCAATTTGGTGCATTTGATATGAAGTCCACAAAGGTTGACGAAGATAGTTCCCTAAAAAGAATGATCAAACTTGTTGAGTCTGCTGATGCAAGCAAAGCTAAAATTGTTGGAATGGCAGATAAATGGGCTACTTGGATAGTTGTAATTGCCCTTGTATCAGCAGCTGGCACTTGGTTTGTTACAGGAGAAATTATTCGTGCTGTTACAATACTTGTTGTATTCTGCCCTTGTGCTTTAGTTCTTGCAACTCCTACGGCCATAATGGCTGGCATAGGAAATGCTACAAAGCATGGTATTCTTGTTCGTGAAGGTGACGCACTTGAAAGATTAGCAAGTGTAAAAAGAATTGCATTCGATAAAACTGGTACTTTGACATATGGAAAGCCTGATGTTGTAGCAATTGAAAGTTTTAATGAAAATATTAATTCAGAAAAACTACTTGAAGTAACAGCTTCTGCTGAACTTCGTTCCGAGCATCCTCTGGGTAAATCAATAGTTTCACACTTTAAAACCACGTCAAAATCTATCCCTGAAGATCCTCAACGATTCGAACTTATAGCTGGCCGTGGTGTTAAATCAATTATCAATGATGATACAATCTTTGCTGGAAATGCTGAACTACTAGCTGAAAGTTCTATAGAAATACCAAATAAAATATCGGACAAGGCATTAAGTTATATAAAAGAAGGTTGTACCGTTATCTATGTAGCTGTTAACTCACAAACTTCTGGTTTTATAGTTTTATCTGATACTTTACGAAAAGATTCTAAGTCAATGATTAAAAAGCTAAGCTCAATCAATGTAGAAAGTATCTTATTAACAGGAGATAATCCTAAAGCTGCTTCTCATATTGCTAAAAACGTAGGTATTATTAATGTTCACTCTGAATGTTTGCCAGAAGATAAATTATCTGTAATTGAAGAATATCAAAATAACAATGAAATGATATGTATGATAGGCGATGGAATTAATGATGCTCCTGCACTAAAAAAAGCATATGTAGGTATCGCAATGGGCGGTGTTGGAAGTGATATTGCTGTTGATGCAGCAGATATTGCTCTTGTTAGTGATGATATAAAAGCTCTTCCACATTTACTCAGTCTATCACAAAAGACCATGAATACAATCAAATGGAATTTATCTCTTTCTATGCTACTAAACTTTACAGCTATAATACTTGCAATGACAGGTATCTTAAATCCGATACTTGGAGCACTAGTTCATAACTTAGGCTCAGTTGCAGTTATTATAAATTCAGCATTACTATTAAACTTCAAAAGTGAATAAAAGATTTATGCATTTTATTATCATAGTATTATTTCCCATATTAATTCACTACCACAACATACATGAATTAATATCTGTATAAGTGATTTTTACACAAATATACAGCTTTATAAAGTCAAATAGGCCGAAAATAATACTTTCGACTTATTTGACTTTTTCACTCATTTCCTAATTTGTAGTCCTCATCATCATAAAAAAGTAACTAAGCTATAATTCTACTAATTATAAATTAGCATTGTTATATGATACTACTCACCTCCCGTGGCGCTTGTCTCCATTATTTACAGAAAGAATAGGACTATTTATAAGATTATAGTATCCTCTCAAATGCTATTCTTTTATTTCCGTCTTCTAAATAGATTATCCCACAATACTGGAATTTGTTTTTCTTAAGCAACTTTTGCATAGATATATTTTCTTCATGTGTATCTATTTTTATGCTATGTACCCCTTTACTTAAACAAAGTTCTTCCACATTTTTAATAATTTTAGATGATAAGCCTAATCCTTTATAAGTGTTATCTACAGCTATCCTATGAATAACTGCATATTGGCTATTAGTAATCCATTCGCCTTCATAAATAGAATCATATGTTTTTTCTCCGTCAAAAGAAACCGCTGCCGTAGCAACAATATTATTGTCTTTTAATAAAATATAGCTATGTTTATTAGCAATATCATTTCTTATTGTTTCAGAGTTAGGATAATTGTTCTGCCATTGATTAATTCCTTGTTCTTTAAAGTAAGATTGTGCCTGCTTAATAATGTTCATTATATCATTTATATCTGTTTCAAATGCTTTTCTAAATTCCATTTCTATTCTCCTCTATGCGAATAAATTTATATATTTCAATAAATAATCTATCCTCTAATTAAGTTTATACGTTCTAGTCCTAATTGAGCAACTTATCAAACTTTCAATTACCACTAGTGTATACCAATTTAGTTTAAACCTCAATTATATTTTCATAAGGCTTAGCTAAATACTGCGCTATTCTTAAATAACTCTATAAAATCACGGAATAAAAAATAAGCGTAAATACTACCAAAAATCATTTAGTAATATTTGCACTTAGATAATACTAAAGTACATTAAATTATTGTTTATTAATATCCATTACCACTCATTTGCTTTAGACAAACTTATAATGCCACTTATACAATCTTTTAAAGAGAATATATTTTCTCTACCTTCACATAATAAATCTGAGATAAGATTAATGAAAGGGGTTCTTAAATTGAAGAAATTTATTTCAATATTTTCTATTTTTTTATTTCTATCATTTAGCATTACTACTGCTACAGTAGCTGATATAAATCAACCACGAACTTTTAAAGAAGGATTTTATAACATACGAGATTTAGGCCTTATGGAAAATGTTTCTTACAGTGTACAGAATTTATCTGAATATAGAGGATTTATGGTTGTATTTGATTCTGAACAGAAAATACAACAAGCTATTTCCTTAGATCCACGCTCTCAAAAGTTTCCACTTAAACCCATTCGAAATAGTGATAGAATTGTAATATTGGGTCAAGGCGCGTTAACTTTTTCTTAAATAAAATTACATTTCTCAATTATCGTTTATAATTAAGAGTATATTTTCTTTAAATACTGTACATAATTAAAATGCAATTTCATAGAACAAAAAAGAGATAGCTTTATTATTATCTACCTAGTTTAAATGCTATCTCTATTTCTTTTTATTTTTTAGTTCCAAATTATTATCTTAAATATACTCAAAGTTCAATAATCATATCATTCATCTCATCAGATTGTGTTATTATCCTGCTTAAATAGTTATCAATTCTAACTTTATCAGAAGCTATCATTCCTAATTGAACTAATCCTCTAATTACTGATAATGATTTTTTAAAATCATGAACGGCTGTTGTAATTAATTCACTTATTGATTTTAAATTAACTTAAAATATTATGGGAATATATATTTAATAGAAATAAAATTCTATTGACATTAATTTATTAAAATGTTAATCTGGTTTTGTTCAATTTAATTATGTTATATATTATTTTAATCAATTTTAATATGGAGGTTCGTTATGAGTTTAATTGGTCTAACTAAAGGTACAGATTTAGAAGAAAAAATTAATGAAATGTGGAAAGCAGAAGCAATAGGTGCTGCAACTTATCAAGCTTTTGCAATAGTCGCTCAGGAAAAAGGTCTACCTGAATTAGCAGATGAACTAAAAAAGATTTCTGCTGATGAGGCTCGTCATGGCGGATTATATGCATCACTAAATGGCCATACAAATGAAAATTTACGTGATGCTTTGAGTTCAATGTCTATTGGGGAAATCTCTGCAGGAGAAAAAATAAAAGAATTATCTAATATTCTTGATAAATTAGGTCTTAAAGAAGCAGCTCAAGCTGTACATACTGCTGGCGAAGATGAGTGTAGACATGGTGAGATTTTAAAAGAGTTGATTGAAAAATATTTATAGTGGATGAACTAATATAAATCTAACCTATAATTAATTTATCTATAATAAGCTCTATAAAAATATAAGTTTAATTCAAAATGCAAAAAATATAATAACACTAAACTTGAGATTTTGATTTGAAGCTTAAGTTTAGTGTTATTGCACACAATTATTTTTTAATTTTTATAACTCATCTCTAACAAGTCTTTTTGATCTCATCCTTCTATCAATTCCTTTTTTCTGAAATTCATATGAATTAGGCTTTTCCTTAATGACTATCTAAAATTCTTAAAAATTATTTCAAAAATCTTATTCTTATTATTCATATCTACAATTATAGTCTTATATAGTTTTCGCACTGAAAATTTAAAGTTTCAAGTTAATGCTTATTATTTTTATTAAGTCACTTTAATCTTTCTAAAGTTTAACTACAAGCATGATTATAAATTTTATTCCATATGCACAGGTTCGAATAAATTTTATAAATAAAGAAAGCCTATGAGTATATAGTTAAATTAAAACATATGGAGGATTAAAATGAATTTATTAAAAAAATCGAAATTGATTATTATAGTTATTCTATTATTATCAAATATAATTCCATATAATACATATGCTTTACAAAACACTACCGCTCAACCTCAACTCAAAGTAGCTGTATTTATAAATAATTTCGAAGATTTATTTCTTTATGAAGTAAAGAAAAATTTAGAAGATATTCAAATTGAAAATGCAGGTAAAGTTGAATTTACCTTTTTTGATGCAAAAGAAAATCAAAGTATTCAAAATGAGAGCATTGAAAATGCACTTAATGAGGATTTTAACCTTTTTGTAATACGTCCTGTTAGTAAAAGCCTAAACGATATTGAAGGTACTTTTAATAAAATACAACAAAAGAATATTCCATTAATTATCTTATACGAAAAAACTCCACCGATAGTAAACTTACTTAGACCTTACCGCAATAGATCTATAATCCTTAATACAGATCTTGCTCAATCTGGTATTCTTGAAGGTAAAATTCTAGCCAATGCTTGGAATGCAAATAAAGATGCTCTAGATAAAAATAAAGATAATATAATGCAATATATTCTCATAAAAGGTCCATCTGATAGCAATATAACAGCTCTAAGAAACAAATATTCAATTCAGGCAATAAATGAATCTGGAATAAAAACTCAGGAAATTTCATCAGTCACCTGTGATTTTCTAGAGGAATGCGCAAGAACTTCTGTAGCGTCGCTGTTTTTAAATTACAGTAATAAAATTGAAGCCATAATAGCTAATAGTGATTCCATGGCAATAGGTGCTGTTAAGGGACTTCAAAAATATGGATACAATAAAGGAGATTCCTCTAAGTATATTCCAGTTGTTGGAGTTGATGCCTTACCAGAGGCACAAGAACTAATTGCAAAAGGATTTATGACAGGTACTGTTAAGCAAGATCCACGCGAACATGCAAATGCAATTTATTCTATAGGAATGAATTTAGTTTCTGGTGCTCCTCCTCTCAGCGGTACTAATTATAAATTTGATGAAACTGGAGTCGCAATTGAGCTGCCTTATTCTGAATATGTTAAATAATAATAAGTTCCTTAATTGTAAATTTATACATCTTTATCATTTATGCATATACTTGTTCTAAAATAATATTTTTATAAGTCCCTTATCTTTAGGGGCTTATTTTTCATAAAATTTTACTAGTACACACTAGCTTGTAACTCGTTAATAAACTTATCTAAAAAGATATTTACTTTATTTTTATTGCACTTTTTATTTTATAATCTTAGAATAAATTTTATATTTATACCAAACCTAATGATGAGTATTATGATTTAAAACAGTTACATGAGTTGGAGGATTATTTGATGAAGACATTTCAAAAAATAATAGTATTCATTCAAATTGTGTTAATTATATTCATACTAATAAATATATCTCAAGTTAATACATTTGCTAGTTCAAGTTTAAATGTTAGCAATAGTAAAGTAGCTAATGTTGCAGTATTACTATATAGTTTTGATGATCCCTATATGTTAGAAATTAAAAAGAGTTTGGAGAATATTGAAAATCAAAATAAAGATAAAGTCCACTTTACTTTTTATGATGGAAAAAATAATATGGCTGTACAAAACGAAACAATAGATTCTCTTCGCAAGAGTAGTATTGATTTATTTATATTGAAACTAGCTGATACAAAAGAAGAAACCATAAAAAACATCATGCTTAATCTAAAAAATGTTCCAATTATTTTTATGGAAGTTATTCCCGAAGTTGTATCAAAAGTTTCCAAACTTTACAGTAAAGCTGTTTTTCTGTATTCAACTTCAAGCCACGAAGGTGTTTTGCAAGGTAAAATTCTTGTAGATAAATGGAATACTGATAAGAAATTTTTAGACAAGAATAATGATAATATTTTGCAATACATTTTGCTAAAAGGTGAAGCTAATAACCCATATGCTATTGAAAGAACAAATGATGTTATTTCAACAATTAATGGAGCCGGGATACAAACAGAACAGCTTGCTCTAGTAAATGCCAATTGGTTTAGAGAATTAGCTAAAACTTCAGTTGATAATCTATTTCTCAAATATGATGGTAGAATTGAAGCAATAATTGCTAATAATGATGCAATGGCTTTAGGCGCTATTGAAGCACTACAAAAATATGGATATAACAAAGGGAACAAAAATAAGAATATAGCCGTTGTTGGAATTGATGGTCTGGAAGAAGCCAAAAATTTAATAGACAAAGGATTAATGACTGGCACCCTTATTCAAGATACGAAAATGGTAGCTGAAGCCTTTTATAATATTGGAATGAATTTAATTAACAATGAACCCCCTATAGCAAATACACCTTACAAACTAGATAATGGAGTAATTACGATTCCAGAGTCTTATAAGCCATATACAGGTCCAGTTATTAGCTCATAAACAGTCTAAAGAATTTAAAAATAGCGAGTATACTTTATAAGTAGACTCACTATTTTCTTAACTTAAATACGTTGCCTAAACAGCATTCTACGAACTACTATATATAAAACTTACCATTAGATTTAAAATTCATTTTTTCCTATCTCTTTTGCTTATAGCAACCAAAGCACATGCAATAGCAGCACCTACTGCAATTAAAATAGAATTACTCATTAAAATACTCCTTCAAACTCCTATTTATAATTGACTATAACATATTTAAAAATATATCACGATTTACTCATCGAAATCAATGTTTTCATTAATCGCTGATTAAATTATAAATCGAATGTCATTATTTCTCTTTCATAAATATTATATAAATCTTAAGATAACATTCTTTAATTTATTCATATCAAATGGTTTAGAAATATAGTCATCCATTCCAACCTCGATACATCTTTCTCTATCTCCATTCATAGAATAAGCTGTCATAGCTATTATATTAACATGTTCCTTTGTCTTTATTTCTTTTTCTCTAATTATTCTAGTGGTATCATATCCATTTAATTCTGGCATTTGAATATCCATGAGTATTAAATCAAATGTATTTTCTTTTAGCTTTTCTAACGCCTGCTTCCCATCATATACATACTCATATTCATATCCCAATCTATTTAGCATTTCACAAGTTATCTTAATATTTATTTCGTTATCCTCAACTAATAATATCCTTTTATTTTTGCTTGAGACTATCTCATCATCTCCTGCATTTAAATTATCATTATTTATATTTTCTGCATAATTCACTAAAAATTCTGCTGTAAAATAAAAGGTGCTTCCTTTATTTTCAATACTTTCAAACCATATGTCCCCATTCATTAGCTTTGCAATATCTTTTGAAATAGCAAGTCCTAGCCCCGTTCCATCATATTTTTTAGTGTAAGTCATATCTTGTTGGATAAATTTTTTAAAGATATCATTTTTAAATTCTTCTTTAATCCCAATACCTGTATCCTTCACTGAAAATTCTAATGTTAGCTTATTATTTGTAGTATTTAATTTCCTTACCTTAAACATTATTTGACCCATTTCAGTGAATTTAATAGCATTATTAATAATATTTATAAGTACTTGATTTAATCTAATTTCATCTCCTATTAAATCAAAGTTTATATATGGATCAATATAGTAAAATACTTCTAAGTTTTTTTTACTGCATGCTATAGATAACTCTTTAGTAATCCTATCTAGAGTTTTTTTCATATTAAACGGCTTTAATATAAGTTCAAATTTCCCTGACTCTATTTTAGAAATATCTAAAATGGTATTTAATATTCCTAGTAACAATCTTGATGAATTACTGAGCATGTCTAAATATTCTTTTTGATTATTATTAAGTTCAGTTACCTTCAATAAGTCTATAATTCCTATTATTCCATTCATAGGAGTTCTTATTTCATGGCTAATATTTGCAAGAAATTCACTTTTAGCTTTGTTTGCTTTATCCGCTTCTTCCTTTGCTTTTTCTAATTCCTGATAATTACTTCTTAGCTCTTCTTCTATTGCTATAAGTTCTTCATATAGAGCTGATATCTCTTCATATTTATCTCTTAACTCTTTTTCCACCTTTTTATTTTCTGTTATATCTCTAGTGATATTAGATGCTCCAATTAAATTTCCTTCAAAGTCGTAAATAGGTGAAACTGTTATTGAAACATCAATTAACTGACCATTTTTCTTTCTTCTCTTAGATTCGAATCCCCTAACTCTTTCTCCATTTTTTATCTTTTTAATTATTTCATAAAAATCATTAATTTTCTCATCAGGAATTATGATAGATATGTGCTTTCCAATCACCTCTTCTTTTTTGTATCCATAAATATTTTCAGCACCTATATTCCAACTTGTTATAATTCCATCTAAAGTTTTTCCTATAATTGCATCCTCAGTATTTTCAACTAAAGAAGCTAATCCCCTAATTTCTGCTTCACTTTTCATTCGGTTTGATATATCTCTTATTATACTTAAAACAAATCTATCATTACTAATTTCTATTCCTATTGATTTGACTTCTACTGGAAAACTAGTACCATCACTTTTAAAGTGAATAGTTTCAAACTCAACATCACCCGATTTAGCTTTTTCAAACTGCATGATTGCAAGTTCGATTCTTTCTCTATTTCTTAATTCAAATATATTCTTAGAAAGTAGTTCTGCTTCAGTATAGCCATAAGTATCCACTGCCTTTCTATTAACTTCCAATATATTACCTTGACTTGAAAACAAAATTATTATGTCATTAGCATTACGTATAGCAGCTTCATATATTTGCAAATAATTATACTTTTTTTTATTAATATTTTCATTGGTTTCACTACTCATCTATCACCCCTCCTTAAATTCCGTAAATTAAATAACAAACGAATAAGATAGCATAAAATATAATTGTCGTTAGTATAGCATAAGCAGGCCTAATAGTTCATTTAATCATTTTTTAGCATTTTCTCAAGTTCCTCTTCACAAACTGGTTTACTGAAATAATATCCCTGAATTATATTACATCCTAAATTCATTAATTCATTAAGTTGCTCTTTAACTTCAACCCCTTCTGCTATAACCTTATACTTTAAACTTTTCGATAAGCTCAAAATACACTCTATTACTGCTCTGTTCTTATCATTCCCAATATTATCGATAAAAGATTTATCTATTTTCAAAGTATTTATAGGTAGGATTGTTAAATAACTTAGAGATGAATATCCAGTTCCAAAGTCATCAATTGAAATATTTATACCTTTTTTTATTAGTTCATGTAAATCAGCAATTTTCTCATCATCTAATTCAATTAAAGTACTTTCGGTTATTTCTATTTCAATTAAACTTAGAGGAATTTTGTTTTCTTCACAAGTTTTTATTATTTTGTCTTTAAAATCTCTTTCTTTTATTTGAACAGGTGAAACATTTATACAAATATTATTAAATTCATATTTCCTCTCCTTAAGCTCTCTAATTTTACGGCATGCTTTCTCAAATACCCAATCTCCTATATCTACAATTATTCCAATCCTTTCAGCTATTGGTATAAATTCAGCTGGAGATACAAAACCGAGCTTTTTACTATTCCATCTCAATAACGCTTCAAATGCAACTACCTTATTATCTAATGCATCAATTTGCGGTTGATACACAATGGAAAATTCATTTTTCTTAATTGCTTCTTTTAATTCATTTTCAATTATTATTCTTCTTGTATATAACCTACTTAGAGCTTGTTCGAAAAAGGTGTATGTGTTTTTTCCATCTGCTTTAGACTTATACATTGCTAGATCTGCAAATTTTAGTAGATCATTCATATTATTGCTGTCTCTTGGGAAAATTGATATTCCCATGCTTGTTGTAATATACAGATGGTTTTCATTAAGTTCGAATGGATTCTTGCAATATTTTAAAATTGTATTACACATATCTTTTACTTTTTCTATAGAATTAACTTTTTCTATAATTACAATAAACTCATCACCGCCGACTCTGTACAACTTCCCATAGTCCTTTATACACACATGTAATAATTGTGAGAATACTTTTAACATAAGATCACCATAGTCGTGTCCTAAGGTATCATTAATCGATTTAAAATTATCTAGGTCTATGAAAATTATGGCTCCTTCCTGACTCAGTTGAATATTTTTATCTAAGATATTTTTTATATCCATTAGAAACATATCCCTATTTGGAAGGTTTGTAAGAGAATCATGATACAAATTATCTGCAATTCCTTTTTCTCTTTCCTTTTCTTCAGTTATATCATTTACCAATCCAAATATACGAGTTACACCTTCATCTTTCTCTTTTATGCCATTTCCTTTAAACAATACCCACTTCAATTTATTATCTTTAGTAATAATTCTAAACTCGCTCACATATAAGGTCACTTTATCTGCAACAAAAAAATTTAAATCAGTCAATGCATCCTCTCTATCTTTACTTATAGCTACTTTTTCAATACAATCAATTAAACTGCTAAAATCTTTTGAGTTATAACCAGTAATTTCTTCCCATGCATCAGAAATAAAGAAACTGTCCTCCTTTATATTCCATTCCCAAACTGCTATATTAGCTTCATCTATTGCTTGTTTATATTTTTTTAATATTTCTTCATAATCCAAATCACTTTTTTCTATCTCCATAACAGATTTCTTTGCTCTCCTTAAAAATAAGTTCATTTGATTATCTTTCATGATTATAACCTTCTTTATGGTTGTTCAATTCTTTCATATACTCTACTATCAGATCATCTAAATGCTGGCTTATAGTTAATCCATTATCTATATCTACGTTTCCATCAAGTGTGCAGCAAACTTCATTCAAAATTTCTCTTACAGCACTTATATTTTGATTTAACTCTGATAATTTGATTGTTTTTTCTTTAATATTCGTTGAATCAAATTCATACATACTTTCTTGATTTACAATTGTCCTATTTCTTCCACTAGCTTTAGCTTTATAGAGATTCTTATCTACTTTTGATAATAAATCATAAATATTCACATCTTCATCAGAAGCTTCGTACACGCCAAAACTTGCTGTTATTTTTATCTCAATACTATCATAATTGAAAGATGTATTTTCTAATACTTTTCGTATCTTCTCGGCAACTTTATACGCATTTTTAGCCTCAGTATAATTTAATATTATAATAAATTCTTCTCCACCAAATCTACCTACCCAGTCTGACTTACCTCGGACCGATTTCAATATTAGATCTGAAAAATCAATCAGTATTTTATCCCCTATAATGTGACCATATTGATCATTTACTTTTTTAAAGAAATCTATATCTGCCATAATTATCGATAAAGGCATTTTACTAATTTTCATGTAGTTAATATCTACAGGGAGTCTCTCATTTATATACCTTCTATTATATAATCCTGTCAATTCATCTTTAATTACCTTTTCATTCATTGAGATAATTAATTCTTCCACAAAGTCAGAATCCTCAGTCATCTTATGAAATACGCTTCCGATATTGGTAATATCCTTTAATATTTCCACAATATATGTCCTGCCATTTAATTCTACTGGTGTTGCTGTGATTAAGACAATTTTTTCTTTATCATACTCTATTTTTACAAATGTATCATTGTTGTTATATGCTCGCATAGAAATACAGTTTTCACAAAATGTATGTTTCTTCCACAACAAATAGCATGTGCCATTTAGCCCTTGTAGCTCATTGTCCTTAACAAGAGCCGCTTTTTTATTTATTGGATCCACTATTCTTATAACATCATATAATTTTTTAAAAATAGATAGCCTTTCTTTTACTTGGTCTATTACTTCCATAAGATTCCCTCCCTTTTAAATTCAAAATCCTCTCAATTCCCATAAAACTTGCTTATTAAATTCATATGTACTTCTTAAAACCTCTTTTAGAATTGTTCTTCTTGTTACATTAATTCAAAAAATATATCCCATAGCTTTGAAACAACTTTATCGTTTATTCTTATATTTGATGTTATCATTTCATAAAGTAAATAATCCTCAAGCTTTTTACATTTAATCAAATAACTATTTATATTTTTAGTTATAAATTTATCATTATATTGAGGATTACCCATGATATCAAGAATGATTTTGTTTTCTTCAGCTATATAGAATTTATATTTTTCTCGTATTACATTTGCTATCTCTTCTGGTGGAAACATGTGGCATCTAAGAATAAACTTTCTCTTGGATATATCTGATACATAGTACTCTATCTTCTTTTTTAATAGAGTATACAGCTTTTCCTTAAGAGGGATATTCTTGTCCATTGTCTCAATACTCTCCATGTAATCAATATAATCTTTATAAATATAATCATAAATATAGAAAAACAGATCCTGCTTTGACTTATAGTAAAAATATATTGTTGATGCTTTAACTCCAACTTCCTTGCAAATATCTCTAATATTAGTAGCCTCATATCCGTTCTCCAGAAAAAGTCTAAAAGAAGTATAAAATATTTTATCTCTTGTTGAATTTTCCAAAATACTTACCTCCATTTACAAATTTACTGAAAGTTTTTTAATAACTTTGTTATTATTCTCATAAATTACAAAATTATATATATAACGTTCGTTACATAAATCATATCACTGTATTTTTCCCCATTCAATTTATTTTGTACTCTATTTTTACTCATAATTCGACTCATTTTGAATGAAAACTATTTCTTTAGGAATGTAATCATATCACTATTCAAATACATATATCTAACAATTATATTTTCTTTATAGATCTCAACCTTCTTAATTAATTTTTTCCTTGATTTATTCACGGCCCAGATTAAATATAAATTTATAAAGAATAAAAAAAGCAGCACCAATTATTAGTGCTGCCTTATAAGCCTCTATGTTCTTAAGTTGAATTCTATAATATTTAACAAGTTTTCAATTTCAAATGGTTTAGATATGTAATCATCCATTTTTGCCTTTATGCATTTTTCTTTATCTTCCCGCATAGCATATGCGGTTATTGCAATTATTGGTATATGTTTCCCTTCTAATTCTTCAACTCTTATAGCCTGTGTTGTTTCAAAACCATTTAGTTCTGGCATCTGTATATCCATTAATATTAAATCGACTTTATTGTTTTTTAATATATTTATAGCCTCATTTCCATTATATGCTGAAATATATTTATACCCGTTACTCCTAATTATGTTTTCCATTACTTCTTGGCTTATTAAGTTATCTTCAACATATAAGATAACTTTATCCTCTCGATCATTATGTTGATTAAGCTTATCACTTTCAATGTTTTTTCTTTCCATAACTTGTTTTTTATCATTTGTTTTTTTAAATTCACATGTAAAAATAAATGTTGAGCCCTTACCAAAAGAGCTTTCAAAACTTATTTCTCCATTCATCAAATTAGCAAACTGTTTTGAAATTGATAACCCCAATCCTGTTCCCATATACTTTTTCATTGATGATATATTTCCTTGAGTAAAATTATTAAATATCTTATCTTTGAACTCATCATCTATACCAATCCCTGAGTCTTTGATCGTAAATTGGATTTTTTCACTATCACTATCTTCTGAAATCATACTTACTCTAAATGATATATATCCGTCATCTGTAAACTTTACTGCATTGCTAATTAGATTGGATAATATCTCTTTTAACCTCAGCTCATCACCGATAATTTCAAAATCTATGTTATGGTCTAAATAATAACTTACTTCTAATCCCTTAGAATTTCCAGTGACTAAAAGGCTATTATAAATATTATTTATAGTCTCTTTTAAATTAAACGGTTCCCTATTAATTCTAAATGTACCTGACTCTATTTTTGACATATCTAATAAGTTATTAATAAGTCTAAGCACAGTATTTGCTGAATCATTTAATATTCTAATATATTTTTTTTGCTTTTCATTAATATCTTCTAACTTTAATAACTGTATAGCCGCCGTAATTCCATTCATTGGAGTTCTTATTTCATGGCTTATATTAGCCAAAAAAATTGATTTCGCTTTATTGGCTTCTTCTGCTTTCTGTTTTAACAATTCTAATTGTTCACACTTTTCTCGCAGATCCTTTTCTATTAGTTTCCTGTCTGTAATATCTTTATACATTGCTACTACTCCGAAAAAGAGATTATTATCATCATAAATCGGAGATGCTGACATTAAGACATTAACCAGGTTTCCCTCCTTGTCTATTCTGACAGTTTCATAATCTTTAATTACATTTCCTTTGGTAATCATATCTATTAATTTTTGTGATTCATTTAATTTATCTTTTGGAATTAGCCGTCTCATATCATTTCCTATTATGTCCGCTTCCTTAAATCCAAACTTTGTCTCAGCACCTTTACTCCAACGAGATATGTTCATTTCTTTGTCAAAAATCACAAATGGATCATCAAGTATATCTAAAGATATTGAAAATATCTTTGAATCTTTAAATAACCTTTCCATATCCGAAATATCTCTTATAATACTGACTGCCACATCTCTTGATTTCTTATTACTACAAACGGATCTTACTTCAACCGGAAATCTTGTCCCATCTTTTTTGTGATGATAACTTTTAAACTTTATTCCCCTATCTAAAGCTTTATTTAATTGATCTTGGGTGAATTCCCTGCTATCCTCATTTCTAAGGGTAAAGATATTTAAATTTACAAGTTCATCAAAAGAATACCCGTACATTTCAATAGCCTTTTTATTTCCATAAAGTATTTCCCCACTTCTGCTTACTACAAGAATACTCTCTAATGCATTATCTATAAAATCTCTTCCTTCTATAAACAACTTTTCATTTGATAATATGCCTTTACTTTTTATGAATGTACAAAATATATACTTTTCAGCAAATTTACTGAAACTAACTTCATAAACAGTATCTCTAATGACTAATGTATAAATATTGTTATCAATTCTTTTTAAATAACTAAATAAATACTCTCTTAAATATATTTTAATTTCATCAACACAGTTATGGGTTAAGTTTTCACAGTCAAATTCCTTTCTGAAACTTTCATTTATAAATTTAACACTGAAATCATAAATAACTTGATTTGAATCAGTTAATGGTTCGTATATAGATATTATGTTATTAATATTATTTAAATATGATATTCCCTCTAATACTGAGCTAACCATAATTTACACCATCCCCTTATTATTTTTATAACACACTCTTTCATTCTCATAAATAGATTTCGAAGATATTATAAATTTCTTCAACATTAAATGGTTTTGATATGCAATGATCAATTCCTAGATTCATAAGTATCTCTCTATTTTCCATAATGGTATATGAAGACATTCCGATTATAGGAATATTTTTTCCTTTTACTCTTGATATTCTCATTTCCTTAATTTTTTCAAAATCTTCTAATTTATTTAATTTCATATCTAGCAATATTAAGTCTACATAGTTACAATTTAGGATTTTCAAGGCCTCGCTTATATTATGCGCATGGATATATTTGCAGCCTTTTCTCTCCACTATACTCTCCATAACTTCTTTATCAATTGAATTAGTTTCAATGCAAAGTATGACTTTATTCATCCATAAATTATTTATATTATCATCTTCGCTAATTTTATTATCGTTCATTACCTCTATATTCTTTTCATAATAATCACTTTTTTTAAAACTACATGTAAACGTAAATGTAGACCCTTCTCCTAGTGTGCTTTCAAAGCTTATATTCCCATTCATCATCATAGCAAGTTGCTTAGATATAGATAATCCTAGACCAGTTCCTGTATATTTTTTATTTACAGATATATCACCTTGACTAAATATGCCAAAAATTTTACTCTTAAATCTTTCGTCTATTCCTATCCCCGTATCTGCTATTGTAAATTTAATTTTTACATAGTCATTATCTGACGATACTTTTGTTACCCTAAAGGATATATATCCTTTTTCAGTAAATTTTACCGCATTACTAATTAAATTATCTAATATTTGTTTTAACTTTAGTTCATCTCCAATTGCTATAAATTCTGCATTTGGGTCAAAATAATATCTTATCTCTAATCCTTTAGAATTTCCTGATTCCAAGAGATTTGTATAAATATCATCTGTTATCTTTTTCAAAGCAAATTTACCATCATTTAATTTATGTATACCGGCCTCTATTTTTGAAATATCTAAAATATTATTTATAATTGTTAATAGTTTATTTCCAGAGTTTTTTAGCAGTGTTATATACTTACTTTGCTCCTCACTCATAGGTGTTTTTTCAAGAAGCTGAATTGTTCCAAAAATGCCATTCATCGGAGTCCGTATTTCATGGCTCATATTGTCTAAGAATAACGACTTTATTTTATTAGCAATTTCAGCTTCTTCCTTTAATACTTCCAATTGCCTATATTTTTCAACAATGATTTTTTCTTTTTCAGCTAGATCTGTAATATCATGATAACAAGCTAAAGCCATAATTAAATTTCCACTTGTGTCATATATAGGAGTAGAATTTACTCTAATAGTTAGTTCTTTATCTGAACGCTTAATTATGATTGTTCTATTTTTTATTTTTTCGCCTCGTAATGCGCATTTTAAAGACAAATTCTCTACATGGATTTCATTCCCTGATGTATCAAAAGCTTGCTTAGTTATGTTAAAATCATCTGCATTCTTTACAGCATAATAATCAGAAAGAAGACCTCTTCCTTCTGCATTCATCAAAATTATTTTACCTTCCTTATCTGCAATATAAATTGCATCAGAAATATTTTCAATGACAGCTTCTAATTGCTTTTTTTGCATCTTTATAATTGTATTACTATTAACCTGTTCAGTAACATTTCGGGTGCACAATAGCGCCTTTACTATATCTCCATCTTCATCATATAGAGGACTGCCACTTACATTAAAGTGATATTCTAATCCCTTTCTCTTAAGCGTCATTCTATATTCATTAATCTTTTCACCTTTTAGTACTCGATAGCTAGGCAAATTTTCTGGTTTGATTATATTATCATTGGAATCGTAGAATTTCACTTTTAAGAAATTTTCACTGATTTTGTTTGCTAAATCAATATTATAAAAAAAGTCTTTTGCACTGGAATTTAGAATATTAATATTACCTTCTTTGTCAATTGTAAACAATCCCTCGGACATATTTCTAATTATAGCTTCTAATTTATTCTTTTGCTCTTCTATAATTTTTGCTTGTACCTTTTCCGTTATATCGTCAATTATTAAAACATATCTTTCAAAATTTCCTTTTCTATCAAATATAGGCTTGCCACTAATAACAACATGTTTCTCTAAATTTCTAGTTCCTATTATCACTCTATAATTATTTATTTCCTTTCCTTTTTCTATATAACTAAACTTACTCTCTTCAAATTCAATTTTATTTTTATTTACATCAAAAATTATTATTTCATCTTTTATATCATTTATATTGCTTATTTTATTTGCTTGAAATAATTCCAAAATAACTTTGCTTATTTTAATTAACCTTCCACTTTTATCAAAGATGCTTATCTGCTCATCTGCTAAATCCATTATTGCCTCGATTTTTTTATCCCTTCTCTCAATTTCAGCAGCTTGAGCTTTAATAACCATTTTATTTCTTATTCTATCTGTTACATCAATACGATTCTCAATATAATATTTTACTTTCCCATCTTCATATATTGGTACTATTGCTGAATCAAAATATGTTGCTCCCGTTCCATGTCTATCACTCATAAAATCTTTTACATAGCCCGTCTTACCTGTTTTTATAACACTTATCCATTTTTCCCTTATTTTATCTTCCTTAAAATCTTTAGCTATTTCTTCTATTGATTTACCAATGCAATTCTCTTTCCTATTAAATGGTTCATCCATATAATAAATGTATTTTTCATTAGCTTTTAATAAAGTTAAATCTGGCGCTGAATAAATTCCAATCCCATATCTATTATCCAAACATAACTGTTCTGCATATAAAAATTTATTTTCAATACGGGAATTCTCTTTTTCATAGAAGAAATATAATATATTCATTTTCTCGTGATCTATCTTCTTAGAAATAATCACTTCTCTTGGCTCAAGTGACTTAGTGAATATGTAGATATCTATTTCATCACTAACACTTCCAAATTCATCACAAAAATCAGATTTCAATATTTTACTCAGTTCTTTATATGATTTTCCTAATAGTTCCTCTTTGTAATACCCTGTTAAATCAACAAATTCTTCGCTTACTTTAATTACTATCTTATTTGAAATAGTAATAGATGCTTCTTGATTTCTTTTACTATTAAGTGGCATTGATTCTTCCTCCGTAAATATAAACTCTTATAACATGTATGGAATTTCCATAATGCATATAAAATATAAATTCTTCAAATAGAATACATTTAATTTATTATATCATCTATACTATTATTAATAAAATAATAAACAGAAGTCTTTGATATATTAATAACTTTAAAATCACAAAAAAGCCAGTAGAACAATTAATTATATAAATAGTTCTACTAGCTTTTCGTAATCTTATTAAATTTCTAAAGAGTTATTTTCACGACCTTAGTCTTATAGTTATTACTTAAGACCTTGTTCGTAATCTTGAATCATATGTTTTACCATATAACCGCCAACATATCCATTTTGTCTTGAAGAAAGGCTTCCTTTATCGATGTTTTCATAATCGCTTAATCCAACTTCTGAAGCAACCTCAGTTTTTAATCTGTTTAATCCTGCCTTTGCTTCTGGTACTAATGTTCTATTTCTTCCACTATTATTTGATGACATATACATCAACCTCCCTTAATTAATATAAATTTTGTTTGGCATTAATATATTAACCATTATGACAAATTATAATCTATTAAAATACTAGCAAAAATAGTACTGATAGCTTGTATTAAATATTTTTCCCTATTGAAGAATTATATTGATATTTATAACTTAGACTTATGCAATAATCCACCGAAATCATAAATATTTTGATTCCGAAAAGCTATAAAAATATCGCTGAAATGCTAAATTGCAGGTTGCACCACTAATGCTTGCTCCCATTTTCATTGTGACAAGCATTAGTGTAACAATCTACAATATCTATCCAATATATATAACAAAATCCATAAATAAGGTTTTACTATTAACATATTGATATATATATGCTAACATAATATACGTTGTAGTATTAAATACTTTAATACAATATACTTTTGAGACACGACAATATTGGAGGCATAATAATGGAATTAAAACATAAAACAAATACCTATAAAACTTTATTTCATTGGCATAGTTTTAGATTAAGACTTGTTGTTGAAGGTATTGGGATAGGTATTACTGCTGGCCTATTGATTGAAAAACAATTAATTTCCAAATCTTTATTTAGACGAAATTCTTACTTATTTAAATATTTTGTTTTCTGCCTTATTAACTAAATACTTGAACCAATAAGTATATGCTTCTGGCCTTTCTATAATGTCCTTCTTAACTTCATTAATATCAACCCACTTAAAATCATCTACTTCATCTTTGTTTACAATTATTTCTCCATCATATTTCCCAATGAATACATGATCATATTCATTTTCAAAAAGATTATCTTCAAGTTTTACTTTATAAATAAAACTAAATACTTCTTCAAGTTCACATGTAAAACCCATTTCTTCCTTAAGCCTTCTATAAATCGCATCCTGTAAATTTTCACCGTATTTAGGGTGACTACAACATGTATTGGTCCAGAGGCCAGGCGAATGATATTTTTTTACATTTCTTTTCTGTAATAACAATTGATTTTTAGAATTAAATACTAATATAGAAAAAGCTCTATGTAATGTTCCTTTACGGTGAGCCTCCATTTTTTCAATTGAACCTATTTCGTTATCAAATTCATCTACAGCTATTATATATTCTGCCATTTAATTTCCCCTTCCATTTAAACTAATATAATCAAAATTTGCATCATTAAAATAATTGTATTCGATATATGAGTAAAAAAGCATCTTCCATTAACCAATATATGAATTTGCTATAATAAGCTAACACTATTGTCTTCATTTATTAATTTTTTATAGCCTTTTCCCCAGTCACACATTGCACTTAAAATAGGCTTCATGCTTTCTCCAATGCTTGTAAGTCCATATTCTACCCTTGGTGGTGATTCTGGATAAACTTCTCTATAAATTATCCCATCTCTTTCTAATTCTCTTAACTGCATTGTCAATGTTTTCTGAGTAATATTAGTTAATAATCGTTGTAATTCATTGAATCTAATAGTTCCTCTTGACAAATGCCAAAGAATTGCTATCTTCCACTTCCCGCTAAGTATATTTATAGTTAAATTCATCGGGCAATTCGATTCTAAATCAATTGATTTTGACATTAATTTATTCTCCTAACACATTTTTGTAACAATCTATCTTCTATTTAATTACCTTAATGGTATCATTTTTGATATCACATATCAAATTTGTGCGTACTTTTATGATAATTCTATTAATGCTATTATTTTATAAAACCAATAAGGAAGGAAGATATTATATGAATGAAGTTTTGAAAGCTATAAGAAATAGGAGAAGTGTAAGAACATATTTACCTACACAAATAAAACAAGAAGATTTAGATCTAATCATTGAATCTGGGATATATGCACCTTCTGGTCATAATGATCAGCCATGGCATTTTACTGTTATTCAAAACAAAGAAATATTAAAACATATCAATGATAAATCAAAAGAGTTAATGGCTCAATCAGAAATCAGTTGGATCAAAAATATGGGATCAAACCCCAAAGTAAATTTAATATATGATGCTCCAACCTTAATAATTGTATCTGGTAATAAAAATGCACTTTCCCCTAAAGTTGATTGCTCCGCAGCGATACAAAATATGCTTTTAGCAGCAGAAAGCTTAAACATTGGCTCTGTTTGGATTGGCCTCATAACGTTTTTCTTAAAATTAGAAGATGAAGCTAAAAAACTCGGTATTCCAGAAGGATATGAAGCCTATTATGGTGTTGCTCTAGGATATAAGTCATTAAACAAAGAATTAATTGCTCCTAAGAGAAAATTAAATGTAGTGAATTATATACGATAATGGTTAAATGATTCCATAAATATCTGTAACTATAGATAACTCAACTAATACCTGAACTTATGCAATACTTTACAGAAAGAAGAAACATTGTTATTTCACAGGACTATGAAAATTTCGTTGAAAGTTCTAAATTGCAGGTTTACCAACTAAAGCTTGCTCCCAATTTCATTGTGACAAGCATTAGTTGAACAACCTACAATTAAGAGCTTTTAACAACTCATTTTCAATGCCTGCTGCATAAAAATGTTTCTTCTTTCTAATAAGGTATATTCTATGTGCCAATTAATTTCTTAATCTCACTTAACAAAACAGGAAATTTAGTATACCCATCACGCGCGATAAAATGCTTTCCTGATTCAAGAATAATAAGATTTGCGTCTAACTCTTCTGCTAATTTTTGTGTTGCCTCTGTTGGCACAATGTCATCGTCTATTGCAGTAATAGCTATTCTCTTTGGAATTAGACTTTTTATTCTTGCAATATCAAGTGGACTATCTACAAATTCTTGAATACCTTCTGTTTGTTCCTTCATAGGATTTTTATTTATGAACCCGGAGACAAGTATTGCACCTTTTATTTTTATGTTTTTCTCTAGAATATAGCGTAGTGCTGTAATACATCCAAGGCTGTGACCAATTAATATCGTATTTTCATCAATATCCATAATACATTTATGAAGATGTTTACGCCAAGGTTCAAGATGTGGATCTCCTGAATCAGGCATATCCGGAACATTAACCTTAATAGAGCTATCTTTAAACTGTTCTTTCAACCATGGAAACCACTCTGATTTACTGGAAGATGTATAACCATGGATAACATATATATTAGTGGATTTCATTTTATAATTTCTCCTTGTAAAAAATATTTACACCTTATTTAATTCATTCTTCTAATAGTTTCATCAATCGAAATATATTCTGCATATCTTCCATTCCATATAAATTCATTGTAGTATTCATATGTTTGTTCTCCTGACATGAATTTATTGTCAACAGTTGTGTTTGCATAAGCAGGGACTATCATATTGAAGCCATGCTCAAATCCACATTTTATAGTGGCGTCAACACATAAATCTGTTTGAATTCCTACAATTATTATATCTTTTTCGTCTTTATCCATTAAATATTCTAGTAAGCCTGTCCCTTTAAACGCGCTGTTTACTTTTTTATCAAATATCTTTTCGTCATTAACTGGTTGAAATTTTTCATATACTTCAAATCCGTCAGTTCCTTTTGTTAATTCACTTTCAGGACCATCATCATGACGTATATATATTATTTTAATATCGTTTTTCCTTGCTTCACTAATTATTTTCTCTACATTCGATACAAATGCATTAAAGTTATATAATTTATCGTTTGTTATTAATTTTTGTGTATCAACTACTAATAAAACCATTTTTTTATTCTCCTCTTATAAATTACTACTTTCCTTTATTCCAATTATAAAAATCTTTTAAATCTTCTTTACGTTTCTGTGATAGCTCTGTTTTCTTAATACCATGAATTGCACCTTCCAGTGCCAGCAACCTATGGATACATGCAGAAGGATCAATTTCTTGTATCTTGAGCCATGCCTGCTCTGCTCCAATTGCTTTTAATTCATCATAGGTAAATATCCCTACTTGATTCAATTGCCTTTCCACTTCTTTGCCGATATTAGGTAGATTTGATAATTCTCCCATGATAAAACTTCCTCTCAAATCTGATTAATAAAAATCAAATACATTTTAAAGAAACCTAGATAATTTTTTCTATTTTTAAGTATATCAAAAAGCTTAACATATTTCATCTGATTTTATAACCGGCCTAGCATATTTTTTGAATCTACTTTTTTGAACCATATGAGAAGAATTTTGAATTCAAATATATTTTCTCTTGAGATGTAACCATCTAGTTCCTTCTTTTTCATAATTTATACTCGTTACAATATCTATTGATTTCACTTCAATATAGACTCCTAGAAAATAAAAAAGAAAGAGAATCTTACCTGTTACAGCTCGATTCCCCTTGATTACTTAAGTAAATTATTAATTTATCATCTAGTCGAGAATATACATTCTAAAATTCTTAAGAATATTTATTCTTCAGAATATGCTCTATTTAACTATGTTCTGCAATGATTCTCATTAAATCTAATATTGACTATAAAATTAAATCATCTAAAAATTATATTCCTTTTAAAAATACATTTGTCCTATGCTATATAGATAAACTAATCATGAACATATTTACAAAGTTGCTGAAACCTTAAGTTTATATCTTCACTAGAAATCATAAATATATTTATGATTTCGGTAAACTATCATGGATATCCATATTAATGACTACCTTAAAAGAATTTTATTTTATCTTCCACTTTGAACTTTCCTGCTGCAATTCTACCATCTTTGCATAAATTCTATTTTGTTTTAATAATTCTGATGGGGTTCCTTGCTCTGCTACATACCCATCGTTTAATACAACTATCTTATCTGCGCCTGATATTGTTCGCATTCTATGAGCAATAACAAGTACTGTTTTATCTTTAATAAGGTTTGAAAGTGCCTCTTGTATCTTTGTCTCATTTTCAACATCAAGAGAGGCTGTTGCTTCATCTAATAAAATTACAGGAGCATTTTTTAACAAAGCTCTTGCAATGGAAATTCTTTGACGCTCTCCTCCTGATAAAGTTGAGCCATTTTCTCCTATCACCGTATTATATCCATCCGGCATCCTTTTTATAAACTCATCACAGCATGCCGCCTTAGCTGCCGCTATTACTTCTTTGTCTGTTGCATTACGTTTCCCCAAACGAATATTATTCATAATTGTATCATTAAATAGTATGACATCTTGAAATACTATAGAATAATTTTTAAGAAGTACTTCTGGATCCACAGAATTTATATTTACTCCACCAAGAGTTATGCTTCCTTCATTGACATCCCAAAATCTTGCTGCTAACTTTGCTGCTGTACTTTTTCCGCCTCCTGATAAACCTACTAAAGCAGTTATTTGTCCCTGCTTTGCAGTAAAAGATACGTCTTTTAAAACATTTTCGTTATTTTTCTTATCATACGAAAATGCTACATGATTGAAAATTATATCATATCCATTTGTTTTGCATATCTCTGATCCAAGTTGAACTGGATGATCTTGCATCTTCTTCATTCTTCCTATTTTAAGGCTTGATGAAAATATATCTGCAAGATTCATTAATGAATCACAAATTGGGTCATAAAATCTTGAAGCTGCAATCAAAAATACTAAATATATAAATAAATCCGTCTTTCCTTTTGCAAGAAGAGTTCCACCTATTAAAATCACTGTGGCAAAGCCAACTTTTAGAAGCATCTGTCCGCTAACTACCATAATTCCTGTAGTAAGCTCATTTCTAACTTGTATCTTTTCAGCATTATCTATAATATCATCTAACTTTAAAAGATATTCTTTTTCTTGATTATAAGCTTTTAAATCCTTTATAGTCTCTAGACATTCCTGTATTCCATCAGCCACTTTTCGTTTCGCAGCGATGTTTTTTATGCTAAATTTATTTTGCAGTTTCTTAGAGCAAATGACGATTAAAAACGATATAGGAGCTACCCACAAAAGTGCAATTCCAATACGCCAATCAAAAATCAACATTCCAATTCCAACAAGTATTGTAGATACAATGGCACCAATAAACTGCGGTATTGCATGCGAAAATACATGTTCTAAATCTGTACAATCTACCATAATTGAATTTGTTAAATCAGATAAATCTCTCCTCCCAAAAAAAGATAAAGGAAGCTTTCTTAATCTTTCAGCTAAGTTTATTCTTCTGTTAGCACTTTCACCATAAACTGCAATAAATGAAGATTTGTATTGCATCCAATTTACAGCAAACAGTATAACTAATGTTATAAGAATCATTATAATATATTTGGACAGTTGTAAATTAATATTTATACCATCTGTAATTGGAGCTAACATATCTCTAATAACCATAACAACTAGTCCCACTGGAATCATTAAAGCAATATCTGCCAGTGTACTAAAAATTATTCCTTGTAGCAAATCTTTTGCGCCTTGCTTGGTCAATGCAAATTTATCACATAGCATATTAATCATATAAGAACCTCCTTGTATAATCTAGTTGTAACATTTGATAGAAAACTATTTATCTTTCTAACGAACATTACACCTCTTATTATTTTTAATATTCTAATTTATTACTTTGCCTACGCCCCGATAGGGAATATGCATTTCATATCTTAAATAGTTTTTTATTTAAATTCCTTAAAGGAATCTAACCAAGTTTTATATAGTCTAGTATAATACTCCTGAATAGAAGATAGATGTAAACCTCCATGGGAGGTCTTTTAGAACCTATACCCGTAAAAAAGCGTATCATTTCATCAGGTAGAATTCTATGTTTAGCTGGTTGGGTTTCCCTTCGGGAATTACCCGTGTCACAAACAAGGTTATAAGCTATCTGACAGAGTGGAAGTTCTATTCTATATCTAAAATTTAATTTAAGGAGATATATACAATGTCTAATTTTTTTTATAGTCCTGTAATAGGAATTGATGTTTCAGCTGATTTTTCATATACTGCAATACTCGCACCGAATGGTGATATTTATAAGAAGTCATTTAAAATAAAGCATGATCTCAATGGCTTCAACCACTTAGTTAATGAAATAAAAAAAGTGGAAGAAGAGTTTAACATGAAAACTGCAATTTTCATGGAGTCCACTGGCGTGTACCATTTATCTCTTTTCCACTATCTTAATAAATATTTCGATAACACATTTGTTATCAATCCACTCGTTACTAAGTCTAACAAAAATGGTGACATAAGAAAAGTGAAAAATGATAAAAAAGACGCTTTATCTATTGCAACAATAGGAAAATTTCAAAACATTAAGTTATCACAACAACTTAGCCTTGATATTTTTCTTCTGAAAAATCTTGTAAGAGAGTATTACAAACTTACAGATACTAGCTCTACTTTTAAGAAAAAATTATCCGCTGATTTAAGAGTTATTTTTCCTTATGGCTATAATACTATATTTTCAGATTCAACATCTAAAAGTTCAATTGAGCTTTTAAGTCAATATCCAACGCCACAATCAATTTTAGAGGCACCTAAGGAAAATATAATTAAGATTTTCCTTAATAGCTCTAAAAAGGGCATTATCTGGTCGGAAAATACATATTCCAAATTATTTAAGGTTGCTAATGAAGCTAAAATAATTGGCTTACCGTTAGACGGTTTAGCCGTCAAAATAGCCAGCTCTATAACATTAATAAAAACTATTCAATCAGAGATTGATACATTGCTACAGAAAATTAACAATTTTATACAGTCTGAAACTTTTCCTGAATCTATTAGAGCTAATATTGAACTAATTGATTCAATTCATAAGCATAGGGCAATTAACTGCTATTACTATAATAGCTGAAATAGGTGATATTGATGGTTTTCTTAAGCCCAAACATCTTGTAGCTTTCTTTGGTATTGATAGCTCAGTTAATCAATCAGGTAATTTTAAAGGCGATGATAATAAAATTTCAAAAAGAGGAACTCGAATCGGTCGAAGAGCATTATATTCTGTTGCACTAGCTTCAATCCGTAACAATCGTAATGGAGTTCCTATAAATAAAGTCCTATTAGATTATTATCAAATAAACCTTAAAGGCAAAAAGCCTAAAATCGCCTTAGTCGCTATAATGCATAAAATTATAAACTACATTTTTGCTGTTCTCCGAAATCAAACTCCGTTTGAGCAAAGAGATCCCAAAATACATAAGCAAATGTTCCTGGAAAATAACTCTTTAAACAAAGTCGCTTAATTTTATTCCAATTTCTGTAACCGTTCGTGTTTTGGAACGGTTTGTTTGCCATACTCTTTTTCCAAAAACTATTTTTTTGAAAATTAACTTGACTATTATTAGCTGGTCTTATCATTACCTTTCCCTAACCTCTTGCTTTTCTTAAAAGAGCTATCGTTATTCTCATCTAATTTCTTTGTTACTTTCCATGAAATAGATCTGCCGTACTCTTTCCACATATGAGCATATATGCCATCCTCTTTTAATAATTCTTCATGCTTTCCTTGCTCTTTTATCCTTCCGTCTGCCATAACTAAGATTTTATCCGCTCCACATATAGTAGATAATCTATGAGCTATCATAAGCACTGTTTTTCCTTTAGTAAGTTTTTCGAAAGCTTTTTGTATTTGACTCTCATTCTCAGGATCTGCAAACGCTGTTGCCTCGTCTAATATTACAATCGGTGAATCTTTTAATATAGCCCTAGCCAAAGCTATTCTCTGACACTCTCCACCAGATAAATATATTCCTTTTCCACCAATTACCGTATTAATGCCTTCTGGAAACTTTTCTATAATATCTGAGCATTGTGCTTCTCTAACTGCTTCAAGTACCTCATCTATTGTTGCTTTTGGTTTTGCTATTCTAATATTTTCTAAGATACTTGCTTTTAAGAGCCTTGTATTTTGAAATACGAAAGAAACTTTGTCCATTAAATCCTTTTTTAAAACATCCCGAACATCAACATCATCTATTTTAACATTCCCCTTATTAACATCGAAAAATCGTGGTATTAAGCCTGCTACCGTACTTTTTCCACTACCTGATGCCCCTACTAATGCTATAGTTTCACCTTCACTAATAGAAAAACTTATATCATCTACTGTAGGCGACGTATTTCCTGGATAAGTGAACGTAACATGTTCAAAAGAAACTCTTCTTCCATTTATTTTTTGTGGATCTTCTGGCTCTTTTAAAGGCTTTTCATCCAAAATAGCATCAATCCTTTTAACTGCCTCCTTAGCCACCATAATGTTTTCTATTATCTTCATTATCTTAGTTAACATATTAACGCTTACTGGTGTAAATAATACATAAAATATAAAATCAAGTAAAAAACCTTTATAATCTGATGTATTTTTAATAACGAGAATGCCAACTGGTATCAAAAATGCAAAAGCTCCATTGACAGCTACTGTGAAGATAGTCATAGGAATTTGGCACTCAGCAGCATAACTAGATGCAAATTTACTATATTTATTAATTGAATCGTGGAAACTCTTAAAAGAAAATACAGTTTGTTGAAATACTTTTACTACTGGAATTCCTCTGATATATTCCACAGCTCCATTGGACATTTCCTCAAGAGCATTTTGATATTTTTCTATAGAATCTGCTTTCTCTCCCCCCATCAATTTTTTCAAGCAAAGAACACCTATTACTGTAGGAATTAAGCACACTGCTCCAAGTCTCCAATCAAAAATAAACAGTAAAACAAATATTGCAATTGGTGATACTATTGCTCCTGCTAAATCTGGAAGCTGATGTGCTAAAAATGTCTCTGTTAAACCTGCATTATCATCAATAACCTTTCGAAGCTTCCCTGTATTGTTACTTGAAAAAAAACCCAATGGAAGTTTTACTATATGATGAATAGCCTTAATTCTCATGTTCCTTGCAATCCTAAATGCAGAAATATGTGAACACATAAGTGCTATAAAATATATAAGCATACTTATTACAGCTAGAAATACAGCGCACCATCCATAAAATGAAAGTTCCATAACATTAGGTGCTTTCGGAAGTGACGTAATAAGCTCTCTTGCTACAAACCATAAACAGACAAATGGTCCTAATGCTAAAACTGCACTTATAGCGGACAGAACAAATGCCAGCAAAGTTAAAAATTTATACTTTCCAGCAAACTCCATCATTCTGGAAAGCCCTTCTTTCTTTTCAATCATTCAAATTCCTCTTTTCTACTATATAATTTCTTTAAAATAACATGATTATAATACATACCATTTTACAATTTACTGTAAATCAACACTCCTTTATAAAATAGTGATTTAGATTATTATTTCTGTGCCATTTAAATCTATAAAATTCAATTTTCAAATGTAGTCATATCTCCTTTTCTATATTCTGTTGGATTCACCCCAATTGCTTCCTTAAAAGCCGCTGCAAATTTGCTTTGGTTTTCATATCCAACTGTTGCTGATATATTCATAACAGTTTCATCAGTTTTTCTAAGCAAAGATGCAGCATATTCTATTCGGTACTCCTTTATATATTTTGCAATGCTTTTACCATAAATAGCTTTAAAGCAACTGCTAAGCCCTGATTGACTTATATTATATTTTTCTGCCAACTGCTTAAGTGTAAGATTATTCGATAGATTTTTAATAAGCTCATCATGAACATTTTTCACAATTTCAGTTTGTGCTTTTAAATAGTATTTATTTTTAGCTTCATTTTCATTGGCACAGGTTTCATTTAAAAGCAAAATAAGTTCTAACACTTTAATCTTTAAATAGCTTTCTATAGCTGCTTCTGGCAAATCAGGTAAACTAAATAAATCAAGAAAAATTCTTTCTATCTTCCCTCCTACCCAATTAATGCAATTTCCAACCTTTGCAAAATGTTTTTCTGAAGAAAACAACCTCTTCTGAAAAGTCTTTATGTCAATCAAGGAGCCTTTTAAAATTTCAGGTAAACACTTAGAAAGTTCATCAATATAAATGTATATAGAAATTCCTTTATACTCTGCCATCGGAAAAGTGTTAACTGGAGGATATTTTCCCATAAGCCCTGCATACAAATCTCCACTTCCCATATAAACACATACACCTCCCTCAAATTCGCACTGAATACGCCCTTCATGGCAATAACCAATTTCAATCATTTCCCCACTTATTTGAGGTAGGATTTGTTCATTTGCGAATATTGACAACTCTTTACACTTAAATTCTTCATAGTTAAGTACAATTCCTGGAAATATTTCATGTATGCAAATACTACCACACCCTAGAATATCTATTCTCTCCAAACTAATTCACCTCTTATCTTCATTATCAAAATACTCCAGCATAGTTAGTCGCGACTAACTATACTGAATTATACTATATTCCATTTTTTTCTTACAAGCCCAAAACATTATATTTAGCTCCAAAACATAATTGAATTTTATAAACATAAAAAAGAAATATCGTACGGCTACTTAAAATAGTTGTACAATATTTCTCAATTCCTTTAAACAAATTTCAAACTTTAATTATTACTATTAATATTAGAACACTTGTATTCTAATATTTTTTTTAAGGCAGTTCCACTGCTCTGATGACATCGTATTAATTCAGCTTCATTTGTATCAGTATTAGATAACACGCATTGTATCATTTTATGTGATACAGTATTTGTGAACAATACAAGTAGGTCAGGCTTTCCAATTTGCTTTTTTAAATTACTTTGCATTTGAGTAAAGACCTTTGCTTTACAATTATAATTCTTACATATTTTTTTGTATTCACAAACCATTCGATCATGGCCACCAATTATAACAATACTCATTTCTCTTTTCCACCTCTCTCATCTAACTATAGAATAATATTTTTAAGCGAATTTACTTTTTAGAAATTCACATATATAATTTCATTTAACTATTATGTTTTATCTAATGATATATATTGCAATTCACAATGCACATTTCACAATTACGGTTAAAATTCTTGCAATATTTTTAGAATTATGATGAAGAATTATTTTTGCAACGTATATATTAAAAAATCTTAAAGTTCATATATTTTATAATTACTTAATATTATTTTTTTAGTTAGTCTTAACTAACCCAATATTATATTTATATAGTGCCCCTATTTCACAATAACATGCATGATAAAATCATCACAAAAATTCAAATCAATTGCACTATTGGATAATAAAGCAACTTTAGTTAGTCTTAACTAACTAATATTAGTTTAATATATTCTAGTAAGATTGTCCAGTGCATTAATTACTTTTCTCATAAAATTACAGATGAGATATATGCTGTTATGCATCTTACAACTTGAAAATTAGACTTATTAGATGACTATATTTACAAAGTTACAAAGAACTTAAGTTTGTATCTTCATTAGAAATCATAAATATATTTGTGGAGAAAACATTTGAAAATGAGCTGTTAAAGGTTCTTAGCTGTAGGTTGTTCCATTTTAGCTTGTTACACTGAAAGTGGGAGCATGCTAAAGTGGATACAACCTGCTGCTTAGAACCTTCAGCGATATTTTCATAGCTTTTCGGAACAAAATATTTATGATTTCGGTACGTTACCACATAAATTTAGTTTTAGAGTTGGATATCTATAATTTGATGTTAAATATGCATTATGATATACTTACTTCATTAAAATTTAAATTTCATTACATAGATTTTATTGAAAGAGGGTCTTTATATGGCTATAAATGAATCAGTCGAAAACTATTTAGAAACAATTTTAATTTTAAGCCAAAAATCACATGCAGTTCGTTCTATTGATGTTGCTACAGAACTTAATTTTAAAAAATCCAGTGTAAGCGTTGCTATGAAAAATCTTCGCGAAAAAGAATATATATCTATAGCAGATGATGGAAATATAGTTCTCACTGACGCGGGTAAAGAAATAGCAAATATGGTCTATGAAAAGCACACTTTTCTTTCTAACTGGTTAAAATCTATTGGTGTAGATGAGAAAGTTGCTGTTGAAGATGCATGTAGAATTGAACATGTTATAAGCAATGAGAGTTTTGAGGCTATGAAGAAATATGTGAATAAAAATACTTAAGTAATAGATAACCAAAAGTGGAGAGCCCTTGCTCCCCACTTTAATAAATTTAAATTGATTTAACTAAAGCTCCACAAACTTTGTTGCAACATTTTTGCAAAACTCACTGTCATGTTCTACAAATAATAGTGTTGGCGAATATTCAAGCAACAACTCTTCTATCTGCATACGAGAGATAACATCAATGAAATTAAGGGGTTCATCCCAAATATACAAGTGAGCTTTTTCACAAAGACTTTTTGCAATCAGTACTTTTTTCTTTTGCCCACCACTAAAGGATGATATATCCTTCTCAAATTGCTCTCTTGAAAAATCGAGTTTTCTCAAAATTGCTTTAAAAAGACTTTCATCAATGCTGTTTTCAAAAGCATAGTTAGTCAAATTTCCCTTAAGATAAGAGGTATCCTGTGACACGTATGATATTTTTAGTCCGCTGCCTTTTCTAAAAGTACCTGTATATTTTATATTCTCATCACAAATAAGCTTGATAATACTTGATTTTCCACTTCCATTTTTACCTTTAAGTGATATTCTTTCACCTTGTTCAATACTAAAGCTGATATCTTTACAAACCATTGTATGTCCATAAAATATCGACACATTTTCAAGTTCCAAAAGCTTATTTTTATGATAAGCAAGCTGAGAGATTTTCAAGCTGTCTGAGCTTTCAATATTTTTTAAAAGCTTAGATTTTTCTTCAATTGAAGCCTCCCGTCTATTTTCAATTGATTTGGAACGCTTCATCATTTTAGCAGATTTATGACCAACATAGCCTTTATCAATCTTAGAGCCAGAGTTAGTTGTTCCTTTTTTTGATTTTTCCACTTCACTTGACCAACTACTAGTTCGCTTAGCAGATTCTGATAAACGATTAATGTCTCTCCTAAGTTTTTCGTTTTCTGCTAACTCATATCCATCCTGTCTCTTTTTATTTTCCCACCAACTTGAGAAATCACCTTTCTGTATTTCTATATTTGTCTTATTTATTGAGAGAATATGATCAATACAATTGTCTAGAAAGGCCCTATCATGCGAAATTAAAATAAATCCTTTCTTTTTTCTTAAATAATTACTAAGTTTTTTTCTAGCTTCAGCATCCAGATGATTTGTAGGTTCATCAATAAGTAGAAATGAATTTTCCTTCAAAAACATAGCTGCTAACAATGCCTTAGTCTGCTCTCCTTTTGATAGAGTGTAAAATTGTCTATATAGAACATCGTCGTCTATATCTAGCATTGATAGTTCTTTCATTATTTCCCAATCCATTGAATTTGGGCTAATTTCCTTTATAATATCTATTGTAAAATTTTCTTGTTCTTCTACCTCATATGGAAAGTATTCAAAATTTACATTGGTTGATATATTTCCAGTATATTCATATTTTCCAAGTAAAAGATTAAAAAAAGTAGTCTTTCCTCGTCCATTCCTTCCCGTAAATCCCAATTTCCAATCAGTATCAATCTGGAAACTAACATTTTCAAAAATAGTATCGTAATTTCCATCATAAGAGAAGGTAAGGTTTGTAACATTTATTAAAGACATGCATTTGTCCTCCTTTGTAATTAGTTTATTATTAATCTAAAATAACAAAGTCGGAAAATTAGGCGACTGCTTCTACTTCATATAAATATAAACGTCGCTTGAAGTATCCGGCTTTATATGAAGATTGTCATGTGTTAGGTTTGTATCTTTATTTTCCATGATACTTTTCACCTCCTTATATCGTATTTTAGAAAAAAATAAGAGCTGCAAGAAATTATTATCCTTACAGCTCATAAATATACGTAGTTCAGCTAATTAGTATAGCGTAACATAGAAATATATATTAAGAGAAAATAGAATAACTTTCTTGCATATGTACAACAAAATAAACAGAGTCCACTCGTTCACTCCTCTATTATATTGCACTTTAAAAATTAGCAAGAAAATTTAATCATCATTTCACCTCAAATTTCAAATTTAATGATATTGTACCACCATGAATAAAAAAAATCAATATAAGATATTCCTATATATTTTTTATAAGTTCAAGGACTTCTCAAAAATACAAAGTAAATTTCTTGTTCTATTATCGCTTTAAATTAACTGATTTTTGGAAAGTAGCTTTTTAGGGATTAACCACTTAAGAACCCTCACATTATAAAAACCTCTATAGCAAAAATTCATTACTATAAACTTTAAAATGTAGCAACTATTTTATCATTTTTCTCACCTGTTTTTTTATATATTTTGATATTTTCAGACTATGCGTTTTTTCTTCTTCAAAAAGTTACCCTCAGATTTAATTATAATTTTCTAAGAAAATAAATCTATTTTCATTATACTTTTATGAGTACTTCTGCTTTCATGGGAACTTCCTAATGAACAAAAAAGAGTTATAAGAAAATCTTATAACTCCTAAAATAATCAAAACTATCTTCTATTATTTTGTTGCTTTCTAGCTCTTCTACAATCAGGACATCTAACTGGTTCGTTGTCAAATCCTTTTTCTTTGTAGAATTCTTGTTCTCCAGTTGTGAAAACAAATTCATTTCCACAATCTTTACATACTAAAGTTTTATCTTGCATATTCAATTCCTCCTTCTAAAATTAAAGATTAATATCGATTCATATAATTCTCTAAAAGGAGAAATCCATACTATCTATAAAAAACCTTTTTCTTTTTCTTACAAAATTTATTATAACAGCTTTTATTTTAAATAGCAACCTTTTATTTCATTAATTGCTTATTTTTTTATATTTGTAATTTATGAATGGTTAAATTATAAAAAAAGATTGTAAGATAACTCTTAATATAAACATCAAAACTAGCACTTTAAACATTCATAAATCTACTGTAGTATACACTACATTTCATTTAAAGTATAGTGTTTTTATATGGAAACAGTGCGGAAGATTAAATTTATTTATCACTGTCTAAATCCTCTCAATTTGCTTTTTTATTTTTTGAAAGAAGTTTTCCTATTTTTCATAAGCTATACAAAAGTTACAGTCTCTCAATATCAACTATTTTTTCTTCACCACTAATCATATCTTTTATTTTAACTTGTTTGCTTATTACTTCATCTTCACCTATTAATATTACTTTCTGTATCCCCAATTTATTAGCATAGTTAAGTTTTTTCTTTAATTTATCACCTTCAAGATATATTTCTACATATTTTTCTTTATCAATTAATTTTTTATATATCTCAGTGCAATATTCAAGTGTATCACCAATTGGTATTATTAAATATTCCATTGATTTCTCTATCTTGTAGCTATTAATAAATCCTATTTCTTTTAATACAAAAAATAATCTCGTAAGACCGATGGATATACCTACTCCAGGTAATACTTTATCTGTGTAATTTTGTGCTAAGTTATCATATCTTCCACCTGAACATATAGAGCCATATTTTTCATTCTCCATTAAAAATGTTTCAAATACTGTCCCTGTATAATAATCAAGTCCTCTTATTATTTTTAAGTTAATTGCATATTCATTATCTTCTACACCAAAAAGCTTAAGCATTTTTTTAACTGCCTCAAGTTCTTCCAAACCTTTTTGAAACTCCTCTGAATTGAAATTTAACTTCTTTAGTTGATCTAATATACTTTCATTGCTTCCACTTATATTTATAATTTTATTAATAACATCTGCCTTTTCCACTCCAATTAATTCATTTAATGATTTCTTAAATTCCTCCTCACCTATCTTATCGTATTTATCAATTAATATTAGAACTTCAGTTGCATTAACAATCTCTAAATTATTTAAAATCGCTGATAATATCTTTCTATTGCTTATTTGAAATTTATATTTTTTTAAACCGATAGCCTTAAATCCTTTAGAAACCATACTGATTACAAATGAATCATTATTAATACTAAGCTTGTTATTACCTATAATATCAATGTCACACTGATAGAATTCCCTGTATCTTCCTCTCTGATTTCTTTCACCTCTATATACCTTTCCAATTTGATACCTTTTAAATGGGAAGGTTAATTCATTAAAATACTGCGCTGAATATCTTGCAAAAGGCACTGTTAAATCAAATCTCAAAGATAAATCGTTACTTCCCTTATTGAATCTATAAACTTGTTTTTCTGTCTCTCCTGCACTTTTAGCTAATAATACTTCAGACTTTTCGATGACTGGAGTATCAATTTCCAAAAATCCATTTTCTTCATATACTTTAGTTATTTTTCTTACTATGTCTTTAAATATTTGTTGCTCCTTAGGCAATAGCTCCATAAATCCTGGTAATATACTTGGTTGTATTTTATTGTTCTTCATAATCTTAATCTCCTTTTAAATATTAATTTTTATATTTGATAAGTAAATTGTTTTATATTTTGATTTAAATGACAAAAAGCCATGCAGGCATATATCCTACATGGCTTAACAAATTATTACTGACATTTAATTTATCATCACCAGCAGATACAAGCCTACGAATTATAGACTTGTATCTGCCGCTTTAACAGACCAAGTCTTACTGGTGATGATGTATGAAATTTATTTTTTTTATATTAAATGCTTTCATAATATTTTCTCCTAAATTTTAATTTTTATCATTATACAATATGCTATTCTTATTTTCAATAGTAATTTGACCTCTTCCAACTGATTTTTAATACTATAATAATCATTCAAAGTGATAAACTTCCTGTCATAAACTAAAGAAATCAAGACAAAATATATTTGTTAGCTAAATTAAGTTTATCTAAATTTTACTAGTTTATAAAAAGTGAAAGGGGAACATAAATTATGGTTAGAAATGCATACGACGTTAAAGGTCTAAAGATACTAAATTCAGATGATTCAGTGCAAAATTCTGTTAGCAGCGTTTACTCTGGCAGTGCTAAAAAGTCTGCTTCTAAAAAAGGTAATATGACAAGTTCTTCAGATTCATCAGATAGTTAAAAGTAAAACTAAATTTATGTGGTAACTTACCGAAATCATAAATATTTTGATTCCGAAAAGCTATGAAAATATCGCTGAAGGTTCTAAGCAGCAGGTTGTATCCACTTTAGCATGCTCCAACTTTCAGTTTGACAAGCTAAAATAGAACAACCTACAGCTAAGAATCTTTAACAGCTCATTTTCAATGTTTTCTCCACAAATATATTTATGATTTCTAGTGAAGATATAACTTTAAAGTTTTAGCAGCTTTGTAAATTTATCTAATAAGTTGAATTCTTAAGTTGTTTATCTATAATAATTCAAATAAAATTCCAATACATAAAAATAACCCATATAAACTTCATTAAGATAATATATAGATTATCAAATGAAGTTTATATGGAATTATATACAATATAATTTAGTTTTTTCTCACCATTCATAGGCTTCCAAATGTTAATTTGAACTAGCCTAATAACTTTTTATTCCCTTTACCCTCTACTTCCACCTTACTTTGATAAGCTTTTCCAATTCTCTTGTATTCGCTAATCATCATAATAATAGTTACAATAAATACAATTCCATCAGTTATGGGAACAGCTGCCCATACACCTTCGATTCCCATTAACATTGGTAATATAATAATAAGTGGAACAATTAATGCAATTTGTCTTAATATAACTAATACACTTGCATTTTTTCCTTTTCCTACTGATTGGAATGCTGTTACTGACATAATCCAAAAGCCTAAAACCGGAAAAATAATATACATCAATCTAAAATTATTTATTCCTTCATAAACAATTGAACCATCTTTTATAAATAATGAAAGGATTTCTTTGGGAAAAAGCTGAATTGGTATCCAGAAACATAAGGCTAGAATTGTTGCACCAGCTACAAATACGTTTATACTTTTCTTTACTCTGTCATACTGTTTTGCTCCATAATTTGTACCAACAACTGGTTGTAATCCCTGTCCCATTCCCCATAGTGGAATAAACGAAAATGCTAATACACGTAATGCAGCTCCTATTAAAATAATTTCTGAATTTCCTCCATAAGTAGAAGCCATTTTATAAATCACTACTTGTTGTATAAACATCATTATTTGCATTAACATAGCTGAAAATCCAATTGAAAATATTTCTGGAAGCAAATCAAATTCAATTTTAAAGCCATGAAAGCGAATATTTTCACTTTCTTTTATAAAATAAATCATCGTAATAACAGCTTGTATAATTTGCGACAATAAAGTTGCAACTGCTGCTCCTTCTACTTGGTGATTAAATAATATAATCATAATAGGTGCAAGGATAATGTTAGTTATTGCTCCAATCGCCATAAAAATCATGGCTTTTTTCATTCGTCCCTCAGCACGCATGATCATATTAGCACTTTGCGCAAAGTTTATAAAAAATGAGCCTATAAATACTATTCGCATATATCGCACTGCTAAATCCAATATTTCTCCATTTGCACCACTAATTAAGAGCATTTCTCGTGCAAATACCACTCCTATTACAGTTACAATTGCTGAAAAAATAAGTATAAGCACCAATAAATTTCCCATTATTTTATTTATAATATCACTATCTTTTTTCCCAATAGCCCTAGACAAAACAGACGCAGATCCCATACCAATTAAAGTTGAAATCCCACTATTTATTAAAGTGAAAGGATAAGCTACAGACACTGCCCCCATAGCATTTGTACCAATCATTTGTCCTGCATAAATAGCATCCACAAATGAATATAAGCCAATTACAAGCATTCCAAGTACTGCAGGAACGCAAAGCTTTATCATAAGTGCAACTGGCTCCTTTGTTAATAATTCTTCTCTCATATCCTTCAATTATAATTCCTCCATTCATTACTACAATAATATATCTTAGAAATCCTTTAGGGATTTCATCCTCTCATCCAATAATTCTTAAGTCCAATTCATTAATTTCTAATTCCATAATTCATAATTTTTAATTCCCAATTCATAATTCTAATTCTATAATTCCCAATTCTAAATGTGAGCTTATGCAATTTATTGTGCCAAGCTCCACCCTTCTGCTTTTTTTCTAATATTTATGAATCTATTATAAAGCCCCTCTTGATTAATTAACTGCTTATGTGTTCCTTTTTGAATTACTTTTCCATCACTAATTACTAAAATCTGATCTGCATTTTGAATTGTTGCAAGACGATGAGCAATAATTATAATTGTTTTTCCATTAGTTAAAGCATTAATAGCTTCTTGAATATAATGCTCATTTTCTGGATCAACACTTGCTGTAGCTTCATCAAGAATAATAATAGGTGCATCCTTTAAAATTGCTCTTGCAATTGAAATACTTTGTTTTTGACCTCCTGATAAAGATGCCCCGCCTTCTCCAACTACAGTATTATATTTATCTGAAAATTCCATTATAAAATCATGGCAGCGTGATTTTTTAGCTGCTATTATAACTTCTTCAATTGATGCAGATGGATTTCCAAACCGGATATTATTCAAAATAGTATCTTGAAATAAATATACTTTTTGAAATACCATACTTATATTAGATAATAAGCTATCGCAGGTAATATCCCTTACGTTCACTCCTCCTATGCTTATAGCTCCTCGCTGTACATCATAAAATCTTGCAATTAAACTGCATATTGTGGATTTCCCACCTCCAGATGTACCGACAATTGCAGTTGTGGTATTTTCAGGAATAAAAAACGACACATCTTGAAGAACATTTTTTTTATCATATGCAAAGCTAACTTTATCAAAACATATATCATAGGAATCTAATAATACAGGCTTACTATTTTTATCAATAGGTTCTACATTTTTAACAGCATCTACACGATCAAGAGATGCATCAATCATTCGTATCATATTTGAAGAATTTCCAATCTGCTCAACATGACCATAGATTATAAATGAAAAAGTAATCATCATAAGCATAGTAGATACTTCCATAGATCCATTTATAGCAAATATTCCCGATGCAAAAATTATACCTACAGATGCAAGTTTAAAGATAAATATATAAACGGATGTCACTGGCACAAATTCCTGCTCTATTCCATAATTTGTTTTACGGCTTTTCTCAAATGCATTTTCTATGCTCTCTTTAGCAATTCCATCCTGTTTAAAAGCTTTTACAATTGATATACCTCTGATATATTCAATTATGGCCGTTACTAATCCAGCTTGATTTGCTTGACGTATTGGCGCTACAATTCTGCTCCTTTTGCTTATATAAATCATTACTAAAGATGTTACTATTATTCCGCCAAGAGTGATTAAGCCAATTCTAAAATCAAAAAACATTAAACATAATGAGATTGTAATTGAACTAATATACCCATTTACGACTTTGTTAATCAATTTCATTGCATTATTTTCAACAAATGAAAGATCTGTTGTTACAGAAGAAGTAATTTCTCCCATATCTTTCTCACCAAAAAATCCCATTGGAACACGCTTTAAGGTATCACCAATTTTAAGGCGCTGCTCTGCAAACACTTCATACCCTATGCTTTCTTGTGAAGTAGCTACTAAATATGAAAACAACATTCTGCCTAAGACTGCAAAAATCATATATCCTAAGCAAAACCATACTTGATTAATTGTTATAACCGTTATACCTTCAATGTTTTCAATAATTAATTTCAAAACATATGAAGCTCCAAGAACTGGCAAAGTCGAGAATAATGCCTGCATTAATGCATAAACAAAGCTGATATACATACGTTTAGAATTATCACCAGATAAATCAATGATCCTTTTAACTACCTTTAACATCCAACTACCCCCTTATTCAAATTCTGATTTTTAGTTAATTCTTTTCCTACTGCCCACTTTTTAGAATTAATATGAGCATTCCACATATCGCAATATAATGTACACTCTTTAAGAAGGTTTTTATGGGTCCCATTCATTACAACTTTTCCGTTTTCCAAAACCACAATATTATCTGCATCTTTTACTGTTGAAAGACGATGAGCTATTACAAGAAGTGTTTTACCCTTAGTTAATTCAGAAATTGACCTCTGTAACTTATCTTCATTTTCTGGGTCAGTAAACGCAGTTGCTTCATCTAATATAACAATAGGTGCATTTTTTAAAATAGCCCTTGCAATAGCAATACGCTGACGTTCTCCTCCTGATAATTTTCCGCCTGCATCACCAACATTTGTTTTATACCCGTAGTCTAATTTTCTGATAAACTCATCGCAGCAAGCTAGTTTGGCTGCTTCAAAAACTTCTTCATCTGATGCTGATGGATTTCCAAGACGTATATTTTCTAATATTGAATAATTAAACAAAAAATTATCTTGAGTTACAAAACTAACTATATCCATGAGCTGTTCTAAAGGTATAGCACATAAATTAATACCGCCAATAGTAATTTCTCCTGCTTTAACATCCCAAAATCTAGCGATAAGTCTTGCTACCGTGGATTTTCCACCACCTGATGGACCTACAAGCGCAGTAAACTTTCCTTGTGGCAGAGTTAAACTTACATCATCTAAAACATTATTTTCTTTACTCTCATCATAAGAAAAAGATACATTTTTCATCTCGACATCATAATCTTTAAATGTTACCTCTTTAGCTGTTGATTCTAATTCTTTTAATCCTAAAAGATCATTTGTTGCCTGTACTGCATAATTAATAATCTGCATTTCATTTATAAAATCTGATAATTTTAAAATAGGTTCAATGATTCCAAGTGAAAGAATTATACAAATCGCAAAAGATGCAGCTGTTATTTCCTTTTCCATGTAAAGATATAAACCTATAGGCAGCACTCCTAGCAAGGTTGACGGCAAAATTGCTGCTGCAGAAGATGTGTATTTCCAAGTACTCTTAAACCAATCCAATGTGTAATCCCTAAACGATATAACAGCATTTTTATATTTTTCATATGAACTTGTAGATTGATTAAATGCTTTAATTACCTCTATTCCTTCTATATACTCTACAATAGTAGAATTCATATAATTATTGGCTTCCATGTACTTATCATATTTTTTCTTATAACTCTTCATCACCATTAGATATGGTATCATTCCAAGAGGAATTGTTATAAGTGCTGCTAATGCCATACGCCAATCAATATAAGTTATATAGATAAAAATTCCTATTGGAATTAACATATTTGAAGTAAATTCAGGAATCATATGAGCAAGCGGTGTTTCCATTTTTTCAATTTCATCTACCATAACATTTTTCAGCTTTCCAACTGTCTCTCCCATAACACTCCCAAGAGGTGCATACATAAGCTTGGTTGCGACTTTCCTTCTCATATTTTTTAATATATGAAACGCAGAATTATGAGATAATAATGTTGATATTGTGAACAAAAAGATTTTCATAAAATATCCTAAGAGACATATTGCTGACCAAAATAAAATATTTTCAAATGTCTTAGTATCGTTGAAGAACATAACGATTATATTAGCAACTCCAAAATACGGCACCATTCCTGCAGCAACACTTGCTATTCCACAAACAACAGATAATATCATTAAGTGTTTATGTTCCTTTGCTAAGGATAAAATAATTGAAATCCATGATTTTTCTTTCATTTAAACTCCTCTTTTCTTTAATACCTTAAAACCTATTTCGTAGTATTAACTTTTAATTAATAATTTTTTATATCCTAAATTCACATATATAATTTTCATAAAAGCATATCCATTTTAGACGCACATACTTGTTAAACAAAATTATTTTTGATATCATTTAAGTATAATATATTACTTTCTATCCAATAATTATGATATATTACTAAGTTATAACCGGTCAATCAATTTGGAGTCATTCGTCTCTTCATGATACAACTTTGTCTGATCGTGCTATTGCTATAAAGGAGAATTTATATGAAAAATATTTTAAAGGAATTACATGAACCATGCCTCAATCAATATGGTTTTGAAAGAGTTGAAAATGTAGAAGGCTTTAATGATATAGGAATGTGTTATAAAGTCTCGTCTGATATAGGCAAAGGTTATTATTGGGTTTATGCAAAAGAAAATCTTTTTTCTATATCAATCCATGATCTTGTTTTATATGAAGATTATTTTATGAAATACCAGCAGCCAAGATATCTCAGTATAAGTTATTATGATTCCGTCTCTGGAGAAGAGTTAAAACCTTATAAAAGAATTAATGCTAATTGTATACGCAGCCGCATTTCTGAAAATGATTTATATCAGGCTATATACCATAAAAGCATCCCTATTAATTCTATAGATATCGATATTTCGCCTGATTATTATGAAGAATATTTAAATAATAAATATCCAAAAGGCTTCCAAAATTCGAAAAATGCATTTTTAAATATTGATGGTCTAACAGATTTTCCAGAATTAATATTTTCTCTTAGGCAAATAAGAAATTTTAAAGGCTGCGGAGATGTTGCCGCCCTTTATTATGAAGGTAAAGTAGCCGAAATCATCTCATTAATTGCCGAAAAAAGCAAATCTTTAAATGACCTAAAAATGGAAAAAACCTTATCAAAGCAGGATATTGAAAGATTAGAATCTGTACGTGCATATATTGATGACCATTTTGCCTTTGAAATTTATTTGGAAGACTTGGCCAAAATTGCTTATATGGGCACAACTAAATTAAAATATTCGTTTAAAAAAGCATACCATTGTACAATTACAGAATATATTCAAAACAAAAGAATGGCACAAGCTGAACATTTACTCAGCAACACCGATTTTACAATAAGTCAGATTGCACAAATTGTCGGCTATAACCATTTTGGACGGTTTTCTAATTTATTTAAGCGCTCTACCGGTTTACTGCCTTCTGAATACAGAAAACTGGTAACAAAAAGTTAAAAACATAATGCTGCTGCTTAAAATATTCTCTTTAAGGGTGCAGCATTTTTGTTATAGATAGACAACCGGTATTTCTTTGTCTATAAAATTTATGAAAATAGACACACTTAAACAAGCCTTATAAAAAGGCTCTGTATTTTATATTATTGTTAAAAAAAGCTATGGTATGTATGCAAAAGATGTTGGTAAAATTTATTGGAAATATGTATTAAAAAAATGTTGGTAAAATATATTAAAAATTGACAACATCTTTTTAATACATCTAAGAGGCTTTTGGGATGATACAAAGATGAATGAGGCACTGTGAATAAAGCACCATGACTAAGAATTATGAATAAATCATTCGTAATTAATATTTAATGGAAGTTTTAATTAACAAAATTTTTGATCAATTACAGGTCTGAATTACTCTGTCACATGTGATTTCTAAAAACTCTTCATCATGAGTTACTATGAATATAATATGCCCCTCTTTTGATAAACTTTTAATAAGCCTACTGACCGTACACATATTTTCATAATCCAAGCCGCTTGTAGGTTCATCAAAAATCAAAATCTTCTTATCTGCTAATATACCCGTAACAATAGCAAGCCGCTGTTTTTGCCCGCCTGATAATGCCATAGGGTGATTTTCTTTATACATCTCCAAATTAAATTCTTTTAATAAACTTAATACTCTATTATCTTCTACTTTCTTTTTTGATAACTTACATTCATCCCACACACTTTCTGCAAAAAGCTGATGATTTACATCCTGCATAATCATATAACAAACTTTGTTTCTTTTCTTTGGAGATAAAAAGATTTCATTGAGCTTTATCTTTCCATCACCTTCTTTAATTAAACCTGCTAAACACCTCATCAATGTTGTTTTTCCAACTCCATTATTGCCCAATACCCCAATAACTTCGCCTTCCGCTGCTGAAAAATTCATATCTTTAAAAATATACTTTTTATCATTTTTATATGATAATCCTGATACGATTAAATTCGGTTTAGCTGTTTTTAAATGATTTGAAAGTTTGGTTACTATGGGTTTTATTGTTCTAAGGCCCATTTTTATCCTCTGATTTTCATCTAACTTTAAAAATTCTTCTCTTTTAAATACTTGAGATACCTCACCATCTTCCATATAAATAACCTTATCTATTAAGTCAGCTAAATAATAAATCCGATGTTCTGCTATAACTACTGTTTTTCCACTTTCTTTTATTTTTTTAAGCTGCGATTTCAATATTTTTATAGCATTTATATCAAGATTAGCTGATGGTTCATCCAAAACATAAACCTCAGGATTCATTGCATATATTGCTGCAAAAGCAAGTGCTTGTTTTTCACCGCCTGACATTTTGAAAATATTTCTTCCTAATAACCTGTTTATTTTTAAATCACTAATCGTGTCAGAAATCCTATTTTTAATGTATTCTGGATTCATTCCTTCATTTTCTAATCCAAAAGCCAATTCACTATCAGAATCTATATTAAAAAACTGAGATTTAGGATTTTGAAAAACAGATCCTATCTTTGAAGATAATTCATACATTTTTGAATCTGCAATATCCATTCCAGCTGAAATAACCTTTCCTTCTAACACGCCTTCTATAAAGTGTGGAATTAGCCCATTAATAACTTTTGTTAATGTTGTTTTTCCACATCCACTTTTACCACATAACAAGACACATTCCCCTGATTCAATATGGAGATTTATGTTTTTTAGATTGTATCGGCTTTTTTCTGAATACTTAAATGAAACATTGTTAATATCTATCATAAAATACCTCCCAAATGGAGCATTGAACCTGTGATAAAAATAACCCCTATCCCAATGCATAAATAATCTTGCAGATGAAAACTCATATCAACAGAACTTGTTTTTGGTTTTGGATTTTCAATTCCTCTAGTGATTGCAGCAGCACTTAATTCTTCTACCGTATTAACCGCTGAAATTAAAATTGGTACGTAAATACATTCTACTTTTCTTCTTAATCCTCTTACTCCTCTCATTTTCATTGCATCCCTTATATGCAGAATCTCCTCTTTTATAGCTGGAAAATAACGTATTGTGATGGATAATGGAATAATGACCTTTTGAGGAATATTCCATTTTCTTAGCGATAAAATAATCAATCGTACTGGTACTGTTTTTATTATTAATTCTCCTATCATCATACACGGAAGAAGTTTTCTAGCATAAACAGCTAAAATCGAAAACATGATTGCTAAAAAAGTCGGCATGATTTCTATTAAATAATATTGAATAGCTAATAATATTATAAAAAATACGCACCACTTTATGGCTGATTTTATGCACCCACAAAAACATAGTAATATTGCAATTGCTATTATTTCAGATGCCTCTATATACACAAAAGAATTTGTAAATGCGACTATATTTGCAATAAATATAAGTAATATTTCCGTCCTTGGATCAATACTCAAACATTTTTTCTTTAGTCTAGACATATTTAAATAATCCCTGCCTTTATAAAATGTTTTTTTAGCATGCTTCTGCCAATTATCCCACCTGCTAAGGCTAATATAAATGTTGAAATTATCATTCCAATTAACATTCCAAAAGAAGTGAGATTCCTCAATCCATCTACGTAACTACTAGACATTCCCTGCTCAATTATAGATTCAAAGAAACTATTTCCAAATAACCAAATTGGAAGTGGTGAACCTACCATCCCAAGAGAAAACACCGCATATGCTATTAAATTTCCTGTAAAACTTTTATACCCAAACATATATCGAATTAATTCTGCAATAATACTTGAACTTGCAAAAGTTACTAATAATACCACTGTAAATTGTCCTGTTGCAAAATAAATGATTGCTGTGATTGCTGCCATAATCACTACAGGTCCAAATTTTTGAACTTTTTCTATCATCAACATAAAAATAACTCCACTAAGCAGTGCAATCAATGCAGGCATAAATATCCATATAATCGGTGAAATCCCACCACAAATCATAATAATAAGATTAACAACAAAATAAATTGCAGAAAATACACCAATAGTAACTAAGTCTTTAACTTGTAATTTACTCTTATCTTTTTTTAACATTTTTCTTTCCTCCCTATACCGTAGACCATTCTAATTCTTTAATATTAAATTAACTTCATTTAATAACTTAATAAATCCTAAACATTTTTGTAAACATCATATAAAATCGCCTTATTTTAATCCTAACTGCTCAATATCTTTAATAACAATTTTTTTAGATTCATATAAAGATTAAACTCCTTGCAACTACTTTTTATAATTATGTATTAAATTCTCTATAAGTTTGAATTTACATGAAATAAATGTTAAAATATACAAATGATTCATTTGATTTCTTATTTCAAATGATAATGATAATTAATTGTTTTGTCAAAATGTCTTACAAAAGGTTATATTCTTAAGGCATTTGAATGAATCACTTATAAAATAAGCTTTTTTAATACTATCCACATATACCAGCGTGATATTGAGGGATAATTATAAATAAAAAAAAGATATATTGGGACTTTAATGTAATATTTATATACTTTTAGAATGGAGTGATTAACTTGAAGAACAAGAACCAAATAGACACAATATATAGAAAAGGTTATGGCAATTTAGCTGAACAACTTTCGTTTAAAAAGACTACTCAAAATGAGGAACAAATTTATGAAGTACCAATAAAAAATGGAACAGGTTATATTTATCAAATAAATCCTGCTCCTGGGGTTTTTATTTCTATGTGTGATTGGGTAGCATATAAAAAAATCGAATATCATTACCAAGTAAATCAAACATTCACTGAAATCTATTTGCTAGAATCAGGTAATATCTCTTTAGTAATGAACGGTAAAAAAACATATTCAATACCGTCTGGTGTGAATGTTTATATAAATAATACATCTCAAGGGCGTATATGCTACAAACCTAATATCCCAATAAAATGCATATGCATATTACTTTTTGATGATTTCATAAGAAATAATATTGGGAATAAATTTATCGATAATTATATAAATTTCGAGAAAACTTTTAGTTCAAAATCTATTAACTATAATACTCCTGAAATAACTCTGCTCTTTTTACAAATAAAACAGAAACTCTTATGCCGCGAAAAATCACGTTTATATTATGAGAGTAAGATTGGTGAGCTATTATCTATAATTAGAAGCAACTTTAATAAAGAAGAAGAACGACTAAAATCTATTCACAGTAAATTTCCTTTAAATGAATTAAAAAGATTGGAACTAGTAAAATTGGCACTCGATCAAAATGTAGCCAATCCTCCTGAAATTGATCAATTATGTAAAATAGCTGCTATGGGTAAAACAAAGTTAAGGGAATCATTTAAATTATTTTTTAATATAACAATCGGGGGATATATTCGTCAGGTTAAAATGAAACATTCATTAACACTAATGTCAAACAATCAGCTATCTATTCAAAAAATTGCTGCTAGCTTAGGGTATTCTAGCACAAGTAAGTTTTCTATAAGCTTTAAAAAGATTTATGGGCAATCTCCTTCTGAATATCGTAAAAATATTCTCTTAACTTCTTAAAAATAATTCTTGTAGTTAAATCTAATGAAAATAACCCACGAAAGCTAAAATTGACATGATACCTTTATAATAATAGTATTCAAGGTACATTCCAAATTAGATTTTCGTGGGTCTTTTTGTTGTAAGAGAAAGATATCAAAACCTGCTAGCAGGATTTCTCATTACTTACCTACATCTATTAATCAATTAATCTAAATGAGTGTAATTTTTAATATATCAATCTATAATTGTATACATAAGCTTTTTAAGCTCACCTTTATCTCTGCCATTCCTTTGAGCATAATCATCAAACTGATCATGATTTATTTTATTAATGTCAAAGTATTTAGCATCTTTATTTCCAAAGTAAAGACCACAGGTACTTGCAGTAGGTGACATCATATAGCTTTCAGTAAGTTTTACATTAAGTTCTCCTTCTTTATCAAGCAAGTTAAATAATTTAACTTTTTCTGAATGATCTCTAAGTGAAGGATATCCTATTGCAGGCCTTATTCCTCTATATTTACCTTTAAATATTTCTTCGATGGATAAATTTTCATCTGGCGAATATGCCCAAGATTCTTTTCTCACTTTTTCATGAACATATTCTGCAAAGGCTTCTGCAAGTCTATCTGCAAGTAAAATAACCATTGTTGCACCATAATCATCACCAGAGGCTTTAAGCTTATCTGCGTATTCTTTTGCACCTATCCCACCTGTTGTTATGAAAGCACCTATATAATCCTTTATTCCAGTATCTTTAGGAGCTATGAAATCAGATAAGCACATATATGTATTATCTTTTTTCACTTCTTGCTGCCTTAAAAGATTAAAGTTAATCATTTCAGAATCATTATAGACTTCAATATTATCGCCTACAGAATTAGCTTCGAAGAGACCAAAGGCTGCATTTGCTTTTAAAATATTTTCACTCTCCATTTTATCAAGCATTTTTTCAGCATCAGCTAATAATTTCTTAGCCTCTTCACCGTATTTTGCATCTTCAAGGATTTGTGGATATGTCATTCCCATATCCCAAGCGATGAAGAAAAAGCTCCAATCTATATATTTTCTTAATTTCCCTATAGGAAAATCAATAAATTTCTTTATACCTAACATTTTAGGCTTCTCGATTTGCTCTTTATCCCATTCTTTCTTGAAATTATTTTCCCTTGCATAATCTAAAGTGACAAATTTTCTAGGTACTTTGTTAAATGTTTCTCTTAAAGTTTCATATTCTGATTCTATCTTATTAAGATATTCTGCTTTTTTATCCTTATTTAAAAGAAGTTTAGCAGCTTCAACAGCTTTTGACGCATCAGTTGTATGAATTACTCCACCAGAATACTTAGGTGCAATTTTAATTGCTGTGTGAGCCTTTGATGTTGTAGCTCCGCCAACCATAAGTGGAATTTTAAATCCTTGCTTTTCCATTTCTTCTGCCACATTTGACATTTCTTCTAAAGATGGAGTTATAAGGCCGCTTAAAGCAATAATATCTGCATTTTCTTTCTTAGCTGTCTCTAAAATAATTTCAGTAGGAACCATTACCCCAAGATCTATAACTTCAAAGTTATTACAAGAAAGCACTACTGACACAATATTTTTACCTATATCATGAACATCACCTTTTACAGTTGCAAAAACTACTTTTCCAGCACTAATGCTTCCACTGCTACTTTTTTCCTCTTCTAAATATGGTCTTAAAACTTCTACAGCCTTTTTCATAACTCTAGCACTTTTTACAACCTGAGGTAAGAACATCTTACCATCACCAAAAAGCTTACCAACTTCATTCATTCCATCCATAAGAGGTCCTTCTATTACTTCTAAGGATTTACTATATTCTGTTCTTACCTCTTCTACGTCTTCTTTAATATATTTATCTATACCTTTTACAAGGGCAGTCTTTAATCTCTCTTTGACATTTTCATTTCTCCAAGCTTCCTTATTTTCTTCAGCTTTATTATCTACTTTATTATAGGTTGCTGCAAATTCTAAAAGCTCATCTGCTGCATTTTCGCTTTTATTAAAAATAACCGCCTCTACTTTTTCAAGTAAGCCTTTATCAATTTCATCATAAATTTGTATCATTCCAGGGTTTACGATCCCCATATCCATTCCATTTTTTATTGCATGATATAAAAATACTGAGTGCATAGCTTCTCTTATTACATTATTACCTCTAAATGCAAATGAAAGATTACTTACACCACCACTTACTTTTGCATAAGGTAAATTCTCTTTTATCCATTTAGTTGCATTAATAAAATCTACCGCATAATTATTATGCTCTTCTATTCCTGTAGCAATTGTTAAGATATTAGGGTCAAATACTATATTTTGTGGAGGGAAATTAACTTCATTTACTAAAATATCATAAGCTCTTTTACAAATACTTATCTTCTTTTCATAAGAATCTGCCTGCCCATTTTCATCAAAAGCCATAACTACAACAGCTGCTCCAAAATCTCTTATAATGGACGCCTGTCTCTTAAATTCTTCTTCTCCTACCTTAAGACTTATGGAATTTACAATTGGTTTTCCTTGAATGGCTTTAAGTCCAGTTACAAGAACATCAAACTTAGAAGAATCAATCATTACTGGAACCTTTGAAATTTCAGGCTCACTTGCTAAAAGCTTTAAGAATTTATCCATCTCTTCTTTTGCATCTAAGAGAGCATCGTCAAAGTTAATATCAACTATTTGTGCTCCATTTTCAACTTGATCTTTAGCTATAGATAAAGCTTCTTCATAATTCTTTTCTCTAATTAATCTTGCAAATTTTGCTGAACCTGCTACGTTTGTTCTTTCACCAATATTAATAAAGTTATTTTCCTTATTTGCTCTAAGAGCTTCTAAACCACAATAAACTGTTTCAGTTTCAATGTCTGGTATCTTTCTAGGTGAAATATCTTTTATAGCTTCACTTACTGCTTTTATATGATCTGGTGTTGTACCACAACATCCACCTACAATATTAAGACATCCGTCCTCTGCTAAACTTTTTATTAAAGCTGCAGTTTCTTCTGGCTTTTCATCATATTCCCCAAAGGAATTTGGAAGTCCTGCATTAGGGTAAACACTTATGTATCTATTTTGAGTTCTTGAAAGATATTTTACAAATGGTATCAAATCTTTTGCTCCAAAGGAACAATTAAGACCTATTGCAATTATACTTTCATCTACCATAGTATTTGCAAAAGCTTCTAAAGTCTGACCTGAAAGAATTCTTCCACTTTTATCTGCAATAGTTCCAGAAATTATTACAGGTAAGTTCTTGCCTTTTTCTTGAAATCCTTGCTTTGCTCCCATAAGAGCAGCTCTTGCATTTAATGCATCAAAAATTGTTTCTATGAGAATTAAATCTACTCCTCCATCTATAAGCCCTAAAACTTGTTCTTTATAAGCCTCAACTAATTCATCAAAACTTATATTTCTATAACCTGGATTTTCAACATCAGGTGATAAAGATGCAGTTTTATTTGTAGGTCCAAGTGATCCTGCTACAAAACGCGGTTTATTTGGATTTTCTGCTGTAAATTTATCTGCAGCTTCTTTTGCAAGCTTTGCACCTTCAAAATTAAGTTCATATATTTTATCTTCCATTTCGTAGTCTTTTTGAGATATACTCGTACTATTAAATGTGTTAGTTTCAATTATATCTGCACCAGACTCCAAATAAGCTTCATGAATTTCTCTTATTATATTAGGATTAGTGAGATTTAAAATATCATTATTTCCCTTTTGATTACAAGAGATGTTTAGATTGCCCCTATAATCTTTTTCCTCTAATTTATAATTTTGAATACAAGTCCCCATAGCCCCATCTAGTACTAGTATTCTTTTTTCTAATAGCTCTTTAATTTGTAAATTCATCAAGTTTCCTCCCCAAATTGTTTTATATAAATAGTCTAATAGGTTTTTATTAGTATCAAAAATTTATGTAATTTTCTTCTATACTTAAGTAAGCCCTAAAATAAACACTAATAAAAATAAACCTATATTTTCTTATATCAATTTTAAATGATTTACTATAAAGAGTCCAATTATTTTAATATTTTATTAAAATAAAATAGGTATTATCTATCGTAATCCTAAATGCTTTATCTAAAAAAAAATGGAGGTGCCTCTTCTATAAACTTAAGAGACACCTTCAAAAATATGGTTTCAATGCACAATTCACAATGCACAATTCACAATGCGCATTTCGAAATTTACTATTACATCTAAAATTCTAGAAATATTTTTAGAATTATCATAAAGAATTATTTTTCCAATATATATAATCTACTATTTAATTTTTATTGTGAATTTTTCATCACCATAAACTTCAATAGATTTTGATTTATCTATAGTTTTAACAGAATAGTCTCCATCTTTAATTTCTTTATCACAAGTAATTGCATACTCATCAGTATCTGCATTATAAGTAGTAGCTTCTTTTTGTTCTTCAAAATTATAATCATCACTAAATGAAATTATATTTTCACCAGTTTTATTATCTACTATTTCAATCGGGGCTGCATTAACTCCATATCTTGATTTATAATAAATCTTTGTTTTTCCATCTTCAATATTCACTTTAGTAATAGTCATATATTCTTTTCCATCACTGGAATATAACTTTGTTTCTCCTTTTAAATTTAGTTTTTCAGTAATATTATTCTCAGTTTCATGGCTATCATTATTTTTATATTTCCATGGTATAAATGTTAGGTAATCAGTATCATCATAGATTTCTTTAAAACCATTACTGAAATACATTATATAATTTCCATCTTTATCACCTACTGCCTCTTCTGACTTGTTTTTAATATATCTTCCTTTATTATCAAATACAGCAAAAGATAATCTATCAGCATTTTCTTTATCATCCATACGTGTTCCTTGTATCACTGTATTTAGTGGTGTTGTAATAATTTTGTTTATATGATATCCACTAACTATATTACTTAAATCTATATCACACTCCTTTTCATTCACTTTCCCATTAACCTTTTCACTACTTACAGGAATATTAAAGTTCCAAGTTCCTTTAATAGGATTCTCTAGTCCTATTTCATCTATATCTAAATTTAATATAAATTTATCTGGTATCTCTACATATCCACCCAAGAAATGTTCATTTTGAAACTCCTTAGACATTGAATTATGTTTTAACACATTGTACTCTATAGAACCAACAAAGGTTTTATTATCATTCATAAACTTTCCTGTTCCACCTGCACTAAAAGTCGTTTCCTTTCCATTTATTCTTAATTTTGCTCCTGGAAATCTTGGAGTATCTTGTATTTCCTTTTCACTTTCAATAGTATAGAATATTGATAATTGAACTTCATCGTATACCACTTTATCAATAGTCATCTTTAAGCCGCTACTTTCCTTAGTTATGTTTAAATCAGAAGCATATTCATCATAATTTTCATAGGTTTTGTTGCTAAACATTTTAAATATATTCCCTATAATAGGAATATTGCTTGCATATGTTGGCATGGCCATTCCAAGTAATAGTGTTACCCCTATACAGCTTACCAATATGCAGCAAGCTTTCTTTATAGTAAATCTTTTCTTATTTATTTTGCTAAGTGTACTATCAATCTTTTTATTAATATCATTTGGTACATAATTAATTTCATCCTTTAGCTTTTTCCTTATTTTATCATCAAATAAATCATCATTTAATTCTATCATATCTCCACCTCGCCCATTATTTCTCTAAGTTTTGTTCTTGCCCTTGTGAGTCTAGATCTAACTGTTCCATCTGAAATTTTCAGCAATTTTGCAATATCTTTAGTACTCATATCCTCAAAATAAAATAGTACTGTTGTCACTCTTAACTCTTCGCTTAATGAATTTATAGCCTTTGTCAAATCAATATTTTCATAACTATCATTATAGATCTCTGTATCGCTATTTTCAGATAAATAAGTAACTCTCTTACCTTTTCTTAATATTTGTGTACATTCATTAATTAAAATTTTAATCAACCAAGTTCTAAAGTACTCATCTTGTTTCAGAGAATTTATCTTTTGAAATGATTTTATTATTGTATTTTGAATCGCATCTTCAATATCCACTGTATCCTTTAAAATCCCTCTGGCTACTCTGTAAATATTTAATCTATTTTCATCTATAAGAGCTAAAAAAGCTTCTTTGTCGCCTTTCTTGGCTTTAGATACTGTTGACTTTTTCCTATAATCAAAAAATGATATCAACTCCATCTTTTTCCTCCTTAATTTATACTACCTAGCTAAGTATTACAATCATTAGATGGGGTAGAAAACAAAAATGTTCCCATGAATTTTAAAAAACCGCTAAATCTTTTCCATAATACTCTCTTGCTCTTCCGTTCCTGTAACTTTTCCATAAATTCTAATAATATGATACTACATTTTTCTATTGTAAATGGTAAGAAATCTTTACATAAAAAATAGCCACTCTATAGATGAACAACATTAAATTTAGACTTATTATGTGAACATATTTCCATATTCACTATATATAATTGGTTATCTTAATTAGAAATCATAAATATATTTGTGTAGAAAACATTTGAAAATGAGCTGCTAAGATTCTTAGTTGTAGATTGTTCCACTTTAGCTTGTCACGCTGAAAGCGGGAGCATGCTAAAGTGGTGAAATCTGCAACTTAGAATCTTCAGTGATATTTTCATAGCTTTTCGGAACAAAATATTTATGATTTCGGTAAGTTACCACATAAATCTAATTTTATATTTGGATATCTATACGAACGGCTATTTTTTTAAAGTTATTCTGTTTTATTATTTAGCTTGCTTCAAAACATAGTACCAAGGAGTTGCTCCTCTTTCTATATAATCACCATTTTTCCATTCAAAGAACATATACTTTGAACCGTTTATTTCTTTTATTATATATTTAGAAGCAGTTTTATCACTAGTATTTAAGACTAGGTCTTTTGTCCAAGTTATATTTTTATTCTCTATTTTACCATTTTCATCAAAGATTAAATTATTTAAATATAAATCTCCATTCCATGACTTTTTCTCTGGATTAAAGTTATTTATATCTTCCACAAAGTCAACGCTATCCCATTTTCCAATTACTTCAGGATCATTAATAAAAGGATAGTCAACTTTATCAGCTCTCGTTTCAACTTCATTACCAGACATATTAGTATTGAGTGATGGTGTAGAACTAACTTTTTTCAATACGTAATAGCAAGGTTTCTCTCCTCTAATTGTATAATCCCCGCTCTTCCATTGAAAGAACATATAAGTTGAACCATCAATATCTTTGATTACATAACTACTGTCAGTTTTGTCAGCATCATTAAGAATGTGATCCTTAGTCCATGTAAATACAGTTCTTGCTACCTTCCCATCTTCTGTAAAATTTAATTCTTTAACATATAGATCACCTTTGAATTTCTTATCATTTACATTGAAATCTTCTATGTTTTCAACAAAATCTACACCTTGCCACTCACCTATTATATTAGGATCATTAACAAAAGCATAATCAATTTTATCTACATTTACTGCATTACTTGCTCCATTTATATTTGCAGATGCTTTTGCATCAGTAAGTGCAATACCGCTAATTACAAGTAGAGATGCAACTGCCATTGCAGAAAATCTATAGGCCTTTTTATTAAAAACTTTTATCATAACAATTCTCCTTTTTACTTCAGATTTATTATTTACTATGGAAGTTGCCCCAACTAAATGAACTGACTTTGAAAAATGTTCTATTAAATTTATGATTGTAAATCCATATTCCGCAACTTCTTCATCTTCCGTATAAGAAAGTGCAAGTGAATCACAGCATATTTCCATATCCTCTTTCATCTTTCTAAGACCATAATGAATAATTGGATTAAACCAATAAATAGTCTTTAAAAAAATTATTATCCAGTTTATAGCTATATCTTTACGTTTAAAGTGAGATAATTCATGAAGAAATACATATCTTAATTTATCAACAGATATTATCTTATGAATATCCTTTGGAATTAGAATCATTGGATTAAAGTAACCCAGTAGTGCTGGCGTCTTTACGCTAGAAGTCTCAACTAGCAGTATATCTCTTTTAATTTTCATTTTATTTTGGCAATATTTTAAAACATCTAAAAATTCTATGTTATTTTGTATGGACTCGCTACTTATTTTATTTCTTAGTTTTTTATATGCAAATAGGATATATGTGAATATAAACACTGCTCCCATAAGCCATATAAAACTCAATATAGTTAAACTTGATAAACTATACCCATTAATTTCGTTATTGCTAAAATCAATGGAATTTATAGTTCCTAGGATAACATCATGATTAGACATAGAACTAGATTGGCCGCTACCCTTTTCTAACATACTTCCAAAATGTACTTCCTTATTAGGAATTAATAGCAATATATTTTTTCCTAATTTATTTATAAGATTAAACATGCTTAAAGTGCTCTCAGGAAGCTTAAATATGGTTAAACGCAGTATTACTAAAAACCATAATGCATACTGAAACTTTATACCTATTCTCTCTTTGTAAAATCTTCTAAAAATTAAAATTAAACAAATCAATATGCTACCAGTAATAGATGTTTGAAATATTATTTTAAATAGCTGATCAAGATAATTAAAATACTCGTACATACACTACTTATTCCTCTCGTCTAATATCCTTTTAAGATCATCTATATCTTCTTTGCTTAAATCACTTTCTTTTATAAAACTTACTAGCATATTTTTAATAGCTCCATTATAAACTTTACTTAAGAACGTTTGATTCTCTGCACGTATGCATTCATTTTCATTTACAATTGGATAATATAAGTATTTTCTACCTTCTTCTTTAAATCCAAGTGCATTTTTGCTAACTAGTCTGCTTATTAATGTCTTTATTGTTTTAGGCTTCCAATCTTTTGTATCTTCTAATGCCTCAATAATTTGATTTGATGTGCGTGGTGAATCTGTCCAGACAATTTTCATAACTTCCCATTCTGCCTCAGATATCTTAGGTATTTCTCCCATAACTTTCACTCCTCTTTTTTGTATTACAATTGTAATCTACAATTAGAATACAACTGTAATCCTTAATTGTCAATATATGTTTTGAATAAATTTCAGATTAAATATCAATACTATATACGTATCTATTTTAGAATATCTTTTAATTTTCTGCCCAATTAAATAGACCTGATTTCAATATTACTATTAAAATCAGGTCTTATTTTTTATTGCTTATTATAAAACAATCCAGCTTCTTTTATAATTTCTTGCTCTGTAAATAAACTTTGCACAGCTTCAGTATAATCGCTTAACTTTTGTGCACTTCTTATTTTTTTAGCGTATTCTTTATTATCTGAAAATATGTAAATCATATATCCAAATAGTTCTTTCATTCTATTTATTGCATATACATCTTCTGGAAACACCTCTATATATCTATTTAAAATTTCATCATGGAAATCTTTTAATATATTTTTGCTTGTATTAATATCATTTTTTATTATGCTAATCAACCCTGGATTAGCAAGTATGCCTCTTCCTAGCATTACTGTATTTACCTCAGGAAAATCCGCTACTAATTTATTATAATCATTAATTGTGAAAATATCTCCATTGTAGCATACTGGGTTATTACTTAGTGATAAGGCATCTCTAAATACATTTAAATTAGGTTTATTTCCATAAAAATCTTTTTGTGTTCTAGGATGAATAATTAACTCTTCCAAAGGATATTTATTGTAAATTTTTATTAGCTCATAAAATTCTTCTGGATTATCTTTTCCTATTCTAGTTTTTATAGAAATCTTAATATCATCCATCTTGAATATTTCCTCTAGAAATGAATCTAGTTCTTTCCTTTTTGCCAAAAATCCTGAGCCCCTGCTCTTTGAAACAACAGCCTTAGCAGGACATCCTAAATTTAAGTTAACTTCGCTATACCCTAATTGTTGCAACTTTCTAGAAGTATTAATGAAGCCTTCTGCATCGTTAGTAAGTATTTGAGGTACTATATTCATGCCTTTATTATTTTCAGGCAAGACATCTACAAGCTCCTTAGTCTTAAGACTTCTACTTTCATTTGGAACAATAAAAGGTGTAAAGTATTTATCCACATTTCCAAAAAACTTTTCATAAGAATTTCTATATATATATTCAGTAATTCCCTCCATGGGCGCTAAATAGTATTTCATTTAATAACTCCTTTATGTATCCTAAAAAACAAAGCCTTTTAATACATCATTTATGGTTTGTAAAACTTTTAATAATAACTTTAAGATGTATGGTAAGAAAAATGATGCTAATAATACTGCACCAGCCAAAATTAATATATTATAATTTATCGCTTGTCCCATTTTAACCTGATATAAGTGTATGGCTCCCACAGATATAGATCCAACGATTAATACTTTAGTTGCTATCCATGAAATTATGTTTATAACCTGTAATACTGCTATTATTACTGATAATACAACTATAAATGGAAACGCTAATATCTTAAATGGCAGCATAATCAAATTAAATGCCTTTTTACTATCATTTTGCGATTTCTTTTCGGCTGCTCTTTGTTTTCTTCCTTTTTCCTCTTTATCATCGTTTAAGCTATTTTTTCTCTCTTTATTTCTTGAAGTTTCTTTTCTCTTTAGATTATTACTTTTCCCTCCAGAACCCTTTGCCTTACTTCTAGAATTACGCCTACTTTTAGAATCTTCATCTTCATTACTATAATCTTTTTCTTTTTGTATTTCTTTTGGATTTATAGCTACTGTTAAATTTTCTTTAACCGATTGATTTTCCTCTAAGCTGATTAAAGCTTCATAAGCCTCATCAAATATCTTTAAGAATTGATTAAGTCTTTTTTCATTAACCACTTCTTTTCTCATTTTCTCTACTTGCATTTCATAGGCTTTTTTTATCTCTTCCTTCGATGCATTCTTTTCTACGCCTAATAACTTATGGTAATCTGTCATTACTTCTCTCCATTTCTTTAAATTAGGATAATCCTATTTTAACCTTAGTACTCCTTAAAGTATTATACTTAAAATTATAATCAATTTAAAGCACTGACTTTATACAATTCTATTACAATTATCTATTTCAATTAGGATTTATTAATACTTTTATGTAATTATAGCCAAACTACTTAATATATAATGATTAATTTATTTGACATGCGCTAATCATAACTGCTTACTTGGAGGTTTTTTATTATGGAGCAAAATAAAGTAGATAGACGTACACGAAAAACTAAGAAAGTTTTAATAGAAGCCTTAACAAAACTTATGTCTGAAAAGAAAATAAATAAGATTACTGTTAAAGAACTTACTGACTTGGCTGATGTTAACAGATCAACTTTCTATCTTTATTACAATGATATATATGATATGTTAGAAAAAATCGAAACAGGATTATTCAATGATTTTACTGAGGCTTATGACAAATTTTCAGAAGAAACAGCCTCCTATGATAATTTATTATCATTTTTAACTTATTTACTTGAATTCATAAAAACCAATGCAGATATGTTTAAAATATTACTTGGCCATGATGGAGATTATGCTTTTATAGAAAAATTCAAGAACTTTATAAAATATGCTAATTTACCAGTAAACAGTTCATTTTCTAAGACAAAAGCCTATTATTACATCCCTTATACAATCTCAGGGTTTATTGGAGTTGTACAACAGTGGCTTAATGATGATATGAATGTTCCACCTAAAGATTTAGCTGCTACCATAATAGAAATGTTCTAACTTAATATTATCTTTATAATCTCTCTATTCCAATCATCAAATTATACCTATATCTATATAGTATATACTTGTTGTAATGCAAAAAATAAAGGTGCCACAATTTTTTCGGCACCTTTATTTTGATTAAATCTATATTTCTTCTATATAATTATTATTTTTCATTGCTTGTGCAATTTCTTTCATTTTAGTATTCGATTTTTTTGAAATATCTTCTGATAGTGACATAAGCGCTGGTATTGCTATTGGAAGTAAAACAAAAGCTAATAGGAATAATCCTATAACAACAGCTATTGCAAGTTCCATTAATATAACAATATTCGAAGGATATAAAGTAGCGAAAGTTCCAGCTAAAATAATAGCTGCTGACATTACTACTGCACCTATTTTTCTTGATGCTAAAACTATAGCTTCTTTTGCAGAAATATTTGGATATTCCTTAAAACGCATCATCAAGAATATACTATAATCAACACCAAGTGCAGCTATCATTATAAATGAGAAGAAAGGAACATTCCAAGACAACCCTTCTGCTGCACTGCTAAATAACATTTTTGATATAAACGCTGTTGATGATAAAGCTGCATAATAAGCCACTCCAAGTGAACCTACTATATAAACTGGAATCCAAAATGACCTTATTACAATAACTAGTAATATAAATATAGCTCCTAATACTATTATTTGAGTAAAAGTTATATCATGTGTTGCAACATTACTTAAATCATTAGAATTAGCTGTTGCCCCTGCAACTCCATATTTTACATTAGAAAGCTTTGTACCACTGAGGTTATTTTGAACTACAGTACTTATATTATCTATAAGATTAATTGAAGAATCAGAATATGGCTCTGAATCTAAAGTTATAGTTAACTTCGCTATTTTTCTATCTTTAGACATATATGCATCAAACATTTTACTTATATCTGAATTACTAAAAGCTTCATCTGGTATATAAAAACTTTTTGTATTAGTAAGCTGATTTAAAAAATCGTTACTCTTATCAATTCCATTTGATATACTAGACAATCCATTACTGCTTCCGTTTAATCCATCCTTTAGTTTTGTCATTCCTCCACTAAGATTATTTAATCCATTGTATAAGGAATCTTGTCCTGTTTTAATTTTATCAGCACCATTTTTTAGTTGCGACATACTTGAAATAACTTGTTCTTGTCCAGCACTACCTTGCTTTAATCCATTAGAAAGTGCTTTGGCACCATTCTCAAGTTCATTAATACCTTTTGCAAACTCTGAATCTGAACTTGTACTAGCAATAACTGTTTTTAAACCATCATTGACCTGATTCAAGCCTGAAGTAAGTTTATCGTAGTTATTATTAGCAGTATTCATTGCTGAAGTAATGCTATCTAGTGAAGAACCTAATTTGTTAATCATCTCTTTAAGTGCTGCTACATCTGGATCATTTGGTAATTTTTCATCAACTTTTGCGATACTTCCTTGCATCATTGATGACATCTGCTTTAATTGACTTATAGATGTCTCTAGGGACTTATATCCTTCTCCAAGTGTATTATATCCATTGTTTATTTCTGTGATTTTGCTTGAAATATTATTAAGTCCACCATTTATTTGAGCTAAGCCTGATTTAAGCTGCCCTATACCTGATGCTAGGTTATCTGCACCATTTGCTCCTTGTGCAATTCCATCATTGATTTTTACTAATCCATTAGTTATTGCATCCATTCCACCTTCAAGATTACCAGTACCTTCAGATAGATTTTTAACTGATGAAAAATCTGGAGCTGATAGACTGTTATCCATCTTGTTTAATCCATCCTTAACCTTTCCAATCCCATCATTTGCACTAGATAATCCATTCACTACAGTATCTGTCTGCTTATTTGTATAAAAATTATCTATTATAGTTCCCATAGGCTGAGTTGGTCCTGATACTTCTTTTATTCCCTTTACTCCTTTAAGCTTTTCAGTAATATTATCTATAACTGCTAAATCTTCATTATTGTCCAAAGGTTCATCGCTTTCTAAAACAACAGTAGTCTGCATAACCTTTCCTGCACTGAACTTGTCTGTAATAATATTAAAGCCTTTTACAGATTCATTTGAATCACTTAAATCCTTAATATTATCAAAAGATAATTTATTTGCATTAAGTGCTATTACAGGAGTAAGTATTGCTGCAACAACTAACAATGAAACTACTGGATGCTTAACTGACATTGAAGTTATTCTTCCCCATAAACCACTTTCTTTATGACCACTTGCTTGTTTAGAAGGCCAAAATAACTTACTACCTAATAATTTCATAGCTATAGGAGTAAAAGTAAACATTTCTACTAAAAGAATAGCTATGCCTATAGCAACAGCATTAGCTGATCTATATATAGAAAATTGTACAAAAGTTAAACTTGCAAAAGCCATTAAAACTGTTAAGCCGCTATATAATATTGTCTTACCTGAAGTTTTATAACTGTTTATAATAGCTTCATCTATAGTTAATCCATTAGATAACTCTTCTTTAAATCTATTAAGTAAGAGTATATGATAATCTGTTCCAATTCCAAAAAGTACTAAACATATGAACATTTGAGTGAAACTTGTAATAGGAAAATTAAATTTATTAACTAGCACACCTATAATACCCATTGATGATACATATGATACCCCTACTGCTAGAAGCGTTACTAAAGGTGTAACAACTGAACGGAACATAAGCACTAGTACAACTAATATAAACCCTATAGTTATTAAAGCACTTTTATCAACACTCTTTGCTACTTCATTTTGATAATCATTATTTATGGCAAGCGAACCTGTGATATAATGATTTACCTTAACATCTTTGATTTCATTATTAAAATCTTGTATTACAGCATTACTATCTCTTTCACCTTTATCAAAGGAAATTGATACAAGTACAGTTGTATTATCTTTTGATATCATTTGATCTTTTGCTTCAGGCTTACTGAATGGATCTATAATATCATTTATTTTCAATTTTTCTTTATTTTCATTTAATTTATCTATACCTTGTTCAATATCATTCAGATCATCATCTGAGAGTTCCTTATCGCTATTAAATACTAATAACAATGAATCTCCTTTAGAATCACCCATTTTATTTATCATTTCTTGAGCAACTACAGATGGTGAGTTTTCACTTATAGTAGCTCCACCCTTCTGACTTAGTACCGCATTAAAATTTGGTTGATTAATTACGAATACTATTGTGGCTATAATCCATATAAGCAATATACTAAAACGATGCTTTAATATTTTTCTCATAAATTCATCCTCCGTTAATAGTCATTGTTTTGTCGACATGTGTATATTATATTTTGATGGATTTCTCATTTCAATCATCAATATTATAAAAGCTTGTTGGATATAAGACACATTAATAAAAACTGTCGAATAACTTACGAAATACTGTGTATAATAATTTAAGTAATTTATGAAAAGAATAGAATGAATAATATTCAATATCCTGTTCAGGAAAATTTATATGATAAATTTCTACTTAAAACTTAATATGATTTTTTCAAGATGTGAATGCATTTTCTCTTTTATTTTATCTTAATCTGCATTATTTATAATTTATGTAAGCAGACCGTACTTGACTTTAATGCAACTTTCTACGAAATAAAAAAATGAACAACGCCATTAAATGACATCATTCATTTTCTAATGTTATAACCTTTGTAAACTACATATATCTAGTAATACGACATTAATTATTTATTGATTTCAATTGTAGGGAACTTTAATTCCTTATACTTTGCAAATTTTTCCTTAACAACTGCCAAATTCTCGTCTGTATAGAAACCACCCTGTGTATGCATAATCTCCTTTACATGATGTCCTCTGCCTTCAACAGATGTACGATCACGAATCAATCCATCTTCTTGGATAACAAATTTCCATTTTCCGTCTTCTGTCTTCTCTAAGTTTCCACCAGCACCACAAACTTGACATTCAACTGGGTAATGTAGCCCGTCCCATTGCACTTCTCCAAGAATTAATGCATTTGAATGGCAATGTGGACACCATCCCATACCTTCATCTCCAAGCCATGTTCTTTCCCCTACTGGAGTATTTAATGATTTCATTATATTTTCACCCATTTTATGAGCACGTTCTATCATATCATCGTATAATAAGCACTGTTTTGGTGCTGGAACTCTTGTTGCTAAATACATATCAACTACTTTAAAATCATTTGTAAAACATGTAGCCTGCATGCTTTCAAGTGCCATTGACTGCCAAGAACGAGTAGATCCCCCAACTGCAATTAAACCTGCAACTCTATCCTTATGCTCAATTGCACCAATAAATTCTAAGAATGCTGATTCATATGCTAGATTTCTATGCATAAATTTTGAAAATGTTGCTGTTGGCATTAAGTCATATGTTGGTGCAGTTGCAATTATAGCATCTACATTTAGCATCACTTTCATAATTTCTTCCTTATCATCTTTTTTGCTTAATGTACAACCAACATTTTTTCCATTACTCATCCCATGTGTACAAGCTGTACACCCTGAACATTCCATAATATTATAATCTCTTAAATTAATCATCTTAACATCTGCACCTTGTTCTTGACATGCAAGTAATGCTTCCTTTAATAAGATTTCTGAATTTGAATCTTTTCTTCCTGCTGTAATACCTAATACTGTAAAACTCATTAATACTTCTCCTTCAATAGCTCAATATTTTGTTAAAATTAGTTTATACTTTTGCATTTTCTAATTATAATCTAATATAGATACCTAATTAAGACCTGAACTTATGCATATGACTCGCCGAAATGAATAACATACTTTTGTTCCATTTTAGCTTGTCAAACTGAAAGTTGGAGCATGCTAAAGTGGATACAACCTGCTGCTTAGAAGCTTCAGCGATATTTTCATAGCTTTTCGGAACAAAATATTTATGATTTCGGTAAGTTACTACATAAATTTAGAAATTGCAAAAACAAACGATTTACCATAATTTTAGCATTATAGAAAATGTCATTCATCAAAAATAAGTCTTAAAATAATGCCCTTAAGTTTATAATGTTTAGACATTTTTTCAATTTAAACGAAATAAGGAGAATTTAATGAAAAAGGAATACGATTTATATAAGAAAAGATATGAACTTTATGATAGTTTATTTGTTCAAAATAATATTGATGATATTCTTAGCATAGCTGAGAACTTTTTAGGAAATCCTATTTTTATTTTAGATACAAGCTATCGACTCATCACTCGTTCTAATCTAGCTAAGTGTGAAAATTCAAGTATTGAAACCCATAATGGTGAAGATTATTTATTATCAGGTATTATTAGTTTAATGAAAGAAAATAAATGCATGGATACTATTTATAAAACAAATAATTCATTTTTTCATTATTCCGATGAAAATTTAATATTTTGCTCTATTAAAGTTAATGGAATTTCAATAGGATATATAAGTGTTCTTCAACGTAATCGTGATTTTGAAGATGAAGATTTAGAACTTACAAATATATTATCCAATTTACTTTCTATTCAAATACAAAAAGAAAATCTATTTATAAGTAATTCAGGTTTAGATGAGGAATATTATTTGATGGATTTATTGGTAAATGACATAGATAATTTGGAATATGCCAGTGAACGCTTAAAATATAGTAGCTTTACTTTAAGTAAATGCAATCTAATCCTTTCAATCCCCTTCAAACAGAAATATGAGGATTATAGACATAACTTTGGATTAAGAGAATTAATTCAAAGACTTAAAGGTATACTTGGAAATTGTATCTCAACTTATTATAAGGATACAATTATTTTTCTTATTAGCAGTGATAATGAACAAATTATCAGTGAATACATAAAAGAGAATCTATTAGAATTTTTAAAACTAAATAATTTAAGATGTGGAGCTAGTATTAATTTTAATAATTTATTGGATATAAAAGATTACTTTAAGCAATCAATATGCGCTTTAAAGCTATCATCATATATGAAAATCCATAGTAATATAAGTTATTTTGAAGATTACATTGAATATTATCTTATTCATATATCTGCAAGTTCAAAAGAAAATAATGATTTACCTAGAATTGATATAACAACCTTAGTTAACCCTCTAATAAAAAAGCTTATTAAATACGATGAGAAGAATAAAACTGAATTATTTATAACCCTAAAAACTTACTTAGAATGTAATAGAAATGCCAATCATACATCAAATAAATTAAATATACATAGAAGCACATTATTTTATCGTTTTAATAAGATTCAAAGTTTACTTGATATTTCTTTGGAAGACAGTAATAATTTATTTAAATTAGAATTATCAATTAAAATTTTAAATTACAATGAATTTTCTTAAGCTTTACCTAAATATTATGTAACAACTTTTAATACTGCCTAATATATTGTTAGTATAACAAATGATTTTGATTAACAAAGGATAAATGGGCTATGAAAAAGTGTTGCAAAAAATTTTGCAAGACTTGCTCTAATGTATATTCAATTTAAATTCTGTATTAATTTAAATAAAGGCAAGTATATTATATTAAAAAAATAGACCTAAAAGATTTGTTAATTCAATCTTTTAGGTCTTGTTGTTTAAGATATAAAATTTCGCTTTATATCTTAAACAACTATTTTCATGCTCTTAGTCTTATGCTTATTACTTAAGACCTTGTTCGTAATCTTCGATCATATGTTTTACCATATATCCGCCAACATATCCATTTTGTCTTGAAGAAAGGTTTCCTTTATCCATGCTTTCATAATTGCTTAATCCAACTTCTGAAGCAACCTCAGTTTTTAATCTGTTTAATCCTTGTTTTGCTTCTGGTACTAATGTTCTATTTCTTCCACTATTATTTGATGACATATACATCTACCTCCCTTAATTAATATAAATTTTGCTTGGCAGTAATATATTAACCAGTATGATAATTTATAACCTATAAAAATACTAGTAAAAGTAGCACCTATAGCTTGTATTACATACTTTTCCTTGTTTAAGAATTATATTTCATTTAAGTCCATAATCTCCTATTAGTTCACCTTGTAAATATTAATTTTTTAATAGATGTTTACGATCATATTTTTTATCCTAATATAGAAATATTTCCATACCAATTAGAATTTTCAGGGATATTTTCATAGCTTTTTGGAACAAAGTATTTATGATTTCTTCGGTAAGTTACCAAATAAATTTGAAACTTATATAGATAAACAATTTAAGAATTTCATTTAAACTTTGCAATAAATACCATACTAGAAAGCAGAAACATTTTTATGAAACAGGCATTGAAAATGAGCTGTTAAAAGCCCTTAATTGTAGGTTATTCCCAATTCTTGTCACAATGAAATTTGGAGCAAGCATTAGCGGTAAAACCTGCAATTTAGTTCTTTCAGTGAAATTTTCATAGTCCTGTGAAATAAAAATATCTCTTCTTTTGGTGGATGATTGAATAAGCCTAAGTATAGTTTATAAAATATCTTCCAACCAGAAATGAGTGATATACTTTTGTGGAATGTTTCATTGGTAATTTTGATGGATGTGATTCTTTGGCTATAAGTTGTTCCAAATGTGCTAGTTCAAAAAGTGAGAATCGAAATTTTATATTTCGTTCTTCGAACTTTCTCTGTGAGCGCTTGTTCTTTGAGACTAGCACTTTGGGCGCAACTTTATAGCCTTAGAATCACCCATCATAATTTCCTTAGAAACTGGAGCAACAGCATAATTCCTATTTCGGCGAGTTGTATGCATAAGTTCAAGTTATATACTGTTTATCTATATAGGTCTCAAATTTCAAGATAATTGTATATTTTTTATATATAATGCAGAAAATTAATATATAAAATTGGTTATTTATATTCTAACTACTAAATATTCGGAGGCTCATATGGAAAAAGAAATCCTTTCTCAGTATTATATATTTTTAATCTTAATACCAATACTATGTGGTACTGTTGCTAGATATATTACCCTAGTAGTTGATTACAGGCAGTATCCCAGCTATCCAAATGGATATTTAATTCATTTAGTAGCTGGATTCATATCTTCTGGAATAGGCGCTATTGCAATTCCAGCCATTCTCGAAAGGAACTTTGAAGCAATAACATTCCTAGTTCTTGCTACTGAGCAGTTTAGAGAAGTACGAAAAATAGAGAAAGAAAGTCTTCAAGATCTTGATAATGTGGAACATGTTTTTAGAGGAGAAGCTTACATTGATGGCATTGCCAAAACTTTTGAAGCGAGAAATTATTTATCATTGTTAGTTTCTTTTTTAACTAGCTTAACCATGCACCTTGTGCCTCATAACATCATTCTAATAAATATATTAAGCGGTATTTTAGCTGGAGGAATAATTTTTTATATACTCAAAAATTTTTCAAAAGGTAAATCTATCGGGGATATTGCTCAAGTAAAGCTAGCCAAAATAACTGTAAAAAATTCCGAACTCTATGTGGATGATATATTTGTTACAAATCATTTAGGTACAGATAGGGCAAGGAATTTAGTTAAAGATGGTGGCATGGCAGCTATAATTTATCCAAATGAAAGGCACTTCAACAGAATAATTGATCACCACGGTCAAAGGCAGGCCATAATATTTGAAGCGTGCAGAATGTTAGGACTAAAAAGATATCACTATACTAAATGTGACTACGAAACAGGAAGAGTCGCTGTTATGCTAGTTCCAATAATTTATAATGAAGGCTCTTTTATAGAAACAATAAAGAAAACCCCTCTTTTAGAGAGTATAAAAAAGAGTTCTAGTTTAATGAAATCTAATCTTAATAAATAGAAAGGCAGGAATACCATGGGTACAGATTTTTATAATACTGGTTATGAAATAATAGCATATATAACCCTATCTAAAGATAGGGCACAAAATGGAAACCCCTTAATTTTAGTTGCCCAAACTCAAGAGGAGCAAAAGCAGTTAACTGATGATATTTCAAAGGCTTTAAGGGCAGAAGTAGTTCAACTTACTTGCGGCGATTATATGATTATTAGCAAAAACTAACTAAATAAACCTAGTGGCATGCTCAAGATAATTGACATTAAAACTGATATTTGAATACCTAATGCTGACAGCAGTGATTATGCTTTAACATTTAGAAATATATAATTCACGATACACAGTTCTATTAGAAACAATTTTTATCTATTGGAAATTTTATATTTAATCCTGCTAAATAAAGATTTACCGGTATAGGTGTTGCATAATTATTATTTGGAAAATATAATCCTGGATCGCCTTCTAACCTATTTAATGCCAATAATATAGTATAATTAAGTTCTGTTATATTTATTTGATAGTTTACAAAAGTCGCAATAGCATTGCCATTAGATATAACGAATGTTAACATATAATTAAATTCTGCTGCATTTTTTGATTGAGACTCGTTATCTCCTTCGCTTTTATCTGACTTCTCACCCATTTCATCCTTTTGGGATTCCTTGGATTTTTCATTCATTTCTGCATCAGATTGATTTTCTTCATTATTTTCTTCACATATATTTTGAAGACATTCATGTATTAGTAAATCAATCTTTTCATCTGGGTGAATTGGTTTAGTTTTGTCATACTTAATGACACCCATTTGAACTTGATTAATAAATAGACCAATTATAAATGTTGTAATGCTAATCTCAACATTAGTTTCAAGAGCTTCACCTAAACTGCCTGTAGTACCATTATTTGAAGCACTTGTAGTAATAAATGTATATATTTTATTAGCATTTCTATAAATCAACTCTCCATCTAATACCAATATATTTTCATTTTCTAAATATTCCGCACATGGTGGAATAACTGCATCTGCAAATGGATTGGGATTGCATTGCGATTTCCTTTGTTTATTTGTTTTCTTACTACCTCTACATTTTCTATCTTTCTTACATTTACACTTCTTCATATGTATCCCTAATTACAATTAATATAATAATATAGTATGAATCATCATTATATTATGCTCACTAAAATCCCACAAAATTAATTCATAAAAACTTTATAGTTCAAAGCAATGTAGCATATTCATATACCAAAGTAAAAGATTTAAAAAATAGAGAACTAATTCATGTGTGAGATTTTGTAAGTTATGTTATAATAAGTATTATACAGGACTATAATCTAATGAACAATGGTTAGAAAAGGCGAACTAACTAAAATAGAAATGATATAGAGCAAAAAACTAAAAGGTGGGGTAAAATGAATGCATTTTTGACAGTAATACCACTAATACTTATTAGGTATGGGATTTTAAGTATAATAGACAAAGAATCACTTAAACGTGCGGGTTTCTTTGCTCCATTAATCGGAAGAGAAAAAGTAGCATTCTGGGTTTATCAAATTACAACCGTACTTATTTTACTATACCCACTATTACTCAAAATCAAAACTGACTCTGATTGGTTTTACATAGGTTTAGGAGTATATAGTTTAGGAATTATTTTATATGCCGTATCTATAGTAAATTATGCTAAGCCTAAAATGAATGGAATAAATTTAAACGGATTATACCGAGTATCCCGCAATCCTATGTACATTGCATATTTTATTTATTTTTTAGGGTGTGCATTGCTAACACATTCCTTGATATTACTTGCGTTATTAATCTGTTTTCAAGTATCCGCACACTGGATTATTCTTTCAGAAGAAAGATGGTGTATTAAGAAATTCGGAGAAGAGTATATAAAATATATGAATAAAGTGAGACGTTATATTTAGGCCGTTGTGATATAACTCTATTATTCAAGTTATGGTTTGTGTTCTTCTTATATTATTCACCAAAGAAAATATTTGTAATGTAGTACATATACAATATTGAGCATTATAGGTGGACAATCCACCTATAATTTTCAAGGCTATATTTCAACATTATCTTAAAACATAGCCTATTTATTAATAATGAAATCCTGTTTTTTATCCATTTGACTAGCATACAATCTAAAAATCCTCTACTATGTAAACTCCCCTATCTATTTTTCATAGATTCTTCTATTGCATAATTTTTATCAAGTGTTATAACTCCATTATCCAAAACAAAACATGGTATCCCTATTCTCTTTTCATCTTTAACATCATCAAATAGTGAATTTTCATCACGAATTGCAACAAATTCCTTCAAAGCTTTTATATCTTCGCAAAAATCTCTATAATCAAAGTTAATATTTTTTTCTTTTAGTTCCTCTATAGCCTTTAGTGTAGATGGACACACATTACTTCCATAAATCTTCATAATAAAATATCCTTTCATTTGTATCTTTTGCTTTCTTAAAAATATTTTTACTGTGGTTCATGATTCTTTATATAGATAAACAATATATAACTTAGACTTATGAAATAATCCACCGAAAGTAAAAACATTGTTATTTCACAGGACTATGAAAATTTCGCTGAAAGTGCTAAATTGAAGGTTGCACCACTAATGCTTGCTCCCAATTTCATTGTGACAAGCATTAGTTGAACAACCTACAATTAAAAACTTTTAACAGCTCATTTTCAATGCCTGCTACATAAAAATGTTTCTACTTTCTAGTATGGTATTTATTGCAAAGTGCAAATCAAATTCTTAAGTTGTTTATCTATATAGGTATCTAGCTCTAAAATTAAATTTATGTGGTAACTTACCAAAATCATAAATGTTTTGTTCCATTTTAGCTTATCAAACTAAGAATTGGAGTATACTAAAATGAAACAAACGCTAGCGAAAACTCGACTCATATTCGTTCGTTTAGTAAACAATTCTTACCAAATCAAAGATGCACTGTTACGACCCTTGTAGTTACAAATATATTTATGATTTCTAGTGAAGATACGAACTTAAAGTCTTAGCAACTTTGTAAATATATTCATCTAATAAGAAGAATCTAATCCCCATACTTCAATAATTATTTTTTTCAAAATAATTATATTTATACTTTTTGATACCATAAATCAAATTTGAAATATCAAAATAATGTACATATAGATACAATTACAAGATATATTTATACTATGAAATATATCCAAACTAGAAATAAGAATTATGCTTTTGTAACCACAAGGGTCATAATATGAAATGTTTCATTAGAAACTGGAACAACAGCATGATCCTTATTTCGGTTAGCTGCATAATAAACAGCTAATTTAGCTTTCTTTTAAAAATCTTTTTTTTAATTTTTGCTGAAATTGTGGCATGCTCTTATACATGCTCATTAGACTCACTACAACCAACAGTGTCCATCCTAATAGTGATGAAAATGCTAGTAATATAACTAATATTATAATCAACAATATTATTGATATTTTTAAGATGATACCATCTATACATTTGAGACTAGCAATAAGTCCAAGAAGTGCATTACATATAAAAAATGTATTTGCAATTCCTACTGTCCATTCTACAGTAATATAATTGTAGTGAATAAGGACAATAAGTATGCAATGAAATATAGTTAATACTAATAAAGCTCTTTTAGGCGATCTCTCTGATTCTTTCTTTCTTAAAAAAGCAGGAAGCATGCCATTTTCTGCTCTTGCAGCCATTTGTCTTGTAACAGCACCTAATATCATGATCAATGTGGCATAACACAATCCAGCCGCTACAATTCCCATAACAATATAAGATAAGTTACCGAATAAAGGAATAAGAATCAAACTCACATTAATGTCTGTTTCTTTTGTAATAATTTGATTTCCTAAACTGTTCTGCAAAGCAAAAGTAGTCAATAAATATATAAAAATAACAGCTGATAAACTTATTTTCATAGCACGCATAAGCGTTTTCTCTGGATTCATGACCTCTTCAACATAACTTCCAATTACTTCCCACCCTATAATTGCCCAAAATAATAGCAGAAGCGTAGATCCAAGAGTTGTAATTGGTGGCATACCACTTGGAAAAGTTACATTATCTTGCTTTAAAAGATTAAAAACACTGCCTATAATAAGAATAAGTCCAGTAAGTGAAGATAGTACTAAAGTAACCTTTCCCATTGCAGTTATTCCCATTAATAGCACAGCTATATTAAGAAATAATAATATAAAAATTACAAGAGTCCTGTAATTATTTGCTCCCTGAAACATGTTACAAATAAATCCAGAAGCCGTATATAAAACAGCTACAGTTCCAAAGCAGACAGCTGCTGTTAAATAATTCGAAGATAATTCCCTAAAATTTTGTCCAAGCTTCTCACCAATTACCACATTCACCCCTTCATTACTCAAAGTTAATATGCTCATTTTTGTAAATATGTAAGCAAATATAATACCCATAAGCATAGTTATTATCCAAGCAATAATCGCTTTGTCTCCAATCATATGAATCGCAATAGGTGGTAAAAGTACAATACCTGAACCTAAAATTGGACCTATCATCAGTCCACTTATAGAAATAGTATTTAGTTTTTTATTCATTTTTCCCCTCCTTGGTGTTGATTATCTTATTATAAGAGGGATTAATCCATTTGTAAAATTGAAATTTTAAATGCAGCATATCAATAATTTTGATGATTAAAAATTTTCTATTTAACAAAACAATCCAAATGATCTTAGTTATGTCTAAGATTCACTTGGATTGTTAAACCTATTTATATTTTGAAATTTAAAACTAATTCAGTTAATTTTTCTGCTGTTTCTGCTTGATCTTGAGCTACTCTAGCAACCTGTTCTATTGCTTTATTAGTTTCATCTATACCTACTTTAATTTCCTCCGAACTGTTTTTAGTATCTTTCATATTTTCAGCAATAGTTTGTACAACTTCAGAAATCTCTTCTGTAGATGCATTTAACTCCTGTGACATTGATGCAATATTTTGTGATAAATCACTAATATATGCAGCATCATTTTCATATTTATTTCCTGTCTCAATCAATAAATCATAATCTTTTTTAACATTCTCATTAACAAAATGTAGTACCTCCTTTGAATTACCTGATAGATTATTAAAGGCAGCCTGGACATTTGAAACTACATTTTGAATATTCTTAACATAATCTGCTGATTGCTCAGCAAGTATCCTTACTTCATTTGCAACCACTGCAAATCCTTTTCCTTGTTCTCCAGCCCTTGCAGCTTCAATATTTGCATTCAAGGCTAATAAATTTGTCTGTTCTGCTATTGATGCTATTGATTGTGCAATTATACCTATTTCACTAACTACTTTTCCTTGCTCTATTGCATTAAGTATATTATTTTGCTTTTCTTCATACAATTCATCTGTAGCTTTCATAGAGTTAATTCCAGTTTCCTTTACTTCAGTAGCTCTTTCTTTAATTTCGATAGACTGATGACTACTTTCAGTTGAATTCGAAGCCAGCTGAGTTATTCCAGAATTAACTTCTTCCATTGTTGAAGCCAACTCTTCTGTAATTGAATTTATGCCTTGTATATTTTCTACTATTCCAGATGTGTTCTTATCTATGCTTTCAAAATTGCTTGATAATTCTTCTAACGTAGCAGATAATTCTTCACTAGATGCTGTTACACCTTGAGCCTGAATCACAATATTTTCAATCACTGATTTAATTTTTTCTTTTGCATTATTTAATGCCCTAATTAATAATCCTAATTCATCATTGTTTTTACTTTCTATTGAATATGTTAAATCTCCGTTTCCTAAAGCTTCAGCAAATAATAAACCCTTTTTAATCATCATCGATATATATATTGATAATCCTGTCCCTATAATAAGCGCCAAAATAATCCCTACTATTAGAATTGCATGCATTATATGAGTTGTTGTACGATAGTTTTCTTTTGCACTGCTATAAGCTTCATCTGCTTGTTTTTGGTTTATTTCAACCAAGTTATCAAGATGTTTTGATATAATTTCTGTGGTTTGGTTAATTTCAGATAATTTAATTTTTGCTTCTGAATAATTCCCATTTTTGAGTAACTCAAAAAGATTGTCTTTTTCAGTTGCAAACTTATCTCCTAAAATAGAATTAAGATCATCAAACTCTTTCTTCTCATCAGTCGACATACTACTATTACCAAAAGCTTCAACTACAGCTGAATTTTTAGTTTTGATTTTATCAAGTTGTTGTAGCGCTGTTTGCACCTTGGAATTATCCTGTTCTAGAACTAGATCATTAACAATTTTAATTTCAATTAAAAAATTCTCTTTAACCGAATGTATTTCATCAATACTTTTTAAATTATCAGAATATATTTGTTCCATACTACTCTCAGTATTTAATAGACCAAACTTTCCGAAGAAACCAGTTATTCCAATTAGTATAACCATACTCATAAAGCCAATTAACAATTTTGTTTTTATTGATAAATTCTTTATCATCAGTATACCATCTCCCTCTTATAGTAAAATTTTAAAGTTTATAATAATTTGCAGCTTATTTCAACCCCTTACTAAATTATATTTTATCAAAAATTGTTAAAATATAATAGCATTTCGACATAAATTTTTCTAGTTATGACAGTTTTATATTTTTTTTATTTATATATATTGCAATTCACAATGCACATTTCACATTTCACAATTATGGCTAAAATTCTTGTAATATTTTTAGAATTATTATGAAGAATTATTTTTACAACATATATATATTTTTTTTATTATCATACTACTAATTTAGATTATAAATATTTAGTTTTTAACCACATATACCTATACATTTCCTTTTTATACAAAGTGTGCATCATAGAGTGTAGTTATGTAATGTTTTATTTTTTACAATGAAATTAAATAGGCTAGTTATTCATTTGCATAACTAACCTATTAAAATTTTACTCATTTATAGAATTTATATTAATCCTATCTCCAAATTTTGTTAGCGTGTTTTTTATTTTGAAGAAGTGAAAGCTTCTATAACACCAGTTTCCTTATCTTCTGTTATTGCTCCTCCACATCTTTTTTTAATGCATATCTCTTGTTCGGTTTAATTATAGGAAATTATTGTTACAGTTCTGTAACAGAGATTTATCAATAATGTTACAGATTATATAAATAAATCTAAAAATTATAATCTCTTCATTTTAATTCACATTAATCCTGATATAGTTTTATCTCACTACATTAGTTTAAAATAGCATAATTCTCTGCAAAAAAATCAAATTATTTTCCTTACTAAATCTTCTTTCATTTTCAGAGTAATATAAATAATAGAACCATGAATTATTTTTTGCCTCATGGTTCTATCTAGCTATTTATCACAATTTATCATTTTATCTTTTCTTTAGCTTATAGCCTAAAATTTATTTACTCTCATTAACAATTGCAATACTGTTGCTTGATCCTATTCTACTTGCTCCTACATTTATCATATCCATAGCAGCTTTGAAGTCTCTAACTCCACCTGATGCCTTTACGCCTAAATCTGGTCCAACAGTCTTTCTCATTAAAGCAATATCTTCCTTAGTTGCTCCACCAGTAGAAAATCCTGTTGATGTTTTAACAAAATCAGCTTTAGCTTCTTTAGCTATTTCACAAGCCTTAACTTTTTCTTCATCAGTTAATAAACATGTTTCAATAATAACTTTAACTAATGCTTTTCCTTTAGCTGCATTTACAACTGCTTCTATATCATCTTTAAGTAAACTATAATTTTTATCTTTTAATGCTCCAACATTTATAACCATATCTATTTCACTCGCACCATTTTCAATAGCTTGAGATGTTTCAAATGCTTTGGCTTCCTTTGTCATAGCTCCAAGTGGAAATCCTACTACAACACAAGTTTTTACTTCACTTCCTACAAGTTCAGTACTTACTAATTTTGCATAACATCCATTTACACAAACAGATGCAAAGCTATACTCTTTTGCTTCTCTGCAAAGCCTTTTTACATCTTCTTCTGCCGCCTCTGGTTTTAATATCGTATGATCCATATATTTAGCAATATTCATATTTCATTACTCCTTAAATTTATTTTATAACTATATATTTTACAATTCACAATTTACAATGCATAATTCATAATGCACAATACACATTTCGTAATTCACAATTACGAATAAAATTCTTGTAATATTATTAGAATTATAACATGCAGTTCATGGTTTAGATTGATTAAATAACAAGTTGATACTAGTGACAAATTACAGGTGACACGTGATTCACTTATCACTTACTCAGCAAACGTATGTGAGTCGAGTTTCCGCTAATGGTTCTTCCATTAACGCTTGTGAAGTGAGAGTCCTAAATTTCATTTTAGGTTGTCGAACTTCCTCAGCGAATGTAATGAGTCGAGTTTCCCTAGGAAATCTGTAGCAAACATTAGTGGTGCAACCTGAAATTTAGAACTTTCAGCGAAATTTTTGCAGTCCTGTGAAATAAAAATGTTTCTTTTTTCCATTAACGAGTACCTTTTTCGTATGGAACTCCATCAGCTTTTGGTGCAACTGATTTTCCAACAAAAAGAATCAATACTACAATTGTTAGAATGTATGGTAGCATTGCAAGTATTTGCGAAGGAATAGCAAAGGTTCCACCACCTAATACTACTGTTAATGCTTGAGCAAATCCAAATAATAAGCAAGCTCCGTATGCACCATGCGGAGTCCATTTACCAAAAATAACTGCTGCTAGTGCAATAAAGCCTTGACCGCTAATTGCTGTTGGAGTGAATTGTGCTATTATTGCAAGCGTCATAGATGCTCCGCCAAACCCTGCAAGTATTCCAGAAATCATAACACACACGTAACGAGTTGCAGTTACACTTATTCCAAGAGTATCTGCAGCTGCTGGATGCTCTCCTACTGCACGAATACGTAATCCCCATTTAGTTTTATATAAAATAAACCAAATTACTACTGTAATTATAAGTGCTATAAAAACTGTAATATCTACTCCAAATACTTTAGGTAATTTAGTAGCTACTGGTTTAGTCATAGTAGCTCCTTCAAATAATAACCTACATGTAAATAACGAGAAACCTGCACCTAATAAATTTATAGCAATACCTGATATTGTCTGATCAGCATTGAATGTTATAGATGCAACTGCATGTAATAAAGCCATTATTCCACCTGCAATTCCTGCAGCTAAAAATCCAAGCCATGCATTTCCAGAATAATATCCTACCGCCGCACCAGTAAATGCACCTATAGTCATCATACCTTCAATTCCGATATTTACAACTCCAGAACGCTCAGAAACAACTCCACCTAATGCTCCAAATATTAACGGTGCTGAATACATTAGTGTAATACCTATTAATAGTGCAATACTATTTAACATTCTTTTCACCTCTCTTTAAAAGTCTGTCAGCTAAAGCAGGTACAATCTTAGTTAATGCTACGAAAAATACAATAGTACCTATCATTATATTTATTATTTCTGATGGTGCACCTATAGCAGATTGTACAGATTGACCTCCATATAGTAATCCACCATATAACAATCCTCCAAATATACATCCAATAGGTGAACTTCCTGCAATTAATGCAACTGATAATCCATTAAATCCGTTATTTTCAAAAGCAGCCATAGTTGATAGCTTATGAGGTGCTGTGCCTGTGATAGCTAATGCTCCAGCAAGACCTGATAATGCACCTGCAATTACCATTGATTGAACTATATTACGATTAACATTTATTCCAGCAAATTCTGCTGCATCTTTATTTAATCCAACTGCACGTAATTCATAACCCTTTGCTGATTTATATAATAAAACTGATATAACTACAGCCATTATAATAGCAACAATAATTCCAATATTAACATCTGTTTTTAACAAAACTTCTGATAACCATTTGTGATGAGAAAGGAATTCCATTCCAGCATCAGATGTCTTCCAATTGCCAAGTATAGTAGTAAATCCAGATTCATTAATCATATAAGTACTTGTTGAATCTGGTTGATGAAATACATCTGTTGATACAACGAAATTAGATAAATATAATGCAATCCAATTCAGCATTATGCTGGTTATAACTTCATGTATTCCGAATTTCGCCTTAAGAATTCCCACAATACCACCAAACACTGCTCCAGCAGCTACACCAGCTAAAATTACTAAAGGAATTTCTAATACTGCTGGCAAATTTAATTTGATTCCAACTATTGTTGATGCAATTGTACCTACTATATATTGACCTTCCGCTCCAATATTAAATAATCCTGTTTTAAAAGCAAATGCAACACTTAAACCAGTTAAAATAATAGGCGTAGCCTTAATAATTGTATTAGATATATATTTAGGTTTTGAAAAAATCCCTCCAAAAAGTGCACTAAAAGCATCTATAGGATTATAACCAGCAACACCTAGTACTATTGATGCAACAATAAATCCACAGAATATTGCAATGAATGTTGAAGTAACTGGTTTTTTAAGAATTTTTACTACTATCTTCACTATGTTTACCTCCCGCCATTAGCAAGCCTATTGTATTTTCATCAACTTCACCTTGTTTAAAAGCACCTACAATAGTTCCTTCCGAAATTACAGCTATAGTATCTGAAACATTCATAACTTCATCAAGTTCTAATGAAATTAAAAGAACAGCTTTTCCTTTATCTCTTTCTCTTATTAATGTTTTATGAACATATTCAATTGCTCCTACATCAAGTCCACGAGTTGGCTGCACTGCAATTAATAAGTCCGGATCATTATATACTTCTCTTGCAATTATAACTTTTTGCTGATTTCCTCCTGATAGCCCTCTGATAGGTGATGATTCACAGTTATCAGGCCTTATATCATACTGATTTATAAGCTCCTTAGTATGAGCCATAATTTTATCTTTAACCAATAATCCATTCTTACAATATGGTTCACTTTTATATTTTTCTATTACCATATTTTCAGCAACACTAAAGTCTAGTACAAGCCCACGTTTTTGCCTGTCTTCATGTATTGTTGAAACTTTATTTTTGATAACGTTTTCCACTGTAGTATTTTGTATCTCTACTCCATTTATTTTAATGGTACCTTTTTCGGATTTAGCAAGACAAGTTATAGCTTCAATTAATTCTTTTTGTCCATTGCCGTCAATTCCTGCAATACCAACGATTTCACCTTTACGTACTTTAAGTGATAAATCTTTAACTGCATCTAACTTTCTTTCATCTTTTACAGTTAAATTATCTATTTCAAAAACAACCTCATCTGGTTTTGCAGTTTCTTTGTCAACGATTAACTTGACTGCATGACCAACCATCATTGTTGCAAGATCTTCTCTTGTTACTTCCTTAACATTTACTGTATCTATATATTTTCCTCTACGTATTATTGTACAAACATCAGAAGACTCCTTTATTTCTTTTAATTTGTGTGTAATTATAATTATTGTTTTTCCATCAGCAATAAGGTTATGCATGATGCCTATTAAATCTTGAATTTCTTGTGGAGTAAGAACCGCTGTCGGCTCGTCCAATATTAATAAATCAGCTCCACGATATAAAGCTTTTAATATTTCAATACGCTGTTGCATACCTACTGAAATATCTTCAATTTTTGCGTCTGGATCTACATCTAATCCATACTTTTTAACAATGTTTAATATTTCTTCTCGGGCTTTTTTCATATCTAGTATTCCACATTTTTTTGTAATTTCACTACCTAACACTATATTTTGTGTTACTGTAAAATTTTCAACTAACATAAAGTGTTGATGAACCATTCCTATTCCATTTTCAATCGCTATATTAGGGTTTTTAATATTTATCTTTTCACCATTAAGATATATTTCACCTTGATCAGCTTGATACAATCCATAAAGGATATTCATAAGGGTACTTTTGCCTGCACCATTTTCTCCTAGTAGTGCATGAATTGTACCTTTTTTAATATCAAGGTTGATATTATCTAAAGCACAGAACGAGCCAAACGTTTTTGTAATCCCACGCATTTGTACTGCATATTGTTTGCTAATTTCCATACCTAATCCTCCTCTATTATATAAGGCTTTGCCGGCAAACCGTTAAGTTACCAGCAAAGCCTACCTCCACTACTGTCTTAATAGTTATTATCTACTTTAAGTTTAAATTATTATTTTTTTAAAAAGTCATTGTAAGTTTGTTCATTGTAAGGTGGAACTATTGTACCAGCTTTAATCTTGTCTTGAACTTCCATAGTTGCTTTATATACTGCTGGATCCATATTTTTGTTTTCAGTCGGAATTCCTACAGCATTTTCTTTTAATCCATAAGTATAAGTTTTACCACCAATTTTATTTCCAGTCATAGCTTCTTTAGAAACATTTTCAACTGCAACACTTGCAAGTTTTAATGCTGATGTTAATACATTATCAGGAGCTAAATATGCTTGATCACGGTCAACACCTATTGCAAATTTATTTGCTTCTTTAGCTGCTTCAATTACACCTACACCAACTCCACCTGCTGCATGGAATACGATATCGCATCCTGATGAGAACATCTTGTTTGCAATTGCTTTACCTTTTGATGCATCAGAGAAACTTTCAGCATATTGAACATCTACAGTAATATCTTTACCTAATTCTTTTGATGCATATTGAACACCAGCTTGGTATCCATATTGGAATTGATCTATAATTCCACTTTTTATTCCTCCAACAAATCCAACTTTACCTGTTTTTGTTGTTTTAGCAGCTGCATAGCCTACCATAAATGAAGGTTCTTGTGCATTAAACATAACTCCTGTAACATTAGCTGGAGTATCATCTCCATATGAATTATCAACTATAGCATAACTAACATCTGGATTTGCTTTTGCTGCCTTTGTTATTGCATCTGACATTGCAAAACCAATACCCCAAACTACTTTATTACCAGCATCAACAGCTTTATCTAGATTTGTAGCATAATCTGATTCTTGCTTGGATTCAAGATAGCTTACTTTACCTCCAGCATTATTCTTTTCAAAATTTTGCAATCCTTCCCATGAAGATTGATTGAAAGATTGGTCATTTACACCACCTGTATCAGTTACCATTGCAACTTTAAATTCCTTATTATCACCTGTAGTTCCTTTATCAGTTGTCTTGTTTCCACTTGATCCGCAACCAGCCATAGTTCCCATAATCATTGTTGTCATTAATAATGCAATTACTTTTTTCATGATATTTCCTCCTATAAACTTTATTATTTTGCTATTTCAAGAGCAATTTTCATCATTTCTGTAAAACTTAATTGTCTATCTTCTGCTGAAAGTGATTCTCCTGTTAATACTGAGTCTGAAATTGTAAGTAAACATAACGCATTCTTTCCTGCTTCTGCAGCATTCATATAAAGTGCAGCTGCTTCCATTTCTATTGCTAGGACTCCCATACTCTTCCACTTTTCTGTTGCTGTTTTATCAGCACTATAAAAAGTATCAGAAGATAGTATATTTCCTACAACAACATTTATATTGTTTTCTTTTGCTGCTTCAACTGCACTGCTAACTAAATCAAAACTTGCAATAGGAGCAAAAGTTCCTGGCAGACTATATTGGTGTGCGTAATTAGAATTAGTAGATGCACCTAAACCGATTACAACATCACGTAAGTGCAATTTCTCAGATATACTTCCTGCTGTTCCAATTCTAATAATATTATCTACACCATAGAAATTAAATAATTCATAGCTATAAATACCTATAGATGGCATTCCCATGCCGCCTCCCATAACTGAGACACGTTTTCCTTTATAAGTTCCAGTATATCCAAGCATATTTCTTACTGTATTAAATTGAGTAACATCTTCAAGAAAATTTTCTGCAATAAATTTAGCTCTTAAAGGGTCTCCTGGCATTAATACTGTTTTTGCTATTTCTCCTAGCTTTGCCCCATTATGGGGAGTTGGTACATTTGTCATATTTCTGTCCTCCAAAATCTTGTTTTTAATATTGTAAAATGTTCTTTTCACCTATTTTAATCTTCATTAGAACTGACTTTTTAAATAGCTCTGATGCAAATTGTATACAAGGCCCTCCTATTAGGGCTGCAATAACCGTTACAGCCCCTGCTTTTCCTCCTAGTATAAAACCAATTATAAGCGATGTAACATCACAAATTATCTTTGCTGTTCTATATTGAGATTTCATTTTGTCTTTTAATATCATAGCTAAACTTGTAAAAGGATCTAATCCAATATTTATTGCTATAAAGATTCCTAATCCTGTAAACAGCATTAAGGATCCACATACAGAACTTAATATTCTCCACTCTAAAACATTAGGCAAATTCATATATTCATAAAACTTTGAACCTATCCCAACGAAGGTTCCCATTGGAATAGTATATATAAATGTTCCTATATTTATATACTTTCTGTTAATTAATAACGATAATATTATTATTGCGTAATTTACCACATTTGTTGTCATTCCAAGTTCGCTTTGTGGAAGACCACTTGCACTGCGAACTCCATCATATAGAATTGCAACTGCATCATTTCCAAGCATTGCAGCTGAATTAAATGCAATTCCAAATCCAACAAGGGAAACTCCAACTAACGCTATTAAAATATTTATAAGAAGAACTTTAAGTGATTTTTCCTTTAGCGTATTAACTGTACTCATCATTAGTTAAATATCCTTCCTGTAATACTATACTAACTTGCTTAGTACTGATTCACCAATTGTATTCTCAGGCATCTTTACTCCAAAGTTTTCTGCTATTGTAGCACCAATTGCTGCAAAACTATCGCTTGTTTCCATTAAACCACTTTCAGTCATAGATGGAGAATAAGCTAAGAAAGGAACATGTTCACGTGTATGATCTGATCCTTTATAAGTTGGATCATTACCATGGTCTGCTGTAATGATTAATAAATCATCTTCTTTTAATTTATCTAATACTTTTCCTAAATTAACATCAAACTTTTCTAATTCTTCAGCATAACCAACTGGATTTCTTCTGTGTCCCCATAAAGCATCAAAGTCTACTAAGTTAACAAAGCACGATCCTTTAAATTCTTTATCCATTATTTCTAAAGTTTGTTCCATTCCATGAACAGAACTTTTTGATTTATTTGATTCTGTTATACCTTCACCATCAAATATATCGTTTATTTTTCCAACTGATATTGAAGCAAATCCATTATCTTTTAATGCATTCAATGCAGTAGCTCCATATGGTTTTAAAGCATAATCATGTCTATTACTTGTACGTTTGAATTCACCTTTTTTCATTCCTAAATATGGTCTTGCAATAACTCTTCCAACTTTCCATTCATCTTTAAGAGTTAATTCTCTTGCAATTTCACAGCAACGATAAAGTTCATCTAACCCAAAAGTTTCTTCATGACCACATATTTGTAAAACAGAATCAGCTGAAGTATAAACGATCATATCTCCTGTTTTTATTTGATGTTCACCAAGTTCATCTAATATTTCTGTTCCACTAGCACTTTTATTTCCAACTATTTTATGACCTGTTCTTTTTTCAAGTTCATCTAATAGCTCTTGTGGAAAACCTGTATCAGTAAATGTTTGGAATGGTGTTTCTATTTTTAGCCCCATCATTTCCCAGTGGCCAGTCATTGTATCTTTTCCAACACTTGCTTCTCTCATCTTCATAAAATGAGCTAAAGGTTTTTCAACTGCTTCAACATGTTTGATTGGATGTAAATTAGCTAGCCCTAACTTTTGTAAGTTTGGAATCTTAAATTCATCTACCGACTCTGATATATGCCCAAGTGTATCTACACCAACATCACCATACTCTTTTGAATCACTCATTTCTCCAATTCCAAGTGAATCTATTACTATTGTGAAAATTCTATTATATTTCTTCATAACTCCATCCTTTCAAAACTAATATAAGTTTATATTTCATTTTATATTTAATACTTATTCCCAAATTAAAATTTTATTATTTTAGATCTTCCTCTGTAAAGGACATTGGTAATAATTCTTCGATATCAGTAATTTTTTCAGTCTTTTTATTAGATAAAACTATTGGAGTATGTTTTTCTAATAATTCAACTAAAACTTGCCTGCATGCACCACAAGGAGTTGCTAGCGTATTTCCATCACTTACAATGGCAATTGCTTTTACATCCTCTTTACGATATCCATTTGAATATGCTTGAAAGATTGCATTTCTCTCTGCACAATTTGTTAAACCATAAGATGCATTTTCAATGTTTGCTCCTATAAAGTATTTATTATCTTTAGTAACAACACAAGAACCAACCTTATACTTTGAATAAGGAGAATATGCATTTTCCATAGCTCTAAAAGCTCTTTCTAAAATATCTTCATACTCTTTCATTTTATATTCCTTTCCAAAAGATCAAACACTTTCTTATTTAGTTTCTCTCTCTTTGTCAGCTTTTATTAATTTTCTAATTCCTTCAATTGCAACTTCTATAGCTGTTTCTGTATCATGTACTTGTAGATTTTCAAGTCCTGCCTTTTCACGTTCTTGATTTGCAACAACTAAAAACACTGAACCTACTCTTACTTTTAAATAGCTTCCTACTACAAATAAAGCTGCTGATTCCATTTCAGAAGCAAGACATCCGCATTTCATCCATGCATCCCACTTATTTAAAAGGTCATAACTTACTGGTTTAGTTTCTGGAGAATGTTGACCATAAAATGAATCTTTACATTGAACTACTCCAACATGATAATTTTTATTTAAATCTTTAGATGCTTGCACAAGTAGACTTGCAACATCGAAGTTTGCAATAGCTGGAAATTCAATTGGCGCATATTCTTTACTAGTACCTTCTGCTCTAATTGCACCAGTAGCAATAACTACATCTCCACCTTTAACATTTATATCCATTCCGCCACATGTACCAACTCTTACGAAAGTATCTGCTCCGCAATTTACTAGTTCTTCTAATGCTATAGCAGCTGATGGTCCACCAATTCCTGTTGAAGTAACACTTACTTTTACACCATCTAAAAATCCAGTGTAAGTAACATACTCTCTATTATCAGCAATTAATTTCGGATCATCAAAGTATGCAGCAATCTTTTTACATCTCTTTGGATCCCCTGGTAATATTACGTATTTACCTACATCTCCTTCTCTCACATCTATATGATATTGTTTCCCAGAACCTTGTGAATAATTCATTATAATACCTCCATTTATTTCACGATTCGCTTTCAGAATACGGTTTCAACATTACGTTAAAAAATGTTGGACATCCTTAATACTTGTCTATTAAGTTGTATTATTGTTTGTACTCAAAGAATAGCATGTCTGTTATTTCATGTCAAGCATTTTATTCATGATAAATTCCGAAAATTCATTCAATTTAAAAACTATACCAAAAGCCTGTTGGTACAAGCTTTTAGAAGGACAGGCTGTGCACAAAATAACCATAATAATTTGATTGCCAATATTGTTTAATTAACGTTATAATTAAGTATAAAACAAATATTTCAGTTGAAAATTTGTAATTCAATATGTATACTTGTCTAGACAGGGTTATATCTGTAGAAAGGTGATATTTTTATGAATGATGAATTTGATATAGTTGAAAAGCCAAAAGAATTAAGATATGTAAGTGTATATAATCAACTTTTTAAAATGATAAATGAAGGTACTTTTCCAGAAGGAAGTAGATTACCCTCTGAACCTGAACTATCTAAATTAATTGGTGTTAGTAGAACTACGCTAAGACAGGCACTTGCACTACTACAAGATGATGGATTAGTAAATAATATAAGAGGTAAGGGAAATTTTATAGTAAAATCTAAGCCTAAAAAAGATCTTGGTTTAGAAACAATGGGACACCCCGTATACAAGTGCATAAATGATGTCATTGATGAAGTTAAAATTCAATTAAGAATAGAGCCATCTACTGACTATTTTAATCAAATTCTTGTAAAGAAAACTGCTGCTGTAGTATTAATAGATAGATGGTATAAATCTGAAGGTCAAGCTATAGCTTATACGTTTACTTTATTGCCAATTGAAACTATTTCAAAATTTAATCTTGATTTAAACAATGAGGATATGATTTTAGAATTTCTAGAAAGAGATATTTACGAAATATCTAGTGATATATTAGTTGAAATAAAGTACTCAACTTCTGGAAACTTTGCTGCTAAAACGTATCCAATTTCGCCAGAAAATCAATTTCATCTTATACAGGAAACTCTTTATAAAGATTCTGAATTTCCTATTGCTTCTAATAAGCATTATTTACCGATAAAAACAAGTTCAATTAAGTTTCATCCTAAAAAACAATAGGTTAATTATAGATACCCAAAATTTATGTAGTAACTTACCGAAATCATAAATATTTTGATTCCGAAAAACTATGAAAATATCGCTGAAAGTTCTAAGCGGCAGGTTGTATCCACTTTAGCATGCTCCCACTTTTAGTGTGACAAGCTAAAATGGAACAACCTACAGCTAAGAGCCTTTAACAGCTCATTTTCAAATGTTTTCTCCACAAATATATTTATGATTTCTAGTGAAGATATAAACTTAAATTTTTATAAACTTTGTAAACGTATTTATAATGATAGGTTAAATCCCTAAGTTGTTTATCTATATAGATAAGCCAATTACAAGTTAGATTTATACTGTGAAATATATCCTAACTAGAAATGGGTAATATACTTTTGTGGAATGTTTCATTGGTAATTTTGATGGATGTGATTCATTTCGGCGAGTTATATGCATAAGTTCAAGTCTTAGTTGAGTTATCTATATTATGAATAATTATAAAATAGCATTTGTTTTGTAATTATTGTATTTTAATCTCTCAAACCATATGCTTTAGGAATTAAAATAAGAATGATTTATTAAAATTAATAAATCATTCTAAGTTTGTCGTGAAATTTATTTAATAAGGAGAAATAATATTTCAACTACACTATATTATATACTATAGAATAAGCGCTTGAATCGTGTTAAAAATCAAGAAATTTATTTTGAGCATATTAATATTATCCATAGCGATTTAAAGAAATGGGCGAATTTGTTTAATGTTGCTGCAATAAAATATATAAGCAAAATTATACTAAATGGCCCAAAGTAACGAAAAACATTCATGTATTAAAATAAAGGATTTAAAAAATAGAGATCCATTATATGTACAATATGCGTTATATTTTGCAAATTATGTTATAATAAGTGTTATTAAAAACTGTAATCTAATAAACAATATTTAATTATTACGTATTTATAGGATGGAGAATATATATGGGAATACAGGTATTAATAGCATGTATTGCAACTATTTCAGTTGTTATATTTCAAGTAGTTTTTACGATGTGGGAATCTAATCCTTATAAAAAGATTTACTATAAACTTCTTTTAGAATTAAGTAAAGCTCCTAATGATCCTGAATTGAAGGAAAGAGCTATAGAAGCAGGGAATCAATATTATAGTAGAATAAAAACTTATTCAATAGGAAGTTTTAGAGGTGCTGTAGCTTCTGCAAGGGTGAAGACGATAATAGGTCCAATAGATGAAAAGATATTATTTGAAGATATGAACAGAATAGTTGAGACAGATAAGCATTAATATGAAGTATTAATTTATGAATTAGCCAAAAACTGATAAACAATGTTCTTATATTGGGTATCACAGGTGGGCAATCCCACCTATAATTTTTATAATACTATATTTCAACTCTATATTAAAGAATAGCATTTTACAAAAATACTGTGATAAGTGAAATTGCTGAAACTATTTGGATTAAGGCAATTGCTAAGGCATAAAGTGCAGCTTTCTTTCCTATTCTTATAAGTTGTCTAAAATTCACTCTCATCCCTATTCCAGCAAGAGCAATTACTTCAAAGTTGCTACTTATTAATTTAAATATATTAGAAATATTCATTGGAAAAACTCCAGCAGTAAATGCTAAGCACATAAGGAAAAAGGCCAATACATACCAAGGTATTTTTATTTTTGAATTTAATTTTCCGCTTTCTACTCTACCAGATTTATTTTTCATTTTTCCTAATATTAATACAACAACAACTAAAAATATTATTCTTACTATTTTAAATATTGTAGATAAATCCTTAACTTGTTCATTTACTAGACTTGCACTACCAACAACTTGTCCTACAGATTGAAGTATTCCTCCTATTAAAGCGGAGGTTTTTATTGTCTCTAATGAAAATATCACTTTAGCTATAAATGGAAGAACAAGCATCAATACTGTTCCTGTAACATTTACTATAGTTATTGCTATGCCTTTTTCACTATCCCCTGCTCCTATTACTGGTGCAGTAGCTGCTATAGCTGAAGATCCACAAACTGCATTTCCACTTGCCATTAAAAAACTAAAGTTCTCTGAAAATTTAAGCTTTTTCCCAATTAAAATTACAAGTGCTATAGTAATACTCATTTGAAATACTATAAATGATATTCCTGAAAAACCTAATTTTAATATAGTTTGAATTCCCAATGTTCCGCCTAACAGAACTATAGAATATGACAATAGTTCACTTTCTGCGAATTTTGATCCCTTTTGATATATTTTTCTATTGCAAAATGTATTTCCTGCTGCCATCCCAATGAAGATTGCTAAAGATGCCGCCCCTATGCTAGGTACATAATTACTTAAATACTTTGCGATAAATGCGATTATTGTACATATTATAACTCCTGGTAAAACTTCTAAAACCTTATCCATTCCTCTTGATAATTTCTTATCTCTAATTATATTTAAACTCATTCATATCACCTTCTAAAATATTTATCTGAATATGAAGTACTTCTTTTTCTATTTTTAGTATATTAGGTGTATAATCATAAGTAAAATATATATATTCTATAATAATGATTAAGAATATTAATGATTAAGAAAGGATGATTCCATGCTTGATGAATTAAAAACTTTTATAGCAGTTGTTGAATATAAAAACTTCACTAAAGCTGCTGAATCTATTAATCTATCCCAACCTAGTGTAAGTTTACATATTAAGCATCTCGAGGAGTATTTTAATACAACTTTAATTCAACGTTCTATAAAACAGAAAAATATAAACATAACTCAATCTGGGTATTTACTCTATGAGCGTTCAAAACAAATGATTAAGCTACTAAATGATACTAAAAATGATCTGTTAGGTTATGGGGATGTTGTAAAAGGTCAGCTGCATATAGGGGCCAGTTTTACTATAGGAGAATACTTACTACCAGCCTTTTTAGGAAAATTTGCAAAGGCCTATCCTGAATTAGAATTAGAAGTGACAATTGAAAACACACATAACATATGTGAAAAAGTCAAGAATCTTCAAGTTGACATTGCTCTAGTTGAAGGTACTGTTCCTCCTTCCCACTTTACGATCGAAAAATTTTATACTGACAAGATGGAAGTTGCTGTTCCGTACAATCACTACTTAGTTAATAACTATTTTTCAGCCGAGGATCTGCAAAATCAGACTTGGATTAGTAGGGAGATAGGATCTGGTACTCGTCAATATTTGAATCTTTTCTTATCAAATAATAATATTAACGCTAAAAATATCATTGTTTTTGGAAGTAATTATTCTGTAAAAGAAGCTGTTAAAAACAATTTAGGAATAACTTTTATTTCTTCACTTGTAATTGAGAATTCCTTAAAAAATAATGAAATTTCCACCTTAAAAACCAAACAAACTTACACTCGTCCATTTTCATATGTAATGCAAAAAGGTATAATCCCCTCAAAAGGAACGCTAGTGTTTATAGATATGCTAAAGAACTATGTAGAAAATCTATAAAAGAAAAATAAATAGAGTACATTTCTTGAAATAAGAAATGTACTCTACTTTCACCATAAATATATTTAATTATTATGTTAACGCTACTCATAGAATTTAGAGGAAGTTTTCAAACTTCTATTAAAAATATAAATAAACACTTAAAAATTTCATTTATAATTTGCAATAAATACCACACTAGAAAGCAGAAACATTTTTATGCAGCAGGCATTGAAAATGAGCTGTTAAAAGTTCTTAATTATAGGTTGTTCCACTAATGCTTGTCACAATGAAATTGGGAGCAAGCATTAGTGGTGCAAGCTGCAATTTAGCACTTTCAGCGAAATTTTCATAGTCCTGTGAAATAACAATGTTTCTACTTTCGGTGAATTATTGCATAAGTCTAGGTTTAAGTTGTTTATTTATATCTTTTATTACTTAACCTATATTCTTTAGAAATGTTTTATAATCTTCATAGTTTCTTTTCAAAAGATTTGGAGTATCAAGGCCATAAGGACAATGAGCCTTACAGTTACCACACTCTATACAATCTTCAATCTTTTTCATCTTAGCTTGGCCTTCCCCTGAAAGAAGCCCCTCAGTTGGAGATCTACGAAGAAGTAAGGACATTCTTGCACAATTATTAATTTCTATGCCTGCTGGACATGGCATGCAATATCCACAGCCACGACAAAACTCACCTACAAGCTCTTTTCTCTCATTTTCAATAAATTCTTTAATCTCCTCTGTCATTGTAGGGGGATTGTCTATATATGAGATAAATTCATCTAATTCATTTTCTCTTTGAACTCCCCAGATAGGTAAAGTATTATCAAATTGAGAAAGGTATGCGTAAGCTGCATCACTTCTTGTTATAAGCCCACCTGATAATGCCTTCATGCAGATATAGCCAACATTTTTCTCTTTACATAAATTTACTAGATCCTCATCCTTTTTATCAGCAAGATAGCTAAATGGGAACTGTAATGTATCATAAAGACCTGATTCAACAGCTTCTATGGCCACTGGTAATCTATGATTTGTAATTCCTATGAAACGAATCTTTCCTTGTTTTTTTGCTTCTAGCATAGCCTCATATAGACCTGTCCCATCATTAGGTTTAGGACAGAAACTTGGGTTATGGAACTGATAAATATCTATATAATCTGTTTTGAGCATAGCAAGACTCTTTTCTAAATCACTCCAAAAACCTTCAACAGTAGTTGATGGTGTTTTCGTTGCAATAATTATTTTATCCCTAACATCACTTAAAGCAAGACCAATTTTATACTCGCTGTCAGTGTAACTTCTTGCTGAGTCAAAAAAATTAATACCATTATCGTAAGCTTTCCTCAACAATTTTACTGCTTCTTCGTTAGAGACACGCTGAACAGGGAGAGCACCAAATCCATTTCTATTTACTACTATCCCAGTTCTTCCTAGCGTAACATTTACCATATTATCATCGCCTTTCTCGCAATTCCATAAATATATTGGTTATATTAACCTATTTACTTGATATTATATCACCTAAAGTTAACTTCAAGTCAAGAATAAAACCTAAGTAAATGTCTAAGTTAAAATAATGTATACCTATTTCAATTTCACCTTTAGTAAAAATATATTTTTCTATAATCCCATCTTTTATAAGATTTGTTATCCAATCTAAATTAAATTTGATATTGAATTGTAATTTATCTTTAGAAATCTGTGTGTACAATACTACTAAAGAATCTAGTCTTAAGTAATGCAAAAACTTTTACTTATGTAGTTATTTCATTAGAATACCAAAAGGAAGAAAACAAATTTATGATTATTGGAAATTAATTATTATTGAAACATTGGCCCGGTATATGATTCATATGGAAGTAAAACTGCCACTCCTGTTTCATCTGATTTATAGGATACCCCTTCAAGAGGATTTCTATCTTTAACTAAATTCATTCCTACGGTATATATTGTATTAGTCATATCAGTTGTTTCTTGTGAAGCAGTACCCAACATGAAGCCTTTTGAAACCAGTTCTTTAGCTTCAGATACTCCATCTAGACCGACAACTATGATTGACTTAGATTTATTTCCGGTATTGTAACCATATTTTTGCAACGCTTGAACAGCACCGATTGCCATAGAGTCATCATTTGAAATTATTGCTTCTATTTTGTTACCATATCTTAAGAATAATGCATCAACAGAATCTTTAGCAAATGTTGTGTTCCAATTCAAAATAGGAGATGCAAGTTGTTCGGTTTTTATAAAAGCTTGATTAATAGTTGAAACGGAGTATTTTGATCTATCGATGGAGGTTTTATTAAGTTTTTCGCCAACGAGCAATACATATTGTAATACATCATCTTTATTTTTATCAATCAATTCTTTATGCTTGTTCCAAGCATCAACAATCATTTTCCCTTGTACAGTACCGCCTTGTACTGAATCTGTTCCTACATAAAAAGCCTTTTTATACGATTTAATTGCTTCCATTGAAAATGGTACTCTATTAAAGAATACTATTGGGATGTTATATTTAGAGATTTTGTTAATCATATCTCGTATTTCAAGTAGATTAACCATATCTAGTAATATAAGATCAATGCCGTTATGAAGTGCATTTTCAATATCTGTATTTTGTGTTGATTGATTATAATTAGCATTATAAAAAGAGAATTCAACTTCTCCAGGATTATTCTTTTGAATATCTTCAAAATTTTTGCGAAGGAGTATCATGTAATCATCATTAAGGTCTCTTGTAAATAAGCCCACTCTAACAGTAGAGCCTTGACGATAGTTTGTGCTGGCATTCGTAGTCATATATGAATTATTTCCAAGCATTATAACCAATATAATTGCAAGTAAGGCTATACTTAATATTCTCTTAAATGCTTCCATTTAAATCCTTCTTCCCATCTGTTGTATAATTTTATTATGTCTTTATAAAAAAAAGTTTATGCTATTTAATGTTAATTTGTAGTGGAAGAGTTGGTGGTAATAGTTATCTATTATCTGAAGCATTTATTAAAGGAGCAATACAATCAGATCATGAAGTAGTCAAATATGAAGTTGGAAAGAAAAATATAAAAGGATGTATTGCCTGTGACACTTGCTTCAGTAAAGGAACTCCTTGCTCATTTGATGATGACTTTAACGCTCTCGCTCCTAAAATAGAAAAAGCAGATGTGATTGTTTTTGCAACTCCATTATATTGGTATACATTCCCTTCTAATCATCTTAATATACTCCTCTTCATACGTTCTATACTAGAATTATGCAGTAAAAAAATCGCAAATTCAATTTCTTGAATAATACGATTTTTAAAAATAGAACTAATTTAAAATAATACTATATTTAATAATTTTGAACCAATAATTTATCAATCTTATCTGTGGTAGCACCACTAGCATCTAAATAATGTCCATTAATTGTTGTATTAGTAGCCATTGTGCCATCACTAGAAATGTAATAAAATTTAAATGTGTTTTTTTGTCCCTTATGGGTTGTTACATCTTCAATCCAACAATCGGTTAACATTTTACCTTCACCATGATCAAGTTTATTTAAATAATACCATTTCCCATTTATATATTTCCAGCCTTTTTGCATTTTCATATTTTTAGGTGAAAAATAATACCAATCTCCGCCTATTTGTTTCCAACCTGAAATTTTTGAACCATCATCATTTAAATAATACCAATCCGTAGCTGTAAAATCCTCGGAAGCGTCAATTTCTTTTTGCCAATGTATTGAAGGATTAGTTTCAACTTTTGTAGTAATTGAAGATTCTTTAGTTGCAACCCGGAAATCACCAGCAGGAGCATTTGGATCTACATAGTCTCCTTCCGCTATTACTTTAATATATTTTCCTACATCCTCTTTTTCTAGAGTATACTGATTTTGCTTGTTTTTATCTTTAGAACTAGGACCACCATAAATTGATTGTGAAGCACTTGTTGGATATTCAAGACACTCCCAACCAATAACACAATATTTAGTTATGTCTCGTCCACTTGCATCCCTAACTATAGCTGTTAACGTCTGTCCTTCAATCAGATTCCCTTGAATCTCTACTGATGACATAATGTGTTTTTCTTTTTCAGCATAGCTTTTTGTAGCTGCATTTACTTCCACAATACCACTACCATTAAATAATTTAGCTGAAATACCCGATAGTTGTAATATTGTTGTTGTTAAAAACAATGATAAAGTCTTTATAAGCATTTTATTTTTCATTAAAAATCCCCTTTTTTTCTTATTAATGTATATATTTTACCATTAAAAATAAAAAATTGGAATAATTATATAATTATGCAAATAGGATAATAAGTAGTTTCTATCATATTTATTCTATTTTTAAAAAGCGCTTTTCAATATACCATGTCAAATCTACATACTGTGTAATATCTTGTCATAGCTCATTAAAAAAATCGCAAATTCAATTTCTGAATAAAAGGATCACCTGCTAATATACCCATATTATATATATAAAGCAAAACTTACCATATCATTGTTATATGGTAAGTTTGTAGAATTGTCCTTCCATCTTATCTTGCAAAAATGTATATACTCTAATTTAATCTTCATAAAGGTGTTTATTAGTATTTATATAATTTTCTCCCCAGATGTTCATAGAATCCAAAACTGGCTTTAAGCTCTTCCCTAGCTCTGAAAGTGAGTATTCAACCCTAGGTGGCACTTCAGGATATACCTTTCTAATAATTAATCCATCAGCTTCCATTTGTCGAAGCTGCTGTGTTAACATTTTTTGACTTATCCCATTAATTCCATTCTCAAGTTGGTTAAATCTTTGCGTTCCATCATCATGTAAATTTCTTAAAATAAGAACTTTCCACTTGTGTCCAATAAGTTTAACAGTCTCTTCAATTGGACATAACTTACCACATGTCATCAGCATTCACTCCTATCATATATAAATTGATACTTACTATTTAGTTCGTACCATACAAAATAGTGCCTTCTTGTAAAAAGTTAATAGTGATTATATTATAATACCATAAGTCAACAAAGCATGGGAGGAAATCTATTATGAAAAAATCAAATGTGTCTTTACCATAAAATAGAATTTTAATAATTAGCTTAAATAAATATTATAAATTAAGGAGACGTATAACTATGAAAATTTTGAACATTAACGATATTACAGAAAAAATCAAAAGGAAAGCACTGTTTACAGAGGGCACAATGGACTCAGGTATTTTATTCTACGAACCTGGTGAAACAATGACTCCTCACAAACATTCAGATTTAGATGAAATATTCTATGTAATTAGCGGCAAAGGAATAATAACTATAAATGGCGAGGATTTTTCAATTAAAGAGAATGATGTAATGTTATCTCCACATGAAGAAAGCCATGGTTTCACAAATAATGGAGATGAAAAATTAGTAATCTTACAAATAAAAAACACCATTATGAAGTAATTGCAATATCTATAATCATTAGAATAAAAGATTTAGAAGCTTTTATTCTAATGATTACTATTTCAAAACATATAAGAAAGGATGTATTATTATATGTACTATATATCTATGATAATCACAGTTTTAGCAACTGTAATATATAATATCAGTCAAAAATCTATCAATCAATCAACAAATCCATTTATATCAATGATAGTCACATATGTTACCGCAATAATATTCTCTATATTAGCATTAATCATTTTGCCCATAGACCGCAATATTATAAGCTCTCTAAAACAATTAAATTGGGCAAGTTATGTATTAGGGATATCTGCATTAGGCCTGGAAATAGGATATTTATATATCTATAGAAGTGGATGGAATATAGCCGTTGCTCCTCTTTTTGTAAGTATAATTTCAACAATAATATTAATTGTAGTTGGTATTTTCGTTTATAAAACCAAACTATCCCCTATGAATGCTCTAGGAATATGCTTAAGTATAGTTGGATTAATTCTAATGAATAAAAAGTAAAAAACAGTCCTGAAATATCAAATGAATTAATAAATTAATGGATAATTTTCACTTAAAAAAAGTACTTATTTTATGACAATAAGTACTTTTTCTTAACTCCATATTCCCAATTGTTGCAGTGAAAAGTAGCTATCTTACCCACTTTAAGCAACCTTTTATTGAATTGAGTTCATAAGCTCAAAGAAATATTTTGACTCTTGGGTTTTATAAAGATTGTACCAAGAATCTAGGGTTTGCGGAGAGAATACATCTAGAATTTTCAATATATGCAAAGCAAATTCAAGAGGAGCTATTCCAGAAGCAGTAATCAAACTTCCATCAGTTACTACACATTCCTGCTTATAGTACATTTCTCCATCATAGTTTGGACAGACCATTTTAAGATACCCTAGGTCATTGCTTGTATGACCTAGTGTATCTAGTACTCCCCACATAGCAAGTCCTATTGTAGCACCACAAATTGCCCCTACAACAATGCCTTTCTCTAAATATTTTTCAGCCATTCGTATAATTGGAGCATGAATTGCTTCTGTCCATGTATTCCCACCAGGTAGAATCAAAGCAGCAGTATCATGAGTATTACACTCCTCAAGTTCAATTTCTGGCAATATTGTAAGGCCTCCCATTGTAGTAATAGGGGCCTTGGTAATTCCTACAGTCACTACTTTTAGCGGCATTAATCCCTTTTTGTAGTACCTTCCCGAATTGATTTCAGCGATTAAATAACCTATTTCCCAGTCTGCCATTGTATCAAATACATAAAGATATACTGTATTCTTCATTTTCTATTCCTCCACATTCATTTTATCTGATATCTAGGAACTATCAAAAAGTTAATTCATTATAAATCTTCTTATTGAATTAAATATTTTTAACTTAAGTTCATCATCTTTCTTAGCTTCATCAAATACTGCGCCTAAGTCATTCTTATCATATAGCTCACTATAATTTAATTTTAAGTATTTCTCTACTGAATTTATTAAATTTATATCTAATTCTTTGTCTTTTATTACCATAATTATCATTCCTTTTATCACAATATTTATTAGCAAAAAATGAACTTCATTATATTTTAAATAGTATCCACTTACACCCTTCTATATCATACTTAAGCTCAAATATTTTTTCCATTTCTTAAATAAAATCTACTAGTTGTACAAACATACGTTCTCTTTAATATATTATATTGAAACTGCGTTCTTTTGTAAAGAAAATTTTCCCTTTACTTTTCCCATATAATTATCTATTTTCTTTAAATTCCTATGTTTTTAGCCATAAAATATATCATTGTATAATGCAAATTGTCGAAATGAAATGATCGCAATTAGTATAAAAAATCAACAGCTATAATGACTCCTAATTTATAAATTTAATTATCTTGTTTATTAGTTTTCTTAAGGAATGTTATTTATTTTTAATGCCATACTAAATATGAAAGATGCCTTTGAAATGAAAGATATAATTTAATTCCATTTCTAAAGATAATTTCGATTTAATTTTGGCAAACTTAGCTGATACAAGTGAAAACTTCGTTGAAGATATTATTTTTAATGTTAGATCAAAAAATCTTCCAATAGTTTTTTTAGATATAGATCCGAAAGTAGTGTCTAAAGTTTCTAAATATTATGATAAAGCTGCTTTTATACTGGCAAATTCTGATTTAGCTGGGACTGTTCAAGGCAAAATTCTCGTTAATCTATGGAATTCTAATAAAAGTTCACTAGATAAAAATAATGATAACACTTTACAATATGTTCTATTGCATGGTCAAGCTAAAGATCCAGTCACAATCGACAGAACAAAATATGCTATTTCAACAATTAGTAATTCAGGGATAAACACAGAACAATTAGCATTGGTAAATGCTAATTGGCTTAAGAGCTTATCTAAAGATTCTATCGAATCCTTATTTCTTAGATATGATGGTAGGATTGAGGCAATAATTTCAAATAATGATGCTATGGCAATAGGGGCAGTTGAGGCACTTCAAAAATATGGCTATAATAAGGGCGAAAAATCCAAAAATATAGCTATCGTTGGAATTGATGGACTTCCAGAAGCAAAATCTTTAATTGATAAGGGCTTTATGGCTGGTACTGTTATTCAAGACCCTAAAGTTTTAGCAGAAGTATTCTATAATGTTGGAATGAATTTGGTTAACAATTTAAGCCCTATAGAAAATACTAACTATAATGTTGTTGATGGAGAAATCATAGTTCCTTTTCCTTATGAGGAGTATATAAAAAAATAAAGGGCACAGAATTTGTATAAAGACGGATTATATTATCATACTGATAATCTACCTCACAACATAATTTTTAATGCTTAAGAATTCTTCATAATTTCTATTCTACCTTCTCTATTAGTATTTTTTAACCCATCTTTATCTATAGGTTAATTTAAGTTATCGATAAAAGAGTGCTTATGCTGTTTAGTGTTATTCAACCATTTAACTTATTTATTCTATTTAAAAGTGCTTTATTTATTCATATATAATCATTCTTCTTTAATATGAACATTTTCTTTAAAATCATAATATACTAATTATTATAATATACTAGTTAGTATATTAGCTATTTTTTCCGTGTCTCATTAAATTTAATAATCGAAATAAGTCCTATGTCTATCATTACTTTTATAATTAGTTTCTCTAATATTAGATAAACTAAAACAACAAAAAGCAGTAGCCGGATTGCTCCTACCACTGCTTTTAATATTATTTTCCAAGAGATATTCTATTTTTATATAATCTTCATTTATTTGAATTATCTATAAATCACTAATTTATTAATTAACAACATTCAATTTTATCTATACATCCAGCAATTTTTTCTTTTATTTGCTTACATCCATCCTTTGATCCTTTGTCATATCCTTCACAGTATCCCTCTTTATATCCATCTTTACGACCTGCACGATAAGCTTCTTCTAATGCAGCTCCTGTAGGGTAATTTCTTTTATAGCAATCTTTTTTATTTTTTTCTTCATCTTCACAACCACATTTTTTAGCAGAATCAACTTCCTCTTCTTCGTAAGATTCTAAATACTTTTCATAATCTTTGTATCCCATTTTCTTTTCTCCTTTGTTATTTATTATAAATTCTTAACCAACTGATTTATAATATTATAGTATGCTAATTCACATAATTTGTTATTAATTTAAGAAAATTTTTTTAAATATTTACTGAATTTTATTAGTAATAGTTCTACTTAATACTGAATAACACTCACCATTTTTGAACTAACTTACTATCATTTCTGATAAATAAAACTTTCCAATTCAACTTCAATCATCATATCATCTTCTTAGTTAAAAATCCCACCATGAAGAAAACGGAACATTTATATTTGAATCTAATAGCACTGTTTTGCCGATTTTAGGGGCTATTAAACTAATCTCTGACTTTTTGGCCTCCTTTAAGGCTCGTTCTATTGGTTCTTTCCAACCATGATAGGCTAAGGTAAATGCACTCCAATGCATTAACATCATATTCCTACCCTTTACATCTAAGTGAGCATGAACGGCTTCTTCTGGTTTCATATGCGCCCAAAACCAACGTCTGTCATATTGGGCTCCCTCAATCAAAGTAATATCAAAGGGACCATATTTTTCTCCTATTTTCTTAAAATGTGAATCATATCCTCCATCACCACTATAATATAAATTTATGTTTTTTCCGATAATTGCATATCCTCCCCATAGAGTTGCATCTGAGCCAAATATTCCTCTTTTTGAAAAATGTCTTGATGGTGTTAATGCAATTGTTAAACCTTGATAATTCATTTCATCCCACCAATTAAGCTCTGTAATTTTTTCCTTAGAAATACCCCATCGCATTAAATGAGAACTTACCCCTAGAGGAACGAAGAAATGTGATACTTTACTGCTTAGTTTTACAATCGATTTATAATCTAAATGATCATAATGGTCATGTGATATAAAGATTGCATCAATAGGTGGAATTTTATCAATAATATCCAAAATATTTTCACTATATTTATATTTTTTACTTCCCGCAAATGAAACTGGTGATGCAATGGTACTTAAAATTGGGTCTAGCAGCAGTTTTTTATTATCGATGCTAAGTAAAAAGGATGAGTGACCAAGCCAAGTCAAACTATCTTTTTCACTTTTGATCTTTTCCCAATCAATTGATTCCACAGGAATTTCACCATGAGGCTTTCGATTTTCAGCGCCTGTAATCGAATCTTTAAGCATTGATAAAATATCTGAAGCACTCATGCCCAAACCCGTTGGAGTTTCATTAACAAATTTTCCATTAACATAATTATCGAAATTCTTATAAAATTCTATTTGTTCTTTTGTAGGCTTTCCACCGAAAGCTGGGTTCAATTTTATAAACGCTGTAACACCAACGCATAATAAAATTATAAAACTAAATATATATATAATCATTTTTGTTCCTCCTATATCTTCATTTGTTCAAATTACTTCATTAATTAGTTTATTATCTTTAAAATGTTGTTTTTATTTACTAATTATCTTTTGCACATTACCTATATAAGAAAAATATCTACAAAAATTCTAGTTCGCTAAAGGCTTTTATAAATTCTTTCACTCCATAATTCTCAAATTCTACTTCAATCATCATATCATCTTCTTTTAGGACTTTTCCTGTTCCGTACTTCTTGTGGCTTACCTTTTTAATTGATGTTTCATTTATTTCTTCAACTACTGGTAATTCTACTGCTTCAGTAACTGAAATTTCCTCTTTCTTTCCCTTAGTCTTTGCCTCTTGAATTTGTTTTTTAAGTTCTTGAAGATTTACATTATTATTTTTAACCTTATCATTTTGGATTAATTTCTCTGGAATCATATGAATATATCTACTTTCTCCAGGGGCTGCTTTTTGATAATCTGGATTTGTATAATAAGAAAGTTCTAGATAATCTTTTGCTCTAGTGATTCCAACAAAAAATAATCTTTGTTCCTCTTCTTCCTCCATATCTCTTGTATGAAGTGGAATTAACCCATAATTAACTCCTGTAATAAACACATAAGAAAACTCTAAACCTTTAGAGGCATGTAAGGTCATAAGCTTAACAGAATCTATATCGCTATTTATATCCTTCTTTAAAATATTTACTCCATATAAAGCTGATGAATTTATAAACTCTCTAAGTCCATCTAAAAATATCATTTGTTTTTCTTTCACATATTCTATGATTATATCAAGCAACGCATTTATAGCTTCTTTATCATCTATATATGTAGCTGAAGTTGGCTTTATATACTTATCAAATTCAAAATAATTATAAATCTCTTCTGCCATCTTAATTTCAGAACATTTATTTAAAAATTCATGCATCTTTTCTAGTAGTTCTGATTTAATTATGTTCTGCTCTTTAACTATCTTTCTTGCAGTCTTTTCTGTCATTTTCTCTCCATATTCTTTATTGCTAAGAACATAAATTGCAGAGGAAAAATCATTAGGATTTACGCAAAAACGAAATAGTTTAATCATCCAATTTAACACTGGACTGTCACTTATGGTTTTCTTCATAGATACTTCAAAAGGAATATCATTTTTTAAAAACACATCTTCAAAGACCTGAGACTGGTTTTGCAGTCTATAAAAAATTGCAATCTCCTTATAAGGCACACCTGATTTATGTATTTCCTTGATCTTATCTGCCAAATAACACGCTTCATTAAAAGGATTATAATGATTTTTAACTATAATTTTATTTTCAGTTTCTCTAGCGCCCATTAAGCGACTTCCATTTTGCTGAAAGCATCTTGCTGCTTCTAAAATAGCATTACTTGAACGGTAATTTATTGGAAGAGAAAGCTCCTTTGCATTATACTTATGCTTTAATGTGTAAACCACGTTTAAAGAACTTCCACGCCAGCTGTAAATAACCTGATTTGGATCACCAACTGCAAATAATTTAGTATTTTCACCTTTTAACTTATCAATAAAATCAAGCTGTATTTTATCGCTGTCTTGAACCTCATCAATAATAATCCACTTAGGTTCTATTTTATGCTCACCTAATAATAAATTTGCATTTTGCAATATATCTGAAAAAGACATCTTATTTTGTTTTATCTTCTCTTCCTTTAGCAGCTCTACAAGCTTAAAAATATCATCATCATAAGGCGAAATCTTTTCTTCTTCCTTTTCAATAACCATAGCTTGCTCAAGTCTCTTTTTTAAACGGTTCTTATATTTAATTTTGAGCTTTTCTTCTTGGATTATCTGCAAGGCAATATCTAATTCCTCATCTGGCTCTATTACTAAAAAATCTTTTTCATATCTTATTTTTTCAATTGGCAATACTTCTTTAAGTAAATGAAGGGCCACACTATGAAAGGTTCCAAAGCCCTCTAATTCATCTGATTTTATACTCTCATCAGAAGCCATTAATCTTTCTTTAATTTCATTTGCAGCTTTATTAGTAAAAGTTAATACAATCATATCTTTATAACTAATATTTTTTGCATAATGAAGATACACGATTTTTGAAATCAAAACTGTTGTTTTTCCACTTCCAACATTTGCATTTACAACACATGCATCACTTTCATCAAGTACTGCTTCTCTTTGATATTCATTTAGTCTTTCTAGCTCTTTTTCATAATGCATGTTATTCTCCTATTCTGTAAGATCTTCATATCTTCTTTGTAATTTACTTTTTACATTCTTTCTATCTTCATCTATCTCTTCAAGTCTGACACTTAATTCAATTCCCATTGGAGCATCTGTATGGAAAGAAATAATATTTAATATGCTCTTTTTATTACTTTCTTCCATTACCCATTCTCTATAAAATGCATTATTTAAAACTAAAATTAAAGTACGATTATCTATTTCCACCTTAGGGATTGTACTTAAAAATTTTGCAAATGCATCTCCATTCTCCTGCATATACTCACAGAATTCTTTCCATTTTTCCTGTAATTCATTAAACTTAAATGCTTTCTTAATAAAGGTTGCTGGAGCATATTGTGCTAACTTAATATCCTTTGGTGCCTCTATCTCCTCTAATAAATTCTTAAGCCCCCATAGAACCATAGCTTTATTTAATTGATAATCTCCAATACATGCAGCGCAGCCATTATCACATGTACATCCGCCTACCATCTTGATTGCATTTTCAATAATCTTTGCAGTTAAGTCAAATACTTTCTCAGAATAACCAAGTCCACCTACGTATTTATCATAAATAAACATATAAACTTCGCTATCATAATTTTGACTTATTTCTATTGCATTGTTAGACATTACAACACCTATGTCTTCCTGTTCTGTCATGGTTGCCATCATTGCTGCATTTTTAATTGCGTAACATACACCTTCAAAATGATTATTTCTTATAAAGTTTCCATTTTGACTTTCCTGAAGGAGCCTTCTATATACCGTAACAACATTGTCAGGAATCTTTATCCAAGTGCTTTCTGTATCATAATCCTTTGATAATGGTTTTTCTAACTGTTCAAAACCTAAATTTTGATGATTGTGAAATTGCAGCTTTTTATACATATAAACTATTTCATCAACATTTACATCTCCAAAAGTCACTTTAGTACGTTCATATTCCATATCTTTGCTGCCTTGAATTATCCTTATATTTGTTGTGCCTCCTGGCATTGTATAATAATTTCCATTAAAGGGAATAGCAAAAGCAGTTCTACTTTCTAAGTCAAGCTTTACGACCTGATATTGAACTCCATCATGCATATAAATTGCTCCATTATGAATTTCACGAAAAGCCTGCATTTCATCCATTTCTGTAATTTCTTTATTGTTATCTTTATTTATAAGTTTGTACCTTGCTTTATCAATATTTCTTAAGCTAAAATCTCCTGCTGGAAATGAATTACCACACCATGCAAACTTTCCACTTTGATTAGTTAATTCACTTGCTCTGATTAAAACAGGAATTGTTTCACCTAAATCTGGGAAAATTGAAATATCATCTAAAGTTAATGGTATTTCAGCTGCTGCTGCACGTATATGTGCAAGTTCTATTAAAAGGTTATTCTTGTCTATAACTGCATTTTCACTTCCACTTTCAAAAAGCCAGTCTGGATTAATTGCTATGTACTGATCAAAAGGCAGATTATCAAGGATTAAATAATTGGTACTTTCTTTTCCGTTTCTACCTGCTCTTCCACTCTGCTGCCAAAAAGACGCTCTAGTTCCTGGGTATCCTACAATTACTGTTGTATCAATTTTACCAATATCTATTCCAATCTCTAAAGCATTTGTTGATACTAAACCTCGCAAAACTCCAGTAATCATTTTATTTTCAATTTCTTTACGCTCAAGTGGAGTATATCCTCCCCTATATCCAGATATCTTGTCTTTTAAAGTAGCTCCAAAAAAGTTTTCCGTCTCTAATTTATCTCTTGCTTCCTTTAATACAACCTCAACATTTCTCCTTGATTTGGCAAAAGCAATAAAGCTATTATCATTTTCCACTAAATCAGGTATTAAATCAGCAGCAACTGAAGTTGATTGCACCTGCCCATAATATTTTTTATCATGGCCCATAATCTTTGGCGGTTGCACAAGCTTATAATTTTTCTTTGGAGCTGGTGAACCATCTATGCAAACCTCAAGAAATTTATGTCCACAGATCTCTTCTGCAAGTTCAACTGGATTTGCTATAGTTGCTGAACTGCATAAATACTGAGGCGAGGAATTATAATATCTGCACACCCTGCCAAGCCTTCTAAATACATTTGCAAGATGTGAACCAAAAGCACCTCTATAGGTATGAAGTTCATCAATTACGATATATTTTAAATTAGAAAAGATAAAATCAAAACCAAACTTACTGTGATTCGGTAAAAACGCAGCATTTATCATTTCAGGATTAGTTAAAATAATATTGGCATTTTTTCTAATCCTGCTTCGTTCATTTACAGGCGTATCCCCATCATAAACTCCTGCTGAAATCCTGTTAGCCCCAAAGTATTCTAAGTAAGGCAAAATTGCACGATACTGATCACTTGCAAGGGCCTTTGTAGGATATATAAAAATTGCTCTAGCCAAAGGATTTGATAGAATTTCTTGAATAACAGGCAGCAAAAAGCTAAGAGTTTTTCCACTTGCTGTAGAAGTTGTTATTACAATATTGTTCCTATCCATTGCCTTTTCAAACATTTCTGCTTGATGACTATACAGCTTATCAATCCCATTTTGAGACAAATACTCACATAATTCCTCTGATAAATTACTTGGGTAATCAACATAAGCTGCTTCTCTTTTAGGCATTGTTTTATTATATATAATTAAATCACTTATATTCATTAAATATTGCTCCTATTCTCTTAAGTTACAATCAAAAACAAAACTCCAACTCTAATCTATACTTGTGCGTATAACTCGCCGAAATAAGGATTATGCTGTTGTTCCAGTTTCTAAGGAATTATGATGGATGATTCTAAGATCAGAAGTTGCACCCAAGATGCTAGCCTCAAAGAACAAGCGCTCACAGAGAAAGTTCTGCTTACCAAATGTAAAATTTGGAGCATCACTTTTTGAACTAGCACATTTGGAACAACTTATAGTCAAGCAATAACATCCATCAAAATTACCAATGAAACATTCCATATTATGACCCTTGTGGTTACAAAAGTATATCACTCATTTCTAGTTGAGATATATTTCAAAGATTAAGTATAGCTTATAGTTTGTTTATCTATATTTTGCAACATAGTTAATTGTTTTCTCATATGTCTAAATTCCTTTATAATTATATACCAAAGTTATTAATAATTATATCTTAATGTACTAGGAGAAAATAATTTAGATAACACCTAAAAAAGGTAATAAACATTAAAATTAGATGTTTATTACCTTTATTTAAATTAGATAAATTTATGGTTTTATTATGTTAATATGCTTTTGTAAATTTGGGATATATGTTTTGCTAAAGACAGACACCCAATTATCTCCAAAATCATCAATTGCCTTTTGAATAACTGACATTTTTAGCGCATCAGTCAACTTTCCAATTTACTTTTTCTAGTCGGGATTCCACAAATACCTTGGTCTACTCATCTAGCTGCTTTTACTAAAACCAGACGTTCGATTCTTCTATGGATCATCCTGTAAGAAAACATCAAGGTTTAGAATGTGTAAAACGTTGATGTTTTTATTATTTCACACCATTTCTACATCATAATTTTTTATTAAAATTTAATTATTTAAATCTTGTATTTATCTGCTAGTATTATATTTTTTGGTTTCTATTATATATGAATAATGGGAAGTTTTCTTTAAATATACTTTTCTAATTAATATCACTAAAGAATAATTATCCAATATTATTTTCATTAAGAATATTTCTATGATATGACATATATTTCTCATCAAACGATTCAATAGATATATTATCACAATTATCTATTCTAAGTATCTCATATTGTGATTTAAGTACTTTATCAGATATCTTAATCGTTCCATCCATATTAAATGAAATCAGGTGTTTATCAAATAACTTATCATGATTTGCACATAACAACAATCCATTTTTTAAATCTAAATGTTCTGTAGTATTTTTTTCGCATTTACTATATTCTTTTATATGACTTGCAATTAATAGTTCTTTCATACTTATATCACACAATGCACATTTACAACCATTATTTTTGATAAGATAATCTCTCCATTTTCCTTGTCCTATTCTTTGTTTTACTAATCTGTCCTTATACTTTTGTAGTATATCATGGGAGTTATTTTTTTTATTATCAAATTCATCATCTATACTATTAAATTCATCATTAATAATCTGTAGATCAGCATAATTTATAGATTGCAAATTAGTATTGCAATCATCTTTAAATATATTTTCTATATAATTAAACATTTCCTTCAAATGTTGTTCATGCTTGTCTGTATAATCATTCCTAAAACTTGTTAAATTCTCTCCCTTATCACCTATACTCTTTTTAATATGAGTAAAATTTAAATTCTCTGTATCAATGAATTGTAACTTTTTCAGAATATAACATGTTTTGCTAGTATCATTTTTATTTTGCTTATGATTTTTCGATTTAAAATATTCTTCGTCATTTATTGTTTCATTCTTATCCTTATTATCATCAGTAATTATACATTTATACATTATTTTTCTAATTGGTTCACCAATATACAGATATACGGTATCCCCCTTTTTTGCATTTATTCTACCAAGTCCTCCTGATTTATACTTTCTAAATGGAAGTTCATTATTTTCATCATATGCAATAAATATATCATAAGCGTCATCATATTTATTTTCATCATAATTTATTGTGTGTAATATTCTTGTCATAATTATAATCCCCCAAAATATATTATTCGTTACTTAATCGTATAAACCTTATTTATATACATACTAATTAAAATTTTCACTATCTAATTACTAGGATGACCAAAAGCATACTTGTTAAGTTTAATTTAATTTCATAATTTATGAATTTTTCTTATTTTTTCTTTAGTTCCATACCCCAAATATTTTTTATTTAAATCATCATCTTCGAACCTTTCAGGGTTTCCTCTAGTCCACTTTGTTTCGATAAGCTCCACAACCTCAAGGTATTCATCCTGTAAATTTTCTTTAGTTCTTTGAACTTCATACCTTTCACTTTCTTCTGCCATCTCCTGTTTCACTTCATCAGGAATATCATCCTGTTCATATTCATAAGCACATTCGTTTTCTTCTCTACTCATAAGATATCGTTGACATTGAATATTATCATTATGCCTTTCTATATAACTCCAATCAATCAAAGAAACATTCTTTGTATATCCAATTCCATTCTCCATCTTTCCTTCTTTTATGGTTCCTTTATACTCATATACATCATTAAATGATTTTAGATTACCTAACTTAATTTCACCTGTATATGGTTTATCATTATAATAAGTTCCATTAAAATATTCAATTGAAGCATTTTTACTATTGTCCCTAAATACCCCTTCCTTCTTTTTACCTTGTTCCCAAATACCATCAAATATTACTGATAAATACTCATTGTCTTGATACAAAATTCCATATCCTTCATATTTTCTAACTTTAATATTTCCATCATATTTAACCATATTAGAATCATAGAATATTATTATACGGCCAGTATCTTCCATTCCATTTTCATCAAATTCGATATCAAAGATATTTTCAAACCTATCATCTATATAATTTGAATAATTTCCTTTAATTACTTTATAATCTTTATAAATAAGAGAGTATATTAGATTCCCATTTTCATCATAGTAAGTGTCTTTTCCATTTTTTAAAACACCATTAATATATTCACCATGTATCTTATACTTACCATTGACTTGCTTCATTTTTAGCTGATTTAATTCATCTGAATAATATTTTTCTTCCTCATTAATTTTCCCTTCAATTTTCCTAAAAATTATATAATATTTATTATGCAAAAGACTCTCAATCTTTCCTTCAAAATCCATCCACATATATTTAAGTAAAACATCAATAAATAATTTTCCTGATATGCTTTTAGTTATATCTTTAACAGTTTCAACATCTGAACAAACTTGCGCTTTCTGCAATAATGCAAAATTCCCATAAAGCTCAAAAAGTACATCTATCTCTCTTTTTGATAAAACATTTCTTAATTCAGAGAGATTTTTTATCCAATCATTATTAATTTCAATAGTATTTATTTTTTTTATTTCTTTACTTAGAATTAATGTTACATACAGATTTCTAAGAATTCCAATCTTTAATAGCAAATCATAGTATATAATCATTGCACTCTCTTTTACTTTTTCATTATCCCTATTATCTTCTTTAGCTTTTATTGCTTCAGATAACCTATTACTTTCCTTGCTAGCCTGCAACAGAGCCCAAGATAGTATAGCTGTAACTTCTATCGCCATAATTGTAAAGTAATAGGATATATAATCACCTGTTTTAATACTTGCTGTAGTATCAATAATGACTAACGACAAATCTACATATTGGTATATCCAAGATCCTATATTGCAACCTAGCTTTAATAACAAATTCAATAAATAAATTGCTATTCCTGGAACTAAAAATACAATAGTTATCAATAACAAATAATTGTTTTCTAAATTTTCCTTTACTTTTTTAATCATGCCTCTTCTCCAAATAAATAATTAATTTTTACAATGATAACTTCTAGTTATCAGAACACTCTCTAAACTAAATTATACATTATTATCCTAATCAGCATATGGATAATATGAATTTAACTATTTAGCAATACTAATTGCTTATCAGTGCGATACTTTATGATGCCGAATCTATTGGAAATCCTCGAGCAATAAGAAAGTATTTTATAACAAAACTAAATTCCTTATCTGGCATACATTCTTGTAACAATTGATCAGATATAATATCTCTTATTGTATCTTCTGTAGCTTGCTCCCAACTAAACAAAAGTTTTTCAACCGAACTAATACGTTCGCTACGACGCGTAATCAGTTCAGAACGATTCAAATTTAATTTATTTTCTGTAATAAATGCCCTCTCATCTCCAGGTTTATAGCAAATCATAGGACCCAACACTTGAAAATGTTCATCTGGATCGTCTTCATAGGGATTAATTAAAGGTTTAGCCGGATTGTAATATGTACGTTTTCCAGTTCTATTACATTGCTCACACGCAAGCGTGAGGTTTGTCCACTCAACATAAAGATCTGGTCTGGCTTCAACATTTTTAGGAAGAATATGTTCAATGTCTCCATAAGAATTATGCTTAATCTTACTTTCGCAGTATGCACACTTCCCATTAGTTTCTCTTTCTAAAGTAGATTTTATTATTGGGTTATTGTATCTGCTTGCAATTTCAGGGCTAGGCTTTATTCCTCTAGATAAACAATCACAGTATTCTTTTGTCCATTGCTTGGCATGGTCAACTAATATTTTCGGTTTAGGAAGTTTTGATAATTTAATCATTCTTTTTTCCCTCCGCAACTTTAGCTATAGTTTCAGGGATATATCCATCCAATCCGATTTTATTCAATTCATTTCTAAGATTATCTAAATTTTCTTTTGTCAATTCAAAAGTACTATATTTTTCAACAATTTCTGTTAGCATATCTTCGGCCCAGAACGGCATTGATGAACCAATACCTAATACATCTCTTAGAATAGCGTTAGATGTACCCGCACGATTTATATAATCCAACATCATAGAACAAACCTTATTTTTCTCGTTATAGTCTAAAACATAAACATTTGAATCCTTTTCTGCACTAATCATAAACGGATTATGAGTTGCCACAATAAACTGAACATTTGGAAATGCTTTAATCAAATTATGTAAAAAAGATTTTTGTAGTTCAGGATGAAGATGATTTTCTGGTTCATCTATTACAGCCACAAATTCTTGTGTAGGGGCAGCATACATAAAAAGCTGCCATGTAATATCAATAATTGAAGAAATGCCTCCTGAAACCGCATCTATCGGAAAATTACCGGATTGAGTGCACAAAATAACCTCCGGAATTTCTACTTGTATTTTTTTAAATCCTAACTTAGGTGGCAAAACTATTCTTAAAATCTCTTCATAATCCTCAAATAACTTTTTTGCTTCTAAATTTGAAGATACAGCTCGGTTACCATATCCGAACATTGCAAGTGATGCAATTGTCTCTTTAATCAACCCTGTAGATGATACTTCGTTGGAATTTCTGAACGTATCAAATACAAATGTTTTTGTAAATTCAAAGTATTTTTTATAAATTTCCCCACGATTCATAACTTGTGTAGGAATTGATTTCACCGCACGATATGGAAAAGTAGGACGATGAGAATTAATGTAAAGTCCCTGGATGCTTTGTCTATTCCTAAAACTTACTGAATATGTTTGATTTACTGAATCTGGCAAAATCAAACTAGCGATTGCATCATTTTTATATTGAATCTCTCCTATTTGATACTTTTCAATAGACTCTGGCTCAACCGACTTTTTTATAAAAAATTTCTTTATTCTTTCCCCTAATCTATGTATACTATTGCTATATTTCAAAGTTCCAGTCTCTTCATCCTTTGTATATGAACTTACAAACTGAGAGCCCCAACCAAAATGATCAGCCAACAAGTTTAATATAGTTGTCTTTCCTGCTCCATTTGCACCTGTAAGAACAGTTAGATGTGGATGAAAGGTAATATCTATATCAGAAAATTGCCTCCATTCTTTTATTATCAAACGTTTAAACATTATATATACCTCCTAATTTTTAATAAGTTATCACATTATTTTACCATTTTATACAGTAATATAATATTGCTTAAAACTAATAAGTAAATCTTAACAAAATTATTTGCTATGCAAACTACCCATTATAGACATAATTGTACGTCTTATAATCGTTCCTTCTACATTTTCTTCATAAACCATAATAAGGATAGACTATCTTTTTCAAGCAGATAATCTATCCTTATTATACTACAATATTTGATTATATTACCTATATTTGTATCAATAATTACCATTAATATTGATATATTCAAATTTACTCCAATAAAAAAATAATTCACCAAACTAGATACTTATATTTTCTTTCTTATTATTACTCTTGAAATTAGAGTGCAAAAGATGCATCTTTATTTGAAATAAAGATGCAGCTATAGTAACTTAATTATTATATCAAATCCTATTAGCCGCATTAATCAAACTCTGTTTGTCAACTGGCTGCAAAGGTTGATAGTCTATCTCTGTTATCTTTCCCTTACTTAGATCCCAATAAGCTACTGTTTTAATATTTGCTGGTAAAGTACCTACTATCGTAAATTCTTTAATCAATCCTTTGATTACTCTAACTTCCTCTATCATGTTACTTGGTTGACTAAATGTAATAATAATAAGCTTATTATTTTTATTATCCCATCCGCCTTCTATTGGTATATTTATTCCCTTATGATTAGTAGTAATAAAACTTTTATCTATAGTTACTGTAATCTTAAAATATTGGATTTCATTAAAAGGGTCTTGGTATTGTGACATTGCAAGTGAAACTGCTTTTTGAAGCATATCTTTAGCAAGTTTAAAAGAAAATGGCTTGTGCAAATATATTTGTATTGGATTCAAAGTTTTCTGTGCTAATGTATCTCTAATAACTGCCATAGCTTCTGAAATTGCTCTTGCATAAGCACGATTTCCAGATGTAACATAATTAAAGTATGCTTTAAAAAAGGTATATAATGATTTTAAAGTCATTCTAACACCTTAATGAATTACTAACACTATTAGTTATATTAGCTACTAAACCAAATTAGAATAAATATTTTAATCAGAGTACTTCTTTATATTTAATCTATTTAGATATTTTTTCTGCTACACTCTTAACTCCAGCAATATTGCTTGCACTATATTCTTACTAAGAACACTAAGACTTCTTGTCCCTCCTGTTAGGTAAATTCAAACCACTTGATAATTCATCACATACTTTCGCACCATATTGATTAACTACTTCTAATTTCTAAAATCCTATCGCTTCTAGGTCACATCTCCCCCTATGTTAATATGACTTTCCACATAAAGCTTTATATCTTTTGTTTTGTCATTTCATTAGCTTGATTTGTTCTTTAATAGAACTCATCACAGCTATACCCATTACCATTATCAATTTTTAGCTCTTCCTTTATAATAATTTTTCTTCTCCAAATTGCTTTTATAGCTTTTGACCATATATACTATATGTAGAGATTAATTTAACATTAAACACAATATATGTAAAATAATTCATTAGATTTATAGATCTTATGTATGAAGGAGGTTTATATGGATTTTAATTATATCGAAACTTTAGTTACTAGGTGCAAAGATAATGATGAAGGAGCAAAAGAAAAATTAGCTGAAGAATTTAGACCATTAATTTATAATATCTCAAAGAGAACTTTCATTGATGGATATAACTCATATGATATTATTCAGGAGTGCTATCAATCACTTTTTAAATCTATATCTATGTATAACTTAGACAAGCATAGATTTGTTGCTTATGCTACCAATGCCATTAAAAATAATATAAATGATTTAATTAAGAGAATTAAAACCAGAAGCTCTACTGAAGATAATAAAGCTCTAAGTTTACATGATAATTTTGAAAAGGACATCCCATCACAAGAAATCTCTCCTGAAACTTCATTATGTGAGATGTGTGATTATGAAGAATTAAGACTAGCTCTAAAAAATTTAACTAAAGATGAGAAAGAACTTATAGATTTTGTATTCATATCCTATTGATACTAAATAATCTTCAATGGATTCTTCTAAATTCTTTTCTTTGGGTAACATTTATTTTTCCCTCCTCCATAATTTTGTACACCTAAAATCTCACTTTATACTAAAATTATACAGCTTATCTTTTACATAATTTACTTGTATTTATTATTCTTAAGACAAAAAACAGATAAGATTTTATTAAATTCATCTCATCTGTTCTCATTGCTTCTATATTAATCTAGGATTTCCATTTTCAGGTGCCTGAGTAATCTCAATTTCTTTTCCTTTGAATACAATTGCAAGCTTTATTATATTTTTTACTCCACGGCTTTCAAGCTCCTGTGAATATTTCATGTCTTCTATTTGCTTTAAGGCTGCCTTGCTTCCATCTTCTATTGTTGTCTTTAAAAAATCATCTATTTTCTTAAATTCAATGACAATTCCTATTTTAGAAATGTCCTTTGGAATTAGCATAACATCGTATCGTCCATATCCACTTTCTTTATTAGATTTAACTTCATATTTATCCGAAAGTGATATCAGCATTCCAAGTACAAAAGCATGATAAACCCGTTCTGGTTCAGTTCCTGATACATCAAAGTAACTTAAATTATTTATTACAAACTGCTTAAATATTCCCGAAAATATTTCTATTTCACCATTTATAAGCATATTTAACATCAGTTCATATTTTTCATTAGTCATAGTTTCATTAAACCACTTTTTAATTAAATTTTCATAAAATATATGAACTTCTTCATTAGGAATTTTAAGTTCACATTTTAATCTACCTCTTATATTTTCTGTCTTTACAGCTTTTAAATACCCGCTTAAAAGCAAAAAACTCCAAATATTATCATTAGAATCTTCAACTTCTGACATTACTATACTGTCATCAATCACCTTATTTATAGATTTTCCTTCAATAAGATCTTCTAGTTCAAGTTTCATGTTTTTATCGCCTTTAATTAATAATTTTTTAATCAAATCATTGTTGCTACTATTAATCCAATACGGCATAAAGCCTTCTTTAATATTTTTTAAATAATTCAATACTGACCATGGATTATAAACTACTTCTCCAGCAAAAACATATCCATTATACCATTTCTTAATACTTTCAATCTTTTCCACTGCCTCATAATAATTAGCTAAATCAAAAACTTCATTTTCTGTAAAACCAAATTTATCATTAAAATTATATCTTAAAATAGTATTTACCTCTAAATTATTAAGTCCTGAAAAAATACTTTCTTTTGCAACTCTAAGGATTCCTGTTATTAGTGATTTTTCAACATATGGATTATCTTTAAGTGCTGAAGTTAATAAATTTCTTATTGATACAATCATATTATCGTAGTAACCACGCAAATATCCTTCTTGAATTGGCACATCATATTCATCTATAAATAGCATTACCTTTTTGCCATAATGCTTATTCATATATCCCATAAGATTGCTTATGCCCTCATATAAAACACCTATTGAAGCTTTTCTTGAAATTATTTCTTTAAAATCATTTTTATCAAATTCTGATAACTTATTACTATATAACAAATACTCATGTTCTTTATATAAGTTAGATAATAGCACCTTAATTCCATCTTGAAAGTCTTCAAATGAAATATGTTTTTGATTTTTAAAAGTAATAAAAATAACTGGATACTGCCCTTGAAGCTTCATTATCTCTTTTTCATTTTCTATTTTTAAGTTTTTAAATAAATCTTTGGTATCATCTTTGGTTCTTATATCAAAAAAATATCTTAACATACTTAAATTCAAGGTTTTTCCAAACCTTCTTGGTCTTGGTGTTAAGATAATTTTTGCTCCATTTTCTATAAATTCTTTTATTAATAAACTCTTATCTACAAAAAAATTATTTCCTTCTATTAATTCTTTAAAATCAGATGCTCCAATCTGTATATTTTTTCTCATTTTATTACCCCTTTTCTCCTCACCAATTTCCTCTTGCTATATACTATTTTTATTATATCCAATTTTATATATTATTAAAAGAAGTAATCACGAGACTAATAAAAACACTAAAGCGATTTTTTATTCTTTATTTCCTAATATATTTTCCTTATTCAGTTAAATACGTAGAGACGTCATCAAGAAACTTATCTTCATCTTTAGTTACCTCCGCTACTGTTATCCATGGTACATTATTTCCTCCAAAATATAGCGGATCTTCTGCTGGTCTTTTAAATAATTTTCAATTTCCATATAGGTTCTAGATAATTTAACCATATATACTATATGTAGAGATTAATTTAACATTAAACACAATATATGTAAAATAATTCATTGATTTTATAGATCTTATGTATGAAGGAGGTTTATATGGATTTTAATTATATCGAAACTTTAGTTACTAGGTGCAAAGATAATGATGAAGGAGCAAAAGAAAAATTAGCTGAAGAATTTAGACCATTAATTTATAATATCTCAAAGAGAACTTTTATTGATGGGTATAACTCATATGATATTGTTCAGGAATGTTATCAATCGCTTTTTAAATCTATCTCTATGTATAACTTAGATAAGCATAGATTCGTTGCTTATGCTACCAATGCCATAAAAAATAATATAAATGATTTGATTAAGAGAATTAAAACCAGAAGCTCTACTGAAGGTAATAATGCTCTAAGCTTACATGATAATTTTGAAAAGGACATCCCATCGCAAGAAATTTCTCCTGAAACTTCATTATGTGAGATGTGTGATTATGAAGAATTAAGACTAGCTCTAAAAAATCTAACTAAAGATGAGAAAGAACTTATAGATTTTGTATTCTTTAAAAATTATACAGTTCTGGATTATGCCCATATAAAAAATATGTGCTATTCTACTGCTATTGTAAGAAAGAAAAACATTCTAAGAAAAATTCACAATAATATTTCATTTTATTATTAAAGCTAAACGTCTAACAGCTCCAAGGTTAATTTTTTTATCCTTGGAGCTGTTATTATTACAATGTGATTTATATTATATTCCCATAATTTTAAAGATTAAATATACACTTTATTCAAAACTAAAATTATTTATAACCTCAGTAGTTTCCTCCACATAGCTTTCAACCACTTCATCAATTCCATCACAAATATATCTAAGGCTACATCCCTGACATTTATCTAGTATCCCATTCTCTAACAAAGAACATTTTAAGTCATCCTGAAAAGTAGAATTTCTAATTGCTAAAGCTGTAAATGAAATTAAAAAGTATTCATCCAGACATTAGCATATGTGTCAGCACCATAGTTGATATTTCTATAGATTATTACCATAATCACATTGTAAATGAAGGCGGTACTCAATAGAAAACAAATTAATGGCTTACCACCTTCAACAATACACTTAATACCATAATATCAACAAAGCTTGAAATGTGAATTTTTATTTTCTCCTTCAATTAAGTTTAATTTATTCATCTTTTTTATCTCACGATATATAAAAATTAAAGATATCGTTGCAGCAAGAAAATCAGCTAATGGAACAGATACAAAAATACCAGTGACTTTAAGAAATATTGGGATGATTAACATTAATGGTATTACAAATAAAACTGGTTTCATTATTGATAAAAATAATGCAGGCTTAGGTTTGCCAATATACTGAAAAAAGCTTGAAGCAATTACTTGAACACCTACTAAAGGACTCATAAGTATCAGTAATCTTAAAATAGGAACCGTCAATACTATTAATTCATTATCAGATGTAAAAGCACCCGCTATTTTGTTTGTAAAACCAATAATTATAACTAAAAATACCAATGAAATTATAACTGATGCTAAAATTGCAAGCTTTAAGCTTTGTTTTACTCTATCGAATTTTTTAGCACCATAATTAAATCCTATAATAGGCTGAAGAGCTTGTCTAATTCCATACATAGTAATGGTAATAAACCCGAATACACGATTATATATACCAATTGCAGAAACATATAAGTCAGATCCTCCATAAATTTTTAATGAATTATTTAATACTATGGCTAGAATTCCATAAGCTAGTTGAGTCATAAACATAGATAATCCTAAGGAAATCGCTTCCTTTAATAATTTTATATTAATTGTTAAATTTTTAACTTTTACCCCTAAAATTTTGCTATTAAAACAGATGTATACTAGTAAAAATATGAAACATATTATTTGCGAAATGTCTGTAGCAATGGCAGCTCCTTTTATACCATATTGAAGTCTTGTAACCAATATATAATCTAACGGAATATTAATTACAGGCCCTATTATCATACTTATCATAGCAATATTAGCATGTCCTTCTGATTGTATGATGCTATTAGCAACAATACTAAAAACGAAAAAAACACTGCAATATAAAGTAATTCTAAAGAATGTTACAGCATAAGGTAGTATATTTTCCAAGGAACCAAAGATATATAACATAGGTCTTATGAAAACCAGTCCTATAACCATAATTAAAATTCCTAATAAAACAGATGATGTTAATGCAGTACCCACAGCCTTTTCTGCTCTTAGTTTATCTCCCGCTCCAAGACTTCTAGAAGTTATAGAAGCAATTCCAACTCCAATCATTTGAGAAAGCGCCAGTATTATTTGCTGAATAGGAAAGACTATAGTTAAAGCTGCAATTCCTAAGCTACCATTAGGCTGATTACCTATAAAAATTGCATCAATAATGTTATATAATACATTAGCTAAAAATACACTTATAGCAGGAATAGAAAACTTAAAGAGTAATTTTTTGATACTACCTTCCAGAATAAAATTTTCAAGTTCAGTCATATTATTACCTCCTCTTACTTTTCTTTATTATAACAATCCGCGTAAAAGATTTTTTGACCTATCTTGCTGTTATCGGAATAAAAAGATATGCATCAATATTTTTTTGATTAGGTACAAAACCATTGGGATAAAACTCATATGCGTAATTATCGCATGGGACATACAATTCATCATTAAGTAAGCTAAACCAGTTTCTCTGTATCTGAATCTGTATCTTTTCGATTATATTTGTTAAGGAATATACTGCATAATCATTCTCCGGTATATATTTATGTACTAATTCAGCATCTTTCCTGTCAATCTGACTAAAATATCGACTATCAATTCCAGCGATAAAATCGAACTCATAACTCCTCACTTCTTCATTTTTACAAAAATCCAATCCGTAAACCCCATCAATTTGATTATATATTTTATCCAATTGCACTTTTTGAGCAGTTTGATTAAAAATACGTGCAACATCATGTTTTTTATTATCCCCATGATACAATAATCCTGTTATCTCAAAAGAATTTTTATGTATTATTTGATATTCTGTTGCTGTTCCATATGACATCACCCTCTCGATGTCTTCCTGTGTAATTGAATATTTATATAAATTTAAATATTCAATCTTATTGTCACGATAATCCTTTGGTGTAATACCAAAATATGCCTTAAACATACGGGTAAAACTTTCCTGAGAACTATATCCACACATTATAGCTATATTCAATATACTATCTCTTGTCTCTAATAAGCTCATCGCTGCAATTGTAAGCCTACGCTTCATTTGATAATCCCCAATATTCTCTCCCAACACTGCTTTGAATAATCTCGCATAGTGAAATTTAGAAAAATTAAACTGCTTCGCAAGTTGTTCTAATGAAACTCCCTCAAACAAGTGTTTTTCTAAATATTCAATTGCATCCAAAACATAATTCTTTGTATTCATAACATCACCTCATAGATTTTTCTTAATTACTTGATCTAAGCTTATATGACATAAAACTTAAAGCTACCAATGTTGCCTTTTCTAGATTTGATGGATATAATTACCCTATCTTAGAGAAAAAAAAGTACCTATGTTTTTCGCAGAATAGTACTAGAATATCATATCATTATTATACTACAATTTTTTATTATTTTGCCTATATTTTCCTCAATTATAATTTACTGTTTTAATAATATACATGTTAATCAAATTTCAAAACTGTTTTCATTATCCCAAGCCCTCCCCATCAAATGTAATGTAATCACAATACGTAACCTACGTTTATTGAAAAAATAACCATTGCTATCAATCCAAAGGCTATAATAAATATTACAGATCCATCTATTTTTTACAAAAGTCTTCTCTCTTTTTTAATTCAATTCTTATTTCACTCCTAATCATTTAACAAACACACTCTATAATTTTATTCCGCGATTAAAATTTTTCTCCCCTAATATTTAAGACGTATTTTCCTATCTTAAACCACATAAAAATCGAACTTTTTTAAGCCAACAGCCTTCAAACCCGCATTATTCCAGCATATTCTTCAGAATATTAGAATATCAGAATATATATTCTAGTATTCTGAAGAATAAATATGGTGGAGAATATATATTCTTTACCATATAAGAATATTGACTAAATGTTTTGAGCTTGTAATATTTTTAGAATTATGATGAAGAATTATTTTTGCAACGTATATATAATAATTTCATTAACTATTTTAAAATTGTTTATGTACATTCATATATCCATTAAAAGGAGGTGGATATATATGCAGGTAACTGATTTAATTAATCTTATGGTTAACAATGGCTTTGCTATAGCTGTAGCAGCATATTTGCTAATACGCTTAGAAAGACAAATTGATAACTTATCCTCATCAATTAATAGGTTAAATACTATAATATCAGCTAAACTTGGAGTAGCTATTGATACTGATAGTCCTAATGATGATTCTCATAACGTAGCTTAAAAAAAGGCAATAAACATTATGAAGTGCCCTCCAAATATTAAATATGAGTATATCATATTTCTAACATTTGGGGGGCACTTCATTGATTTTGAATGTTTATTGACTTTAAACTTGTTTGATTATATCCTATTAAATTATTCTTTTGGATTGAGTTCAAGTTCATCATTTATTTCTTTAATATCACTATACTTAAGTGATTTATCCAATATAAGTGAAGCCTTATGCGCCAATCTGGCACCCAAATTAAGGAATAGTCTAATGCCTTGTTGCAGCTTGCACCTTTTTCCTTTATGATGCAGCTAATTATTATTCAAACTCATCCATATTGGCTGTCACTATTCCCTCTGCGCCTTCCCCTTTATCTATTTTTCCAAACCTTTTTAATGAAGAATCATATTCATCTTTAGAAACTTCCTGTCCATTTACATAATAAGTTGCATCTCCATTTATAAATCTACCTGCATTATCCCAACATGAATATACTTCTTTGCATTTATTATTTTCTAATTTATATCCTCTGGCATAATTATTTCCTTGATTTCCACCACAAATAAAAAATACTTTCTCTGAACTACTATATCCATAATAATCACCATGAGAATTTTCTATTTGTTCTACATTAACATTTCCATTATCATATGTAACTACAAATAATGATTCCCCAGCTAATCCCAAACCACACTCTGAGTTAAATAACATCTCTGAAGTACCATCTTGATTTATATCCAAAATTATGGGGTTATATATTGAAGTTGTATTTGTAGTTTTTTTAATCCAATCTTTATCACTTAATAAGCTCTCATATTTCTTTATTTCTTCTGAAGGCTCATTAATATATGCTCCATTTGAATTTAAATAGTATCCATCAATAATTATGTCATGCAGCATATAACCATCATAATCAAAATAATACCATTTTCCATCTATTAAGCTCCAACAATTTTTAGCATATGAATTACCTTCTGTATACCACCAACCTTTAGAATCGCTTTTCCACTGCGCACTTGCACCTATTGGATTTAATGCTAATACTGAAGCTACTATTAATGCACTTGCAATCATTTTTTTCATATAAATTATTCCCCTTTTTATCACTTCTTTAATACTCTAAACTTTATAGATTGTCCTAAATCACTACTTACCTAAATCTTCTAAAAGTGGTCCGACTTTATTTTGACCTTCACTATCTAACTTTTCATATAATTTTTCAAGTGCATTATAATATTCATCTTTAGAAACACTTTTGTTATTTGTATAATCCTCTTCACTTATAAAATAACCTTTATGTGGGCCACCAGTATGATCTTTGGTAGAATCGTAGTAAAAATACACTTCTTTTAACTCATTATTGTCTACTTTATATCCTTTAATCTCATTACTTCCCTGAAAGTAGCCATAAACAAAAAATACATTTTCAGATTTACTATATCCAGAGTATTCAGCATAGGTAACATCAATACTCTTTAGTACATTAATATTTCCTTTGTTATAAGTTACTACGGAAATTGAATTTTGAGATTCATTTGTTACTATCATTTCTTTAGTACCATCATTATTAAAATCCATAACTATGCCCCTTAGTGGTGCATTTACTTCTATCATACTATTTGCAGTAAACCCTCTCTGCCATTTCATGCCGTTAGTTATTCTATCGTACCAATCATCACTTTTAATTATTTTTGCATATTCTTTTATTTCTTCAGATGGATTATTTACATAAACTCCATTAGAATCCACATAATAACCTTCTACAATTTCATCATGCTTCATATACCCAGTATCATAATCAAAATAATACCATTTACCGTTTATATCCTTCCAGCCCTTAGACCAACTGCTTCCTTCTGAATCCCACCAGCCTTTAGAATCTTGTTTCCACTGCGCACTTGCTCCTATTGGATTTAATGCCAATACTGAAAGCGCAATTAATGAACCTGCTATTATTTTTGTTAATTTTAATCTTTTCATTAATTATTTCCCCTTTACTCATACAATACTTTACATTTACTCACTTCTTATATCACTCAGTTAATCTTAATTTTTCATAACTTATTCTCTTAATTCTTATACTTATTATTAAATCCAAGCACCACTAGAACCTAATGTATATCCCTCTATTGTTGTATCATGTGCCATTTCTCCATTACTATAGCAATAATACCATTTACCATTATCATAAATCCAACCTGTTTGAAGTACTCCATCTTTAAAATATTTCCACTTATTATCACTTGCTTTATACCAGCCATTCCATCCAATCCATCCATGTAATGTATTGTAGCTATCTCCATAAAATTCAAAATAACTATATACATTTCCATCTTTTGATAAAGTTAAATCTCCGCCTCCAGTACCTCGAGATTCTTCATAAACATATTTTGAAGTTAATCCATAATAAAAGGAAATATGAGGTGTTTCACTATAACTAAAATAATATAATTTTTCATCTGCAAGATTAGCACTAGTATAATAATTATCTTCGTAATAAAATTCTTTTTTTACTGTTGTTTCCCCTTGAAATTTAAGTTCATTTGTAGTTATATCAGTTGTTTTTGCTATTTCAGATTTCATTTGTTCAACATTTATGTTATCTTCTGCATTAGCATAAATCGAATTAGATATTGTTAAAGACATTGCTATAATTGTTAAAGATATTGTTTTTATTAAATCATTTTTAATCATTATTATTTCTCCCCCTGTTACGAATTTACTCAACGCTAAAAAGTATTGAGTAAATCTTACTTAGCTTTAAACTCTATAAAAAATGCTATCACTAAATTACCAAAAAAATACTTACATTAATTAGTGTATCTAAATTTACTTAGATAGAGTTTTTATTTTAGCTCTATATTGATTAGTTAATTGCTGAGCCTGATCAATTCCCTGTGGAAAAGTACTTTCATTTACTGTATATGCTATAACAACTAATTTATCTGAAGCATCAAAATAGAATCTAATATTAAATCTTGTTATTCCTTCATAATATGAATATGTTACACATTTTTTCTCAGGATTTGACTTCCAATCCCCATACATATAAAGCATATCACCGCTTGTTACATTTTTAATTTCTGTATTTCCATAAGCAGCCAATACTTCACTTAATGAACTACCAATTTTAATTCCTTTGCTTGTTTGACTTTTATCTTTCCCATACTCAGAATCTTTTTGACTTAAATAACATCCCCAGCCTTTTACGTAATCATTAGCATAAAACCAATCAATTATATTTTTATATCCTTTTAATGAATTAGTCGTATCAGTTCCTTCAAAATTAAAATCTTCCCTTGATAATGTTCCTACACCTGTTTTAATTACTGCTCCACTAGCATCTAATGTGTTACCATCAACTATAGTATTAGATTGCATATAGCCACTATAATCAAAATTATAGTATTTTCCATCTATATTTCTCCAACCTATAGCCCAAGAATCATCTCCTTCTGAATACCACCAACCAGTATTATCTTTCCTCCACTCTGCACTTGCTCCTATTGGATTTAATGCTAATACTGAAACTGCTATTAATGAACTTGCTATTATTTTTGTTAATTTTACTTTTCCCATTGATTATTTCCCCCTTGATAATTGTTTTTATATTTTTGTTTTCATTATTTAGATACTTGAACTTACTATTTGGTTTTATTATTTTAATATTTTATTTGCATTTTTTAATACGACGGTGTACATAAAGTTTTCCATTATTGCCTATGGTCGTAATTTCTAGATTTAATTCCCCTTTTAATCCACTATTATCTATTATCTCTACTGTTGTATTTCCTTCCTTCAATGGATTAATTTCTATTTGCTTTTTATCTGGTTCATTAATAATTCCAACAATATTTTCATCATATCCGCTAACTTTAGCAATAGTTCCGTCTGTAAAAACTTTTGATGCAATAAATTTATCTCCTTCTTTAGATTCAGTATGTATTGAAAGACATTCATCCATCTTTTCTAATTTTATATTGCCTTGTTTTCCATTCACATCAGTTATTTTAATATCTTCTTGTCTATTTCCAACATTTGCTTTAATATCTTCGCCTTCAGTTTCATCATAATCTGTTCTTATTATTTCTACACAGCTATAGTCAGGAAGATTATTTGCTATTGCTATGTCACCATCAAGAATATCTACTGAACTAACCCCATCCTCCATTTTTAATTCGCTATATGTAATATAAAAATGTTCCCTTTTATCTATTGGTTCAGGTTTTGTATTTGCATATATTACACCTGCTATTGCAACTGTTGCACTAACCCCTGCTATAGCTGATTTAATTCCAAAAACTTTTTTAGTCACTTTTGCTGTCCCACTGATTTTGCTTGATAAACTTGCATTAGAAATTTGATGTACAGTTCCAATTACAGAACTTCCACTTATACCATTAACTATATCTTTCAGTAGTATATTAGCTTTATCTAAAGAAATTTGTTCAATTCCTAGCTGATTTTGGAGAAGTAATAATAATACTGGTACTCCTGTTCCATATAATTTAGTCCCTTTTTTCTCCCAGGTATCTACTTCTGCTTTAATCTTCTTTCGTGCATAATTTAATCTGCTTTTAACTGTTCCTTCTGAACATTCCATATCTTCTGCTACTTCTGATAATGATAATTCATCAAAATAGTATAAATACACTGCTGTTTTTTGTTCTATGGGCAAATTATCAATTATATCTTTTATTATTTTTTGCTTTTCTTTGCTATCTAAAATTTCTTGCGGTAAGAATTCTTCATCTTCCTCAAATTGAGTTTCAAACAAGTCTTTTCCTTCTTCTGACAATAAAATTTCTTTCTTATTCTTTTCAAAGTATCTGTTCGCTTTATTAATTGCTATCCTATTTATCCAACTTTTAATAGCATATGGATCTTTTATAGTTCCTATTTTGCTATTTACAGTCAAGTATGTTTCCTGCATTAAATCAAAACTTGTATGTTCATTTTTGGTGTAACTGTAAAGTAAGTTATATACTTGTTTATTAGTTTCATTATAAATAATTTCAAATGCACTAATATCCCCTTCCCTAAGTTTTTCAGCATAATGTGCCAATTCATTATTGTTCATAGATATATTTCCCCCACTAATTATGGTATTTTACATAATTTATTACATTTTACTATATATATTTCACTAGTGGTACATATTTTATTAATTGATATATATCTTATCTCATTTATTTTTACTTCTCTTTAGCCTGACTAATTATTTTATTGTAGATAATTCTTTTTGACTCATATGATAAGCTTTCAGAAAATATTAAATTTTGGAGAAATATAGTTATAAGGAAACTCGACTCACATTCGTTCGCTGGATACTCACAGAGTAATCGATCATCATCAAATCACAGATTTGGATGCCTGCTTAACTGATTCACACCGAATCATAGATTCGGGTTCTCTATTTAAAGATTGGGAGGGAAATTAAAATTATGAAGTGCTCTCCGAATATTAAATATGAGTGTATCATATGTCTAACATTTGGAGGGCACTTCATTAATTTTTAATGTTTATTGCCTTTAAACTTTATTTGTACTATTGATTGTTTATACTTATTAATATTATCTATAGAATATCCTACTCCTACAAAAGCAGATCATCTAAAGATTTGCGGGTTTTATCATGACGATTTGGAGAAGCTGGCTCTCCAACTGCATAACCTATTGCCAGAACATTAATTGGTTCAATATTATGAGGCAAATTAAATTCACGTCTGATAACTTCTGGGTCGAAACTACAAATCCAAACACTGTCTAATCCAAGAGAGGTTGCTTCCATCATCATATGATCAGTTGCAATGCTTGTGTCAATATCAACTACACTTTTGTTGTTAAAAGGTATAACTCCAGCAATATTGTGATCACCGCATGCAACTATAATAAGTGGTGCCCCGTAGATTCGTGCCGCCTTTGAAACTTTTTCTAATCCCTCTTCATCTTTTAATATAAGTAATTTAACAGGTTGTTTGTTACTTCCAGAAGGTGCAACTCTTGCAGCTTCCAATATTTTTCCCAACTTATCATCTTCAACTTTTTTCCCGTCATACTTACGAGCTGAGTATCTTTTTTTTGCTAATTCTAAAAAATCCATTTTTCATCTCTTCTTAAATTTTAGTTTTACTTAATTATTTACTCTAATGTATTTACAAATACAGATATTGTAACAATTGAATCATAAACATTTATTTATCTTTAACAAATGTTTATTATAAATCAATCTTTGTTAAAAATGCATGATGTTCCATTTGGTTGCATACATTTTGAACATGATATACATTTTGGTACTTCATTTAAATCCTTCATCCAAAGATTTACTAAATCCGGTTGGCGAATTAATGGTCTTGATAAAGCAAAATATTCTACCCCTGTTGAATTTAGTATCTGCGCCATAGTGTCAGGTGTTCTGTTTTTGCACACCAAAATTATCGGGATATTATTATTTAATGCAGAAATTTTAGCTGCATAATCCCTGTATATAGATTCCTTATAATCTGAAGCTTCACCCTCACCACTTATTTCTATCCCATCGATTCCAGAATCAGAAAGTTGACTACAGATATATTGGCAACTCTCAAAAGCTTTTTCGCTATCAATTTCATCGAAACTATTAACTTTTAAAAACACAACGAAATCTTTACTTGTTCTACTTCTTATGGCATTATATATTTCAATAATTATCCTTGCATTATTTTCAAGAGTTCCTCCATATTGATCGGTTCTCATATTTGTTCTACTACTTAAAAATTGGCTCAGAAGGAATCCATGTGCAGCGTGAATCTCTACTCCGTCGAAACCAGCTTTCTCAGCTCTAGCTGCTGCATCTCCAAAGGCAGAAATGATTGCTTCTATATCTTCCAAAGAAACATCATCTGTTTTTAGATTTTGACCGTTTTTAGTAGCATAGTTCACCTGAAGCAATACTTTACTTTCATGGCCATGAATTGTATCTGTAAGCTTTTGGTATTCCTCTATAAAATTATCGTTGTAGAAACCAATTTGTCCAGGCATGGATTTAGAATCTGCTGTAATATAAGCACCACTTGTAATAATTAAACCAACACCTCCCTTAGCAAGATTTTCATACAGTTCATACAGCCTATCATTTAAGTGACCATCCTCTTCTGCCATAATTTCTTGTGTCGCTGAACGAATAAAGCGATTTTTAATTTCCATCCTATTAATAACTGTTTTATCAAATAATGTTCTCATGTTAGTTTTCCTTCCTCTTACATTTATTTTTTCTTTTATTTCACTATGCTGATTTACTATCTAAATAATTTTAGATATAGCAATCCGATAAATTTCTACTTGCTTGCTACACATGAATTTCATTTATTTATGCTTGAATATCTTACATTAACACAATCGCCATTGTAACTGTAACAATTCCAGTTACAACAGTTCTAAAAAAAATTGAATCTTTCAATTCAACTTTTTTTCCAATATACCTGCAACAATATCTGCCATTGTATAACTTTTTAATACCTCTTCCATCGCCGATTGAGCTTTGGGTAACATTAACATTAATACATCTTGAATATTTGCACCTATAATACATTCCTGATTAGTATTTTCATGTATCTGAAAGAGCTTTTCGTCTTCAACTACATCAACTGCTTTATATACATCAAAAAGAGTAATATCTTCAACTGGCTTTAGAAGATAGGCACCGCCACCTCCACTATTGACATCAACCAGTTCAGCCTTTTTTAGCATACCAATAATCCGCCTTACAACAACTGGGTTATTCTGTATGCTACCTGCAATCACTTCAGATGTACAAACATCATTGCTAATTTCTAAGGCAGCAAGAATATGAATTGCTACAGTAAATCTACTGCTAATCTGCATCATAAATATTACCTCCTTGTAACCATTATAGTTACAACGCATTTACTTGTCAATTATTTTTAATAATTAACATTCCCTATTCTAAATTATATTTTAATATAGTATTTTTTAAATCAGCTATAACTCCATTTGAAGCGTTATATCCCTTACCAGTTTTAAAACATAAGCTTCTAACTTCCTGACCTTCATCCTCATCTATATAATAATGCTCGCACATTTCTAATTCATATTTATACTCATCCGTTCTTCATTCATTCGATACTATTCTTAATTTATAAAATACGTAAACTTTCTTTCTGAAAACTCTTTATAGGCATCTCGATAAATTTGAATTTGTCGAACTTTCAAGCTTCGTAAAATTCTTATAATTAAAGAAAAACTTCCATATTACTTTATATAAGACATATCGCTAATTCGCTTAATTAATCGTTTCCCGTCAGCGGTTTCTTGCATAAAACTAACTCCACCAGCTAATCCAAATATTTCACTTTTGTTAAGCATTTCAATATCCATACCTAACCACATTGTATTAAATACACTAAGTAAATCTCCATGAGAAACTATAATTACATTCTCATATTTATTGGTCATTAGCTCATTAAAAAATGGTAATAATCTATTCCATTCATCTCTTCTGCTTTCTGCATCAGAAAACATCTTATCATCAATAGATTTTTCTTGTACTTCTATATTATCTCGCAGCCATTGTACAGACTTTCCAACACATTTTCCAAGGTTTCTTTCTCTCAATTCAGCAACAAAAATTGGTGCAACTCCCAAATGCCTTCCTACAATTTCTGCTGTGTGCTTAGCTCTTAATAAATCTGAAGAATACAATACATACTTTTTATCTGATAACTGATTTGATAAGTTTTTTCCAATATTATTCGCTTGTTGTATTCCCACCTCTGATAAATCCCAATCAGTCCAAGAACCAACCATCCCATTAGTATGATGAATAGATTGTGTATGTTGAATAGTTATTACATTTTTCATTTAATTTCCCCTCTTGTTAATTTTAAATTTATTCTATTTCAATATTTATAAGTATCCTTTAGTTTATTAGCCTCCAAATTACAATTTACCTTTATCCCCACAGCTCATATCCAATTTAAAGTACTATCTATATTTTTAACTCTGTAGAGAGTATATATCTGAAAATTCTATTTGTATTTTTTCTATATTAGTTTTAAATAGAATTTTATCTTCTTCTTCTTCATTTTTAATCAATTCTACTGGTAATTCTATTATAAATTCACTACCTTGTCCTTCAACACTTGAAACACTTATTTTCCCACCATGCATTTCAACAAAAGATTTAACAAGATATAATCCTATTCCAGTTCCCTCACATTTTCTTGAAAGAGTGTTATCTACTTTACCAAAACGTTCAAATATAAAATTAAGTTTGTCCTTTGGAATGCCATCCCCTTCATCCCTTACTTTAACGATAACACTTGTTTGTTTATCTATAAACTCAACATATATATTTCCCTTAGAATGACTATATTTAAGAGCATTCGATATTAAATTAAGCATTATACGTTCCATCATATCATGGTCAAATCCCATGATCTTTTCCTCAACGTTTGTATCAAATATAAGTGTTATATCTTTATCATTGACATAAGATGCCACAGATTGAGTAATCTCTTCAATAATATTTACAATATTACCATTTCTCTTTTTTATCCTAATAAATCCAGAATCAGAATTTAGCTTAGTTACATCTAAAAAATTATTTATTATTCTAATCAGTCTTAAACAATTTTGTTTCATTGTTTTAAAGTATAATTTACATTTTTCTATGTTTTCCAAATTATAATTGCCAAAATAAATATTTACAGTTTGAACTGCTGAATAAATTACATTAACAGGTGTCTTAAGCTCATGAGACATATTAGTAAAAAAGTTCATTATAAGATTGTTAAATTCTCTTGACTCATTAAGTAGCTTTAGATTTTTTTCTATATCTTCTTGTAGCGATTCAACTTTCTTTTCAGATGTTATATCTCTTAAAAATGTCAAAACTGATGGTTTTCCTTTATAAGTAAAAAAAGATGATGTATTAATCACCGGAATGAATTCACCATCACAATTTAATATGCTCTCCTCACTTGTAATCTTTACAAGCTTATTATGGCTAATTCTTGAGTATTTTTTTTTAATATCTTTGCTAACTTCCGATAAATAATGATTATAAAAGTTCTCGCCCTTTAAACCTAATAATTTAGTTGCACTTGCATTAGCATATATAACTTCTCCATTTGTATGTACAATAATTGAGTTTAATGAATTTTCAAATAACATATCATAACAAATTTTATTATTTAATAATAGAGATTCCATCTCTTTTTTTTCATTGCTTAATGTATTAAGAGTTTCATCTTTTTTTTTATTATTTTCAGCTTCAATATTAACATAATACCCCAAAATCCACGCAACAAAAATAAATACACCACACATTATTAAATCTTTTTGAAAGTATATATTAACTCCATTCTCTAAGGGAGCATACAATAAATCTGCTACAAGAATAATACCAGAAGAAAAAAGTGATGTTACTATCCCTCGTTTGGAACCATATTGAATAATTGAATATATTATTAATAACAGAAATAAATATTTGCATTCACTTTGATATGCCCTGGATAAATATATAGGTATGGATATAATAAATGTAAAAATAATATTATCTATTAACCATGATTTTTTTAATAAACCTACCTTTTGTAATATTGAATACCCAATGGTAATCATTGAACATATTATGAAATTTATGCCAGTAGAAAACGAAGAAAAAACCATCATATATATATTACATTGAGTATTTTCATGTATATATAAGCTTGACCAATACTTTGGTAAATTCATATGTATTATTATACTACTAAATACTATAATTGCTATTTTAATAACCCCTACCATTGTTTCTAAGTGGTCATTATGTCTATTTATATAATTTCCCATACGTCCGTATTCCTTTCAATAGATAATTATTAAAAGTAAAAATTGTCAATTAAGTTTATAACAATTTTTACTTCTAATATTGATTTTAATGATTTTTAACATCTCTTAAACATTTTGGTTCTTCAGGTTGATATAATCCCCAATTACATGCTGAAGCCGAAACTCTAAGCGCCATTCTCGTACAAATATTTAATGTAAGCTTAAGTAAGAAATTTCTTAAAATATTATTCATTATTTGCATCTCCTCTACATTCTATATCTATATTAAAGAAAAATTGGACTGGCTTTTTTATTTTTTAGTACAAATTTTAAAATTATAACTGATATTATAAATATAATTAAACTTGGAATGCCATATAGACATCTTGTTATTGGCTGTAAGACAGAAATATCTGTATTTGTATTTAAATTACTTAGTAATAACATACTAATAGTTTCACTTAATGAAAGCATAAAATATAATAAAAAAGCTCCTTGCATACTTTTTATTAACGGTATATCCATAATAAACATAACAATAATTATAGTTAGCATTATACAAATATCTGTATGCACTCCATAGTATATAGGCAAAAATCTTATAATAAAACACGATATAGCTAATATTAAACTTAAAAGTATGTATCTAAACATATTAATAGTTTTTCTAGAAAATATGTGTATCCCCCACATCAAAATAAGTGATTCTGGAATAAGTCTAAAAAAGAAATCTACGCAAGTAAGTCTAAACATTACATTCCTCTCTTTTCTTTAATATTTTATATATTTAAAAGTTAAAGTATTTTCTATATTAATCACTATTTTAAATTATTTGTACATTTTCTCCTTTTTGCATTGTCATCTTCCACATGCTTATTTTCATGTATATTTTAACAATCATATTTCTGCTATAAAATGATTGTTTTATTTATCCTATCTTTAAAGTTACTTTGCCTTTGGTGTCAAGGTTGTTCCCATTCCCTCAATTATGTATTTTAAGCAAAAGTCAACTTTGTTTAAAAAGTTTATTCCATTCTTAGTAAGAGTAATAGTCTGCCATAAGACTCCAACTCCAATACTTTCTATTAATTTTATGTAATACAATTCTGAAAACTTTTCGTTGAGTATGAATAAAATTATTATTATGAATAAAAAAATAAATATAGTAAAAATAGATTTCCTCTTAAATTGTCTTCTAGTTTCAATATTTTTAATAGGCTTCTTAATACTATCTACAGGTGCATTTCTAAAAACTGTTATAAATGCAAATATTATAATAGCACCGCTTATTACTGCTACAGTAATACTATTTATGGTGTAAAATATATTATTAATTAAAATTCCAGCTAATGCTGCTGAAAATGTTCCTATTATAACACAGCGACTTGGCGAGGATGCATGTACACCCCCTGAATATTTTCTAAGAATACTGGCAGTAATAGAAAATATTAAAGCTTCATAAAACACTCCAAAAAGCAACCCCGCAATTATGACCCATAAGATAGCAAATAGCATTTGAAACAAATTTATTGCTCCATATACGATTATCTGCTCTTGTTCTTCATTAACATTCAAAAATAATTTTGCATTACTACCGATTTTAGTTGCTATTTTTTCAGTTAGAGACATTTTCGATCATCCCTTTATTTTTAATAATGATTTCATGATTATTATGCATAATAAAACAAACATAATAACAATGATTAAAATTCTATAAATTTCTTTATGAACCTCATAGTATATAGGCATATTACTTAGAAAATTAATATAGATAATAGATCAGAAAAATCAAATTGACTTTCTATATTAATTACTGTCTGCCTTTTCACAGCTTTAAGCCTTATCAAATTAATTTACATATTTTGTTTCTATAACCTATAATATGCACATTCTTATAACAATGTAAATAGAAATGGAATAAAACGTCAAAATATTGGAATAAACGGAAATTTATTGGATAAATATGTATAAAGCTTATAGATCCAAGCAAACGCCCTTTTGTTCTTTCGTTACTGTACAATTTATCGGTTATCATCATCAATTAACAAGTTAAATAATATAATGTATATATTGCAAAAATAATCCTTCATCATAATTCTAGAAATATTACAAGAATTTTATCTGTAATTGTGAATTGCAACATATATATCAGCTAAACTTGGAGTAGCTATTGATACAGATAGTTCTAGGGAGTATCAATAAAAATCTTTCGATACTGCTTCTGTCGCTTTATTAATAAAAGCAGCAATTTTACTTGGACTTTCCTTCATACCACTATTGACCCACTTTTCTATTACGGCTATAGTGCCATATGCGGTAAATGTGTACCAATTATCAAATAGTTTTTGATCAATATATTTTTCTTCCTTCTTCCATTTCTCAATATTTAATTCGTGGCTGATATAAATAATACGTTTCAATAATTCTTTATCCCCGTTCTCTGAAAATAATACTCCACATATATTGCTATTTGCCTTTATATACTTGCAAATTTCATATGATAGTTTTTCATAAGTTTCAAGGTTCAAAGTACGTTCCGCAACCTGTCTGATTTCTTCATATAACTCACCTTCAATATTTGAAAGAAGTTCAAACTGATTCGCATAATGTGAATAAAAAGTATTTCGATTTATATCTGCTTTTTTGCATATATCTGTCACTGTAACTTTGCTGATAGGACGCTCTTTCATAAGTTCCAGTAAACTGTTTTTTATAATCATTTTTGTATATTTCACCCGACGGTCTGCTTTTTCGTATGCCATAATACCGTTGCCAAAACCTTGTAAAACTTTATAAAACTTGTTTAATTCCCTGTTCAATGTGTTCTATTTTGTAATTCTAAAAGAATATACTACTTTCATTGAAGTAATCTAATCTGCTTTTCAAGCTTTATAATGTTGCTAGTTTTGACAAACTTCCTCCCTTCTTTGGTCTATCTGTTAATCCTTTAAAAAATCTTTTGAAATCTTCACAACCATCCATAGGGTTTCTACTTCAACTATTAACTTATTCATGTATAAGTTAAGTTTTCGTATAGAATCCCTATACTTCTTAATCTTCTTCATTCTAAGTATTAGCTATAATCTCAGTAATAATTCCACATTTACTACATAGATTTTCTATAATTTTAAATCCCAAAAATATTTTCTTGCCTTAACCTTAAATGATGATTGAGTTGCTCTTATTTACCTTCCTTAAATAATTCAGTGAACGAACAACACTTATCTGATTTGTAAGATATCGAACGTAATGTTATCGAACTGCCTGTTGATTAAGTAGCACTGTATAATTATAATATATTTAACATACAACATATTTGAACGTTCAAATAAATTATAATTTTAAATGGAGGTAATACAATGGGAAATATAACTATAGTACCTGTATGGATTATTCAAGATATTTTAGTTCTAATCATCGCCGCATTAATGGTTTTCTATATAATTGAAAACGAAGAACGTCCAAAGATTGTATTAATGCAATTCCTATGTTTTGTCTTTTTCTACGCCGCAGTCTTTGAAAATGTTGCGGTATCTATGGGACTTATGGGAAATAAAGGTTTTTACGCCTATGGGCACAGTATCCTAATGATATTCAATATACCATTAACTGTTCCTATTATCGAGTTTCTTATCGTTTACTCAACTTTACGTGTTTTGAAGACGATCAATATACCGGTATGGACTAAACCCTTCATTACTGGACTTAGTGCTATGATTTTTGACTTTTCACTGGATCCAGTCGCAGTAAAACAGATTTTTCAAACTTCGGAAGGAATCATTGGCCGGTGGAGTTATTTCCCGATCCCTGGTGAACCTGTCATATATGGGGAACCTGTCATGAATTTTACAGGATGGATCTATATAGCCGGATACTGGACTGCATTTATTTTAATCGGTGAATGGTGGCATAAAAAGAAAGGCTATAGTAAACTAATTGGCTACATATATCCGTTTTTGGCTTCCATTCTTTCTGTAGTTTGTTTGGTTTCACCTTTATCCAATTTCTTTAATTATATGGCACCATTTTTCCCAAGAACTTCTAATATGCAATGGGTAATGTTGATTGCACTTACTATAATTTCAGTGGGAATTTTAGTGTTAACCTTAACCAAGTTCTGGGATCGTAAGGTCATTAGTTCTATGGATTACAAAAAAGATTTTCCTATCATGTTTACATTCCTGGGTTTTCCACTGGTTAATACCATATTTTGCATTATAGGTGGATACATGCAGGTACTATGGCTTGTTGTTCTGGCACAGGTGTTATTATTGCTATGCTGGATTGGAATTCATATTTTGAGTAAAAAAGTTATTCTCAAGAAATGAAGTGCCCCAACAAGTTAGATAAATATTCGCACAATAGAATTTTATACCGTCTTATTCCATTGAGGCATTAATTAGAAACCAATGAAAATCTCGGATGTCATCTATAAACAGGGCAAAAAAAATCGGGACTGAAAAACACATTTTTCAGTCCCGATTTTTTCTCATTTTTCACTTTAAAACCACTACATATTGTGATTGACCCGTCTCACTTGACCTTAGAGCCACTATTCGTCATCAAAATTACCGTCTCCACGTGGCTCGACATGACAGCGTTGATGTTTCTAGATTCCCTCGTTTAGGAAACATATCAAAACAATATCTATTATATCCCTACAAACTGATTTTCCTGGCATCGATTTTTTGTTATATCTAACATCGACTCATGTTCCGTGTATTATAATCCGAAAACGAACCCTGTCATAGCCATGAAGCCTAGATTGCATACCTTCTGTAATTTCATTGTTATCTAATGCCACCATAGGGCTCCCATGTCCGGCAAAAACGACCGACATAATTTTATCGTTCATCTTTAACATCTCGTATTAATCTCATATAAATGCAAATCTCATGCAAAACAAGAATTTACAGATATTTTTTTCCTTCGACCCATGCATCTCCGGCTTTCTCACCTAATGAAAAATAGCTGTTGCTGAACGAATCAAAAAATAACATTCCTGTTTTCTTGGCATCAATTATGCCGGTTTTATCTAACACTAACTCATCTACCGCTACATTGACAATCCTGGCAAGTACAGTAGTGAAATTATTTGCTCTTACAACCTCTATGAGTTCGCATTCGATGACTAGTGGACTGCCTTCGATGATAGGGGCATTGACGCGTTCACTCTTTACAGCCTTCAATCCTGTTTTTTCAAATTTATCAGGAACTCTCTGGCCGCTTACAATTCCAAAATAATCCACTTCCTTTATCAAATTCTTATTAACCAGTGCAACAGTAAATGCGCGTCTCTTTTTAATGTTTTCATGCGTCTTACTACGTGGACCAATACATAATGCAAGATCACCTGCATTCGTCCTTGTACACTCATGCAAATTCATCACATTGACTGTTCCATCATCATTATAAGTGCCAACCATTAAAACCGGCGCTGGATACCCATACGAAAAAGCGTTTGAACCTAAATTTTTCATCATAATAAACAGCCTCCTCTTAGTTCTTCTCTCTCAACTGAAGTCCATCGCGGTAAGCATCACCGACCTTTTCACCAACGGACAGATATGACTTATTCATCCAATCGAAAGTGATCGGATGGAATTTTTCAAAAGATATCTTGCCATCTTCTCCAAGAATCCGTTCATCCAGACTTACATTGACGATTTCGCCTACCAGTCTCCAAGTTTCCTCATCATAGCTCTTCACTCTGCACTCAACGGCAAAAGGAAGCTCATCGATAATCGGTGCATCTACGAATTCAGACTTTGTTGTATTGAATCCGGACTTCTCAAACTTATCTTCCACTTTATTTCCTGTTGTTATACCAAGGTAATCACAGGCAACTTCATTTTCCACATCCGCCATACTTACAACAAAGGAACCTCTGGCAAGAATTCCCTTTAACGTGTTTCTCTGGGATGCTACGGTAATAGTAATTTCTGTCTCATTCGTGATTCCGCCCCATACTGCTAACATTGCGGTCGGCTTTTCAGCCTCATCATAAGATGAAATCATCAAAACCGGCATCGGTGTGATGTATGGCTTTGCTCCGATATTTTTTCTAGACATATTTATCCTCCTTAAATTATGTAATAAATCACAGTTATTCGATGCATTATGCTCTTAACGATATGATTTCTTATAGATTTCAAGATAATCTTCATCCGTAAGCGGTAACGGGTCTGCGGTAATGTCACCGCCGAGCACCTCGTGTATTCTCTTCGGATACTTTGCGAGCTCTTCTTCCTTGATTCCTGCATCACTCATTCGGAGATGTTTACATACGACTGCTTCGATCAGTTCATCCAATGCTCTGATAAAATCTTTTCCGGATGTCACGATTAGTGCTTTCTTTCCTGGAAGCACTTCTGTATGCGGCTCCTGAAATTTTCCTGCTCCAAATAATACTTTTGTTGGCATATAAAAGTCAAAATTATACATAAGTTCTATTCCTTTCAATTTGAACTTTCTTGCTACTACTCAATCATATAGATTTTCACCTTCCAAATCAGCGCTAAATATTAACTTGAATTATGGCGTATTTTAACCTACAATTAGATATAAAAATATCTGATTTACTAAAAACGTTGCAATGCTTGAAAGAATTGCTCAGAAATCTGAAGAAAGGAACGTTGTTATGTCTTGGAATTGCGATACCGAAATCGATCACGCATTAGAAAAACTCGGTCAGGACTTTCCGCACCTCAATTGGGACTTTAGCCCGGATCCGTCCTCAGGAAATAACGAACTGATTTCGCATTGGTTGGGAGAGAAATCCGAGGAAGTTATGGTGTGTGCATTTAAAGGGGAAAAAATTGAGGAGCGTTTTCACCGCCAGGACTTTTTTTTCATTCATTTTGCTTACCACGGAGATTATGATGCATTAAGCGCCAACTATAACAATCGGATCACGGTAAAAGAAGGAGACTGCTATATCGGTCAGCCCTATAGCGGCTATGCTGTTAAGCGTGATTCTGATCACGAATGTATTATTCTAGGAGTACTGATTCGTAAAGAAACCTTTTTCCGGGAATACCTGAGTGCGCTCTCAGCAGATAGCTCCATGCTTAATTTTTTTCTGGAACCACAGAAAAACAAATATGCAGAAGAGTTCGTTCATCTGGAAATTCCAGCTTCTTCGCCAATCTGGCAGCTGCTGAATGTCATGATTCTTGAATATGCTCATAAAACAGAGGACTCACAGAAAATTTTAAAACCTATGGTCATGTCCCTTGCAATGTATCTTTCCTATGAGTACAAGCGTCAGCGTCTACCTACTGGCACGACATTAATTGACCGGATTATGGAATATATCGAATCACACTCTGATTCTGTAACATTGAATGACATTGCATCCCATTTCGGATATCACCCCGTCTATATTTCCCGTCTTTTGCCGGAAAAGACAGGGAAGACCTTTTCTGCTCTGCTAGCTGAATCACGTATGCGAAGAGCGAAGCTATTATTGAATCATACAGATCTTTCCATTGAAAAAATTGCTGATATGCTCGGATACAGCAATAGCAGCAATTTCTATAAGGCCTTTAAACAGTATTATGGTACTTCTCCTCGTCAGCTTTAATGGTCAATGTTATGGCTTCAACGTGAAATGCATCAATAACGTTATTAAACCCTTTTTCAGCCGTAACACTGATTAGTTCATTAGCAAATTCGCTTCGCTCATAAAAGCCCCCGGGAGTTTTGTGAAGGAAGAATGAGTGAACTTGATATTGAACGAATATAGCACTAAATAAAATATATTAATATTTTATTATTTTATAAAAGTAAATATAAATTTCTTATCTTAAAAAAGCTCCATATATGCACTCTTAATCAACGAAAGCTTATAAGATCTTGTTGATTAAGAGTAATATCTTTTAATTATACTAACATACCGCCAGATGCTTCAATACGTTGACCGGTAACCCATCCCATTTCATCTGCGCATAGACTAGCGACAACACCTCCAATATCAGAAGCTTCTCCAATTCTTCCGAGTGCAGCATAAGAACCAATCGTATCTTTCAAACTTGGATTTTTAATATAAGTGTCTCCACTAAACTCAGTGTTAACAGGTCCAGGAGCTATCGTATTCGCTCTTATGCCTCTAGCTCCTAATTCTATCGCTAAATATCTAGTAAAAACTTCTACTGAACCTTTCGCAGCAGCATAAAGTCCCGAACCTGGGGCTGTAAAACGGGTCAATCCTGTTGAAGTGTTTACAATTCCACCTTTGTCAGCAATAAGCGGAATTAGTTTCTGTGTTAAAAAGAAAACTCCTTTAAAGTGTACATTAACTATTTTATCAAACTCTTCTTCTGTAACTTCTAAAATAGGAGTATGGCTTGAAATTCCAGCATTATTAATTAAAAAATCAAAGTGCTCTCTATTCCATTTATCCTTTAAAACATCTGATAACTTAGATGCAAAGGAATCAAATGAAGATATATTACTTACATCAAGCTGAATAGCAGCAGCTTTACCACCATTTGCTTCAATTTCTTTTACAACTTCATCTGCTTTTTCTTTTTGATTATTGTAAGTGATAATTACATCTATACCCTTTTTAGATAGGGCTATTGCAGAATTTCTACCAATTCCACAACTTCCACCTGTAACTAATGCAATTTTACTATTGGGGTTCATAAAAACCTCTCCTTTAAGTATTTATTAACCATTTAGAAATTAATATCTCATTATTTATACCGCTACTTATATTTCAAAGACAGTATTTCCTTAGTCATCAGTTTTAATATTAATCCAAGAAGGTATAAGTTACTTGAAATTTAATTTCCTATGATTTATACTCATGTTAATACCTAGAGATATATCTAGGTCAAGCTTTTTTTAATAAATTTTAAAGGGGATTTTAAAATTGACTTATACAATAAAAGATATATCAAAAATGTTTGGCGTTTCTATCTATACAATTCGTTTCTATGACAAAGAGGGTCTTCTGCCATTTGTTTTGAGAAATAAATCAGGAAACAGAGTTTTTACTGAATCAGACGTAAGCCTGTTTAGAACAATTTGTTGTCTAAAGAATACTGGCATGCAACTTAAGGATATAAAAAAATATATTGATTTATGCATGGAAGGTTCTAGAACCATAGATTCACGAAAAGAATTACTTTTAAAACATCAAGAAGCAATTTTAAACCAAATAAATGATCTCAATGAAAATTTAGACCTTATTCATACCAAAATAGTGAAGTATACATCTCCTAACGCGGCGCAAATTATTAACGAAGAAAGAAAAAAAGTTCATGAGGAAAAACGCGAAAATAACTTGCTATTATAACATCTATTATGCTATCGCCTATTGTTTTATCCAAAGGCACTCCATTATATGACCTCATCGATGTTCTTGCTTTTATAACTTCTATAATTGACTTCTTGAAAATCGGATTATCTAAATTCATATTTCAACACTCCCACCCTTTTTATTTTATAGTAAGTCCGCATTTGAATTGCTAAGTTATATGCTAAGAATGTAACTTTAACTTAGATATTAATCCTTTAGTTATGAATTTAACTGCACCAGCCTGACAATATGTTTCATTAAGATATGATTGTGATTTATGAAACTCTCTACAGGCTTTACAATTACCGTGATTTTTACAGCTTTTATTTATGCATTTACAGTTTGGATTTATAGTTGACATATTTACCTCCAAGTAATAAATATTTATTTCAAACAATTATTCTAGCAACCTATATTGCAAAAACAACTCGTGTTGCTTATAATGATTATAAATTTAGCTTATATATTTTTCAACCAACAAAATTGATAAAGTGTTGCTTGCATAAAACTAAATCTGCAATATGAGTTTAACTAAAATTCTTTTAAATGAGGTAATAATATGTCAGTAAATATAAATAATCCTAGAGTAAAAAGAACCCGTGATCTTATTATCAACGCTTTTATTTCACTAGTTACTAAAAAAGGCTTTGACTCCATTACAGTCAAGGATATTACTACCGTGGCCACCATAAACCGTGCAACCTTCTATGCACATTTTACAGATAAATATGCACTACTGGACACCGTCATAGTAGAGAAATTCTCTGAGATCTTTTCCCATAAACTACTAGGCGAGATGCGCCTAAATGAGAATACTATACGAATCCTCATTCTTTGCGTTTGTGAGTACTTTGAAATGGTAAAAAGCATCTGCAAGTGCGGTTTTGCCTCTATTTTACCTTTAATAGGAGATAAAATATCTTGTGAGCTATATTCCATAATCTATGAGATGCTAATAAAAGACCATGAATTAGCTGAAAATGAACAAATACGTGCCCAATTAGTTGCAACAATGATGAGCACTTCTATTTATAATGTAATTTACAAATGGGAAGTTCAGAATAGACCAATCCCTCAAGAACTTCTAATTTCTGAGATTATTGGGTTTATTTCTACAGGTATGGGTACTTTAAAAAGATGAAAAGAACATTATATCAAATAGTGTTCTTTTCATTTTTTATAGGCTCTTTGCAATGAATTTTCTATTCTGTCTAAGTATTGTAACCATCTATTATCACCAAATGATACGCCTTATATACCACTTTGAAATTCACCATTTTCAAAACTTTTTCGCAAAGCTCTTATATGTTTTAGTGGCGGCTGTCCAAATAACCGCTTATATTCCCTGGTAAATTGAGATGAGCTTTCATAACCAACTTCCATGGCAGCAGTAGTAACATCAATAGAATCACTAAACATGAGTCGTCTTGCTTCATGAAGTCGCAGCTCTTTCTGATATTGTAGCGGACCAATGGCAGTTACAGCTTTAAACTTATGGTGCAGTCCTGATACACTCATATTATTTGATTTTGCTAGCTCTTCCACGGTAAAAGAACGTTTATAATTTTCCTTGATCCATTCTATTGCTTTACCTATTCCATCTGCCTGCTGTTCAGCTAGAACCTGTTGAAAAAACAAGTATCCGTACTCTCCACTCAATAAGTGATAAATCATTTCTCGCTTAATAAGCTGCGATAAAAAGTAAGTATCCTTAGATTTATTTATTAGCTTCAAAAGTCTGATAAATAAATCTAATAGTTCCTCATCTGATTTTCCTACAAATGCTCCTAAATAAAGATTCTTATTTTTTATGTTAAATTCAATTTTAGCATCCAGTATTACAGAAGCAATTTCACTTGTAGTAAAATCAATACGCAGACTAATACAGGGCAACTCTTTTGATGCTCCTATCACTTGTACGGATACAGGCATATCAATAATAGACGCTGCAAAATCACCTGCATTAAAATGTATAGTCTCATCTCCGAAATGAAACTCCTTTCTTCCTTGAAGAATAATACTAAATGCAGGATTCATAACTCCAGGAGTTATAGGAATTTCATGACTGTGCCTGGTAACCGAAAAAAATGGGACTATTGTTTTGGTATTTCCATCAATTTTAGCTATCCTCTCTGTCATTCCAATTATAGTATTCAATGTCTTTTGCTTAATAAAGTTACTTTCTTCAAATAATACTTCTTTATTTAAATTTTCTTTTTGTTCTAACATTTATTTCTCACCCAGCCTTTATACTTAAACCATTTGCTGATAATTTCCACATCTTATTTCATTTATCTAACTCAATGATAATATTCCTTAAAACTATAGTAAATATTATATCAAAAATCAATTTGTTTTTTCATCAATTCATTGAATTAATACTTTGCAGAATTAGGCAAATTTTAAACATTATCGTTATATTATGTTTTGATTTTTAATGTGATAATATGGTTAGTCAAACTTGATGTCTAAACTATTAAATTTTAATAAAAGAGAGGTATAAAGAAATGGAACAAAGAACTTGGTTTATAACTGGTATTAACAGTGGATTCGGACGACATATGACTGAACAACTCCTTGAGAGGGGCGATAAAGTTGCTGGTACTGTACGCAATATGAATTCAGTAGAAGACCTTAAGGAAAAATACGGTGCTCTTCTTAGAGTGTTTCATCTTGACGTTACAGACACCAACACAATTTATGAGGTTGTCGATCAAGCCTTCAACGAACTTGGAAAAATTGATGTTATTGTAAGCAACGCTGGTTATGGCCTTATTGGTGCAGCAGAAGAATTAACTATTGAGCAAATTACTCATCAGATTAACACAAATCTCCTTGGATCTATCCATTTGATTAGAGCTTCATTACCACATCTACGTGCTCAAGGAGAAGGGCATATCATTCAACTCTCATCATCAGCAGGCCAAACTGCATTCTCTGGAGGATCACTCTACCATGCAACTAAATGGGGAATTGAAGGATTCTGCGAAGCCGTAAGACAAGAAATCGCTCCTTTTAACATCAGTCTTACAATAGTGGAACCAAGCGGAGCACGTACGAATTTTACACATCATAGTGTAGTATTGGGTCAAAAGTTAGAGGCTTACTCGATTTCTCAAGCACATAATGCCAGACGCGGTTTTGAAGATACCTCGATAGTTCCTATTGGTGATCCTGCTAGAATGGTGAAAATCATGATTGACAGTGCTGACCAAAAGCCAGCACCAATAAGAATTGCTCTTGGCAGCGGAGCTTATAATACGATACATCAATCACTTTCAAATCGTCTTGAAGAACTTGAAGCACAAAAAGAACTTGCCTTTTCTACTGATTTCCCTGCTAATAAATAAAAAGTAGAAGGTAGAATCGGCAGTTAAAGTGTCGAATTTGTTAGATACAAAATTAAGTATATATTTTTGAAAGCTTAGTAGAAACAAATAATCTGCTATCAATTCGTTTAGTTGATAGCAGATTATTTCATAAATTGATTAAATATTAATTATAATCCCTTAACGCAAATATTCCAATTTCTGCGTAAAAGTTAGACTAACATAAATCAAAATTCTCTTAAACCATTGAACAATACTTCTACTTCAATACGGTTCATCATACAATATTTTAAAAAAGTCTACATCCCTTATGACATGGTTCACCGTAACACTCGCAAATGATAACTCTTTTTCCTTTCTCATCTATATAAAAAGTTCTTTCGTTGAAAAATAAAGAATTCTTATTTAGATGCTTCTTATCATTCCATTTTCAACTGTTACGTCATATAAAAATATTAATGTTTAATTTAATAAGAAGACACTAAGAACACAAAATACATACCTTTGTTATTTGAATTCAAAATATTATATTAACTATTCATCATTTCTTTACTCATGTCTATAAAAGCTCTTAATGCCCTTGAAACCCATTTATCCCTATGATATACCATTTGCGTTGTCAAATAAAAGGAATCTTCCCACCAATGAAGTTCTATCAATTCATTTCGTTTCAATTCCTCCGCAGCAGCAATCTTTGGAAGCAGCGTTATTCCAAGTCCGCCCATTGTCAATTGTTTGATTGATTGGATACTGCCCATTTCCATTATTGATTTCGGAGTTACCCCAGCATCATTGAGACTTTGTTCAAAAAGATTTCGGTAACCGCAGCCTTTTTCTGCAACAACTATGTTACAGTCAGCAATATCTTCAGGATAAACATATTTCTTGAAAGTGAGTGGATGTCCTGGGGCTACTAACAAAACTAAAGGTTCAGGAAATTCCAATTCTGTAATTAACTCAAAATCATTGATTTTCTGACCAATGATAAAAGCAACATCAATCTGATTTTCTCTTATCAATGTTTTACATTTGTTATTGCCTTCCATTTTTAGAATAATTTCAATCTCCGGATAACGCTCATGAAATTCCTTTAATATAGGAGGCAGCCTTACAGCACAAAGTGATTCATTAGCCCCTATTGTCAAAGTTCCCTTTACTACATCTGATGTAATTAAAGTGCTTTTTGCTTCATCAGAAAGTTTAATTATTTGCTTAGCATAAACAAGAAATTTTTCCCCTTCTGAAGTCAAAGATATACTTTTCCCTAATCTTTCAAACAAATTAACACCTAATTCTTTTTCCAACTGTTGTATCTGAGCAGTAATAGCAGATTGTGAATATCCTAGCTCAAATGCTGCTTTTGTAAAATTACTCAGTTTAGCTACGGTAATAAATGCATTTAATTGACGAAATTCCATTTCTATATCCCCCCAAAAATCAATCATTTATTTTGATTGTTACAATTTAAACTATTGATTTCACTAATTATTAGTAGCATGATATCATATTGTTACTATCTTTTCAAATTTAATCATTAAGGAGGTAAGCTATGTTCAATTTATCTGCACTTTTATCTTATGTTCTTGTTTCAACTTTTACGCCTGGTCCAAATAATATTATGTCTATGACAAATGGTACTAACTTTGGATATAAAAAAACATTTAAATTTGTTCTAGGTGCTACAGCTGGTATGGCTGTGATCATGTTATTGTGCGGTTATCTTAACTTATTTTTATTTAAACTTCTCCCCAACATAAAGTTGTCTATGGAGGTATTTAGTTCAGCATACATAATATATTTAGCTATCAAGATACTCAAAAGTAATTCTAACCCAAATGCAATTAATAATTACAACATCAACACATTTAAATCTGGAATGCTTATGCAATTCATGAATCCTAAAACAATACTTTATGGCATAACGGTGAATTCAATTTTTATAATCCCCTACTATAAATCGAGCATAATATTATGCTTATTTGCTATCTTCCTCTCATTAGTAGGATTTATATCGATGTCCTGCTGGACTCTTTTTGGTGCATTATTTCAAAAAGTTCTTAGCCGTCATAGAAAGTTATTTAATATTGTTATGGCATCTCTCCTAATATATTGTGCATTATCAGTTCCCGATTTTAAACTTCTAATTCATTTATTTATCTGATGTCTAGACGGGGTACCACTTTGAATTATAATAAAAGAAATGCAAACTAATCATTAATTTTAAACAATACTGCCTTCTAATATATTGCTGATGGTTCCGATATTTTAGTGTCTTAAAGCATTTTTTCTTAGTATAGTAATCTTCCATATTTTTTATAATAGAACAAGCCTTAATCACTGTTTCACTGGTAATTAAGGCTTGTTGTCCAATCACATAATCTTTTAAATTTTGTGGTGTTAGTTCTACTTGAATTATCAAGGGATTTGTATAAGTTCCACCATTACTACATACCATCTTATCAGCATATTCAGCAATAACATCGGCGAATCAATGTAATACTTATACTTTTTTTCTTCAAGTTCTTTCTCTTCCTCTACGACTATAACATCCCCTCACCCATCTTCATATTTATTTCTGTATCCCCCATATTCATTGTCTAGTTTCTGTAATATATCTTGAATAGTTTCTTGTACCTCCTTGAAAATAAAAATACTCTTACCATATTTCTAAGGTAAGAGTTTTCAATAGAATAATATATACATTTTCTATCATTTCAAAGAAAATCCCGTTATTTATGGTATGGTTCACCGTATCAGTAGTAAGTGATAACTCATTCTCTTTCTCACTTATATAACAGGCTCTTTTATTGAGGATAAGAAGCACCTCTTAGATACTTCTTATCATTCTACTTTTAACTGCTACACCCTATGCTCGTTTGGAGTAGTAGATAAGCATAGCAAGAATGACTTCTTGACTTCCTATATTTCTGTATGAATGAGTTATATCAGCCTTAAATCTAATGGAATCACCTTCGTTTAAAGAATACACTGTATCGCCAACTGTGACTTCGATATTACCACTGAATACTGTTATATATTCTTCCGTTCCGGCAAGATGAGCTTCTGCTTGCAAACCTCCATCTGGAGCAATCACAATACGATAAGTTTCAAATAAACGTTGTTCGTCAAAGGTGAACAACGGATAATTTATATACTTCCCGCTATCCTCAACAATTGGAGTGATATCCTTGAATGGCAGAATAGTTGCTTGTTTTTCGGATTCTTCAATTAGAGAAGTAAACGAAACCTTATACCCATTAGCAATTTTCCATAATACAGATAATGTGGGATTCACATCCCCTTTTTCAATTTGTGCTAACATACTACGAGATACTCCAGTCGTCTTGGCAGCTGCATCCAGCGTCAATTTCTTTTGTTCCCGAATATGCTTTATATTTTGAGAAACCGTGGTATTAATATCCAAAAAATCTTCTCCTTTCACCTATTGACACTATATCGAACTAATAGTACAATAAATTAGAAATCTTATATATTGTACTTTAAATACATTATATCATCACAGTTTAAAGGAGGCAAATTAAATGTTTAGTTGGATCAATTTTCTCACCTATGCAATAATTACAGCAATAACACCTGGACCAAACAATATTATGTCCATGTCCAACGCAAGTCGTCTTGGTTTCAAAAGGTCACTACCGTTTAACATCGGAATATGGGCAGGATTTTCCGTTGTTATGCTTGTTTGCACACTATTTAGCAGTCTGCTTTCTTTCGTGCTGCCAACGATTAAAATGCCAATGCTTATTATTGGTGCTGCCTATATGCTCTATTTATCATGGAAAACATTCAAAAGTTCACCCGAAATTATGGAGAGTCACGCACGAAGTGGATTTGGGTCAGGTTTGGTTTTACAATTTGTTAATCCAAAGATCTATATCTACTGCATCATTTCAATGGAAGCATATATCTTACCGTATTATTCCAACCAATTGCTTGCGCTGTTTGGATTTGCCATATTGTTGGCATTTATCGGGTTTTCATTTACGCTGTGCTGGTCGATATTTGGGTCAATATTCAAGCAGATATTTTCAAAATATGCAAAGATAACCAATACAATCATGGCACTTTTACTAGTCTATTGTGCAATATCTCTATTTTTGTAAAAACAGTAGATAGCACAAAATATAATTAATGGTTAGTTCGTAGTTTAACTTTACCATTGCGAATTAATTCTAACATGTTTTTAATCAGTATCTTCATATTTTTGTTCATTAATTATATACATATTTTTATATTCACAGGATTTATCATCAACATTCTTTTTGAAACAACAGAAAAAGGAGAACCTCCTCCATCTGAACTTGGTTCTCCTACATTAATTAAATACATTATTAAGTTATCATTTTTAAAGGAAACTCGACTCGTATACACTCGCTTAGTAAGTGATTCACATCAAATCATAGATTTGAGTTCTCTACTTAAGCTCTATTGACTCTATATCTCTAGCTTTGTTTATTGTTATTTTTGAAATCAACATATGCAACAGCCTTTTTTGTTGCTCCTTGAAGGTAACTCTCCGAATTCACTTTACTTACTTTTACTTATTATCCTTTATTTATGATACGGTTCACCATTAATTATCCTAAACTTTGCTTTGTATTTAAGTATTATTATCTAGTTGCATCAACTTGCTATTATGAACACAACATATTCCAACTTAATATGATACTCTTTAAATTCCATTATTTAATTTTAGGATTTATCATTTTTATATAGTTTAATCAACTCATCTAAAGAAATATCTATACCGACCATTTTTAACAAATCCTTTCGTTCATTATATAGTTTTTCAAGCATTACTTCAAAACCTTCTCCTAAATGTATTTGTTTGTGACAATTACAGCATAAAGAAACAATGTTTTCTTCGACATCAAGAGATATTTCAAAATTATTGTGGTAAGTAATTGGTACTAGATGATGGGGTTCAGTATAATTTATGTCCGAATTTCTTCTAATGAACGTTAAATGAGTATTATCAAATTCACATTTATACTTTGCGTGTCGCAGCGCATTTATTGACACTCTTCGGCTTCTAGGATACACATATTTATTTTGAACATAAACAGGATCTTTCTTATTTTTAGATTTACCACTATATTCAAAATGTGTGGTATCCGAAGAAAGGTCACTTTTGCCGATATCTAAAATAAGGTCATCATCCGAATAACTATTATCTGAAAATATGTTTAATTCTTCAATAGCTTGAACAAGCTCTTCTCTTAATGTCCATTCCCAAGTCTTTGGTTTTGTATCAATTTGTTTGCTTTTCATCACCACAATAAATCTTGTACCTTTAGCTATATCACCTTTTCCCTTAACAACGAACCGCCCAATTTCTTTCTGCACTCTTCCAGCCAAACCATTTATAATTCCATTAGCACTCATACTATGCTCATTATATTTTTTACCAATATAACCACAAGTGGCAGAGTGTCCAGGTTCTATGTACCATTTTCTTATAGCTTCTTTACTTTTATCATCAAAAACTCTAGAATTTGTTAACAATTGCTTCCATTCATCAGTAGTTATATCAATATCGCAGTGATACTCTCCATCAATAATTTCACATATTTTTTCAATCATATGCCCCTCCAATTTTTAAATATTTAATATACTTAATTTTATAATTATACTTTTTGTATTAATCCAACGAACAAATATCGAACCTATGCCAAGTTATAGAAATGCATTTCTATTAGTTTCTTTTTTCTGAATACCATTTTTCATGGGCTCTTGGAACTTTATAAGAATGGATATTCTAAGGCATAAAAATATACTACATCAAAACTATTATCTCTTTGCTTTAAAATATAATCTTCATATGATTCATTAACAACAATAATTTAAATGCATTCATCTTCGATCAATATTGATATTCCATTTTCTTAAAGAAATCCACTTTTGGTTCAAGAAATTTAAACTTATGGTTATCAGCATCTTTAAAATAAGAAGTAATAGGTTCAAATATTTTATCCCAATTCCATAGTTCATCATCTATATTTAGATAATCTTTAAACATTTCACATCCTTCTGGTGCTATAGGGTGTATTAGTACTGCTATAACTTTACAAGCGTAAAAACAATCTGATATTACGTTTCTTTTTAATTCCTCATTTTTAATATTACTAGCCCAATGTTTATTTACTTCCCTTATATAATCGTCCAGAACATATGCTATTCTATGAAAATCTTGATTATACATATGTCTTTCATATTCTAATACTGCTTTTTCTGTTAATTCTTTAATTTTTTCACTTACCTCTTCTTTAGGAATATCTTCATTAAGACTTTGCAAAGTATAAAAACATGAGCGAATAAGTCTATTAAATACATTTGTTAAAAGGTTTCCTTCTTTTAATACTGGATCTGCTCCTACTTTTTCTTCTTCCTTCATGTAAACTTGTGGCTTAAAACCAACACTTTTTGAAGATAATCCAAGACTCATAAAGTGCATGCGTAATTGATCCTTTGTATAAAATTTCAATAATTCATCTGCCATTGGTGGCTTAATATCTGAACTGCTGCTTGCTTTTTTATCCATAAATAAAATGTGTTTATTCGAAACAATGTGTGGTAAATTTAGCTTAGTAACATCTACATTTTCACCCTTAGGCACCTTTAAGCCAATAAACATGGCCATTTCGGCAATTGAATAAAAATATATATTATCTTCCCCTATAAATTGATATACCATTGAATCATCATTATCCCACCAATTACGCCATTCTTCAGGATTCGTACCCTTTGACTCCAAATATGCTTTTGTAAAAGAAATTGGAGCCCATAAAGATTCTGGCCACACCCAGAAGGTTAAATTTTTTAAATCTTCTTTATCTGGCACTTTTACTCCCCACTCTATATTTCCTGATAATCTAAAAGGAACCAATGTCTTACCACTAGTATAGTTAATGTTTAAATTATCCAATATTTCTTTTGCCTTATCCCTATCCTCTAATGTTTGGAAAATAAAGGCTAGTGAAGATTTTTTCTCTTCATCTATTGTTTCATGGCTTGGAAATTTAGCTTCTAGATCATTTACATCTTTAATATATTTTCTTGGGACATATATTAGTGGCTTCTTTAAAAATTCATCTATAGTGTTAATTTCATACTTTCGTCTATTAGTATTCTTCTTTAAAAACTCATTAAGTTCCTCCATTATATCCATGGATTCATCTAAGGTAAAATACCAATTATCTACACTTTTTAATATTGGTTTATTTCCTGATAAAGTGCTAATAGGATTAATTAATTCAGATGCCATATATTGATGCCCTAATGAACATTCTTCTGCATAAGCTTTATCAGAGTTACACCCAGCTATTGGACATTTCCCTATTACTTGTCTTCCATTAAGAAAGATTTTCTTATCTTCATCATAAAATTGCAATGCTGACATCTTCTTTATATAACCATTTTTGAATAAAGTATTAAATATTTCTTCTGAAACTTCATTATGAAATTCTCCTGTCCTTCCAAGGGCTGAAGCACCAAAAATATTTAAGCTGATATTATAATCTTCTAAGGTTTTCTTTTGACTCAAATGATTTGCCTTAACATAGTCCTCCATAGTATTTTCGTATCCATTTTCCTTTAGCTTTCTGTAGCTTTCAAGGATAGGTGAACCATAACAATCTGTACCAGATACAAAAATAACATTTTCTTTCCCTATTCTGTCTCTTAAAAATCTTGCAAATATATCTGCATGAATAAACATTCCTCCAACATGGCCAAAATGAAGATTCTTATTTCCATAAGGCATTCCAGCTGTTACTATAGCCTTCTTTGGAAATGTTGGTCTTTCGCTTTTTTCTATTCTTTTACTTATCATAAACTTCTCACTCCTTAAATTTCTAACTTTCATACTTTGGATAATCAAAAAATAAAATATCTATGCTATTTTAAACCTATAATTTTTCATATGCTCAATTTTAACGTCAAAAAAGCCCCTGTAGAAAATACTTCTACAGGGGCGAAACTTCTATTTCGCGATGCCACCCTTTTCCCTAAAATGTCACCATTTTAGGCTCTTCAAGTACACCATCTCCCTAAAATTATAGAATTATAGGGCAAATCATACTCTGGTTCTGTAACGTGAACTTACGTCATAGCATCACTTATAATGAATTTTTATCTTATAGGTAGAGATCCGTAACATCACTTCTTCTTCAAATGTGAGTTATAGGTTGCACTCTCTAAGATAAGTTAAACTAAATTCAGCGAAAATAAAATTTCACCTAAAAAAGTTTTACTTTATAAGATCCGTATGCAGCTCCGAGACTTGTTTCATTATGATTTCATAATTTCCTCACACCAAATGGAAACTCTCTGAGTATTCCCTCATAACTACTCTTCTCTTCATAGCTTTTATTTTTGTACAATTATATACCTTATAATGTTAAGTGTCAATTATATTACTTAATAGTTTTTTATCTATTTGAAATCTCTAAAACTTTTTATCCTATAGATGTGTGATGCAATAATTTTTAACAAACTTATTAAAGGCCTTTTTGGTTAAAAGTATGTTTTGATATTAATTATTTGGGCTTTAACTAGTTTTTAGTATGTTCTTCTGAATTGTTTTAATGTCTTCTTATATGAATAATGGTAATCTGAATTCTATTAATGCTTGATCTACGCTTCAGCAGCTATTGATAACTCTATAAATTGGAATTTACCAATAACCAAATATCACTATCTTACTGTTCATCATCTATAAATATCCTCAAGTCTAACTCTGCATAATTCCTGAGCTTAAGCATTTTCAAAATCTTTTTGTACATATCTTTGAAGTACTTTATCATTTATTTCATGGTAAACTTCTGTAGATGCCCAAACTTTTGCAAATTCAATTATATTATAATATTCTAAATTTCTTATAGGTTCTATTAATTTTTTTATAAGTATTAAGCATTTAATTGTTTCATCGTCAAGATTATCTCTTATTGATTTTGCTAATTCAAATGATAGAATTAAGTCAATATGTTCAGGTATCCTGCCATCTAAAACCATACTTACGCTTTTATTATAAAATTTATCAATAATATCTTTTTCTTCAATAAGCCTAACTTGAATTAATCCTTTTTCTTCTATAGTTGTAAAAAGTTTTGCTAATCTTATAAATAATTGGTCAAGTTTATTCTGCATTTTTTCACCACCTTGTTTGAGTATTTATTAAATTATAATTTATTGTTCAATTAATCCTCACAACATATTTTCTAAATACAATACTGCTCAGTTCTAAGAAAACAAGTTTTATTTGTCGTCCCCAATACCAAATTCATATTATCAGCCTAATGGGTATATGAATAATGGGAAGTTTTCTTTATAATGAATACCAATTATACTTGAATCATTAGAATTATATACAAATGTAAATGCATCAAACAATATCATAAAATTCTATGGAATCTTTCATCTCTATCTTTCTTTTATTAATACCAAATTTTATTAAATTCTTATACATCTGATTTATTTTATCTTTATCGTAATAATATACCTTCCACTTTGCTTTAGCTTTTGTATAAGAATTAATTGTACTAAAATATGGCATATCTACACCTGCTAATGAATGTCCAATCACAATTACCTCTTCTATTTTTTCATTTTGTAGAGAAACTAATTTATCCATATAGTTACTTACATTTTTATATGTATCATTATAATACTCCTCTATAACGCTACTTATACTTGATTCCCTTTCATCAAATATTTCATCTGCTTTTTCATGCCTTTCTTTAATCTCCTCAATTCTTTTATGATTTCCATGACCTATTATTGGATTACCATCACGCATTCTTAGTGACCCATGAATATGTGTAATTTTATTCCCACTTATTTTATATACATTTTCCAAAACACTTGTATAATTAAAAGTAACATACATATCACTGCTTTTAGATTCGATTATTGTAGTTCTTGGCAATAAATCACGTATTCTTATACTTTGTATCCAAAGTTTTAGATAATAAGGTAATTGTTTTATATACCTAAAGTCCTCCGAAAAATATGTATATAACGTATCTTCAATTCCAATATCCCCACTTTCCAATCCCATATCTATTGATACTGCATTTTCTATTATTACGTCTTCATCTATATTAGCTAAATTACTTTCAAATTCATTCCAAAGCAATTGTTGCTTTTCTTCATCTGAAAAACCAGGATAAATATTATAATTACTTTCAAAACTATATAAAAAATCAGGATAACATTTTTCCAAAAAAGTTCTAAAATCCCAATAACCCGTTTTTAAATTATGACCTCTATCAAATCCATTTCCAATAATAAATAATTTCATTAGCTCCCCCCTATTCTCCTCAATATATCTTTACTTTTTAAATAAAGTTATTATATACTTTAATTTCTTATTATTAGCCTAATGTGTATATGAATAACTAAAAGTTAAAGTTCATCAGATAATTTTATCTTTATCAACCTCCAATTTTCATACTCAGCATCTTTATTAACCCAACTATCAACTATTGCTTTCTTATTTCTACAATATAATGAAAATTCGATTTACCAATCAATATGAGAAAAAATTAGTTTGCTGTATTAATGTCTTCGTTTTTCTTACTACTCTTTTTAATATAGAATATAACCCTACGATAGTAATTTACATCTGTTTTACTAGACTCTTTAAATACTGAAATTAGGTCCATCAATTTGTTTATTAACTCATCAGAAAATGCCTTGTCTTCTCCTAGTTGTCGCACAGTAATAAAGAATTCTTGCATAATATAAGGAGATTTATACTTAAATGACTCTGACATGTCAGTCTTCAATTTGTTCATAAAGTCATTAATCTTATCTTCTATATTATAAAATGTGATGTTACTTAAATCTAAATCTTCCGTAGTAACTAATTGTTCCTCATTTATAAATTGCATAATCTTTTCTAGGTATTCATATTCTCTTACTTGCGCGAAAGCTTCATCTAAATCATTTTTTATATCTTCTTCTTTTAGAAAATCCATATTTATCAATTCTTCTTTACATTCATTTACAAACCCTTTAATCATTTCGACTGGAGTATTCCCACTACTTTTAAAATATGGTTTTAATTCTTCACAAAATAGGTCTAATTTTTCATAAAATCCTCTTCCATTCTGTGATTTTTCTTTTGCACGCATAATAACATCAATATTGTTATTATTATCAGTCAAATGATATGAAAGAATTTTGTTTAAATAAATAAAAGACGTTCCCATATAATTTCTACAAAACAAATTTACTTCTTCTTCAACTTCACTTGAATTATTTAATATAATATTTTTATCACAAAATTTTTTGTAAAACAATTGCATAAGCATTAATTTAGGATTACAATATCTTCGAGCTCCACTATTTGAATTAAAAATATTAAAAGCATAACCATTTCCACTTTCATTCTCTATAACGCGCTCTGCATTATCAAACAATTTCTCAAGTAAATTTGCTCCCTTATCACTATTCACATATGAATAATTCCTCATAATTATTGAAAAAAGTTCTACAAAATCAATATCAACATCTTCAAAATTTTCATCATCAATTAATGTAATATACTTGTCATCATATGATGTAAAACCATTGACTACTTTATCTAAATCATGGGGGTTCTCAAACAGGCAAGTCATAAACTTCATTATTTCATAATGTTTATATCCCTTGATTGCTTCCCTAGAATACTCTATGTACCATAATTCAGATACCAAAGAATTTATTAATTGATCTTCAAAATCTTTAGTTGAATTCACATCACATAAAAAATCGACATAATTATTAAAACCTTTTGTATGAATGTAGTCATACTTTTCTGGCATAACCGAACGTATAAATGAGATAATAACAATATTTTTAGCTGCTTCCACTTTCTTTAAATATTTTTCTACAACATCTCCATTTTCATATTTATTTTGAAGTTCTTCATTTATAATTTTACATTGTTCATTAATATAGACAAATAATTTTGAAATCGTTCTTGGATTACTCAATTTATTTTGAATAAATAAAGCTTGTTCATTAAGTAATTTTTTCTTTATGTTATTCTTTTCGACTTCATCTTTTTTTTCTTTTCTATTGATTAAATATGGATATGGATTAAGTTCTCTCAACTTTTTTTCTATTATTGAAATTTCCGATAAAATTTCTGAAATCCACTTATCTATTTCACTTAAAATAGATGTTGATATGTCTAATGAAAAAAGTTTAAGATTTGATAGATTTTTATGTACAAAATAACTTACAATGTCCGTATAACTAACTGTAGCCAAATTAATTATATGATTAAAATATTTGTCAATATATTCTATAGGTTTATCTAAACTATTTTCTAATTGTTTATAATCAGCTAAAAAAATTATAATACAATTTTTAAAAGTTGCAATCTCTTTAATAAAATTAATAAATTGAATTATTTTGTCATTATCGCACCTTTCAATATCATCAACTACTATTATTAATTTATTTTCACCTAACATCTGCATCAACATTTTTTCTAAATATTTTTTTGTTTCCCTATAATCTTTTTCTTTTTCAAATAGACTTTTAATAATATTTGATTTGACTTTTGCTTTAGATATGACTTCTATAATTGATGATATATAGTCTTGAAATTCACTACATATTCCAACATAATAATTTTCTTTTTTAAATTCATCTTTAATTCTTTGAAATAAATACTTAAATAATGATTCCATGCTATCCATATCCATTGTGTTTATTCGTACAATTTTATGTTTCTTGTTCTCATTTTTATTTAGTTCATTTAATACAACACTTACAAATGATGTTTTGCCATTGCCCCATTCTCCAGAAATACATATTGACAATGATTCATTGACCTCATGATTATTAATCAAATTTTCCAAATGCTTAGCTTGAAACTTTCTTATTTCAAATAAATCTTCAATGCTTTCTATTGGCGAATAATACTTTACTGAATTATCTATACCATTTCCTTCAATAACACTATTTTTTTCTAATTTAATACTATTAATACACCAAATAAATATACCTAGTAATACAAAATTCGCTACATTATACCACTTCGTAAATTCCACTTGCCTGGTAGCTACTGTCAGGAACATGTCCATATATATAAAAATGCTTATAGGAATAGTTAATGTATTAAAATATGCATCATTGTTAACATATATCAATAATCCATAAGCTATTATACTAAAAATTATTACAATAAAAATAAATTCAAAACTCAAGATTAATTGGAATAAATCAACTAAAAACTCATTGTTAGCAGATAAATCTTTTAACCAATAAAATGGTATCAATGATATATATGCTAATAAAATTATTATAGTATTTCTCTTACTATATTGAAACTTTACTTTGTATATATTATTATAAAAACAACATATGATTAAACCTATCATTACCGAAAAGTAAAAAATCACAAGTGAATATTTCACCCCAAAATCACCAAAGTATATAAATGGATATTGAAAACTCATCTTACCACTTCTTCCTATATAATTATTGATTTGCTAATTCACATTAATAAATTATATATTATTTAAGACTTATAAATTCATTGTTAATTTAAATCTAAAAATAATAAAAATTCTCGTTAATATCATATATTAATCCATTAATACTTCTCCTTAATTTAAAAGTCTAAGTGCTCAAATTATAATTATGATAAATTGTATGCTAAATACTTTTCAACTGCCAATTATAGACATTATAAGAATACAATATTATTATCTATAAGACTATATAACCCATTATAATCTATTTTTTTCATACATGGAATAATTATCTAATTGAATAAAAGATAAATATGGCAAAATTTGTTTAAGCTAACAAATCATAAATCTCTTAAATATTTCTTTCTAACTCATATTGCTAATATTTATTTTCCCTAATTCTTCATCTAAATAATTTTCATCTATTTATGTAATAACTGAAATTTATCCATATATCCTTTATGAAAACAAAGTAAAGGAGGTAATGAAACATGGCTGTAACTAAAACTATTGACTCTGTTTCTCTTAGTATTGAAGTTCAAAAAGCTCTAGATAAAGCTGGCGACCCAATTTATACCAAAAAAACTTTCTCAGGTATAAAAACAGATGCTACACCTGAAAATGTCTATGCTATTGCTGATGCAATTAAAGGTGTATTAGAAGCTAACACTAGAGATTACTTTATTAATGAATCTTCTAGTTTAGCAAATGCTTAGGATCTTATTCTTAAATAATATTGTAGGAAACTCGACTCACATTCGTTCGCTGGATACTCACAGAGTAAGCGATCATCATCAAATCACGATTTGGATGCCTGCTTAACTGATTCACACCGAATCATAGATTCTGGTTCTCTACTTAAAGATTGGGGGGAAATTAAATGGAATATACTTTAGCTATGACTTTTTTAACTTCTGCTGGTGAAAAAAGCACTTTGAGTGTTTCTGGTGTTAAAACTACTCTTACAAAAGATGAAGTTAACGCACTTATGGACACTATAATTTCAAAAAATGTTTTTAAAACTAAGGCTGGCGATCTAGTTAAGAAATCCGGTGCTCAGGTTACTCAAAGACAAGTTACTAAATATGAAGTAGCTTAGTTTTAGGTAAAATTATAGAAGCTTACCATTCTTCGATATGCTCCCTTTATAGAAGCAGTTTTATTCTTTTAACTGTCTACTATAAAAGGAGCTATCACTTATATGGGGAGCTTCTATTTTTTATTTAGTATGTTGATTTTACCTTGGAACCTGAATCACTTACTAGTAACCCATATACATTTTCCTTATTTGTTCTAACCTATCTGTTGTAATTTACTCATCCACCAATCTTTATCAAAATATATAGGTCTAACTGGAATCATAACGATATATTCATTGTTTGCTTCTATAATTTTAGATGTTCCTGTATATACTAAATCTATATATAAATTGAATGGCTTAACTTTCCTTTGAACTTTATTTTCAAATTCATTAATATACTCATTAATTTTTTCATTGCCAAATCCTTCAAAATAAGAAAGAGCATTCCTGCCTCCACCAACCATTTCCCACCATTCTATAAAAGGTCGCCATGCATTTTTACAACATTCCCTTAATTCATAGTATGGAAAATCTGAAAAGTCAGGTGGATTAAACATATTATCCCCATGATCAAATCTTTGTTTTGAAATAACCTTTTCCCCTCTACCTTTAATCATATTATTAAACCATTCACTCCATTGTTCTTTTACCAAAGGTAATTGTTTATGACATTTGTTAATAAAATACTTTGAAGGCCATAACCTATTTCCACCTTCTATATTATCAATATCTATTAATCCATATACGCAACCAGTAAAAAGAGCAAAGTTTAATGACATATCACTGGATACTACTACTTTCCATGATTCATTTCCTTCTTTATACATATTATAATTCTCCTTAACTATACTAGCTCATCACATCTTACCATTATAAATCAATTATAACATATCTTGTTTATTTCTCTTTGGCCTTAGTATTAAATTTAAATTATACTAATTACGAAAAATTGACTTTTTGCGATTTATATTATCTCTTTGTTATTTTCTTATAATTAATGTATAGAATATTAAAATCGTGTCAATAGTTAAAATACGTTTCCTATTCTTAATAAATATAGAGATAGCTAATCATTATTCTCCTAATATTTTTCGCTATCTCTATTTTTTTGTAAAAAACAAAAGGTAGACTAAGTATTTTTACCTAATCTACCTTTATTGCAGCTTTTATTTTTTCATGCATTACTATTAATAAATCTTATTGATCTATCTTATCTCGTTTTAATTTGAAAATTTCTTCAACTGCTTTTTTATAACCACCGGATTCTTTGAAAGAATCACTTATTTTTCTCATATTTTCAAGATAACTTGGATTAGTTAAAACTTTCTCAACAGATTCTCTTAAAATCTCTGGAGTAATATTATCTTTATCAAGAGAAATAGTTGCACCTAACGCTTCAGCTCTTTTTGCCATATATGGTTGATCCGCACCTATAGGTATTGCTACAAAAGGCACATTGTTATACAATAAGTCACTAGTACTATTCATCCCAGCATGAGTTATTGCTACATCAGTATACTTTAAAACCTCTGATTGAGGAACATAATTTCTTACGATGAAGTTATTAGGTATATCAAATTTAGATAAGTCTATATTATATGCTGTCATTACAACAACTTCATCAGTATTACCAAATGTTTTAAAGAATATATCATATAGATTGCTGTCAGTATTATTAAACACTGTACCTAGTGAAATATAAACAACTTTCTTTCCCTCTAATTTTTCAAAAGGAAAATCTAGATTTTCTTTTCTATCATAGATTGGTGGGCCTATAAATTTAAAGCTCTCATCATAATATTCTGGATGTGCAACAAAATATTTAGAGGTATATACAATATTTATATCACCCTTATTAAAAAATAAATCAAAGATATTATGGGACATTTCCACATTAAATTCTTCTTTTAATTGTCTTGAAACTTTTTTATAAGTCTCTATAACCGGATGATTTTTTATTAAATTTTCATTCATTAATTCTTTGTGCTGCGACCTTAATTCTTTAGGAGTTGCAAACACTGCAAAGGAAGAAACTGAAGGTATTTTCAGTATTTGAGCAATGATACTTCCAAAAGGGAACATGGCCGTATACATAATATAATCGAATTTTTTGCCTTCAATTTGATTTAAAATATCTTTTATAATTTTATCACTTGATTTAAGCGTTTCATTTATATAATCAAGAAGTTTATCTGGCCCCATATCATTAGAAGTCTTATGTTTTCTTTTAAAAAGGCTCAGTTCCACTCTATAACTTTTAAATTTGGCACCTGTTTTTTCAATTTTTTCTTTAAAATCTTCTGAGCAGAAATATGTAATTTCTTCTCCTTGTTTTACTAATTCATTTACTAATCCCAATGTAGGATTTATATGTCCATACGCAGGTATACTTAAAAAAAGTACTTTTGACATAAATCAACTTCACTTCCATTCTTTATATTTACACTTACATATTCTCATAATACTCATAGTAATTAAATAGCATTTTCTCTAAACGTCCAAATCCACACATTAAATGTAAATTTCTCGGTATTAAGTTTAGATTTTCAATAGTTAAACTCAATTTATTCTTAAAGTACTTTACTTATCCATTCTTCTTTCACTAATCTTTTCGAAGAATTCCAACGACTTACCAATACCTAGTGCAACACAATCTAATGGTGATTCATTTATGTGTACTGGCATATGAGTAACATTGCTAATTAGAATGTCTAGTCCATCTAATAATGCTCCACCACCAGCAAGCATTATTCCGTTTTCCATTATATCTGATAATAATTCAGGCGGGGTCTTCTCCACTGTTCTTTTGATAGTACTTATAATAGCTGCCACTGGTTCTGCCAAAGCCTCTATAATTTGTGTCTCTGTTACAGAAATAGTTTTAGGAAGACCTGATATCAAATCTCTCCCCTTTATCTCCATACTCTTTTCTCGATCAGCAGTTTTGAACGCTGAACCTAAGGTCATCTTAATAGCCTCAGCAGTCCTTTCTCCAATAAATAGATCGCATTCTTTTTTGATATAGCTAATAATTGCTTGGTCCATTTCATCACCTGCTATTCTTAAAGAATTACTTGTAACTATTCCATCTATAGATATTACCGCAACCTCAGTAGTGCCACCGCCTATATCAACTATCATACTTCCTTTTGGCTCATCTACTGGAAGTCCCGCTCCAATTGCAGCAGCCATAGCTTCTTCCATCAAAACAACTTCTCTTGCTCCAGCCTGCTTAGTAGCATCGTCTATTGCCATTTTTTCTACTTCTGTAACTCCAGATGGGTAACATGCAATTATCCTTGGAGATACAAAGGCACTTTTATTTATTATTTTTTGAATAAACATTTCTATCATGGTTTGAGTTACATCAAAATCTGAAATCACACCATCTTTTAAAGGTCTAATAACAACTATATTTCCAGGAGTTCTACCTATCATTTTTTTTGCTTCTTCCCCAACTGCTATAACCTTCTTTGTACCACTGTTAATTGCTACAACTGAAGGCTCTCTTAAAACTATACCTTTTCCTTTTAAATAAACTAAAGTATTTGCCGTTCCTAAATCTATTCCTATATCTTTCGATATTCTAAATAAACCCATATATGATCTCCTTCCAAATTTACAAGATGTCTTTTTCTTTTAAACTTATATCTAATGTTTTTTTCCAATAATACTATAGTATAGCATATCTATAGCTAATAACTTATTGCATTACTTAAGTCTGTGAGTGACTCTAATATCACAATAGCTTTGAAATGAATCTATAAAAATTAAACCTTGCAAGATTTAATTGTAAATACGAGAATATTACTTGTTCAATAATCTACTATGCTTATAATAATTCTCATTTAAATTTATTTCTTATATGGATATAAGCTAATTTCAGCGTTTCTATTTTATAATTTTTCAACAAATTTCTTTTATATTTTTTTCATATTTTTTTAGTTTTTTTCATACTTTTTATTATTTATATTATATAATTATTATATTTAGCTTCCCTTTGTATCTATTGTTAATTAAAGGTATTCAATCTTAATTTAAAATTTTTCTCACTTAACATGCCAATAATCTTTAATCTATTATGAAAAATAACTTTATTTAGGTTTGTTAATAATGCTAAGGAGTTAATTATGACTAATAAATTAGAAAATATTCTAGAAAAAGAAGATATACAATTTGTATGTGACATAATGTCTAAAACCTTCATGTTACCTATTCATTTCTTAGACAAAAATGGAGATGTTTTATTTGAATCCGCGGAAAGATTTGTACATAATCCTGTATTTCCATGTAAGACCGATGTATTCAATAGTTTAATTGAGAATAATGAGATTTATAATTTTCCTATTTTAAAAATTAATAGCTTCTATGAAACTTTTTTTTATATCTCAATAAAAGACTATAAAAGCTTTATAGGTACCTTCATAGTAGGTCCATCTTTATCATCTAATCTTACATTAGAAACTATTGACGAATTAATTTCTGATTTTAACCTTCCAATTACATATAAAAAGAAATTTTTCAATTACTATAATCAACTTCCCGTGATAAACACTAGTACATTATTAAACTTCAGCTTGGTGTTATATTACTCCATATATAAAACCAAGCTTGATATAGATACCATAAAAGAAAAGAATTCTGCATTAGAACATAACGTCCCTCAAATGCACAATCTTTTGAACTTAACTTTATCTGAAACTCGTAAGAATAATACTTTCCATATTCCTTATAAGTATGAACAATTATTGTTTCTTCTTATTAAGGAAGGTGACCAAAATAAGCTATTAGATTTCCTGTACAGTCCTCCAAGTGGAGAAAAAGGAACTTTATCAAAACGAAGCCCTTTACGCCATTTTAAAAACGAATTTATATACGCTTGTACAATAGCCTATCGTGCTGCTATTGATGGTGGCGTTAATTCTGAAGTTGCTTATGCTCTTAGTGTTCAATATACACAACATATGGAAGAGTTAAAAAACGTTCAAGATGTTCAAGATCTAAGATTGAAAATGTTTTTAGACTTTACAAATATGTCTTATATTGCTAAAAATAAACCACGATATTCAAAATATATCACTAAATGTCAAAATTTTATTTTCAGCCATATATATGAAGATATTACACTTTCACAATTGTCAAAAGCCGTTAATTTGAATCCTAATTATCTATCAGGATTGTTTAAGAAAGAAGTAGGAATGACAATAAGTAACTATATTCAAAAAGAACGGATTGAAGAAGCAAAGAAATTATTGATTTTAACTGATAATTCCTTATCTGAAATATGTACACTTCTGAATTTTGGAGCTCAAAGCTACTTTTCAACTATTTTTAAAAGGTTCACAGGCGTTACTCCAAAAGAATATAGACATTTGAATAAAATAACTTAAGTGCTAATTAAACTGCAACTCATAAAAAATGCTATTGTAGGTCTAATACAAACCATGCAACAGCATTTTTTATACTATTAGTTCAAAGTGATTAACAGTACATAAAGCAAATTTCTTGCAATAATAAAAATTAGAAATTAGAAGTTCCATTTCAACTCCACTCTCAACAATACCAGATTACTAATTTTTAATATTCACTTAATTTCAATCAATATTTTATTACTCCCCAATTTTTCTTCTTATAAACTCTATTCCTTTTTGAAATACCATTGTCTTAATGTTTATCTTTGTTTCACCACTAGGTACTGTGTATTTTTGCTCTAATACTCTAAAATATCCTAAGTCTACAAACTGTTGATACGGAATATTGTTTTTATCCAAAACTTTCTTTTCTCTTAAGAGTGAGAATAAATTGTTTCTTCCCATTCCTCTTATAGCAAGGACCTTTGCAACATGTCCCACTTCAATGCTATCTTTAGATCCTGCAACATCATCATAAAATTGTCCTTTAGGCTCTAATATCTTCACCTTATTTTCGGCTTCCAGCCTTGCTTTTCTCTCTTCTTTTAACTTAGTCGCTGCAGCAATAAGTAAATCAGGATTATCTAATAATTCATCTGTAGCGTACATTCCTGTTTTTCGTATGCTAGGCAATACCTCATCAAAAATCCATGCTTCAAATTTCTCTGCTCCAGGCAATTCTGATTTGGCTGCTAACCTGTAAATATCCCCTTCAGGAATGACACTCATTTCTATATTTTGAATAACATCTGTTCCATCTCTCCTCTTTCCAGTAACTACCCCTATGTCGTGTTTCACGACACCCTTGCAATGCCTTAAAATTGCATCTCTTGGGTTTTTATATCCCAAAGCTTTTGCTATATCAATCCCAACTGCATAATCCTTATTATTAATTTTTAACCATCTTATTTCTCCAAATCTTTCATCTTTAAAAATTCGTAAACTCTCCATTTTTGTTTATCCCCCTTTTTATAGATTTAATCTTGACCTAACGCCTTTTTGCACTCACTACAGACAAGTGCATCTCTAAATTTTGAAATACCTTTATCATTTCCACAAAAGATGCAGCCTTTACTGTATTTCCTAACAACTACCTCATTATCAACCTTAATTATTTCCATAGAATCTCCATCATTAATTCCTAGTACATTTCTTATTTCTTTTGGTATTACAATCCTTCCAAGTGGATCTAGCTTTCTCACTATTCCTGATGCTTTCATTTTTACATTCTCCTCTACAAAATTATTTTCTTTTATATGATTAAATCATTTCTTGTATATCTCAAATTTTATATATTTATTAAGCCATCATAACCACAATATATTGTGATGATTTCTTGCCTTGAATTACTCTTGTCTGTTCTTCTAATATTCCTATTTTCTTTTCTAAAATCAGATTTTCAGGCACATGAGGGAAAATAATAAATCCAAAATGCCATGATTATTTTTCATCAGGCAAGGAAGTAGATTGGTCTCATAGCGGGCCTATTAGGGCAATCTACTGATGTAGCATGATGGGAAATAGGCTTGGTAGATGGACTGATTATTTTTTTGAATGTGCCTTATAACCGAGCTTAATGTTCTCTCCGGTAAGCTTTATATTTTCATTGATAATTTCCTCAATAGCTTTTTTATCCATATCCTAAACACTCCTTAAATCTTCTTAACTTCTACTCAAAATTTTGAACTATTTAATCTCATAATTGTTATTTAAGAACTCAACTTATTAGATGAACATATTTACAAAGTTGAAAAAACTTTAAGTTCATCTCTTCACTAGAAATCATAAATATATTTGTAACCACAAGGGTCATAATATGTAGAAAACATTTGAAAATGAGCTGTTAAAGGTTCTTAGCTGTAGGTTGTTCTATTTTAGCTTGTCAAACTGAAAGTTGGAGCATGCTAAAGTGGATACAACCTGCTGCTTAGAACCTTCAGCGATATTTTCATAGCTTTTCGGAATCAAAATATTTATGATTTCGGTAAGTTTCCACTTAAATTTAGTTTTAAAGTGGGATATCTATATCTTGTGCTGAACTTATTTTAATCTATAGTTATTGTGTATGTCTTTCTCAATTTCCACCACATAGTCCTTACTCATCTCATAAATTCTTGAGCCAACAGCTTCATCAAAATTCAGTAATCTTTCAATACTAAATTCACTGCTAACTATGATTGGCAGAAAGTTTAAATATCTATAATTAATAATTTCAAAGACTATGTTTATATCACTTTCATTGATTTTACCCTTAAAGAGATCATCAATAAGTAAAACCTCACACAGCTTATACTTTGAGATGGCCTTAACGTAATATTCTTGGTCAAGGATGTTTTGTTTAATCTTAGTAATTCCATCTCTATAAGGCATGTACACAACTTTAATCTTCTGCTTTAACAAATTTAATCCAATGGCAACACTGAGATGAGTTTTGCCACTTCCTACCTGACCACAAAGTAGAATGCTATTTCTTCTGCTATTTCTAACTTCATCAAAATCAGTGCAATAAGCTGCTGATGTATCCTTTGCTCTTTGAGAAGCTCTATTCCACACCTTAAAATTAGCAAAAGTATGCTTTGTCATTTCAACATTAATTCCTGAATGCTTCCATTCATTTTTTACCTTCTCAATTTCTCTACACTCACAGCTAACTGCAAGGGGCTGCCTATTTTCTTGTGGAATAAGTACCCACCCAGTATCACAGCATTTCTCACACTTATATGAGGCTTTTTTCAGCTCTTTTTCGCTGCTCATCTGTAAGGCTTCGTGGTTCCTTTGGTTTGAATCCTGCAAATTTGTTTTTATCCGGGTTACTATTCTTTCCATAGCTCCTATTGACATTTTTCTTTACCTCCTTATCATCTGGATATCCTTCTCTTCTCCAATTTTTCAGTATGCCTTCAATGTAAGTCATATTAGGTTTATTAGCTTTTAATGCTATATCTATAGCCATCTTTACATATTCTTGACCATGCACCCCTATAGCTAACTTAAGTGCACCTAAATTAAGAACATTAGGTATTCCAACTATTAGGTCACAGTACTTAGCAAGTTCAATAGATTTAGAATTTATATCATCTTCTTTCTTTATCTCTCTATCTTTATTATTCTCATTCTTAATCTTGTTCTTATTCTCTCTCTTATTCTGCACCGTTACAGTAACGTTACTTTTATCATCTGTAACGTTACAAGATTTTTTTGCACTATCACAAATATCATTTGTAACTTCAATGTTATATTCTTTACTTTCAGCACATCCATATTCTTTACTTTCAGCCCAGCTATGTTCTTCAATTTCAACACTAGTTTCTTCACTTCCATTAACTACAGCTTCAAGTTGTTTTTTCTTTTCTCTATGATTTTGAACTCTTTTTCTATTTTGATCTCTAACTCTGTCCATTCCCTCAACATTTTGGTGTCTTTCCCAATTCACTATTCTGATTACGTTATTATCAGCTATCTCAATCATTTGAAATTCTGATAATACTTTAAGTGCAAGTCTTATAGAAGCTAGAGGCCTTGAGAATATTGTAGATAACATTTCATCACTATATGGGATATTCTCATTTAGATATATAAGTCCATTAGCATTAGTTTTGCCAGCTTGTATAAGTAATCTTATCCATAAATAATGAATAGTATCTCTCTCTGGCATTGCATCCACTAATTTCATCTTTTCATCATCATGCATGTTAGTAGATAACTTAATCCATTTAATATCTGACATGTTTCTCACGCTCCTTTAAAAGAAATGTTTTAAACCTTTCCAATTTTTCCATGAGGACATCAATCTTCATGGAAGTACATACATCCGTCTAATGCCTAGACATTCTAATACTCCAATCACTTCCTATAGCAGTTAAAAACGTACACTCTTAGACATTTTACCTTGTGGTTACATTGTGCCCTTGGGGTATAAGTTCAAGTAAATTCATCTTAAATACAAAATTTAACATGAAATTTTTTACTTTATATATACTCTAAGTATTTTTAATTCCAAACTGTAAACCTCTCAATCATTTAATTTCCATTAATAAATTTATCTGTATTAATATCTTCTAAATACGCCCTTTGCATTTCAGCACTTAACCTACCCCATTTTGAAAGCATATTTCTCATTACTGTTCTTTTAGCCATAGCCTTATAATCATTATTCCATCTTGGATCTCCATTAAAGGAATTATTCCTAAACGAATCCATATTCTCTTTGCTCCAATAAACATATTTTCTAAAGCCATTTACCATCTCAAAATATCCTGCATACCCTATAACTGCATCTGACTTTTTAGCTGAAACATCTATACTAAATTCTTCAGTTAATGGATTCCATGATTTTAGCTGCCCTTCATAAACTTCAATTACATTTATGGCTTTATACTCCCCTGTTCTAAGTAATAATTGAATATATCCCTTATATCCAAGCTGAAAATTTGCTTTCTTCTTATAAGGAATAATCCAGACATACTCCAAATTTTTATCGATAGATAAATCTAAGGAAGCTGCAATCATACATGCATCAATTATTGATCTAGGTTCACATTCAATAAACAGAGAATCCAAGTCTGCGCTTTTGTGTGAATCGCTTGCTCCTAAGGCGTTAGGTGTAGGAGTTTCCTTAACTAAATTTATTATTGAATTTATATACTCAAAAGCTTTATCTTTTAAAACTTCTGTAAACTTTGACTTTATCTCATCACTATTTATTAAATTTTTGAATATAGTTTCTTGAACATTTACTGTGCTTTGCTCTTTTTCAATCAATTGATTTTTTAAACTGCTATTAGTTGCCATAAACACAACACCCTCTCTTTATTTAGATGAATAATTAATTTAATATGTTTTATCATTAACTAACTTGAAATCTCCTTAATTTCAAATCTTCTGCTCATAGACTGTTTGCAAACTTCTTTATAAATCTCAGGATATTTTTCTTTTAAAACTTTACTATCTATTCTGTTTGAAGTTACTCCCTTCCAAATTACTTGGAACTTTTCCACAATTCCTTTTTCAGCATTTCCAAGCTGATTTTTTAGATTGTTTTCTATAACTTTAAGAGATTCATCTAGAATCTTCATTTGATTTTTTATATTTAAATATTCATTTATCTTGTCCTTATACTCTTCCTTCAAGTTAACTTCTAACATCTTATCTATACATTTAAAAGTCTTGCTTAAATATTTACTAGCAGCTTCACTTCCATCAAGCTTTGGTGGAATTCTTTTTTGAACATGATTAATCCAAAAATCTTTTTCAGCTTCAACTATCATAGAAATTAATTCCTCATCACGCTTAATCTCTTTATACACAAACCTTTGTCCACCTATCAATGCCGCTATATAACAAGTATCAGCACCCAAGACCTCCATATAATGCTGACATTGAAGTATGTGACTAGGTGGAATTTCTTCACCAGCCCATTCCTTTGCTCTAAAGGCATTCACCGTTGTGCATTCCAGGAGTGAGTTTTCACCAACAATTCTTCTATCAATATTACCCATCATGAATTCATGAGTCTTATGAACTAACTGCCTTTTATCCTTCCTTACCTTCTTGCCACTCCTTATCGAAAATTCTCTTGCTACAACTTCCTCTAAGGTATTTCCAAAGTAAGATGATTCATTAGACTCCTTCACTTCTCTAATTTCTTCTGTCTTGTCCACATAAACTTCAAAAGGACTTTTCCATTTGTTAACTCCCATAATAGCTCCAACATCAGAACCTCCAATTCCCTTTTGCCTTTCCTTAAGCCATTGTAATTTATCCATTCCCTTCACCTCTCAATGAAACACTCTAAATTAAAATTAATTTCCACTAAAATCATCAAATCTAATGATTTTATTTTTATCTACATGTTTAAAAATTTGAAAACTGTACATAACTATAATCAGTTAACTGTTCGTTCCACGCAACACTTAATTTAAAAAATTAAACACCTTTTAAAAAGTGCGTAGCACAACCAAGAACAATTCACCTTTTGAAGAAGCAGCTATGCTGCAAATAAGATCATTTTCACCTTTTGAAAAAGTGCAAAGTACAATCAGAAACTTTTTACCTTATAAAAAAAGCAGCTATACTGTAACTAAGATCGATTCACCTATGAAAAGGTACTTAGCACAATAACAACTTTTCATGTTACAAAAGGTGCTCCTATATAAAACGAGCATGAAACACAAGTATAAACTTTTAATCAAAACTAATGTCATTTTATCTTTAATAATTAATAGTTATAAGCTGTTAACTTAAAAATATATACTTTCTGTAATTAATTTTTTTATCATCGCAATATTTAATTATATTTGTAATAACCTTTATTCCTGCTTTACCATTTCCATTTGCTATTCGCCATATGGTACTTGGTGCTAAATCAAGATTCCGAGCACATTTATTGAAGTTACCATCAAACTGCTCATCAACAAATTTTTTAACTGATTCTTTTGTTGTATTCATATATTCCCCTCCCATTCTCCTTATGCAATATTCCTTACACGCAATATTATATTCCTACCGTTTCTTAAACGCAACACTTTTTTTACTATTTTTTTACTTATCATTGCATTTACGCAATAAATTATTTAAAATTAATATAATATATGTACGCACATCCGTTCGTTAGATGTTAATAATAAATTTGGACTCTCACTTATCACTTAAAGGAGTTGATTATATGTTTAATGCCGAATTACTTAGTAGTTTAATAAAAGAAGCACAAGGTGATATTTCTTTAAACAACTTTGCTAGTCAATGTAAAATAAGCTCTAGCACATTGTCAAGAATTATAAACAATAAAAATTCTTGTCCACCAGCGCCTAGCACATTACAAAAAATTGCTTCTGTTGCACACAATGGTGTCACTTATGCTGACCTTATGGCCGCTGCTGGTTATATAAATGATGGCGAAACACCTGTAGAAATTCCAGATGCAACTAATACTGTTTTATCTAAAAAAGATGAAAGAGACATTGCAAAAAGAATTGAAGCATTAAAAGAAGATTTACTAAATGGTGAAGGGCTCATGCTTTCAGGAAATCCTATGTCACCTGAAGCTATTGAAAGTTTAATAGAAGCCTTATCTTCTGGAATACGTCAAGCAAAGATTGCAAATAAAAAATATACACCTTTAAAAAAACGCAGCTATGCTGCAAATAAATTCATTTCACCTAATAAATATAAAAAATAGATAAGAATGAGAACTTTTCATCTAAGATATTGGCTAAATTATAGATATTCTTATGCATATATAACTTTAGAATTATTACAAAGCAGGTACAGAATGCGTTTTAAGCCTTCTGTATTTGTACTACTTTACTATGGTAACTATTACGGGGGTGGCTTTTTTGCATTTTATCGAGGGATTATTTTCAAAATTAGTTAAAAAATATAACACTACAGATGTTTATGAATTATGTAAATTAGAAAAAATAACATATAGAGAACTAGATCTTCATCCTGAAATAAACGGGATTTATCAATATGTAATGAGAAATAGAATTATAACAATAAACCAAAATCTTAGTCCTGAGTGTAAGAGAATAACATGTGAGCACGAGTTAGGACATGCTATCCTTCATAAAAAATATAACTGCACTTATCTAAAAACAAAGACCTTCTTCAATGTTAATAAATTTGAAAAAGAAGCTGATATATTTTCATCTTTATTTGAAATCCCATTTATATCTAAAGATATATTAATAGGAAAAACATTAGATGAAGTTGCTTGTGAATTAAACGTTTCAAGATATTTATTAGATCTTAGAATAGGCATCTGTAATTTTGATTAGTAATTTAAATGCATATAATTTCCTTTATTATGCTCATATTATATTAAGGTAGGTGTTTATTTCATGATAGGAAAAATTCGTGAATCTTCTTCTGGACTCAGTATTTTTGATTTATTTGATGATGAGTTATATATAAAGTGAAACTTGATTCAGATGGAGTTCTACCTCCATCTTGAATCTTAGTTGAACTTATCTAGGGTCGTGCCACTGTTATCGCTCACCTAAAAGTAGATGAGAGTGTTACAGTGGCTAGACATCAGATAAATAAAATCATACAACTTCTTAAGGGAAAGTATGAAATTAAATTATCAGATTTCTGTGGAAATCCTATCTTTGAAGAATCTCAAGATATTATTATAAACAATATAAAAATTAATATCTCTTGGGATCACATGGCTGGCTGCTCAATCATGGCTTTAGATCTAGGTGGAAATAAACTTATTGAAGAAATAGCAGATTATTTAAATACTCATTATTAATAATATTATTTGCAAGGAGATTAACATGGAAAATACAGAAGAATATTGCAATCGAATTATTCAAGAAATGATTAAATCCTATGAAGATACTGGAAACAAAGATGGCGTTAGTAAACTGTGTAGGGAAGCATATTCTTTATACAGAAATAATGAATTGCCTAGTGAATATTATGGCAAAATATATTATACAGCCATGGAAATAGGTCACTATAAATAATAATTTAAGCTTTTCCCTAACCAGAATAACTTCAAGACATCTACGATAAAAATGAGGTGACAAAATAAAAGTAGCTATTTAAGCATTCCACGGGAAGCAGATGTGAAAATCCAAATGGAAAGGTAGATCAAATATTTAATATAGTTACAATTAACTTCTCAGCATATTGCATGCATAAATTTATTTTATATAAAAAGAAAATATATAAATGTTTCGTGGAATTTTCTTAATCCTCAAAAACATTTATATATTTTCAATTAAGTTTCTAAATTTAATTTGAATGCAATGATTCTAATATACCCTTGCTAAGTCCTTCTGCCAGTTTTTCTTGGTAACTGTCTTCATTCAAAAGCTGATCCTCTTTTTCATTAGACATAAATCCCATTTCAACTAGTACCACAGGAACTTTTGACCAATTAAATCCAGTTAAATCTGATCTCTCAACTACACCTCTATCAGGCATTCCTACGGTAGAAACTAAATCTTGCAGTATTGTTTTACCATATACTTTACTTATTGCACTAATATCTTTTGCATATCCTATTGGAGCTGGAATTAACATAGATGTTCCTCTAGCACTTTGAGAATCCGCAGAATCACAGTGTATTCTTATAGCTAAATCAGCATTGTTATCATTTCCAACCTCTGCCCTTTCAATATTACCTGGACTTTCAGAATCTTGTGTTTTTGTCATTATAACTGTTACATTGTGTTGTTCTAACAAAGTTTTTAATTTTTTAGATACACTCATAGCAACAACATATTCCGGCGTTTTTGTAGAAATTCCTTCCGCTCCACCTGGATCTTTTATTTTCATTACATCAGAATCTGGAGACTGTTTCTCCATTCCCTTATTTCCATTAGAAGAATGTCCTGGATCAATGACTACTATTTTTTTATTTACAACTGTTTGATCTTCCACATTATTTGAGGAATCATTATCTTCTTTTGGTGCCTCACTATTATCCACTGTTTTATTTTCAGTTTCTATAGTATCACTTTTTTCAACTTCTTGGGTATTATTAACTTCTTTTTTCTCTATACTTGAATTACATCCAGACAAAGTTATAAATATTAAAATTGATAAAACTCCTGATAAAATTTTATTCATCTATTTCTTTTGCTCCCATGCTTGTAATACTTTATAATTAGCTATTTCATATTCATTTAAAGTAGAATCACTTCCATCGTAATTGGGATTTGGAACATACCAGCTTTTTGATGAAAAATATTTTTTATATTCATCATTAGTAAATACATATCCATGACGTGCAAATATTTCATTTCTTGCAAGCCCAAGCTGATCCTTCGTTAAATTCTTCAGATCATCTTCCATTAAATATGTCTTATCGCTATCTTTTAAAATATAGTCATTTGAAGATTTTGTACTCTGGGTAGCTTTTTCTCCCCCACCTGCATTTACTTCTGTCGGAGTTCTTCCATCTTCATATACTTTGTACCATTTCGTATTATCCTTGTTATTTGATGTCACCAAGCTTGTACTATTTGATACAATTTCATATATTCCGTCATTATCTACATCATCAGGCTTTGTATCTTTGTTCCCCAATACAGTTCCCTTTAATTGCAGTTTTTCATTATCAACTCCAAAAACACTTGTACCTGAATTGCTTGAATTATTTGAATAGCCGATAAATACTCCTTTTTTATTATCAGCATAATTATATGCTCCCTGCATTGTTTGATTCCATGCATGATCCATTGTAAAGCTGTCAACTAATTTATATTGCCCATTTTTTATTTTATATAAATTTAATTTATATCCTGAATTATATGAGTATTTTCCATTTCCTTTTAATTCTATTATTTCATCAAAAGGATCATCATCAAAGTTATCAAAACATATTTGCCTATCTTCCATAAGTAAGGCTTTTGTATTTGCAAGAGGAGTATTAGTTATTTTTGAAATTACATTTAACATAATATCTTCATAATTTTTATTATCTTTAAAGTTTCCCCCAAGTTTATCTATTTCACTAAACTCGGCTACTGCATCTTGGTATTTTCCATCTTTGTAAAGCTTGTCTATTTTTTTATCCTTTATACCTATTGCAATACTTTGATAGTCTCCTTGTGATATCATGCTTGATACTTGATTTAAATCTTCTTCTGCTAATTCAACATCATTCTTAGCAATTTCTACAATACTAGCTTTTAATAAGTCTTTAGTAGTATTAGATTTTAATACCTTTGCAGCCTTAACAGCATATTGAAATTTTTCATTAGCACTTATTGATGTATCATTAGCTTTAATTATGTAGTATTCCCCTTCTATTCTATTGAAGAATACAGCTATGCAAATTGCTACTATTAATATAACCGCTGCTGCGATTTTAGGTGCCATTCCAGAAAAAAATGGTTTTCTACTTCTCTTATGTCCATTTTTTGATGAATTGTTACCTGTATCATTGTTATGCTCAAATTTTTCGTATTCAGTTGCTCTAGTATTAATATGCATAGTTCTTTCTTTCTCAACATTTTCATTTTTCTGCAATGATTCATTAGCAGGTATAATAATAGGTTCAGTTATAGATTCATTTATATTTTCCTTAGAAAAATCTATAGTATTATTTACATTATTATTTATTTTTTTTGATAAATCAATTTTACTTTTATTTATATCTTCATTATCTATATCTAAGTTTTTAATTGGGTTTCCACATTTTTTGCAAAACTTAACGTTTGGTTCAATTGGATTTCCACATTTAGTACAAAATTTCATTTTCTCACCTCTCTATTGTTACGTGTTAATTATTGTTTAAAGTATATTAAGGATTTGTTTTGCTACTAATTTGCACTACATCTTTTATAGAATATACTTTAAAATCTGAAGCAGTTGATCTAACCACATAAGTATCTCTAAAATCAGTATATGATGAGGTTTTATTTTTCCCATATGATATATAATATTTTTCATATACAGTTACTTGATATTCAGAATTGCTTATTTTTTTTATATCTTCTATCTTATGACTTACTAGTTCCTCTTCTATTTGCTGTTCTGAATAATTTTTAATAAGTGAAGTAAACTCACTTATTAAACCTCCACTTAAATCTATTGATCCTTTAATATAGTCAATATTCTTTGAGTTAATCATTCTTATATATGCACTTTCATAATCTTCTATTGAGTTTTTGACCTTTATCTCATTATTATCGTATGTGTTAACTGAATTAGAAGAGTTAGATTTTTTATCCACTGTTTGCTTTTTTTCTGGTGGTGTATAACTATACTCTGCTGTAACTTCATCATTATCTAATGTACAAGCTATTTTAATATTTTTTTCACTGCTAGTAGATTCGTCTGAAGTCTTGTATGATATTGCATATTCATTATCATTTACTCCATCAGATAATTTTAAATCTTTCTGAAACGCATCATTTTCTTTTATTGTAATATTTTTAACATTAATCTTATTTGCATAATTATTAATTTTTATTGAAGCTGTTACTTCAGGGTACTTATCAATATCTACGTTTAATATTTCCATATTTTTAGTTGCATCATCTTTATGAGATGCATTTTGTTTAATATATGCTACCCCTGCTGATACTGAAAATATTAATATCAATATTACGCTAATTAATGTAATTTTTAAGCCAATCTTCCTTTTTTTATTGACTATATTATTAGGTGTATTATTTGAATTAATGAGCTCTCCACACTTTGGACAAAATTTTATATTATCGCTTACTTCATTTCCACATTTTTTACAATATTTCATAAACTAACTCCTTGAATTATTTATATACTTAATTCTTAAATGATATTTTTAAAAGAATTAAATATATTAATTGTTGATATCAACGATGATTCTATTTGACTTGTAATAAATAATGCTAATATAGCAGAACATGAAATGAATAATATTATCATTATTATAAATACCTTATCATTTTTTTCTTCGCTAATTTGTTTTATTCCGCTATACAAAGTAATAAATGATAATATATACCCTGATCCAATTATAAGTAATCCAAAAATAATGCTAACTAACGTAACTATACTTGCTAATGCCATTGAAATTACTAATGGTATATATGATGAAGTTGATATAAATAGTATATCTGTTGGTTTTATCTTACTCTTCAATACTATTGCATTTAATATTGCTAATATTATAGCTGTCAAAATAATTATTACAAATACTTGAATAAAGCCATTTATAAATATATCCTTATTGTCAATAAATGCATTAATTTTATTTTTGGCATCCAATATTTCATTAGACATCATAAGTTGTTGTGATGCTTTCAAAGCTTCTTGCTCTGATATTATTTTTGCACTTGCTAAAATCGTAGGTAACTTTTTTACCATACTGAATATTGAATTAATAATAGCTGAAACATATAAAATATTTAATAATCCCTGAATAATAGGTAGTCCTAAAAGTAAAGCAATTGATGATTTTAATAACTCTTCATCTTTTAACTCACTAAAAAAAGATACTGGTTTAATAAAGTAATTTTTAAATACTTTTATTATTCCACTATCAATTGGTTTTACTGTTGTGAATGTTTCTTTTCGCATATCATTTTCAAATTGTTGGCATCCACAAGATCCACAAAACCTATCTCCATCTAAAATTTCACTTCCACAATTTTTACAAAACATTATTACCCCTCCGTTTGCATATCTGCTAATACATAATTAGTTATGCACTAAAAACAAACTATGCCATTTACTATATTTATAATATCGATACTAAGTAATTATAGCACCCCACATAATGGAACTGCAAACATTAATTGCATGCTTTTATTCATCATATCCAATTTTCTATACTTTTTTGAACAAAATCTACCATATCATGTTTCCCTTTCCAATTTATTCTTGCTTAGATTTCAAATACTTCCCACACATCTATTTTTATTGTGTCCTTTTCATTCTGCTATTTATTTTAATTTATAGTAAAACCTTTTTAATCCATATACTCAACTCCCAATCCTAAAATATTTAGGCACTATATAGCTTGTAATAAAAATCCAATTCACTTAAATATCAATTTAAATTTATAAGCACTTTAGAAATAATAAAAGCCGCCATTTCTAGTGTCAAATTGTTTTGCAAACTCAATTTACAAAAGAAGTGAGTTTAATAGTATCATCTTCAAGTAAAATATTTCTTGGGAGCACATAGCTGATAAGCGACATACTATCAGATGACTTTATTGAGTTTACTAGCTCAGGAAGTGAATATAATTACAAAAACTAATCTCAATATGAATATCACAAACTCTTTCCGCGAATAATAAATAAAAAGTAAGGTGGTGATATAAATGGGATCTTCTCAATACAACAGAAATAAGAATGACAAGAGCAATGTTGATAAGATGAAAGGCAAGAATAATCGTGATAAAGGCAACAATCAAGTTGGCTCAACAGATAATGGAAAATAATCTATTTTACTTAAATATACTATAACTAAAATAACAGCAAATATATAACCAAAAAACACAGCCTGCATCTATACTCACTAGGCTGTGTTTTTTCACATTATTTTTTATATAAATTTTTAATTCAAATTTTAAAATACTAATTAAGCAAGAGTACAAATTCACTAGAAAACCTAAATTCTACTTATAATTTAGACCATACTAGAAAGAGAGATTACTCTTTTTTGTAGCATTGCATTGAGAATAAAGATGTAAGATTTCTTCATTAGAAGTTGTTCAATTATTGTTTGTCACAATTTTATATTGGGAACAAACAGTAATTGGTGCAACTTCTAATGTTAGAAATCATCAGCTTTTATTCTCTAGCAATCGAAAAACAGAGTATTCTCTCTTTCGGTTGAGTATGAATTATAATCTACACTGCGTCAAAGAAGCTCATTTGATCACTTTCTGGAAGGCCATTTAAACAATCAAATTTTCTAAGAAGTTCTATGGCAGCATTACCAATCTTTGAACGTTTCTTTACATCATCTACTGAATTAAATTCCTTTTCCTTTGCTGCACTTGCTATACCTTCTGCCGCTACATTTCCCATACCTGCTATACTGTTTATTGGTGGTCTTATTCCATCTTCTTCTAGCTGGAATTTTGTAGCACTAGATTTATATAAATCAATTGGAAGGAATTTAAATCCTCTTTCATACATTTCTAAAACTATTTCAAGGTCATCATACATATCCTTATCTTTAGGACCAGCATCATTTCCAAGAGCCTGAATTTCCTGCATCTTTGCTTTAACCTTTTCTTTTCCAAAGATCATAAATTCTGCATCAAAGGCTTTTGCTCTTATAGTAAAGTATGTTGCATAATAAGCCTGAGGTATATGAACTTTAAACCATGCTATTCTAAATGCCATCATTACATAAGCTGCTGCATGGGCTTTAGGGAACATGTATTTTATCTTTTTACAAGACTCTATATACCATTCTGGCACATCATGTTCTCTCATCATAGCTTCATATTCTGGAAATTTAGGTTCTTTTAAGGCTTTACCTTTACGAACAGTTTCCATTATTTTAAATGCGGTATTAGGTGGAAGTCCTTTTCTAATTAAGTAAACCATGATATCATCTCTGGTACATACCGCATCACTTATGCTGGTAATTACTCCATTATCAATTAAGTCCTTAGCATTTCCAAGCCATACATCTGTACCATGTGAAAGTCCTGATATACATAATAAATCTGAGAAAGTCTTTGGTTTTGTATCTACAAGCATTCCTCTTACGAATTTAGTACCAAACTCAGGAATTCCAAATGTTCCAACCTCTGAATTTATCTGATTTGGAGTTACCCCAAGAGCCTTTGTTGAGAAGAATAAGGACATAGTATCCTTGTCATCCATAGGAATCTCATGTGGATCAACCCCTGTTATATCTTGAAGCATTCTTATAACTGTCGGGTCATCGTGCCCTAGTATATCAAGCTTCAATAGATTTTGGTCAATAGAGTGATAATCAAAATGTGTTGTTATAATATCAGAATTAGCGTCATCAGCTGGATGCTGCACAGGGCAGAATTCAAATATTTCTCTTCCCTTTGGTACAACTATAATTCCACCTGGATGCTGACCTGTAGTTCTTTTTATACCAGTACACCCTACTGAAATTCTCATTGTTTCAGCCTTGTTTATTGGAAGATTCTTTTCTTCATAATATTTTTTAACATAACCAAACGCTGTTTTTTCTGCTATAGTACCTATAGTCCCTGCTTTAAATGTTGTTCCCTTTCCAAAGATAACTTCTGTATATCTATGGGCTTTTGCCTGATATTCCCCTGAGAAGTTTAAATCTATATCTGGTTCTTTATCTCCATTAAAGCCTAGGAATGTTTCAAATGGTATATCTATTCCATCTTTATGAAGCTTTTCTCCACAAACAGGACATACTTTATCTGGCAAGTCAAAGCCGTTTAGAACGCCATAATCCTCAAAATCAGAATACTTACACTTAGGACATCTATAATGAGGTGGAAGCGCATTAACTTCTGTTATACCAGTCATATTTGCAACGAAGGATGAACCAACAGATCCTCTGGAACCTACTAAGTATCCATCTTCATTTGATTTCCATACCAGCTTCTGAGCTATGATATACATTACTGAGAATCCATTTTTTATAATAGAATCCAGCTCTTTATCAAGTCTTGCCTGAACTATTTCTGGAAGTGGATCTCCATAAAGTTCATGAGCTTTTTCATAAGCTATATCTTTTATTGTCTGCTCACAACCTTCTATATGTGGTGGACATTTTTCAGGAGAAATTGGGCTTATTTGCTCACACATATCTGCTACTATATTAGTATTTGTAACTACAACTTCATAAGCTTTTGTTCTTCCTAAATAAGAGAATTCATCAAGCATTTCTTCAGTAGTTCTTAAATATAATGGTGCTTGATTATCTGCATCCTTAAATCCCTGTCCTGCTTCTAATATACGTCTGTATATTTCATCTTCAGGATCTAGGAAGTGAACATCTCCAGTTGCCACTACAGGCTTTCCTAATCTTTCTGCAAGTTCTACAATCTTTTTATTAATTTCTTTTAAATATTCTTTATTTGGAACTTGCTCCTGTCTTACTAAGTAATCATTATTACCTAAAGGTTGAATTTCTAAGTAATCATAGAAATTAGCAATTTCCTCAATTTGTTCTTCTGGTTTTCCAAGAAGTATTGCTTGATATAATTCCCCTTCACTACAAGCACTTCCAATAATTAAACCTTCAGAATATTTCTTAAACATGCTCTTTAATATACGTGGTTTTTTATAAAAATAATCTAAATGAGAATATGATACCAATTTATATAAGTTCTTTAACCCCACGTAATTTTTTGCTAGTATTATTGCATGATGAGTTTTAACCTTTTTATATGCTACTTTCTTAGCTTCTTCATCAGCTGCATATAAATCTATATCTGATAGAGTTTGTGCACCTCTTTCTTTTAGCTTTTCAATCATTATGTTAAATACCTTAACAGTTGTATCAACATCATCTAAAGCTCTATGGGCAACTTCAACCTTTATTCCAAGATTCTTAGCAATTCTTCCTAGCTTATAAGATTTATAATCAGGGAATACATCTTGCGCTAATCCCAAAGTATCTACATAGGTAAAATCAAACTCATAACCTAAAACTTTCGCATTATGCTTTAAGAATCCAATATCAAAGTCAGCATTATGCGCAACTAAAACACTTCCTTCAATAAATTCAAGCAATTTAGGGAAAACTTTATCAATGGTTTCTGCATTTTTTACCATATCATCAGTTATCTTTGTAACCTCTACAACTCTCATAGGAATTGACTTTTGAGGGTTTACAAAAGTACTAAACTTATCTATAACCTTACCATCCTTAATTTTCATTACTCCTATTTCAGTAATCTTTTCTGTCTGAGGAGAAAAACCTGTAGTTTCTAAATCAAGAACGCAGTATACTGTATCAATACTTTCTTCCCTAACATTTGTTACAGATGGCTTTTTATCAGGTGCTAGGTAAGCTTCAACTCCATATATGACTTTCATATCTGGATTATCTCTTCCAAGCAATTTGTGCGCTTCTGGAAATGACTGAACTACTCCGTGATCAGTTATAGCAATAGACTTCATTCCCCAGCCCATAGCTCTCTTAATTAAATCACTAGCACTAGACATGGCATCCATCTGGCTCATTTGAGTATGCATGTGAAGCTCTACTCTCTTGACCTCAGAATTATCCTGTCTCTTATATTTCTTTATTCCATTTGTTTCAATAACAGTGTTAGCAATAAGTTCAACTTCATGAGAGAAATTACTATATCCTGCATTTCCAGCAAGTCTAAGCCCCTTAGCCTTTTTTATTCTAGAAAATACTTCATCATACTCAGTAGGCTTTGCAAAAATCTTGCAAGTCATTGAATTTGATCCATCATATAAATCAAAGGAGATTAACATCTTTCCACTTCTTAATTCTTTTGCTTCTAAATTAGATATTTCACCCTCTAAAGCTACTCTTCCCTCATCAGGCGTTATATCATTAATTTTAATTATGTTTTCCTTAATATTAGCATTTCGCCCTAAAATCAAGAATGGATTACTTGCCTTTTTGCCATCACCCTCAGCTTTTACCTCTGGCTTACCTTCTTCAGCTTTAGGTACTTCAGGAGGATTATTGCTTTGGTTAATTTTTATTTCTTTAATAACTTTCATCTCATTAGCACGTTTATCTTCTGCAATTTTTACTAATTCTTCGCTATCTATTTGGTCAATAAAGTTGATATTATAATGTTTCCCGTACATATGCTTTATAGCTTTATTAATTTGCTTATCATATTCCATGGTTTTTAGAAAACCTGCTACAGGAATTTTAAAATTAAAATTTATAGTATTTCCTTCTATTTCATAGTCACTATTATTAACCGCTGCCTTTAATGCAGGATACTTTGTAGATAAGGAATATACGATATTTTTCAATTCTTTTTCTATAGGTCTTATTTCGACCTCGTCACTATACTTTACAATAATTTTAGAATCATTTAATCCGAATTTACCTTTTATAAAACTATTGAAACTTTCAATTTCCCCTAGTTCAATATAATTATCTGAACTAATTTCCATTTCCAGCACTTTAGTTTTCTTACGCAAGACTACGGATTGTATAACGGCAGTATTTATGCTGCCAGCCGATTCATAATCACTAAAAGCTTCATTTATTCTCTTCATACTACTCATTAACCTTTTCTAAAAAATTTTCAGTATGCTACTATTATATAGATTAAACTTGCAATTTGTTAAGCTTCAAAAAAACGCATAGAAATAATTCTATCAAAAAAGTATTCCTATACCTCCCTCATATTTAATCTAGATAATATTTATATTATTTTTCAATCTCAACTAATTTTTCATTTGTACAATAATTAATCAATTAGTAGTTTTCCGACATTTAAGGCATATGAACAAAAATAACGAGCCCAAAATACCATAATTATTTTTCATTAGGCGAAAAAGCAGATTGGACTCATAGCAAGTCTATTAGTGCAATTTGCTGATGAAGCATAATGGAAAATAAGCTTGGTAGATGGACTTGTTATTTTTTTGATTATGCCTAACTATCATTCCATAATCTAATAATGTTGTCAAGGCAAAAGAATGTTTGCTAATTCTATTAGACGTTGAATTCACTGGCAAATTAATAAATAATAAAATTTGCATACATTCTTCTTAGAGTGAAACTATTTATTTTAACTCAGAATGGCACCTGCCAACCGTTTCCTTTATTGCCATAGCGTTCTCATTTTCTGATGAAATAACTAACTGACTTATGTAATTATTATTAAATATCTCACAGTAAAATTCCTTACTCATTTCATCAATTTCTTCATAATTTTCACTTAACTTCTGTAATAAATCCTCTTCACCAAGTCCAGCGTTATCTATGAAATAATATAGATTCATTCTATTTACATATTCTTCAATTCTTTTAAAATTATACTTATTTACAACAAATCCTATTACATAATCTTTATCAGTTTTTTTAGTTCCCTTTTTTATGCTAATACCAAACATAGATACTTCTGGTACCTTCTTTATTTCAAACTTCTTATATGCTATTCTTGAAATTCCTAAATGCTCTACTATTTCTTCAACTGGAACCTCATGCTCCACTTGATTTCCAAAATACAACATTCTAGAGTCTAAAACTATTAAACAAAGGTTCTCTCCAATCATTTCATTTAAGACCTTTACTTTAAATTCATCGCTTTTCTTCATTCCATAGTATTCCACGAAAGTTTTAACTCCATCCTCATCTTCTTCGCTTCTTACCTTCAATTTATTCCCGCCAAATAAAAACATATTTTCCTTCTCCTTCATCAAGTGATATATAACATTATAATATATAATTGCTTGTTTAATAAATTAAAAACTGCAGAAATTTAAAATAATATTTTAAATTCTTATGTAGGTATCTATAGATAAACAACTTAGACCTGAACTTATGCATATAACTCACCGAAAGGACAGGCACTCTGTTGTTTCGGTTACTGAGAATAAGTTGAGGCTTTCTAACATCATAAGTTGCACCATTTCAGCATGCTCCCGAGACAAGCTCGTGACAAGCAAAAATGGAACAACTTATGATGAAGAAATGCCTGCAACATATTCTCTAATGTAACACTGCACAAAAGAGTACCTGTCCTTTCTGATATATCAGATTTTTCAAGCTATAAGTATAATTCTCAAATTGGATATATATAGGGTTCCTAAATGATATTCGAACTTATGAAATTCCAATATCGCTGTTATTCAGGAAATTGAAACAGTTGATATGTATTGTTATCAATATGGAGCCCTATATAGATAAGCCAATTATAAGTTAGATTTATACTATGAAATATATCCCAACTAGAAATGGGTAATATATTTTTGTGGAATGTTTCATTGGTAATTTTGATGGATGTGATTCTTTGGCTATAAGTTGTTCCAAATGTGCTAGTTCAAAGCTTGTTCTTTGAGGCTAGCACTTTGGGTACAACTTTATAGCCTTAGAATCACCCATCATAATTACCTAGAAACTGGAACAAAAGTATATTACTCATTTCGGTGAGGTATGCGCATAAGTATAGATTATAGTTGGGTTATCTATATACAATATTAAAAGGAATAACTAAAGTGATGTTTACTTTAATTATTCCTTAAATTCAATATCTTAATATTTCAGTATTATCTCTACTTAATTATAGAGCTTTATTTTTAACTTCATTATTTATTCTTTCTATTAAATCTTCTAAATTTAATGTTCCCTCATCTCCATTACTTCTGCTGCGTAATGATATATTATTTTCTGCTTCTTCCTTTTCTCCAACAATAATAATGTAAGGAACCCTTTCATTTCTGGCTTCTCTTATTTTGTAACCTATCTTTTCATCTTTCTGATCAATTTCAACTCTTATACCTTCTGAGCTTAATTTATCTTTAATCTTTTCTGAATAGCTATTAAATTTATTTGATATAGGAAGTATTTTTACCTGAACTGGAGAAAGCCATGTTGGAAACTTTCCAGCAAAATGTTCTATTAATATTCCTATAAATCTTTCTATACTTCCAAATACTACTCTATGGATTACTATTGGTCTATGCCTTTCTCCATCACTACCTACATACTCTAATTCAAACCTTTGAGGCAATTGAAAATCTAACTGAATTGTTCCACATTGCCAAGTTCTGCCTATGCTATCTTCAAGATGAAAATCTATTTTAGGCCCATAAAAAGCTCCGTCACCCTCATTTATTTTATATTCAAGATTTAATTCATCTAAGGCACCTTTCAATGAGCTTTCTGCTAATTCCCATTCTTCATCACTTCCCATTGAATCCTCTGGCCTTGTAGAAAGTTCTAAATTATACTTAAACCCAAATTTTGAATATACCTTGTCAATTAAATTAATAACGCCTTTTATTTCTGACTTTATTTGATCTGGTAACATAAATATATGTGCATCGTCTTGTGTGAATGCTCTTACTCTCATAAGACCATGGAGTGCTCCAGAAAGCTCATGTCTATGAACTCGTCCTAATTCTCCAACTCTCATTGGAAAATCTCTATATGAATGTGATTCTGATTTATAAACTAACATTCCACCTGGGCAATTCATTGGCTTTAAAGCAAATTCTTCTTCATCAATTGTTGAAGTATACATATTTTCTCTATAATGATACCAATGCCCTGAAGTCTCCCATAGTTTCTTATTAAGCATTATTGGAGTTTCAATTTCAACATAACCATCTTCGTAATGTAATTTTCTCCAAAAATCTATTAGGGTATTTTTTAATATTACTCCTTTAGGAAGCATAAATGGAAATCCTGGACCTTCTTCTGCAAAAGTAAATAATTTTAATTCTTTTCCTAATTTCCTATGATCCCTTTTCTTTGCTTCTTCTAAATTATGCAAATGCACTTCTAATTCTTTCTTACTAGAAAATGCAACTCCATAAACTCTTTGAAGCATCTTATTTTTTTCATTTCCTCTCCAATATGCTCCAGCAACGCTTAATAGTTTAAATGCCTTAATATACTTTGTTGATGGAATATGAGGCCCTCTGCAAAGGTCTATATAATCGCCCTGTTTATATAAAGATATCTTTTCAGCTTCAGGAAGATCCTTAATAAGTTCTACTTTATATGTTTCTCCCTTTTCCTCCATTAATTTTATTGCTTCGTCTCTAGAAATATCGATTCTTTCAAAGCTAAGATTTTCATTTATTATTTTATTCATTTCTGCTTCAATTTTATTTAAATCTTCATTGGATAATGAATTTTCAATATCAAAATCATAATAAAAACCATTGTTTATTGCAGGTCCTATAGCAAGCTTTGAATCCTTATAAATTCTTTTAACTGCTTGAGCCATAACGTGAGAAGTAGAATGTCTTATAACTTCAACTGCTTTTTCATCATCGTAAGTTAAAATATTTACCTCATCATTATTTTTTAATTTGTAAGTTAAATCTACTAATGTCCCATTTACTTCCCCCACTACTGCGACTTTAGCTAAGTTTTTACTAATTGAATTTGCTAAATCATAAATACTAGATTCATCTGCAATTTCTTTTATTGATCCATCTTTAAGTTTTATATTTATCATAAACTTGTTACCTCCTTCTTTAAGATTTTATAACATTAGATATATCTATAGGTTAATAATCGATAACACAACTTATTCCAAATTGCGTCTCATACTTTTTTAAATTCATATATTTTTGTACAAAAAAAGCACCCGTCCCAAGCCTTGGGACGAATGCATAATATCCGTGGTTCCACCCAAATTGAATTAAATAAACTCAATTCTTCTCTAAAATTTTTAACGATTTTCACCGATGGCATTTCACAAAATCTGCTAATAAACCATAGCTCCAGGGTAGTTTTTCTCATAGTCATATTTAGAAATGCTTACAGTCGGTGACATTTCCTCTCTGAAAACTGTACTCTATAATACTTTTCCCTTTCATTGCCTGAAAATATTTAATTTTTAAGAGTTACGTGCACTTTGCTCTTATTAATAATAAATACTAGCACTTTTGTAGTATCTTGTAAATAGTTTTTACCACAAAAATTTTCTTGCTTCCATAAACTCAGTTATATACAAGCCGAAATTATAAATATTTTGATTCCGAAAAGCTATGAAAATGTCGCTGAAGGTTCTAAGCAGCAGGTTGCATCCAGTTTAGCATGCTCCAACTTTCATAGGGAAGCTCGACTCATTACATTCGCTGAGGAAGTTCGAGAACCCAAAATAAAATTTTGGACTCTCACTTCACAAGCTAAACTGGAACAACCTACCGCTAAGAACCTTTAACAGCTCATTTTCAAATGTTTTCTCCACAAATATATTTATAATTTCTGGTAAAGATAAGACCTTAAAGTTCCAGCAAATTTGCAAGTATATTTATCTAACGAGTTTAATCCTTAAGCTGTTTATATATATGGTTCCTCAATGATATTCAAACTTATGAAATTTCAATATCGCTGTTATTCAGGAAATTGAAACAGTTGACATGTATTATTATCAATATGGAACCCTATATAGATGCCCACTTTAAATCTAAATTTATGTAGTAACTTATCAAAATCATAAATATTTTGATTACAAAAACTATCAAACATATCCAAACTAAAAATAAGACTTATGCTTTTGTAAAATATGAGAACTTGCCTTTGAGGCTAGCATCTTGGGTGCAACTAATGAGCTTCTCTCCTTTTTTATTTTTTGAAAAAAAACACATCATCCGTTTAGAATAATGTGTTTTAGATTTGATGCATAATTCAATAAAATAACGTATTAATTATTTCTTGAATTTCACTTTTATTTTTTTACTGCTAAGCAATAATTAACATTATCAAATGCTCTTATAGGATGTTCTGGATTCGCTTGATTATATTTTTTAAAATACTGCTCCGTTATTTCATCTGGTGTTAAATGTTCATAAATTAAGAAATCACTATCAGACAATAGTTTTTCCAACTCTAAATAAGAATAACTTGCAAGCATTTTTTCATTTGTTGCATTAGCTAGTGCAATTTGCTTTTTAACTCTTTCGCCTGCCTTAGAAGTATATGTGTTTTCATCTTGATAATCAAAAACAATGCTACTACCTTTCGGCACAATGGTTGAAATAGTATTAATTGCATATGCAAAATCTTTCTTAGTTAAATAGTAATTCAAGCCAAGTAAACTACAAAAACTTATTTTACTTTGCTCAAATTGAGAGCATTTAATTATGTTTCTTTCCCAATTCTTTTCTGTAAAGTCAATAGATATATAGTGTAAATTCGGAGGTATTTCTTTCATTACTTTTTGAATACGCTTTTGCTTATCTTCACCAGTTAAAGGATGGTCAAGTTCAAATATCTGAATATTTCTTGCCCAGTCAGGCTGACGATATGCAAAGGTGTCATACCCAGCGGCAAAAATCAAATATTGTTTTGCACCAATTTTTACGGCATTTTCAAGTGATTTTTCTGTAAATGCTGCTCTACCAATTGGAGTTGGAGATAACTGATTGTCAACGATAAAGCGTAACGCTTCATCTTGTGTACCATCAAATGATGGGTTGAAAAATTTAATTCCTTTTGACATATTACTTGAAATTTGTTCATATTCATTTTGAGTTAGAATATCCTTTGCTAAGTAATCATCAAAAACTTTCTCTTTGTTTTTAACAGAATGATACGCTCTTGAAAACGCACTAATCAATGCAGTCATACTTTTTTGTTCCATAAAATTATCACCTCTAATAATTAATACCAATTCACCAACCAAATTACAAGTATTGACATTTTTATTGTTTTATGGTATTATAAATATAGTAAAGATAAACAATTTACAAAACGTCACATTTATAGTGGCGTTTTTTTAATGTATTCATATATAAAAATATTTTTCTAAATTCAAAATTACAGCTAAAATTCCTTTAATATTTTTAGAATTATTATGAAGAATTATTTTTGCAATATATTTGTTTAATTTTTTCTGGATTAATTGTATTATCATTAGACTGTTGAATAAATACTAAGGAGATCTAGTGGCGTCAGCTTTACTGTGAAAAAACATAAAAAAATAAGGTAAGATATAAATTTTACTTATAAAAATAGAGTAGCTTTTGCACTACCCTACAAAACTATTTATTTTTTTGATTTATTATTTATGGCTAAGCACTTACTATGATTTTGCTTGCACTTACACCAGAATTAATTAAAATCTGTTTTAATGTTTGACTCTTTACATAAAATGTAGCATTTGTACAATCATAGAATGGATTAATTCCTATACCATTAGGCATTTTTTGGTGAGTTGCTATGCTTGTTACACTATCTGGAATAGTTATGCTGGTTAAATTTGTGCAGCCTTCAAATGCACTTCTTTGTATACTTGTTACACCATTTGGTATTACTATGCTTGTTAAACTACTACAACCTTGAAATTCATTCTCGTTTATGATTGTTATACCATTTGGTATTGTTATGCTACTTAAACTGCTACAACCACTAAATGCACTATAGCCTATGCTTTTTACACTATCCGGAATTGTTATGTTTGTTAAATTAATACAATTCCTAAATATAGCATCCCCCATATTTGTTACACTATTTGGAATGGTTAAAGTCGTTAAACCACTACATCCAGCAAATGACTGAGGCCCAATAGACTCCACACTATTTGGAATAATTATGCTTTTTAAACTCTTACACCCACTAAAGGCGTATTCATTTATAATTTTCACACTATCTGGAATAGTTATACTTTGTAAATTACTACATCCATTAAATGCATATCTATCTATACGTTTTACACTACTTGGAATATCTACGTGTGTTAAGTTACTGCAATTCATACATACTATAGATTCTATACCTGTTGTACTGTCTGGTATTGTTATGCTTGTTAAGTTTTTGCAGGTAGATGCCGATGTAAATCTTATACGTTTTACCTCAGTACCATCAATTTTATTTGGTATCACGACTGAGCTATCAGAACCGGTATATTCTACTATTGTTCCAGTTGATTTATCAAATTTAAAGTTTCCGCTTGTTGTAAGTTCTGTCCATGCACCGCTTTCATTTAGATAACACCCATCAATTGTTGTATCTTTAGCCATGTAGCCTTTAGAATCAAAATAATACCATTTAGAATTAATTAGCCTCCAGCCTGTAGCCCATGAACTTCCTTCTGTATACCACCAGCCTCTAGGATCGCTCTTCCACTCTGCACTCGCTCCTATTGGGTTTAGTGCTAATAACGAAGCTACACATAATGAACTCGCTATTACTTTTATTAGTCTCAAACTTTTCATTCTTTACCCCCCTATGTAATTTATCGTATTTAATGGAACAATATATAATTATATCATATTTATGGCAATATTTTCATTATTTATTCTACAAACGATTGAAAATTGATCAATAAAAGACGTATTTTAGTGTTATAACACATAAAAAAAATCGTATTATTCAATCTCTTGAATAATACGATTTTACAATTTGCTATTTATTTTTATTGATTCATGATATAAGAACATTACAAATTACCTCAACGATAAATTGGAATTTATCTAACTAATTAATATCTATATCACTACATTAATAAAGCACATTTATATATCTAAATTTAATTGAATTTTAATCTACATTTTTATTATCATTATCAAAATTATTAGATTTATCAAAAGAATAGAATCTGTAATACATTTTTCCAAAGTTTCTTCCTGTTAATAATTCAAATAGCTTACCTAAAAATAAACCTAAGATAATTCCAGGCGCCACACTTGAAACATATGCAAAAATTTCTATTCTGCTATTACTATTTTCACAAAGCATGAGAACTGCCATAGCAAGAAAAATCTGTGTTATCAAAATACAAATAACAACTAAAACAAGAGTAAGTATAATTTTTTCTGTTTTCATATAAAACACCTCTATTCTTATTTTTATTCTATTTCCAATAATTTTATAAGTTAGATATAACTTTTCAAATGTTCATCAAACAATTCTTTATTTAATACTATTGGTGTTATGGGCTCGCCATAAAAATCTTCTGTTTCTCCAATAACTTTGCATCCAAATTTTATTAGCATATTTACGGTTACTTCTCTTGCTTCAATATATAACTCGTCCGTATATTGTCTAAAAATCTCTTTTAATGAATGGATAGCCATTTTTTGACCAAGACCTAAACCTCGCAGTCTCTTATCAATAGCAAATCTTCCCCATTTCCATTTATCTTTTTCTTTCCATGTTGCAACAACCCCAATAACGTCTTCACCTACTCTTGCACACCACCAGATTGGTTTTAAATTAGCATCAATTGCAATCGATTCTACTGGGATACCCTGCTCATTAAAAAATACTTCTGTTGCTAATTTTATTGCATCATCCATATAATTTTCTGAAATTTTTTCAATCAAAATTCTAGAATCATTCTTTTTAAGATTGTTTTTTAATGCAAGAATACGAAATACTTTAAATGCCCTAACAATATTGTCTATATCCTCGCTATCTCCTAAATCTAAAATTTCATTCATAAATGTATTTGCTTTATAATCCCCATCATTAATAGTTGTCAAACCCAATGGTAAAAGGCAAATATCTCTCATTCTCTTATCACTTTCAGACTTTTTCAATTCTAAGTAATTTTTTGCTTCCATATTACTAACTATTCTACTAAGTGAAGCCTTATCAATACCCAGGTTTATCAACAATTCATTAAAAGGAGTCTTTCCGTTTTGCCTTAGGTAGTTTAATATGTGTGCTTGTGCAAGTGTCAAGCCTGAATTAAAGCAATTGTAATTTAATAAACCCAATTCTCTTACAATTAATCTTATCTCTTTTCTAATTACTTCCTCTTTATTCATACCGCGCCTCCAAATTAATTGATATTATCAACTATATTATCTCGTTTTTATTTTTTTGTCAAGTCGACTTTCAAAAATGGGTATGCACCGAGAAATTATAATTTGTCTACTACACAATCTACTATTGTGTAGAACTGTACATAAAAATATCACATTATCTATCGATTACTATGATAATGTGATATTTAAATACGTTATTAAATTTTAAACAATACATAAATCTTTTTAATCAAAAATAATTCTATTTTCTTTCCTTGACTGTGGTTTACCATTTTTAGATATGTAACCAAGAGGAATGATACTATGACATTTATAAGTACTATCTAATCCCCATTTTTCCTTACTTTTCTTACCTAATTCAGTTTCAAATGTTTTTTCTCCTCTTGAAATACAAACAGAACCAATATTTATTTCTGCTGCTTCAAGCATAATATTTTGACTTGCAACACAACAGTCATGAATTGCATAAGGATAATTATCTGGTGCGAATAAATAAATTACTACAGGAGCTTTATAAAAAGCACTTTTAATACTATCATCATCAGCAATACTTCCACTTGATTTATCGTTTCTCCTTGCAGCTCCGAAAAGTTCTCTATTTATCTTTCCCAATTCATCATTTAATCTCTTATCTTGAACTACAACAAATTTTACCGCTTGTAGATTTCCTGCACACGGCGCCCATAAACCAGCCTCTAAAATTTTCTCTAACTCTTCTTTTTTTATCTGTTCTTCTTTAAAAAATCTTATAGATCTTCTTTCTTTTATAACTTCTAAAACTGTCTTCATATAATATCAGCTCCTTCATCAAACTATTATATAAAAACTTTTTTTATATGTACAGTACGCACAAAAAAGTCTCTATAATCGCTCTTTATACAAATGTCCCCATTGCTTCACTGTTTCGCTTTGGTCCATCTATCAAATCTCTTATAATTAATAGTTTCCACTTACTGCCCAATATCTGTACAGTTGTGGCAACATCACAAACAGGCATATCTTATTTCTTTATCATAACCTTAACCTTCATAATATCTATTAAACAAACTTTCTTTTCTTTAATAAATATTATAACAGATTTTTAAATATCACATTATTCAATTTTCAAAGAACATATTTTATTTACTTCACCAAATCTACATTATGCATATTTATTTAATAATTCCACATGATAAATTTAATTGCTTACTTGTATAACACTCGAATTGTGAAAGGTGGCTACTCAAATGGAACAATCTATACGCTTTGAGCCAAACTCCTTGCAATATGTATTAAATCCTATGCAATATGGTTATAAAGTCATAATAGCTGGTAGTGGTCAATTATCTTTTACATCTTAAATTTCAAAATTTCCAAACTACTAACATATTAGTTTGAATTGAATTGTTTGAATACTTATTTAAAAATTATATTAATATTTTTAATTATATGAATTTAACCTTCATATAATTAAAGGAAACCTCTTGCTCGTTATTTTGATCTTTTAGTTGCTCTTTATTTATAAGTCTTTACACTTTTGTTCATTATTTTTTGAGCTCCCTATTTTTAGGGAGCTTTTATTATTTTTATCATGAATAATTTCATAAAATACTCATAAACTAAGAATGTCTCCATAATCAGATCAGTACTCCATTTTCAATCCATTTAATGTGGGAATATGATATTTTAATTACGTATTATTTAAGATATATTAACGTATAATATAAATACCCCGCAAATATTAATTATCACATACATATACGCCCCTTTATTGGGGCATTTTTTGTACCTATTATTTTAAGTATTGTGCAGTACTTAAATAAAAAAATACCGCAAATTCATTTTTATTGAATAATGCGGTATTTCTTCTATTTTTTATTTTTATTACTCCATAAATAATGTAATCAGGACATGACTATCTAAATATATTTATTTATTTTCTAACCATTCTTGAAAACTAAATGCTAATTCTTGCATTTCATTAATAAATCTACATTACTTTCATGCAGAACTCAAAAAAAATAAGCATAGAATATTCTATACTTATCTTTAAAAATTTTCAGTTAAAAGTTCTTAATTGTAGGTTGTTTAACTAATGCTTGTCACAATGAAATTTGGAGCAAGCATTAGTGATGAAACCTGAAATTTAGTACTTCCAGCAATATTTCCATAGTCCTTGGAAATAACACTATTTCTGCTTTTTGAGATTCACATGTTTCTATGTGATTAAGCTGCTTTTTTGATAACGTTCAAATATTTCTTTCCTTTTTCTGTATCATATTTCCCTTCCCACTTAGAAATAACGATAACAGCTAATGAGTTTCCAATTATATTAACAACAGTTCTTGCCATATCAACAATACGATCTATTCCTGCAATGAAAGCTACCCCTTCTACAGGTATACCTACAGAACCAACGGTTGCTAATAAAACAACAAAGGATGCCCCTGGAACTCCAGCCATACCTTTTGATGTAACCATTAGTACAAATACTAAATTTATTTGCGTAGCAATTGGCAGATTTATCCCATATATTTGCGCGATAAAAAGTGCTGCAATCGCCTGATATAAGGTAGATCCATCTAAGTTAAATGAATACCCCGTTGGAATAACAAAAGATGTAATAGCTTTCGGACAGCCATACTTTTCCATCTTCTCCATAAGTTTTGGTAAAACTGCTTCAGAACTTGCTGTAGTGTACGCGAGGATAATTTCATCTTTTAAAATCTTCATAAGTGATATAATGCTTGAACCACACATCTTACCTATCAAGCCAAATATAACAAATATGAAGAAAATCATAGCTACATAAACACTAATAACTAATTTACCTAATGGAATCAATGAAGCTACTCCAAATTTAGAAACTGTTACACCAATTAATCCAAATACTCCAAGTGGTGCAAGTTTCATAATTTGATTAGTTACCCAAAACATTGAATCAGCCACACCTTGACAAAAAGCAAGAACAGGCTTTCCTTTTTCTCCAATTGCAGCAACACCTAAACCAAACATAACTGAAAAGAATATAACTGCAAGTAAATCACCTTTTGAAAGAGATTCAAAGATATTTGTTGGAACAATATTTAAAAATGTATCTGCAAAACCATGGCTAGATACAGTTTCAGCTGTATTCATATATTTTTCGATACTAACTGACGAAAGTTGTTGAATATTAATTCCACTTCCTGGATGAGCCACATTGGCTACAACTAGTCCTATTACAATGGCAACTGTAGTTACTATTTCAAAATACAGTATAGTTTTTCCTCCTATTTTTCCTACCTGCTTAATATCGCCTACACCAGCAACACCAACAACAAGTGATGAAAATACTATAGGAACAACTATCATTTTGATTAGTCTGATGAATATATCTCCAATAGGCTGTAAGTATGATGCTACAACTGGATTGCCATAAAAAGCAGCTCCTATTGCAATACCTAGCACAAGCCCTAGAAGAATTTGAAATGCTAATCCTAATTTTTTCATTTTAATATCCCCCTTCTAAAATGCTGCAACTTAGAATTTTCTCGTTTCAAAAACTTACTACAGAGAATATATTTGATAAAACCTTATAAGTATTTAAAAAGACAAAATTCCAAATTTAAACATACTTAATAAAAAAACAATAGATTTTCATTAAAAAAATAATGTTATTTTACTAAATTTCTTATTGCTTTTATAATCAAGCGCTGACATAATGTCTCACTTTTGAAAATTTATACAAGAAAATTCAATTTCCGCATGTATTATAACACAAAAAATCATTTATTCTTATGTTTTTAAAATTCTGAATAATCAAAAAAATCCAGTTTAGGCTTATTAAAATATTCGTTAGTGCGACTTTTATAAATTAAATTTATTATAATTCCAACTCAAATAATATACGTTAAACCCTCTATTTTAGTGCCTTAAGTACATATTACAAGATGCTTTCTTGTAATATAGCATCTATTTCAAACATCTTTATATGAATTAGAAAAAATTTTTTCATGTCAATTAATTAATATGGAGTTTACCATGTGCCAAGAGCATAAAAATAAGGAGTGATATGAGATTAAAATTATGAATCTCATATCACTCCAAATGATTTTTCTTGCTATTTAATTATAAACTTATTTACAAAATTTTATATTATAGATAATCCAACTAATATGTTAAGTTATGCATACATCTCACCGAGATCATAAATATTGTGATTTCGAAAAGCCATGAAAATATTTATAACTTCTGACAAAGATGAGAACTTAAAGTTTTAGCAAATTGGTAAGTATGTTTATCTAATAAATACCTTACTAGAAAGATTAAACTGTTTTTAATTCGTTACTAATAGATTTCTTTCCTGATATCCCTGGCTCTGTCATATTAAATGGATCTAAAATTTCATTTAGTTCATCTTCACTTAAAAGCCCCGCTTCTAATATCAAAGTTCTAATAGATGTTCCTGTTTTTATAGCTTCTTTAGCTAGGTTTGCAGCTGTTGAATATCCTACATGCGGGCAAATTGCTGTGATTATTCCAACACTGTTTTCTACTAAATCACGGCATCTTTCTTCATTGGCTGTAATACCTTTTACACAATTATCTATGAAAGTTTGAACTGCATAAGTTAGAGTATCAATTGATTGAAATAAACAATAGAATATAATTGGTTCAAATGCATTAAGTTCTAATTGTCCACCTTCTGCTGCCATTGTGATTGTCGTATCATTACCGATAATATTGAATGCCACTTGGTTTACTACCTCAGGAATAACTGGGTTAACTTTTCCCGGCATGATAGAGGAACCATTTTGTTTTGCTGGAAGATTAATTTCTCCAAATCCTGTTCTTGGTCCAGAAGACATTAATCTTAAGTCATTAGCAATCTTAGATAATGTTACTGCACAAGCCTTAACAGCTCCTGATACTGCTACAAAGGAATCTAAGTTTTGTGTTGAATCTATTAAATCAAAAGCTTGTATAAGGTCCATTCCTGTAATCTCTGATAGATTTGGAACAACTCGTTTAAGATACTTTACGTCTGCATTAACTCCAGTACCTATTGCAGTTCCGCCCATATTAAGAACTCGCATCTCATCCATAGCTTTTTCCATACGGTTAACATCTCTCATTATAGCTACTGAATAAGCTTTAAATTCTTGACCTAAACGAATTGGTACTGCATCTTGCATTTGAGTTCTTCCCATTTTTATTATGTGATCAAATTCTATGGCTTTTTGTGAAAATGCATCATGTAATCTATATAGCTCACTTTGAGCATGTTCCAATAATTTTAAAGCAGTAATTTTTCCTGCAGTTGGTATAACATCGTTAGTAGATTGTCCGCAGTTTACATGATCATTTGGATGTACAATAGAATATTCTCCTTTTTTACCTCCAAGTATCTCAATTGCACGGTTGGCTATGACCTCATTAGCATTCATATTAAGTGAAGTTCCTGCTCCACCTTGAATTGGGTCAACAATAAAGTATTCATGCAGATTTCCTCTTAATATCTCATCACAAGCTTTTACAATTGCATCTGCAATCTTTTTGTCTAAAACTCCAACTTCACAATTTGTTATAGCAGCTGCTTTCTTTATATATGCTAAACTATTTATAATTTCTGGATGCATGAACAATCCAGTAATCCTAAAGTTTTCAGCAGCACGCAAAGATTGTACACCATAATATACATCTTCAGGTATGTCCTTGCTTCCAATTGAGTCGTTCTCCTTACGGAAATTGATATCTTTATTTTCTAACTTTATTTCCCTTATCATAACCTTCGCCCCCACATTATAATCGGCACTTCTTGTATAAATTATTGGTTTATTATCAAATTCTTCTAATTCATCTGTTGACTTAATTATAAGTGTCCTCTACAATATAATCAAATACATATAATGATATAAGTATTATAGATTTTTATTTATATGTGGAGGTTATTTATGTTTAAAGGTATGGAATATGTGTATGAGGTTAATAAGGAAAAAAGTTTTTCAAAAGCCGCTCAAAACCTGTATATTTCTCAACCTTCCCTTAGTGCAACTATAAAAAAGATAGAAGAGCGTGTAGGTTTTCCTTTGTTTGACCGAAGTACAAATCCAATTCAATTAACTCCTTGTGGACAGGAGTATGTAAAATGTATAGAAAAGATTCTTGATATTCAAAATGGATTCGAGAATTTCTTAAGCAATATGAACGAGTTACGTACTGGAAATATAGCCATAGGCGGAAGTAATCTTTTTGCTTCTTATATTCTTCCTCCTATAATCACAGATTTTAGAGAAAAATTCCCACTTGTTTCTATTCATATGGTTGAAGCTAATACTGCACTTTTAGAGCAGCAACTCTTCTCTGGTGCTTTAGATCTTGTTATAGATAATTATGAGTTTAACGAAAATATATATTCTAGACATAAGTACTGTAATGAAAACTTGCTTTTAGCTGTTCCAAAGAAATTTGAAGTTAATAGTAAAACCATAAATTATCAATTAACTGCTCATGACATAATAGATAATAAACATCTTGATTCATCTACACCTAGTGTTCCTTTGGAACTATTTAAAGATGAACCATTTCTATTTTTAAGATCTGGAAATGATACACGTAAACGTGCTGAGAAGATATGTCAACATCATAACTTTTCACCAAATGTAATTTTAAAATTGGATCAGTTAGTTACGTCATATAACCTTACCTGCTATGGAATGGGCATCAGCTTTTTAAGTGATACTCTTATAAGATATACAAAACCTGACCCTAACGTAATCTATTATAAGCTGAATGAAAATAGTATTTGCCGTAACGTATATTTCTACACCAAAAAGGGAAAATACTTCACACGAGCAATGGAGGAGTTCTTAAAAATGGCTATACCTGAAATTAATGAGGATATAACTTAGAATTATGAGATAAATTACCGAAAGGATACGTACTCTGTTGTTCCGGTTACTGAGAATAAGTTGAGGATTTCTAACATCAGAAATTGCACCATTTCATCATGCTCCCGAGGCAAGCTCGTGACAAGCAAAATGGAACAACTTCTAATGAAGAAATTCCTACAACATATTCTCTAATGTAACACTGCGCAAAAGAGTACCTGTCCTTTCTGATATAGCATATATTTCAATCCATAAGTGTAATTCTTAGATTGGATATCTATATCTGGTAGTTCATTTAAAAGCTTTTAGAAAATGAAAACACCAACTTTTCTAAAATTGAAAGGTTGGTATTTTTATTTGGGCTGTATTTTAATGTAATGTTGAAATATACCCCAAAAAATTATGGGTAAGATTGTCCACCTATAATACTAAATATAAGAAAATTGTGAACTTGTATCTTTTATTTTATTATAATGACTGTGACCTTTATTAAATCATTTTCCTTTGGACAATAATATTTTATCAAGAATCATATTAACTGGTACGTATATTAGCAACCATAATCCCAAATCAATTAATAATTTTAAATTTAATATTACTTCAGAAAAATTATAATGAAATCCTGTTAAGTTATAAATAATGTGAACGATTATAAAGGTTAGTATAACTGTCAATATATTCACATAATTTTTTTTACTCATTTAATTTCCTCCTATAATTCGCTCTATTTACTATGTTACATAAAAATTTACTGTTACGTCTTATAGCAAAATTGGTACTGTTTATTTTCTATTGCTGCAAATATGTATACCAGTCAGTATTGATACTAAAGTTCCGCCCAAAATTGCATATCCCCAAATGGGCATTTCTATTTTGGTAATTCCTAAAATGACGCCAGAAATTGCACCAAATGCAATAGTAAATAAAATTGATTTCCTTAATCTATGTTCTAAGATCATAAAGATTCCCCTCTCAACCATATGTGTTCGTAATTATTTATACTAGTGCAATACTCATAAATTCTAAGTATTACATCATCGCTTACTATTATAACATATTTTGTAAAAATCTCTTTTACAGAATATTACACATACCATGAATACATCGGCTCTCTATTTTTAAGTCTTTCATTCTGATATATGAGTTCGCTACATTACTTTGAACTATAAAGCTTTTAGTCTTTATTATCTCTTTGTCTATACAAAATACTTTAGGCCATTTCGAACACACTTCAAACACCCATATATGCTCTGAATTTTGTCTCTAAAATAAAATGATGTAGGTATTTCAATTTACTATTTATTAATACTTGTAAGCATAATACTAAACTTATCTTATTAAGTAGCTTTCATATTTGATATATCAATACTAGCTTTTACTAAAAGAATAATTGGTATTGATAAAATTAATAAGCTGATTATTACTGAACATATTGGTAAAATCTTTTTATATCCTTTCTGAGCAATTGCAATAATTCCAAGTATAAGGCCAATAAGAGCTATAACAAACATACTGATCATAATCGAAGTAGGTAAGCGCATATTATAACCTGAATTTATAGGGAACAATATGTCCTCAACTGTTATTATTACAGCATAAATAATTGGCATGAGTGCCACCAAAAAAGATATAATTCCAACCTTAGAATGTTTCAACATTTCCATAATTATCCCCCATAAATGCTTCAAAATAAATTACTATTATTAATTAATTATAACACAAATTGTAAAAACCACATTGCTAAATTTTCAAAGAACATTATTCTCATTAACTAATACACAATTTAAGAATACGAAGCACTTATTATAGCATTTAATGTATATCACCCACCACCGCCAGATGCAAAAGCAAGATATCTATCGCCATCTAAATGCAAATAAACTACTTTTCCGTTTCCAATAAAGTTTTTTTCTTTGCTATAAATTCTTTTACCTGTAAGTTTATCAATATTTCTAGAAACTTCATATTGAGGCTTTTCATAATCTAGTAATGTTACAACTATTCCAATATCATAGCGGTATTCATCGAAATACATCCTATTAGGATAGCTAAATATATTCCAAGTACCATATATCACACGATTTGAGAATGATGCAGACAAAATAATAAGGGTCAGTGTCATTATTACTATTTTAATTATAATTTTTGATTTTTTTATTTACATCTCCCCCTCATATACGTTTATAATTAATACATAATAATTTACTATTACGTTTAATAATAAAATTATTCATTATTTCAACTACACACCATGTCCATAATCTATACATAAATACAATTATTTTTTCTTTTTTACGCTTGAACCAATCGCTAATCCCAAACTCATACCAATGCACATGCCAGTACCAATATTTTTAAAAAGCAACTGGCCTACGGTCATCCCAAGACAAATCCCTAGGCACATACCTAATGCCAAATAATTATCTTCTCCTTTTTCTTCTGAACTTTCATTGTTTTCATCATCAATCTCTGTATTTTTATTTTCTTTATCCTTTTCATTCATAATTTCATTCTCCCCATATTTCCATTATATAAACCTGAATTATTCATAGATATAGTTAATAACATAAGAAAGTTAGTTTTTCATGCTATTAGCTATTTCTTTTCTTAATTTTTAATTATTTTTCTAAATATACGTACAGCTTCGCTACGGACTTTAGGTTTTAACCATATCTTACATATTAAATTGTAATCTGAATCAATTTAATAACGGCAGTGAATTGATATTTTTTAAAATATGCCAAAACTCATTTTGATAAGCACATGAACTACAGAGTTTGAATTTTAAGTATCTACTACTCTTTACAAGTTTACCAGCTACTTTAATTATTTTCATTCGTATTGTTTCTATTCTTAGAGATTTCATTGAATTTGTAAAACATAATCTTCTCATCCAATTGTTTAAATTGTATGCTAAAACCATCTCTTGAAGCTTATTAGCATTTGCGATAAAAGATGAACTACTCATTTTATCGAAAGCGAAGCCGTTTTTGCCTTCTTTAATAAAATTCTCCATTGTTCCTCTATTACAATAAAATTTTATTACAGCTTCTGGATGGCTGGTCATGTTAGTCACAACAAAAGTATAATCTATACACATTTGACCTTCTTTCTTTTCTAATTTCACAACAACTCTACGTTCTTTAGTCCATTTCTTTGCTTTATATACAAATTCACCATATATAGTATAATGGTCATAGATATTTCTTTTGCATAATATCTCCATTCTTGTAGTAAATTCTTCAGAATACTTATACAATGTTGCATTTGCTTTTAATCTTATTGCATATTTAGCATCATGTTCTTCTGCAATTTCATAAAGTCCAAGGTATAGCAAAACCGCTATCGCCACGAATGTATAGGTCTGTACAAATATATTTATTTGAATACCTTTTTAATAATGGACCAATAAAAGCCACTGTTTTTCTTGATGTATAAACATTTCCAGAACGCAACTCTGCCTTTAATAAATCACCTGTTAGTCCATCAAAAACTAATAGTGGATGATATCCATTTGCTGAATAATGTGAATTGTATGCTGAACCATATTGATTACCATAAGTTTCAAAATTAGTAGAATCAATATCCAAAATTATTTGATTTGGCATATCAATTGAGTATACTTTATCCAAAACCAACTCATTTATTTTATTAAATTGTCTTAAGTTTTCTTTATCGAGATTGTTATTAAAACGTGAAATTGTAGGCTGTGAAGCTAGTGCATTTTTATCTAAAATTGTAGTAAGCGCTGGATCATATCTTAATTCATCTGAATTATCGTCGGTTGTATAGCCAGCTATTCTTTGATAAACTTTTTGTAGTAATATCTCTTCGTTTGTATGTTCTCTATGATTAATTCCATCATTAACATAAAAAACATCTTTTACAGTTCTTGAAAAACCTATTCTTTCATCAAATTCACTATATAAAATAAGACCAGAATCTGATGTTAAATTTCCACCATCAAAATTAATTTTTACATTTCTCTTGAAATTCAAAGATTTTTCTAATAAACTACCCATATAGACTCTCCTTTGTTAATTGTTTTTTTTCGCAAATTAACCATAACAAATTTGAGTCTATTTTTCTATATTTTTTCACTTAATAAGTGAAGTTTTGAATTTGTTAAGAACAGCTTAACGAGCCATGCAAAGCATGTTTCATATAATTTTATGAATAATTCAGGATAAATAATCTTTATTTCACGATAATTTACTATTACGTTTTTTTAAATTGAGGAATAAAAATACCGAAAATTCACTTCTAAGCAATAAAGCATTTCAATCAATTATTTTTCATATTTTTAGCAACTCTAGTCCATATCATTCCAATGTAAAAGCACTATATCTATTATTTATTGTTTATGGTCTCTAGCGTTGCAAATATCATATATGGTAGAAACACCCCTGGTACTCCTGAATAGATACCCTTCATATTAAAAAATATTATACTTGTAATTGCAACGAATAAACAAAATTATCCTGTTTTAATTCCCCTTCGTATTCATCACATAGAAAAATCACATTAATATAATATACTTGGTCACCATTTGGATATACTGTATGCATATCTTCTCCTGAAAAAACCTTATAAAATTTTAATTTGATTGGATTTATACCTATTTCTTCATTCAATTCACGTTTAACTGTTTCCTCTACTGTTTCTCCTAATTCTAGAACTCCTCCATGTTATTGCCCAGTTACCACTGTCTGCTCTTCTCTGTAATAATATTTTTCTATTTTTATGGATTATAGCTCCAGCTGCTACAAGAAGTAATGGTGAATTACCAATATGCTTTCTTAACTTTTTTATGTATTCATCCATATATTTTCACACTACCCTTAACAATTCTTTAGATGTCTAATTCATAATGCTCTTCAGTTTCGAAGTAACTAAAAGATAATTTTGAATTTATTTAATTCTCTCTGAAAGCTACTGCATCAATCTGAAAGTCAATTCCATCTCTAATAAACTTTGTTTCACATGCCTTTCTTGCTGGATATTTTCCTTCAAATCTCTCCTTAATTATTTCTCCTAAAAACGATAAATCTTTAATATCTCTAAATAAGCAATCCATTTGCACTACAGCTTTCAATGTCAAGCCTATCTTTTCAAGTCTTTCACTCAAAACATCAAATGCACCATTTATTTGGTTTTCTATTGATTGCCCCTCATTCTTCATGCAATAGCTGATATAAACATGATTTCCTGCCTCAACAATCGCAGAGTGTGCCCATTCTTCGTCTATTTCTGTTCTTATAATTTCTCTCATTTAACATTCTCCTCATATTTTATTTTCGTTACAAATTCCTATTTATCTTTTAGTTAAACAAACACTATTGGTTCCCATAAATTTATTATTATGTTTTATGATACATTTAGTTCTTTTTCAATTACTTTCATAAAGAAACCATGACAAATTATGCCTCATCTAAGAGTAAATCAATCAACTGTTACTATATGAAATGTAAATGGAAATTCCTCAGCTTGTCTATTTTCAAAATCAACTTTATATCCAGTTCCATCTTTATAAAAGAAACCGTTTTTCAATTCTATTTTTACATAGCACATATTTTCATCATTTTCGTTATTATGTTTAAATACCAGGGTTCAAATGCCTTTATTAATATTTCTCTAATCCCATAATTTTTTTCTAATAATGGATGACCAATATTATGAGCAATTCCAGTAAAATGATATAATTTATTACACATTGAGATTTTATTATCCTTCTCGATCTCTTGTACTTTTTGCGATTTTGCATAAGAAACAATATAAAATACACCATTATCATAAAAAGTATCCACAAACCTAACAGATGGAATATTATCATTTGATGTTGCTAAAGCAAATTGATAATCTTTTCCAAATAACACTTCTAGAATATTTAAACTATTTTCGTATGCAGTCATTTTCACTCTCTCCTTTATAGATTATTGCTCCTAACTTTAATTGCAGGTATGTCCTGTTATATTTTCTTATATTTATACATAATAGTTGAACCATCATTTTTATTAAATACTGGTGGAAATGTTTTATACTCATAACCAAGCTTATTATAAAATCTATGAGAACTTTTGGAAGATGGAATTTCAATTAAATTGCTATCAAGACACCATTCATCAAGTTCAAGATGATGTACAAGGTCTCTTCCTATACCTTTCCCCCTATAATCTGGATTTACGAATATAGCAGTAAAATAGCTTTGTTTTTCTTGACTATAATCTCTACTTACTCCTCCACAAGCAATAATCTTGTTATTATACCAAACTTCATAATAATGTCTTGTTTCAATAATGTTTTTTAGCCAATTTGCAGTAAATGTACCTAAATATTTTTGAAATTCACTCTCATTATAATCTATATAATTCACTTCTTTCATGCACCTATGTATAATTTCTAACATAATATCAACATTTTGTATATCCGCTCTTTTATATATCAATTTGCTTAACTCCATAATATTTTCCTTCTCAAACATTTATTTCGCTATTTAATTACGCATATATTATTTTACTTAACTTCAATATCCTTACATCTCTGATTATGAAAAATATCAATACTAACACTTACTTCTTTTAAAATAGTTTCTTGAAAAATTTAACAAAACCATTAACAATTATGCCTATGAATTGTACCGATCTCCCAAAAATCATGCCAATTATTATCATGATCAATACAAAAATCACACCTATAACTGTTTGCATTGAAATTCCTCTCTTCTACTACTTCTTATCTAATCATTCATATTTTTAGAAAATGGATCATAGCTACTATTTTCATTCCATGAATATTCAATGCTTTGACTAATTTCTAATGCTTTTTCTTTTCCTATTAAGTCTTCTATCAGACCCAATGCCATATCAATTCCTGCGGATACTCCAGAAGATGTATATATGTTACCATCCTTTATCCATCTTGCTTCTTTTACCCATAATACATCTTCATTTTGTTCTGTAACCCATTTAAATGCTCTTTTATTTGATGTCGCTCTTTTCCCATTTAAAATTCCTGCTTTAGCAAGTAAAGCTGAACCTGTGCATACACTAATTATATATTTTGATTCTTTGGACATATTTTCAATGAATTTTATAAAATCATTATCATTAACTTTTTCTCTTGTACCACTTCCACCTGGTACAAATAAAATTTTCAAAGTATCATTGTCTCTTGTGTATAAATCAGTATCAACTCTCACTTTTTGAGAACTTTCAATAATGCCACCATCAACCGATATAAAATTCAATTTAAAAATATCCGGTAATCGTCCAAATATTTCAACAGGACCAAATACATCTAATGTTTCAAATTCATCAAATAAAAGTATATCAACTCTATAATTCATGTTATCAACTCCCAATTTTATAATTTTAAAAACAGCTCACATCATCAATTATTCTTAATTTTAAAAGTGCGGCCCGTAATGCCCACTCAAAATAACACTAATTACCTGCTTTTCATTTAATATAAACTTTACATGCTATTTATAAATACTTACACATTTAACGAAATATCGTAAATGTCTCTATCACTTCTGTGTTGCAATTAAAGCCTTTAAGTATAAGTTCAATTCCTAAAAATTCATTTTCATTATAATCAACATTGCATAGCTCTTCTCTCTTACTGTATGTATTAGTCATTTCATTAAATAATATTGTTACCATTTCATCAGTCCGCTGAACATTTATGTTTCCTATACGCTTTACCTTAGGAAGGATAAACTCATCACAGCACTTGCTTTCATTAAAAATATTTATACCTATCCATTTGTTATCCTTATCAAATAATAGCTCACACAGGGTATCCTGAATTGTTTTGACTTTGACATTAGACTCTTTTAATTTAATATATATTAGAGAAAAGTTACTTAATTTTTCAAATGTTATTTTCATAAAAATATTCTTCTCCTAACGTTAATTCATAATAATTTACTATTACGTTCTATCTACAGATAGCTGATTACCTCAACTATAAATTAAAATTCGTTAAACTCTCAAAGCTAATTCCAAAGCTATATAAAAATTTTTCAACTGATGAGTCCTTTCTTCATCATTTCCTAATATTCTTCTATCCCATTCCTGAGAATCAAGTAAATCACCACTAATCAAAAAATCATAGTATTCAAGTCCCCTAAAATCGCATACGGCTTGTACACCAGCACATTCCATCTCTACTGCAATACAGCCTTCTTTTTTTCTTTTTTCCATGTTAGCTTTCGTTTCGCGATAAATGCCATCAGTTGTCCATGTTTTCCCCTTTACATAAGGAATTCCCATATCTTTAAATGCTTTTGCAATAACATCAGCATTTCTAATTGTTATGTAATCTTCTGCTGGAACATAGTGATAAGAAAAGCCCTCATCACGGTATGCTTCTGTTGGAATTATTACTTTCCCTGCAGTAATTTCTTTATCTAAACAACCACAAGAACCAAACATTATATATTTTTTTGCACCAATTAAGCAACGAGCTTCTTCAATGCATGTCCCAGCACCTGTTGATGAAATCATAGTCATATAAAATGCAATTTCTTTTCCTTTGTAATTCAATTTATAAATTGGAATTAATCCATTAGCTGACATTATATCATCAATTTTTTCACATCTAAACGTCTGTAAAATATTTTCTACTACAACATTTGAAAAAGTTACAATACAAGTCTCACATACTTTTTCTTTTTTTTCATAAAAATTTTCTGGGCTAATTATAGCTTCTGTTTTATCATCAAAAGTATTAGTTATCATAAAATCGTTTCTCCCTTTTAAATTACAATTTGTTTATATCTAATAATTTTTATTTTGCATTTAATTACAATAGCAATTGCAATATTAATTTATTATTTATTCAGTATTATCAAGACTTAAAAATTTTGTTTATCCCAATTATATTAGAAACTTACTATCTATTTCTGCAATCGAAGATTTATAATTTGCATTACTTTTAAGTGACTGCAAATTAAATTACGGTACCAATATATTTTTCTATAATTTCAATATCTGGAGGGCTAATATCAATTGGTAAGTTGTCAATTTCAAAGAATTCTAAAGAACTGCTTTCTTCATTATCTATCTGTAATTCACCACCATATACATTTGTTGTAAATACGGTAACAACATTATATACTTCATCACCATGAGGATATATATAATGTTGTCTCTCACCTGAAAAAACGCCAAATAATTTTAAATCCTTTAAAAATATTGTCAACCCTGTTTCTTCTTTCACTTCCCTAATAGCAGTTTCTTCAACTTTCTCACCTATTTCTATTGAGCCACCAGGCAAACCCCATTTTTTGTTATCAGTTCTTAACTGCATTAGTATTTTATTTTGATTACTAATAATTACGCACGTTCCACACTGAATTAGTGGTCTTTTTCCAACAAATTTTCTCAGCTCAAGTATATAATTACTCATAATTTCCTCCCATTATTTATTTTTAATATAGAATTTAGTTCATCATAATTTGCTCCCCTGCATCAACCCCAAGTTCCACATAATACTTACTACTACACATATTTCAAAACTCTACATAAAGGTTGGGTTATCCTTCTATGTAACCATTCTAGATTTAACTTTTTTAAAATTTCTGGTGTACGCTTTACTTTTCCAGCGATTACATCTAGACTTCCTCCTACACCAAAAACGACTTTAGGGTTAATATCGTTTTTATGACTATAAATCCATTTGTCAGCAAGTGGTGACCCTAATGCAACTATAAGAATATCTGGATTGGAAATCCTGATATTTTCAGATGCTTTCATGTTTACTTCTTCATCTGAACCTAGCAGATAAAATGACCACCCTTTTTGATTTCCAACTTTAATGGTTTCTAAAAGTAAATCATAACCTGTAACACGTTCTGGTACAGGATTTCCTTTTAATCTTGAAGCCCAAACAATTCCCACTCCATCAGGAGTTATTAGATCTGCACCAAGTGATATTTTCTTTAATTCCGGATCCTCTTGAATCTGTACTGCAATTTCTGGATTTACAGTAATTAAGTGAAATATTCTATTGCTACCTTCTGATATTTTTGTATCAATTAATTCAACTGTTTCTTTTAGATTTAGTTTTGAAAAATCTATCCCTAAAATATTTACATAACTGCCCATATCATATCCTCTTTTATTAAAATCCAATTAGTAATAATTTCAAAAAATATTAAATGCAATACTTCGATATTATTTATTAATATCATCCATTAGATTGCAACTTGTATAACACTTATTATAGCATTATTTACAAAATATTACACATACAATCCATATATCTGCTCTATATTTTTAAGTCTTTTATTCTCATATTATTAATGCTCTACATTACTTTGGACCATAAAGTTTATAGGTTTCCATAAAAACATAATAAAAGTTACTTAATCATTAATAAGTATTGACTAAAAGCATAAACGGATATATTATAGATAAATGCAGTCTGCAATGTACTTGATTAAAACAATTATATTTAGGTTATAAATAACTTAAATAATCTTTGCTTTAAAAATAAGATTTATATTAATAATAAAGTTATAAAAAAATTTTAAAGGAGATGTTTATATGTCAGAGTTTTGGGAAAAAAATTTTTCAGAAAAGCAAGCAATGTGGGGTTTTGAGCCATCAAGCACTGCAATTGTAGTTGCAGAGTACTTTGCTGAAAATAATCTGAAAGATATCTTAATACCAGGTGTTGGATATGGAAGAAATATAAAACCATTTGTTGATAATAACATGGAAGTTACAGGAATCGAAATTTCTCAAACAGCAATTAATATAGCAAGAGAAAATGGAATTAATAATAAAATTTATCATGGCTCAGTATCAGATATGCCTTTTGAAAATAAACTCTATGATGGTGTAGCTAGCTTTGCACTTATTCATTTGTTAAATGAGGATGAAAGAAAAAAGTTTATTAATGATTGCTATAACCATTTAAAACCAGGTGGATATATGATTTTTACAGCCGTTTCTGAAAAAGCTCCAATGTACGGTAATGGTACGAAGCTTGCTGAAAATTATTATGAAACAGCGTATGGGGTAAAACTGTTTTTCTACAATTCTAAGTCTATAGAGAAAGAATTCGGAAATTATGGTCTTATAGACTTTGTAGAAATTGATGACATATATAAGGATAATCCAGATAAACCTCCAGTAAACTTTTTAATGATAAAATGCAGAAAAGAGATATAAATCTGATAAATCTAAACTTTTTTGCTTACAATAAAATTATGTAGATGTGCTAGTTAACTATTATGACAAAAATAAAAATACCAACTTTTCTTAAATTGAAATGTTGGTATTTTTATTTTGCCTATGTTTTAATATGATGTTGAAATATAGCCTAAAAAATTATAGTTGAGATTGTCCATCTATAATACTAATTTTAAAAAAACTACGTATTATTTAATTTCTGCAAAAATTTCATGTATATTTCCATCTGGGTCAGCAAATAGTGCTGTTCTTTGATTCCACGGCATATCTTGTGGCTCGTGAACAGAAGTCGCTCCCTTTGAGATTAACGTCTTAAATGATTCATCAACATCATTAGGACTTTCACATGGGAAAGCAAGTTCAAATCCCTGTCCAAATGACTCTTTCCTATATTCGTCACTATACACATACATAACATCTCTCATACAAATAGCAAACCTTACTCCATCATTTTCAAATTCAACATAATTACCAAGATCATTTTCAATTCTAAATCCAAGAACTTTATTATAGAAATCTTTCATTCTCTCTATATCATTTGTCCAAATCGTAATAAGATTAATTTGTGCTTTCATCGTATATTTTTCCCCTTTCTTAATTTAACATATAGTTCATTTTAAAAAAATAATGTGAAATAATTTAACTATAACGTGGAATTTGCGATAATAATCAATCCACTTTCTGCTTACATAATAAACATGGTTGTATCTTTTCTCATTAACATTAATGAGACGTGTCGTTTACTAGATTAGCAATAGCTTCAACTATGCATTTCCACGTTCCTTTAGGCATATCACGTCCCATTCCTTCAATCAAAAGTAATTTAGCATTAGGTATTGTACGTGCTGTATCTTTTCCTGCTTCAACAGGAATCAATGGATCTGCTGTTCCATGAATCACCAGTGTTGGAACTGTTAATAATGAAAGGTGTTGTCTTCTATCTCCATTAGCAACCAACGCCGCATTTTGGCGTACAGCTCCTTGTGGATAATAAGAACGATCATAGCTTTCTTCAGTATATCGTATTGCACGTTCCTCTTCAAAAGGAAACCCTTCGCTCCAAAGATTTTTCCACATACGTAAAGTATAATCAATGTATGCATCTCGTCCATTTGGGGGCATTGCTGTAACAATCTTCAATGTTTCTGGTGATATTTGTGGATTGTTTGGATTACCTGTAGATGACATAATGGAAATTAAACTATATATACGTGAAGGGTGTTTATAAGCAAAAACCTGGGCAATCATGCCTCCCATAGAAGCACCCCAGATGTGAGCCTTCTTTATATTGAGCGCATCTAATAAGCCAGCCACATCATCAGCCATATCTTCCAATGTATAGGCGACATTAATTGGTTTTCCCTCTTGCGCTGCCTGGTATATTCTTTCCATATCAGGAATAACAGCCGCATCGAATTTTGTAGACAATCCCGCATCGCGATTATCAAACCTTATAACTTGTAAATTTTCCTTTGCAAGCATTTCACAAAAATCTGGTTCCCAAAAATTTAGCTGAGCACCATTTCCTGCAATAAGTACTATAGTAGGATTTGTCTTCTCCCCAAAAATTTCATATTCAATTTGTATTCCATTTGCATTTATGCGTGCCATCGCATACATCTCCCTTTTGTATTTTTATTATTAATATACTACTATAAAACGTCTTTTTATCAATTTGTAAATAAACGATCATTATTTAGCATTAATTCACTATTACGTTTTATAGTAGTATTATGCATTGAAAATATAGTAAATTCAATCTCTTAAATAATAAGATTTCACAATTTGTCATTTTATTTTATTGATTCATGATTTAATAAAAATGTAAATCAACATTTCCCCTAATTCTCTTATACCTTTAATTAATCTTGTAATGCAGCAAAGTTATCTTTCTTTACAATTGATATTATCTTTTCAAAATGTTTTGTATACTCTTTCAATATGTTTTACTGCATTTTCAAGTCCTTTTTCAGATTCAATAATATTTTTAATTTCTTCAGCATTTCGAATATATCTATCATTTTCCATCTCTTTAAATGCTTTAACTAAATCATATACTTCAAGATTTTTTTCCTTTAATGGATGTGTAGTAAGTCCTTTTAAATAAAGTCTGTTAGCCCAAAACGGCTGATCTACAGTAAATGGCATGATTAATTGTGGAACCCCACTAAGGAGAGCCTCTGACATAGTTCCGACTCCACCATGATGAATAATACATTTAGCTCTTCTAAATAGTAGTCTATGAGATGCTTTTTTTACTGCCATAATATTATCATCATTTTCAAAAGTCATACCACTTGTTCCAGTTAAAACAATAGCTCTGTTACCGGTCTCCTTTAATGCTTTAATCAACTTATCTTTAAATATTTTAGGGTCTTTTAGATGCATACTGCTAAAAGACACAACAATAGGCTTGACACCGGATTTCAGAAAATCCTCCAATTCATCATCAAGCTCAGTTTCAACTATATCTAAAAAGAAAAATCCTGAAAGAAAAACATTCTCCCTCCAAGTGTCTACTTCCTTAAAGAGAAACGGGCTAATCGGATATACTATCGGAATATTTTTCCCATTCACTTTAAACGCAAGCTCCCCTGCCTTTCTTTTTGGTAAATGCAATGATTTTTTTCTGAAGTCGTTAATATGTTTCATATAAGATAACTCTCCAAGTGAAGAAGCTTTATAAGAGAGTTTATTTAAGAATGGTCCAAAATTCTTATTAGCAGATATGGCCAGGTTGGGGAATTCAGTAATCGGATAAACAATTGAAATAGGAGGCATACTGATGCAGGGAATATTTAAATATTCAGCAATATCAACTGCCCCTAGTGCTTTAGGATGATACACTATGATATCTGCTCCTTTTGAAGCCTCTAAAAAGTCATCCATGCTTTTTCTATATGCGGGTGTAATTACTTCCTTTGCATACTTTAACATTCTAAAAACATTATAGTGTCCGCCATTAAAAATCTTTTTTCCTTCCTCACTCTCTAGGATAGCCATAAGGTCTGCTGAAGCTTCACAAAAACTCACACCGTTTTCCTGTACAAAACTTTTAAAACTCGCCCCAGTGCACACCAATGCTTCATGCCTGTTTTTTATGAGTTCTTTTGCAAGTGCAACATATGGTTGAACATCGCCTCTGCTACCTAATGTTAAAAATACTACTTTCATACATAGTTTCTCCTTCACCAATATAATCAGTTGTTAGTTAAAACTATCCCCTGTTTATATTTCTTATGTCCTTACACTTAATATATTCTGTCCCATTACGAAACTGATAATTCACATAATATTACTATTACTTTTTATAAGAAAATGATGAAGATATTATTATTTAAATTAATCTGATACTAACTTTCTACAGATTGTGTATTACAGCTTGCTAAATGTTTGAATATCCCCTAATAAGGTTATTTTTTTATTATCAATAATTATTCCACCGGTATTTGTAATTGCGTATACTTTCTCTCTTTTTTCTTCTAATACCTTATTAATGTATTTATTCTGAATTTCAGTTTCTTCATAGTGAACTTCAATATCAAAATCCTTAATCAAATTTAGTCCCGTATTGTATGTAAATATTTCATAATCTTCATCTGGAGTAATGTGATATTCTGATATTTGGATCATTGCTCCTGCACTACTGCCAATAATAACACCTGTAAAATTTTCAATATCATCAATAAGATTAAACTCTTTAAGGCGTAACATCATTTTATCTGGCAGACCACCAGTAAAAAATATTATGTTGGCATTTTTTATTTTGACTTTCGCATTTTCCTCTGTATCTTTAAAATAATTTATCCAATTTATATTTTCTTCTTCAATTCCGTAATTCAAAAATAGAACAACAATACTTTCATAATATCTACCATTATTCTTACTATAGGCGTTCTGCCAATCATTATCACTACTTATATTTTCGCCAAATGAAAATGGGATTATTAAAACTTTATCATTAGAATTTATATATTTCGATACTATATCTTTTGCCCAACTTTCATGAAAGTTATATAAACTAAACAACATATTTACCATAAATATCCCTCCTTATTAATTCACAACAATTTACTACTATGTTTTATAATAGTATGCCGAACTATTCCTAACTAAACTTTTCATGGCATTGCTTTTTAATTGGTTTAAAATCTTTTTTTCAAAGTTCAGTATTACCTTTTTCTATATGGTTTGGTCTTGGACCGATTCCTATAGATCGATTAACTCTTTCATCCAAGTGCTACAATTAAGTACACTTGCTACACTTATATGCTTTCATAATTTAATCCCCTTTATTTTAGAATTGCACATAAAAAATATCGCAAATCTATTCTTAGCTTTATGAATAGTGCGATACTCTAATTTACTATTAAATTTTCAGATATAATAACATATATAAGTAACTCTACGAATTGGAATTTATCTCTTCTTACCTTTTTTATTGTTAGCAACAAAAATGCATAAAAAAGTAGCACCTATTGCAATCCAAAGAGCAATATTCATTTAAATCCTCCTCTCAAATTACTATTCACCTTTTAGTATTATAGCATATTTTGTAAATATCACACCATTCAATTTTCAAAGAACATTTTCATAATCTACTAAGTTAAATCTACATGTAATGCATTAACTATTTTCATCTAATCTACAAGCCCATATCCTATTATTTTATGATTATCCATTCCTATAAACACAAAAATATTATTAGGAACATAATTAACATCTAATATAAATTCAACACAATATGCATCCTTTCCCCAATAAGACTCATCAGTAAGTCCAACTCCTCCTGTTATAGTTTTTATAGAAATTTTACTATCTTTCCATGTTCCTTTTACTTTCTTTTGGGTTTCTGAATCTAATTGATTAAATGCAATTTCTCTAATATCTTGTTCTGATGAACTTATATCACTACATTCTTTAATTCCTGCAAACTGTTCTCCCAAAATGCTCTTTAAATCAGAAATGATTTTCTCATTCTTTCCAATATACTGAACAATAATATTTCCCTTTTTAAAGAAGTGAGGATATGAACTCCAACTAGCACTTTTTGATTTTTCTTCCCCCCATGGTTCAGTAATTGTATATCCAAATCCATCTTTATTAATATTTAGTGAGTCTTTTTCCATTTCTGTATTGCTATTATATATATACACAACTAGTTGTTCATTACCAAAAGTTATTATTTTTCTTGTAGTTGGTAAGAAATCTTCATCTGCATCCTTCACTTCTAATTTATATCCGTTTAATTTCAAAATGCTCGTGAAATCATCAATAGTTGTGACTTTTCCACTACTTTCTGAATTTGATGTATTACTTTGCTCAGCCTGAATCCATGCGCCATCAAAACCTATGTTATATCCATCAATTGTTGTATTTTGGACCATAGCACCACTAGCAGATAAATAATACCACTTATCTCCATTTTGCAGCCAACCTATTTTCATATATCCGTTGTTATCAAAGTAATATCACTTTCCGTCAATCTCTTTCCAACCTATTGACCATGGGCTACCTTCTGTATTCCACCATCCATTAGAATCCTGTTTCCATTCTGCATTTGCTACTATTTTATTTAATGTAAGTATCGAAGTTACTACCAATGAAGTCGCTATTATTTTATTTAAATTTTTCATTTCTACTTACCTCAATTTCATTTTTTATTTATACATAATAAATTACTATTATTAATTAGATTATAGCTTTACACAACACTTATTATAACATTAATTACAAAATATTACACATAACATACATATACTGGCTCTCTATTTTTAAGCCTTTTATTCCAATGTTTGAGGGTAATACATTACTCTGACCTATAAAGTTTTTAGCTTTTATTATTTATTTATTTGTATAAGATACTTTAATCCATTTGAATCACTAAATATAATTACTAATATATTTAGTTGCAGCACACATATATGATCTGATAGCATATATGTGTGCTTTAAAACTTATGTAGGTATGCTAATATCAACTATTATGGTAAAAATAAAAATACCAACTTTTCTTAAATAGAAATGTTGGTATTTTTATTTTGGCTGTGTTTTAATATTATGTTGAAATATAGCTTGAAGAAATTATAGCTTAGATTGTCCACCTATAATGCTCAATATAAGATCATTGTGTATTATGTCTAAATCATGCAAAAAAACACTGCAACTTCTAGATGATCATGTAATATTTCAATCTAGTCTTTACTTGTATTAATTGTTACTCATGGATGATTACGATTTATTTTTACTGGTATTGCCCAAACAAAAAGAGCCGTCGCTGGTCCAGCAATAAAAAAACAATCAATCAAAGATCTGTATTCTCTTGCAATATTTAAACCATTTATGACTAAAGAACCAACACTACTAAATAAAAAAGCAATTATAACCAAACAAACTCTTCTGCTTATTTTATCACATATAAATTTTTCTATATCTACTTTTAAGCAGATATTAAAACATATTAAAAAGGATACTACATATGTTGCAAGTGCTAAAAAATAATAATAACTTTTCATAAAAATACTCTTCCCCATCTATAAATAAAATGACTTAATAACATTGTATTCCAATTATAACATATTTTTCAAATATTAAAATGTACGTTTTTTTATTTACCATTACGTTTTATGAGTTGGTTTGATTGCGCACTAAAAACTCATAAAGCCAATGTATTAAATAATACTATTTTATAATTTGTTATTTGATTTTAACAATTTATGATTTAAGAAAAAATATACATTTGCTCTTTATAACATTAGCCACCTCCACTATTTTTTAGGTCAACATACCATAATCCTAAATTACTTTTCTCTACGGCTATAAAATCAGGTCCAATTCCTGGATTTTCACAGTAATATTTACCTTTCCATGGTATCTCATTACTCATATATATATCTGTTTTTAACGCCTTTGCTAAATATCCGTTAAAAAACAAGTGTGTTCTTATTGACTTTTCAGGTGTTGAATTGCAAAATAAATAACTTCCTGAAAACGCCAACACTATTATTACAAAGATAATACACTTCTTTAATACTTTCACTTACTTCTCCCCTCCTTTATAAAAATTCCACTCTATTAATCAACAATAAATTTACTGTTATGACGCAATTTAAGAATACCATGACATAACTTTATAATTTATCTACTACAACATGATACTCATTTTCTTAGAAGTTGTTTTTTAGTATATCATCAACTCGTATTGAAATACTTTCTTTACTTCCACTTTTCATAATTTCATTTAGTAGATTTAAATCGTTGGAATTTAATTTAAAAATTCCAACGTAAGGCTGATCCACGTAAATATCATCATTCTCTTCATAGAATGACCTCCAACTAGTCCCCCCATTTATAAAATTCAAACCAATTAGAGTAAATTTTGTTTTATCCGGAAAATTCGAAACACTATCTTTACTTGTCTTATTTGAATTTTTCAATATATTTAGCAAATTATCTATATCTGATTGTTTAGAAATAGTAATCTTTTCAACACCTTGACAATGGCTAATATTGATAAATTCAACACTACTTAATTGTTTTGACTTAGGCACTTCTAGTTGACTTTCCCTTAACATAAAAATCAAACCTACGGCAACAACAATACAAATTGTTACAACAACTAAACATTTCATCTTTCTATTCATATTATTCTCCTTCACAAGATGCGAATTATACTTACTTCTCAATAATTTACTATTACGTTTTATTTTAGTACTATGTAACTCCAAAATATCACAAAGCCATTAATAATAATGTGATAATAATATACTTTTCAACTTTTGATTTGTAAAACTTCTATTCAGTAGAAAACTCACTTTTTCTTGGTTTTCGAACATGCTTTTTCATATCATTTTCACATGCACCGTATTTTTTATAATTTTCTTGTCCTTCTCGTAAAGTTAGCCCGTGGTTAGCACCTGATTTTATATCTAATAATTTTTCTTGTGAAACATCTTCTGTTTCATTATATAATGATGTAATTGAATTGAATTTTTCATCCATAATAATATACGCATCATCTTCCCAAAAACAAACAGGACATATATCAAATTCAGCACGTGTTTCTAATGTCATATAGCCACAACACAAACATTTATATTTCACATATTCTCCTTTATCCATAATCTTTTTATCATCTCTAAAATTATGATTTATTTAATATAGATATTATAACATATTTTGTAAATATCACATTATTCAATTTTCAAAGAATATGTTTTATAGCAATTGCTACGCAAAAAAGGACCATTAAGTTCATAATCCTAAATTACTTAAAATATGTTTCAAATCCATTATTAACAATATATGAACCCTTTGGAACTTGAATTGCTACTAAATATATATTCAGACAGTCGACACATGAACCCATTGCATTTAATAAGCATAGAAATATAGTGAATCCATTTAACCATCCGAAAAAATTCAGAATAAAAGGTAATACAACTGACAGCAAAATGAAAGGCATAATAGAAATAATTAAAAATCTGCTCTTTTTGACTTTTTCAGTAGTGTAAACAAATCCGAAAAAGCCATTTATCCCCCAATATATTTGACTTGATTTAAATACATTAGGTATAAAACAAGCGTGAAGAAATTCATGTATAGTCATAAAGATGAAAATTGCAACAATGTATATAAGAGTAAATAAATTTACTGTGAAATTAATACTAAAGCCATGCCCACTACTACTAAAAATTTCTTTCAATTGTGGATATAAATAATAGGAAATAGCAATAGATATAATCCCATTTATAAGCATAAAAGGCACTGATAGTAACATTGCTATACCCAAATTAGAGGGTTCTTTTAGTTTTGTCCATCCCTCTGATATTAGCTTAATACTAACTTCCTTATCTGCAGAAGGTATTTTCTTTAAATATCTCATTAATTAAAATCCTTTCATCAAAACATAGTTGATTTTTATTGAATAATCCTTATTTCGGTAAGTTACTACATAAAACTAGATTTATATAAAGAAAAATGCTTCAACTAGAAAGTAGAAACATTTTTATGTAGCAGGAATTTGAAAATGAGAGTCGAATTTATGTGGATATCAACTGAAGTTGAATCTATGCTTGTTCCATATATGCTCATGAAATATATACTAACTAGAAATAAGAATTATGCTAGTTCAAAGCCTGCCTTTGATGCTAGCATATTGGACGCAACTGATCTTAGAATCATCCATCATAATTTCCTTAGAAACTGGAACAACAGCATAATTCTTATTTCGGTAAGTTACTGCATAAATTCTTCCTAATTAAAATCTCCATCATATATTGCTTTTGCCATTGGGAAAGGTTCAAGTGCTCTTTCTAGAATTCCTTGAACATATCCTATTAATACTCCATAATTTACAATTGGTATTTCATATTTAACTGCATTACCAATTCTTGAAAGCATAGCAGCTCTATTTAACATGCAGCCTCCACAATGAATGATAAGTTTGTATTTCTTAACATCATCAGTAAATGAATTTCCAGAAGAATATTCAAAATTAATTTGTTTTCCTGTCATCTGACGTACCCATCTTGGTATTTTAACTGTTCCAATATCATCACATTGTCTGTGATGAGTGCATCCTTCTGAGATTAATACGTAATCCCCATCTTCTAAACTTTCTACTGCTTTAGCTCCTTTTACAAGTTCCATAAGATCTCCCTTATATCTTGCTTGCAATATTGAAAATGATGTAAGCATTATATCTTTAGGCGTATCTGCTGATGCCTTTAAGAAAACTTGTGAATCTGTTATAACAAGTTTAGGTTTTTTCTTTAAATTTTCAAGAGTTTCTCTTAACTCATGCTCTTTTGTTACAATAGCTATGGCATCACTTTCAATTATGTCTCTTATTGTTTGCTGCTGAGGAAGGATTAATCTTCCTTTAGGAGCTGCCTTATCAATAGGCGTAACAAGAACAACTAAATCTCCTGGGCTTATAAGGTCTCCAACTAATTTAAATTTATCTTCATTATCTGGTATTACGCTTATAATTTTTTGCTTAAGCTCATCTATTCCATTTTTATTTAATGCAGAAACTGAAACAACAGTAGTTCCAATTGTCTTTTCTATCTCAGCCAATTCCTCTTTTTCTATGCTTTTCTTATCTGCCTTATTAAAAATACAAATTGTAGGTATCTTCTTTTCCTTTATTTGATCTATTATTGATCTATCATTCTCAGTAACTCCAACAGTAGCATCTACCACTACTAATGCAACATCTGTTTTTGATAAAACTTCAATAGTTTTCTTTTTTCTTGACTCACCTAATTCACTTTCATCGTCAAGTCCTGCTGTATCAATAATCATACAAGGTCCTATCGGAAGAATTTCTATAGCTTTATAAACAGGGTCTGTAGTTGTCCCCTTAACATCAGAAACAATTGAAATTTCTTGATTTGTAAGTGCATTTATAATACTTGATTTTCCAGCGTTTGTCATACCAAATAGAGCAATATGTACTCTTTCTCCAGACGGTGTTGTATTTAAACTCATATTATTTCTCCTTTGAATTAATTTTAATTACTCAAAAATATTTTTTTAAGTTGCCTATTCTATTATAATATAAAATATAAAGATATACATTGCAAAATAATTCTTTATTTATTGATGATTTATTATCAGTACAAAAATATTAAGGAGTGTTCATTTTGAATTATAGATTAGAACAAGATGTATTAGGTGAAAGAAATATTGATAATTCTACATATAGTGGAATAAATACAGCAAGAGCTTTGGAGAATTTTGATTTAAACAGCAAAAGTGTAAATCTAAATTTAATACGAGAAATTGCCCTTATTAAAAAAGCAGCTGCTATGACAAATAAAACCTTAAAATTTCTTGACCCTGAAAAAGCCGATGCAATAATAAAAGCAAGCGAAGAAGTTATATACGGAAAATTTGATTATGAATTTAAACTTAGTGCATTTCAAGGTGGAGCTGGTACATCTACTAACATGAATGTAAATGAAGTTATTGCTAACAGAGCTATTGAATTGTTAGGAGGCGTTAAAGGGGACTACAATTTAGTTCATCCTCTTAACCATGTTAATATGTCACAATCAACTAATGATGTTTACCCTTCTGCCCTTAGAATTGCGGCAATTAGATTAATAAGAAAATTAAGTGATTCTTTATCAAGTTTGCAAGAAGCTCTTCAAATTAAGGAAAATGAATTTTCAGATATAATAAAGCTTGGAAGAACTCAGTTAATGGATGCACTTCCAATGACTGCGGGGCAAAGCTTTGGAGCATATTCTAAAGCTATCGAAAGAGACAGATGGAGAATATACAAAGTAGAAGAAAGATTAAGACAGATAAACCTTGGTGGTACAGCTATAGGTACAGGTTTAAATGCTACAAATAAATATGTATTTATGATGACAGATATTATCCAAAACCTTACTGGCCTTGGAATAGCAAGATCTGATTACCCTATGGACATTACACAAAACTGTGATATATTCGTAGAAACTTCTGGACTTTTAAAATCGTGCAGCGTAAATCTTCTTAAGATTTCAAATGATTTGAGGCTCCTTAATTCTGGTCCTCGTGGTGGAATAGGAGAAGTACTTCTTCCTAAGATGCAGGCAGGCTCAACAATTATGCCAGGAAAAGTTAATCCTGTTATCCCTGAGATGGTTGCTCAAGTAAGCTTAAGAGTTATTTCTAATGACAGCGCCATAACCATGGCAAGTTCTATGGGACAATTAGAACTAAACGCTTTTACTCCACTTATAGCAGAATGTCTACTTGAATCTCTAGAACTTCTTGAAAGAAGCGTCACACTTTTTAAAGATAAATGCATAAATGATCTAAAAATGGATGAGGATAGATGCTTAGAAAACCTAGAAAATTCCTTAGTTTCTGCAACATCCTTAGTTCCTCACCTAGGTTATGATAAAGCCAGCTTAATATCAAAAAAAGCCTTAGCCACTGGAAAAACCATAAGAGAGATTCTTCTAGAAGAACAAATATTACCTGAAGATATCATTGATAAAATATTATCTCCAACTGAATTAATAAGAACCCATATCCCAGGAAAATAAAACAAATTGAATGTGCCCTTTAAAGTATATTTTTACTCTAAAGGGCACACTTTTATTTTAATAATAAAATCTTGGAATATTCCTTTCATTATCAAATCCAGGTATAACTGGTGGTCTAAATTCATTCATTCCAAAGCTTCTGCTTGATTCAGTTGTATTAAGTTCTGCAAGTTTTGTTACTCCAACATAAATATCTGATATCCTATACCATGTTGCATAATCAACTACTCCTGTTTGAGGTAATGTAAATATTTGTTGAAATGTTTTAACTGCTGCAGCTGTCTTTGGTCCATATTTTCCATCTTCAGCTATCTTAGGAATGAGCGGATAATTTCTTGCTATTCTGTTTAATTGACCTTGAATTACTCTTACAGCTGGTCCAGATGACCCAAGTGTTAATTCTCTTCCTGGGTATGACATTGGTATTCCTGCAACCTTCTCAGCTGTAGTTAATTCAATATTATTTCCATAGTAACGTGTTAATATATCGTATGGTCCAAGACCTTGGCGTGACAATTCCTGACTTCCCCATTGACTTAACCAGTTAGGACAAGTAACGCTCTTTCCATCGCAATATTGTGCAAAAAGCGGCTGCTTTCTTCCAACTCTTCTTATATATGTTGAAAAGATTTCATCTACAATTTCACTTATGTTATCATAAATATTTCTGCCATAATTAAATGCTTGATCATAAGCTGTGGAACTTGTAATATCGAAATTTTTTCCCTTACCTCTATACCATTCAGTAAATATTCTATTTAATGTGAATGATACAATACAGAAAATATTTGCTCTTATAGCTGATCCTGTCCAAGTTGAATATATTTCACATGAGGCAACATTTTTAATATAATCTTTAAATGGCACCTTATAATTTGGTGCTGATGGATCATTTGGACTACCTTGATGAACAATGACAAATTCAGGCACTACAGGCTGTGGTAATACAACCCCTGAAGTTGGCGGTGGTAATGGCTTATCTTCTGCCTCTGGTATCTTAGGAGGAAAATTTCCATTCAAAGTATTTGGCAGTATGTCTATAACTTCTTGTCTCATAGAGCCTCTGCCTAAATTAGGTTGCAAATTACATATCTGATATGCAATTTCTGTAGGAAACACTTGGCATCCTCTTATTATTATAGGATTAAACCCTTCTCTCTCAACAGTTATATCATATAAACTATAAGGTATTTGATTACTATTAGGATTTAAGGAATATTCCAATGGTGGTGCCGGTAGTTCTATAATATTAGTTAATCCAACTACATCAGTAACTAACTCAATGGTTCTATCATTACCTAAAGTAGATTGTCCTCTTACTGTTATTCTAGCTCTATCTACTGGAATATAATCGTTTCCTCTGAAACATTGTATCTTCAAGCCACCTATTTTTGGTGTAGCACTTCCAGTGCTTGGCGTCGTTCCAGTATTTGCTGGGGCACTTCCTGTAATGTTTCCTGCACCTAATGTAGCACCTCCAGTACTTGGTGTTGTGACATTCCCAGCAGCGCTTCCTGTAGCACCTCCTGCACTTAAAGTTGAACCTCCAGCTGTATTTGGTATCATATTTTCGCCAGTACTACCTGTAACATTTCCACTACTTATATTCTCCATAACATTCCTCTTTCTATTTTTTCAAGATATTATATTTAATAAATGCAATATTTATTACTAAAAAATATAATTATGGTTAATAATTATTTACTGAAAGTGCATAATATTTATGTACTCTTAATATCTTTTTATGTGAAACCTTTAATTTGGAATTTTATATTCCAGCTTAATTTAATTGAACTCATACAGGACAAATAGAGCATGAATAAAGGAAAGTTTCTTCAAGATAAAACGGTAGTGTTGGTGGAGAAACTATACGAAATATCTTATGAATCTTTGGTCTATTACTTTCTTTCATGTACCTAAAACAAATTTTAGGAGGTGTATTTTTAAATGATGACACAAAAACTAGATGCAAAAGACACGCTCAAGATAGAAAATGAAAAGAGAAGAAAAATATTGCCACCTGAACAGACACTTATTAATCTTGATCTGCAGACTGGAGATGTAATGGCTGATATAGGATGCGGCATTGGATATTTTACTATTCCCGCCTCTAAAATTGTAGGAAAAAACGGTAAGATATTAGCACTTGATATATCAGATGAAATGTTGCAAGATGTTGAAGAAAAAATAATTGAAAATAACATATCAAATGTTGAGACTATTTTAACAGAGGAAAATCACTTAAAATTAGAAAGCAATTCGGTCACATTTGCTTTTGCAAGTAATATAATTCATGAAGTCGAAGAAAAAGAGAGATTTTTAAATGAAATAAAAAGAATAATATGCCCAGAAGGGAAAATTGCTATACTTGAATGGGAAAAAATTGATAGTAATTTTGGACCTCCTATTGAACGTAGATTAGACAGGATGGATCTAATAAAACTATTGGATGAACTTAATTTTTCAACCATATCAACTATAGATATTGGTGAAGACTTCTACGGAATAATCGCCCAAAAATAAAATCAATTTCTATTGATAAACCAACTAATACCTGAACTTATGGGTATGCCTCACCGAAATGAATAGCATACTTTTGTTCCAGTTTCTAGGTAATTCTGCTGGGTGATTCCAAGGCTATGAAGTTGCCCCCAAAGTGCTAGCCTCAAAGAACAAGCTTTGAACTAGCACATTTGGAACAACTTGTAGCCAAAGAATCACAGCCATCAAAATTACCAACGAAACATTCCACAAAAGTATGTTACTCATTTCTGGTTGGAAAATACTTCATGGTTCAAGTATAGTTTATGATTGTGTTATCTATATTTTTATATATATCCAAGCTAAGAAATTGACATATAAAGCAAGCTAACTCATGTAAATCAAAGGTATAAGTAAAAGCTTGTCTATATGGATAAACAATTTAAGAACTTCATTTATACTTTACAATAAATACAATACTAGAAAGTAGAAACATTTTTATGCAGCAGGCATTTAAAAATGAGCTGTTAAAAGTGCTTTATTGTAGGTTGTTCTACTTGTGCTTGTCACACTGAAAATGGGAGCAAGCACAAGTGGCGACAACCTGCAATTTAGCACTTTCAGCGAAATTTTTATAGTCCTGCGAAGCAACAATGTTTTTACTTTCGGTTGGCTATATGTATGATTCTAATCCATACTTGGTTTATCTATATTTATATCACAAAAAAAGAGCCCCTCTTTATAAGAACTCTTTTTTATCTAGATTTCTAATCTAGCTTAATTGAATTAAATGGCTATACTCGTCCAAAATAGAATCTAATTGTTGACTTGCAACAATTACCTCAGGATCGAACAAATCAACTTTTTCCTTTATTATATTTAGAAGGTTTTGTTCCATCTCATAAATTTGCCTATCTATTTTGTTTATAGAATCCATAATTAATTCTCCTTTATTTGTTAATATCTTTAAGAATTTTTTTATAATTTTATCAGATAAACCAGTAAGGTATGTTGCCAAAATTGCTGCATAAGGAGGGTTTGCTTCTATTTTCTACTGATTTATTTTAATTTGTTTTGACACTAATATATTAACCTTAACTTACACTTATACTCTTTAAAAATATTAGAAAAAATAGTATTAATATAACATCTTGCCTACGTTTAACCAATTTCATACATAATATCAAATATAAAAGTAAATTTATATCTTAAAAATAAGTGCTTATGAGTAGTCATTAATAAATTAAAACAATCTATCCTAAAAACTCTATTTTTACTAATTATAACTTGAATATATATTACAATGTTTCATAGACTACTCTTGATACAACATTCAAACTTATTAAATTGCACCCCCGGCCATTATTCTTCTCTTTTACCAGCCCCTTATTAATTAAGGGGCTATTTTTATTAAATTATATATTTTAAAAATTATAGAATTGTTGTGCCTAATTTTGAATATTTTATTCATTTGAGGGCAAGCTATTTTCATATTAATTTTTGTGAAAAGGAGAATTTTAATGAACAAAATGCTATTTCAAACTCGTAGAGAAAGAATTATATCATTTATCAAACTACTAAATAAAGATCTTGATTTAAGTTTTACTGAAAAGGAAATCGAAGATGATAATTTCACAGATATGCCTAAAAAGAATAATGTTATCCCATTTAAAAAAGTTGAATAACAATGTATCTATATTTATTAAAGTAGTCCAAGATATCTAAATATAATAAGCAAAAAAGAGTGCCAATTGTTGTTTGTTATATGTTAAAAAACTTAACAACATAATACTCACTCTTTTTTAATTTATTAAAGAAATATTTTATTACGGTAATCTTCTGAACATTTCATTTCCTTTAATCGTTCTATTACGGAGCTGTCTCCCCAAAAATGAATTGGAAACACTTTATCTGTATTAGTGTTTTTCATGAAATAATCAAATCCTAAGTAAAATTCGTCCCCTTGCCTAGGGTCTAAAACTACAAATGCAGCATCAAAATGTCTATTCTTGATCTTATTAATTTCTTCTTCAAATCTTTCTCTTGCACTTTCATTGTCCTTTTGATCCCTTCCATTCCACCACCATAGATTAAGATCTCCCGCATGATAAATTGTTTTATCTTCTGCTGTTACAATAAATGCTACGCCCTCATCTGTTGAATTTAATGTCTCTATTTTCAAATCTGATATTTCAAGAGTTTTATTAATATCTATAAATTCTATTTTTTCATAAACCTCATCAACAACACCATGAGTATTAAAAAATTTTCTACCAAATTTCTTCTTGATATCTTTTGAAAAAATGTACACAACATTTGGATATTTATTTAATAACTGAAAAATATCTATATTAAAATGATCATGGTGATTATGGCTTGAAAACACGTATATTGTCTTTTCTGGCTCAAAATCTGGAAGCTGACCTTTAAAATAATCAAATATCAAAACTACTTTATCAAGTTCAACTGAAAAACAGCTATGTTCAACATATGTAATATTCATTTGCATCATCCTTTTTTTATAAATTTCATCTCATGCTCTACATCCACAAGAGTAATCTTCACCAATTTAACTTAAATAATCAATTCTTTAAGACAAGCAAAATCACTGGCGAATATATTTTATTTTTTACTCTCTATCAAATCTTAACTTACTAATCTTAAATAAATCCTATCATAACAACTATAAATATCAAAAATAAAACTGCTAATCCAGTAACCAATACCTTTACTTTAAGCATTGAATAAAATATTTTGCAAAACTCTTCTTTTAGAAACTTAGAAAGCACACTTATTTTTTCCTTATAGCTTATATAAAGAAGTATTAATAATATAGCGATTAAAACTGCTATTAATAGATACCATTTTGATATTTCATTATATTTATTCCAGTTTGCTCCAAGAACCCTTCCCAAAGATATAAATGTAGTAGTCCATATGAATGCACCTAAATATGCACTAATCGCAAACTTCTTATATGATACCTTAGTCATGCCAGAAAAGTAGCCTGTAATATGCCTTATTCCTGGAATAAAATATGCTACAATCAGCAATATACCACCATATTTTTGATACCATGTTGAAATCTTATCCATCCTATTTTTATTTAGATGAATATAAGATCCATATTTCTCAATTAATTTTATTTCTAATGCCCTGCCAATGAAATATGATATAGTAATACCTATTATAGCCCCACTTGTAGCCACTATAATGCTGAGCAGATAACTCATTTTATTCATATAAACAACATATCCACAATAAGTCATTAGTGCCTCACCAGGCAAAGGAAATGCTATTAATTCTAACGCTAAACTTATAAGCACTGCTATATATCCATAATGATTAAACAATTCTATAACATGATCCAATACTCTCACTTCCACGGCTTAATAATTTTCTGCATACTTCCTTCGCAATAAATCTTATCTTAATTCTCCATATTTGATAAAGAGTCGCAAGCAAATATGATTTATTTGGAATTAATGCATTTATTATATTACTAATTATAACCTCTTTTCATTTATTTTGCATAGTTTAATCATTTAGCATATATTCCTTTAAACATTATAAAAAGCCAACAGAACAAATATAACAATGTTATATTGCTCTGCTGGCTTTTTAACCGCAAGGGGATAGTTATTATATTGCGAAGAAATGGTTTTCTATTATTCTATGTTACTAATTACTTTAAACCTTGTTCGTAGCTTTCAATCATGTGCTTAACCATGTATCCGCCAACGTATCCATTTTGTCTTGAAGATAAATTTCCTTTATCTTGATTTTCGTAATCATGTAATCCTACTTCTGAAGCAACCTCAGTTTTTAATCTGTTTAATCCTTGTTTTGCTTCTGGTACTAATGTTCTGTTTCTTCCACTATTATTTGATGACATATACATCTACCTCCCTTAATTAATATTTTGTTTGCAGTAATATATTAACCAGTATGATAAATTATAATCTATAAAAATATTAACAAAAGTAGTACAGATAGCTTGTATTAGATAACTTTAGATAATCTTATGTTTTACTTTGAATCCTTTACCATCATTTATGATATTTATTCCTAAAATATCAGTGAATTGTTTAAGACTTTTCATATTATTTATAAATTTAACATTTCCTTTAGCAATCAATTTCTTAATTACTTCTATTATGTCTTTTTTTTCAGCAGAACTTAGTTCCATAGAATTACTTAGACACTCTCTATTAATATAAGTTAAAGTAGTCCATGCCTGCTCCTCTGATATACTGTTTATATCCATTAACACCCATGTAAAATCTTTTCTTCTACTATTTTCAGGATATGCAGCTTTAAAAAATTCTATAAAATTATTTATTGGCTTGGGATCTTTTTCTTTAACATACTTTCCAAGCTGTGATTTTAAACTATTCTTTAAATACATTATTGTATTGGGCTTTATAGCATCCTTTAAATTATCAATTTTAGTATAAATATTTCACCTTGAGCATTTAAATTACTATTATTAATCATTCTTTATTAATTACGTTGTAGACACATCTAAATTGTCATATGCACGATTTAGAGTATATCCTCTTCCCCCAACTTCCCTAACGTCTGATACTGTTATAAAAGCGCTATAATCAATTTTATTAACAATATTTTTTACTTTTTGCAGCTTCTCAGCTGGAATAACTGTGCTGATAGCTTTAGCTTCAACTTTTGAGTATCCTTTTTCTGCATGCAATAAAGTTACTCCTGTATCTGCCTCTGAGATAATAGCCTTTTTTATTTCATCATAATGATCGCTCATAATAACTACTTGTATCATTTCTTTTCCAAAAGTTAAAGTCTTATTTAACATAAAATAAGTTAAAAATACAACAACCAGACCATACAATACATTAGTAGCACTTGAAAATGTAATCTGCAAAGTTAAAATGCATAAATCAATGACATTTAAAGTGATATGAACTGGAGTATTAAATTTTTTATTTATTATAATTCCTATAATATCAATTCCACCAGATGATGCATTTGCTTTTAATATAAGTCCTGCTCCTATTCCTATTAAGCATCCTGCAAGGACACATGATAATAATATATCATTGCAATAATGATGCAAATTTTCATGCTTTTCAAAAAAGTCCAAAAGAATAGGAAATAAAAATGTAGATACTAAAGTAGATAAAGCAAATTTCTTTCCTAAAAAAAATAATGCCGATAAAAATAATGCAATGCTTATAATGTACACAACTATTGTCAAGCTTGCCCCAGTAAAATGATTTATCACTCTTCCTAATCCTGTAACTCCACCAACAATAATATTATTCTCTAATATTAATGTGCTAATAGCAAAAGCTATTAATATATTCCCTAGAAGAATGTAAATTAAACTATTGATTTTTCCTTTCATATTATCACCCCAAGACACAGAATACCATAATACTTGAAACAAAAATGTAATCTATGTTACAATCTCATAAAAGAAGGTGAAAAATTTGGATAAAATAAAAATTCCAGAAGAATTATATTATTATTTTGAAAAAGTTGGAAAATCATTAACATATAATAAGAATGATATTATCTATATGCAAGATGATAACGCAACCCATTTATACTTAATAAAGGCTGGCCGAGTAAGAGTATATTCTTCTTCAAAAGACGGTAGTGAAATTACAATAGAGATAGTTGAAAAAGGTAGAATATTTGGTGAATCATCTTTCATTCAAAGTTCAAAACAGCCTACTACAGTAAGTGCGGTTAATGATGTTGAATTGATTTCTTGTTCATTAGAAGATCTGTATCCTTACCTAACTCAATCAAAAGAATTGATGATTCTGCTTTTTCAGTTGCTTTCAAATACATGTAATCATCTTTCAAGTCTGCTTAACCAAGCTTACTTTTATAATCGTTATGAAAAGGTAGCTAATTTTTTATTGCAACAGACAGCTGTTCCTAATAAAGATAAAAATATAAGCGAAGATTGCATTCCTTATTCTCATGAAGAAATCGCTTCTTGCATTGGTCTAAATAGAGTTACAACCACCAAGATATTAAACTACTTTAGCAAACTAGGATATATTAAACTAAAATATAAAAAGGTAATAATACTAGAACGAGAAGCTTTAATTAAATATGTAGAGTAAAAGGCTAAAATTATCTTAAAAATAGGCTATGTTTTAATATAATGTTGAAATATAGCCTATAAAAATTATAAGTGGGATTTCCCACCTACAATACTTAATATATATGAAAATTATGAAATATTTATATATATGTCTTTAAAGTGTAATTTTAAATATTTTTCCTTTCCTATGAAATAAATTGTTATCACTATAACTTGAATATTCTCCTACTTCTATGCCCAAACGATTATACATAGAAAATACCTTAGGATGACTTGATTTTAAATAAATTGCTTTATAATGTTTAGATTTATAATATTGTATTATGTTCTTCAACCACATTTCTCCATTTCCTCTGCCTTCTTGGGCTATATGAAAATAGTTGAATATCAAAATGTCTTTATCCTCTTCGTTTATCTTTATAGGTTCTTTAAAAAACATCTTATAATCAAGAATGCCACTACTAACAAGAGCAACACCTAAACATTTTTCGTCTTTCTTCATAATATGAAAGTCCATATTTATATTTTCATTGTTTCTTACATTCTCAATTAATTTACAGCAATGATAAACTTCATTATAATCATCCCACTCATTTTCCGCTTTAAACAGTAAATTTTGTATTATTGGTGCAAGATATTCGCTTTTAAATTCACTTGAAACTCCAAAATTAATACCATTAGTTTTGCTAATAATCTTCATTAACGAACCTCCTTGTATAATCTAGTTGTAACATTTGATAGAAAACTATTTATCTTTCTAACGAACATTACACCTCTTATTATTTTTAATATTCTAATTTATTACTTTGCCTACGCCCCGATAGGGAATATGCATTTCATATCTTAAATAGTTTTTTATTTAAATTCCTTAAAGGAATCTAACCAAGTTTTATATAGTCTAGTATAATACTCCTGAATAGAAGATAGATGTAAACCTCCTGGGAGGTCTTTTAGAACCTATACCCGTAAAAAAGCGTATCATTTCATCAGGTAGAATTCTATGTTTAGCTGGTTGGGTTTCCCTTCGGGAATTACCCGTGTCACAAACAAGGTTATAAGCTATCTGACAGAGTGGAAGTTCTATTCTATATCTAAAATTTAATTTAAGGAGATATATACAATGTCTAATTTTTTTTATAGTCCTGTAATAGGAATTGATGTTTCAGCTGATTTTTCATATACTGCAATACTCGCACCGAATGGTGATATTTATAAGAAGTCATTTAAAATAAAGCATGATCTCAATGGCTTCAACCACTTAGTTAATGAAATAAAAAAAGTGGAAGAAGAGTTTAACATGAAAACTGCAATTTTCATGGAGTCCACTGGCGTGTACCATTTATCTCTTTTCCACTATCTTAATAAATATTTCGATAACACATTTGTTATCAATCCACTCGTTACTAAGTCTAACAAAAATGGTGACATAAGAAAAGTGAAAAATGATAAAAAAGACGTTTTATCTATTGCAACAATAGGAAAATTTCAAAACATTAAGTTATCACAACAACTTAGCCTTGATATTTTTCTTCTGAAAAATCTTGTAAGAGAGTATTACAAACTTACAGATACTAGCTCTACTTTTAAGAAAAAATTATCCGCTGATTTAAGAGTTATTTTTCCTGGCTATAATACTATATTTTCAGATTCAACATCTAAAAGTTCAATTGAGCTTTTAAGTCAATATCCAACGCCACAATCAATTTTAGAGGCACCTAAGGAAAATATAATTAAGATTTTCCTTAATAGCTCTAAAAAGGGCATTATCTGGTCGGAAAATACATATTCCAAATTATTTAAGGTTGCTAATGAAGCTAAAATAATTGGCTTACCGTTAGACGGTTTAGCCGTCAAAATAGCCAGCTCTATAACATTAATAAAAACTATTCAATCAGAGATTGATACATTGCTACAGAAAATTAACAATTTTATACAGTCTGAAACTTTTCCTGAATCTATTAGAGCTAATATTGAACTAATTGATTCAATTCCTGGCATAGGGCAATTAACTGCTATTACTATAATAGCTGAAATAGGTGATATTGATGGTTTTCTTAAGCCCAAACATCTTGTAGCTTTCTTTGGTATTGATAGCTCAGTTAATCAATCAGGTAATTTTAAAGGCGATGATAATAAAATTTCAAAAAGAGGAACTCGAATCGGTCGAAGAGCATTATATTCTGTTGCACTAGCTTCAATCCGTAACAATCGTAATGGAGTTCCTATAAATAAAGTCCTATTAGATTATTATCAAATAAACCTTAAAGGCAAAAAGCCTAAAATCGCCTTAGTCGCTATAATGCATAAAATTATAAACTACATTTTTGCTGTTCTCCGAAATCAAACTCCGTTTGAGCAAAGAGATCCCAAAATACATAAGCAAATGTTCCTAGAAAATAACTCTTTAAACAAAGTCGCTTAATTTTATTCCAATTTCTGTAACCGTTCGTGTTTTAAAACGGTTTGTTTGCCATACTCTTTTTCCAAAAACTATTTTTTTGAAAATTAACTTGACTATTATTAGCTGGTCTTTTTAAATAATGCTCTTAATTAATTGCTATTGCTTACTTGATTATAGTTTTTTTATAATGCTTATTATAACATAATTTACAAAACACCATGTATTCTATACGAATACTTCATCTGCTTCAATAACACCATCAACATATACCTCACCTAAAAATGTGCTTATACAATCAAGAAGATAATATCTTGATTAGTAATAATTTAAAAGGGGCCACTGACAATTTGAGAGTGAAATTTCCTTTAAAATCCTCACTTGTTATTTTAAAGTATACTATTTCAAATCTACCATGAAACAATAAAAAAATCGCAGGCGACTGTGGTTAAGTTCCGTATTGTGCTTCGCACTCTTTTCATATGTGTAGATTTTTTTTACGCATCTGCCTTTCCGAACGCATGTGAGGAAAATCTGGCAGGCGAATAAGATTTCTTTTTTATTCTTTTTCTATACAAAAACTAATTAAATAGCCTTCTTCATAAGTTATCCACAGATTCTATTACATTATAAATTCCCACAAGTGTTGATTAACCAAATTTTTACTTTAAATTATTAACTTATTTTTGATATTTTTCAAAAATAAGTTAATAGATATATAGACTTCGACCTTAAGACTTTTTTTAAGCAATTTTCTTACAAATTGAATTAGTGATAATTTAACATATTTTAAATTTTTAGTCGTTTCAACATAAGTAAATTGAAGCAAAACATAAGCTATCAATGATATGAAAAGTTGATTATAGACAGCATTTTCAGTTGTTCCAAATATTCTTTTTACATTCAAGTTTTGTTTTATAAATTTAAAGAAGGTTTCAATTTTCCAACGTTCCTTGTATATTTCTGCTATTTTTTCTGGAGTAATGTTCATTAGGTCAGTGCACACTTTTACTGATTTACCATAATAATCAGTAAATTCAACTACTCTAAATCTATTTTGAGTTTTTTTAGTCTCTTTTCCTAAATAACATGTAACATCTCGAATTACAGAAGAATTTTCTACTACTCCTAAACTTCTCAATTTCTTTGGTTTTGAAAGTATTGTATTATTTTTTATTCTTATAACAAAAGATTGTTTTATTTCTTTAAACATATCAAATCTCTCATGATTTTCATAAGCCCTATCTTCAACTAAAATAGAGTGTACATCTATTAAACCTTCACCTATCGGTCCATCATGCTTTTTAGCAATAGTTTCAATAACTTTTTGTGGTGTAAAGTCATTAATATTTAAAGATATATGAAGTTTTATTCCAGATTTCTTCCCATTAAATTTTGCCCATTTAAGACGGTTTTCACCTACGGTCACGGTAGTTGAATCAATTGCTATTAATTGTTTTGGCAAATTTAGAATTCTTCGCATTCTACGATTACATTTAGAAACAATAATCTCAAATAAAGTTTTAGAAATTTTGTAATCTACCTTAGAGGCTTTTTTAGAAATAGTTGAATAATCAACTGGTGTTAGCCCTACTGATTCCATATGCTCAACGCCATCCCTATAACTCTTATATTCATTCGTAGCTGCTGCAATAAAGAATTTTATTAAATCATATAATGTGAATTTTCTTGCAGTATCAACATATTCTAAAATTTTACTAAATTTTTCAACTTCCTTTTCACTTAAAAATGTTTGAAATATATCAAATATAGTGGTAGTATTTTTCATGAGGGCATTCTCCTTAAGTATTATTTTGGTTCGCACTTTAATATTACTACAGAATGACCTCATTTTTTATATATTTTCACTTCTATTTTTTGGTTAATCAACACATATGATAAATTCCTATAGAATAAAAAAAAGAATGTAGTAGATTTGTTGTACACAAATCTAGCTACATACCTGAATATTGTGGTATATAGATTCTTTCATAATTACAAGACAATAAAAATCTAAATCACTATACTGTAAATGTATAACATTTACTCCTTTGTCACGCGCGCAAATGTCTCATTCCACTCTTCGACCTCTATCCTTTTATACAAATTGTCATTCACATAAATTGCTACCTCATCATAATTCGAATCTTCTATCTCTTCCTCAATAAAAAATGGCATCACTATAGGAATGCAATACTCCCCTTCTTCTTCAGGCTTACGCCCCATTTTAATAAAAAGTTCTGCTACTCCTGGATCTTTTATATGCACAATATTGCCTGGATAAGTGCCAACTATTTTAACTTCATCACATGGCGTTGGCATCTCACCTGTCACAAATATATAAATTATCCCGTCTCTTCTATATGCAGTAGCTTTTTCTAATGCTCTCATCATTGTTCTATATGGACTTCTATCAAACATATCTTTCTCCAAAGAATTTATTAATAATTTATATTATGAATATGACTCTTAATAGTTGCTTATCATGAATATTTCTTAATAAAATACCACAACACTCATGAATGTTGTGGTATTAAAAATTTGGAAATTATAAATCATTTTACACGCTTTTTCATTAGTTAATTTATAAAGATTAATATGAATATACTTACAAAGTTGTTAAAACTCTAAGTTAATATCTTCACTTGAAATCATAAACTATACTTAAACTATGAAATACCTTCAAACCAGAAATGAGTGATATACTTTTGTGGAATGTTTTATTGGTAATTTTGATGGATGTGATTCTTTGGCTATAAGTTGTTCCAAATGTGCTAGTTCAAAGCTTGTTCTTTGAGGCTAGCACTTTGGGTTCAACTTTATAGCCCTAGAATCACCCATTATAATTACCTAAAAACTGGAACAAAAGTATATTATTCATTTCGGTGAAGTATACACATAAGTATAGATTATAGGTGGATATTTATATTTAAATGTTATCTAAATCATTAAAATATCTGCTCATTTTGCTCATAGCTAATTTCTTTGAAGCTCCTGATTTTCGCCACTCTTCAACCTGTTCCATGGCTTCATTAGGATTCTTTCCTAAGCCAACAAGTACACCTGATAATATAAATTCTTGATACAAATGCTCAGAATTGACCCCTTCTTTTGATTCTGTTAAGGCGCGATTAACTAGTGGAGCAATATAACTAACCCAATCATCTGGAGTAAGATCATTTGTGTTCTCTATATTTTCTGTAATAACTGTATCTTGTCTCATTAAGCTTCTATTCATAGATTCATTATTTCCAATACTATTTAATGTAAATAGATAATTGTATTTTGAAGCATGCTTTAATTCGTCTGTAATTATATCAAATAATACATCCCTGTAAACTCCTTCAGGAAGTCCTCTCCTAATAGCTCTATATCTTTCTACTGCTGCTAGCTCTCCAAATAAAGCTTTCTTAATACCTTCTAAATATGATTCAGGGACTTCAAAATTTGCTTCTTCACTCTCCATTGTAGCATCCATATCACCTGTAAAATCTTCATAGATCCCTCTAAACAACATATTATGTCTGCGCTCATCATCTCTAATAGATGATATTATTTCTTTCTCTTCATTTGTTGGCGCTTCACTAATAAGATAATCATAAAACAATTCATCTTCTCTTTCTCCTTGAATTGCTTTTTTTACCCCCTGAATTGCTATCTGTAACTGATCATCATTGTTCATCTGATAATTATTACTCATTTGATTATTATTGTTTTCCATAAAATATTATTGATTCTCCTACAAATAATTAACTCACTTTCATTGTATTAATTTATAATTCATTTGTGCATTAAAATCAATAATCCCCTAGCTATGCCAATAATATAAATTATCTCAATTCAGTATACTTATCACCCACATTTCCATGTGGTACTAGCAGTCAATAAAAGTTACTTTAAAAAACAAAATTTATATATAAACCTATTTTGAAATATAATTCAGTTTAATATTATGGTATAATTTGGTTTACATAACTTGTATGTTAGGAGTTATTATTTATGAGAAATAAAAAGAAATTTTCAATATTGCTTTTTTCAATTTTATTAATATTAGCTTTAGGAACAGGATATTACTTATATCATAAACCTGGAACTTTGAATAGTTTTTTATTAAATAATTATAACAAAGAAAATATTGAACAAGTAGAGATTAGAAGTACACTTTCGAGACAAGATAAATCAATTAAAGATAAGGATAAAATAAATGAAATCTTAGCTAATGTTTCCAACATAAAATTAGTTCGACATTATGGTAGTACAGCTAATAAAACAAAGGGTGCTATTCATATTTACATTTATGATAAAAGCAGGATTACTACTGATATTATCATACATGGGAAAGAATATATTAATATTATCAATGACTATGATAACTCAAATAAAGAGTATAAAATCATTGATAATAGCTTAGATTTAGATTATATAAATAGATTAATTTCATAAAAAAATCAGTATCTAATAATGCAGCAGCTGGCGATATTACTATCGGATAAAAAATCAGGCATACATTGGTCTAAGATTAGTATGCCTGATACATAAGCTGCTATGCTATTACAAAATTCAAATTAACTTTCTGTTTCTGTAAAATCATCTACTGGGAATATTATTCCACCTTTATGCCTAGCAATTGTTTGAACTTCACTAACTATCAAGCTATGATCTAGCATTTTATAACATCTTTCTAAATCATTATTTTTGACAGCTTCTGAAAATTCAATGAATTCATTAACCATACGGTGTTCATAATTATTTTCATTTACTTCTGAGCTAGTTCCATCATTCATAAGTAATTCAAATCTCTTACAAACATTGGCTGGAGTGTCTTGATATATACAACCTTTATCTCCTTGAATATTATTTGCTATAGGTGCCTTACAATCTTTTGCACCAACACAAACACATTTAAATTTTCCATAATCTAAGATTAATACACCTGATGTATCTATTCCCCTCTCAATGTTTGGATAATACTCAACATTTTCTGGTTTGCCAAACAAACCTACTACATAATGGATGTTATAAATATTTAAATCCATTAATGCTCCACCAGAGAATTTAGGATCAAAAGCAGGTAATACCTTCCCCTCTTTAAAGCTGTCATATCTGCTAGAGTATTGAGAATAATTACACTGAACAATCTTTATATTCCCTAAAGTCGGAAGTAACTCTTTTATCTTTTTATAATTTGGGAAATATTGATTAGTTATAGCCTCAAATAAGAATAATTTCTTTTTCTTAGCTAAATCACTTAAAATTAATGATTCCTTATATGTTGATGTAAATGGCTTTTCAACTATAACATTTTTATCAGCCTCTAATGCTTTTTTAGCAAATTCAAAATGTAAATTATTTGGCACACCAATATAAATTATATCTAAATCACTATTTAGTAGTTCATCATAATCGCAAAAAACCTTCTTAATCCCATACTTATCTTTTAATTCATTCAATGCCTCTTCACTTCTTGGAGTTCCGCAAATAGCCTCTAATTCTATATCTTGTAAAAGATGACTAATTGAAAGAAAATCCTTTACTATCATCCCAGCTCCAACAATTCCTAATTTCATATTAATTCCTCCCTTTTACTATTGATATCTCTTTAGTAACCTTATCAGTAAATACTCAAATATATTTAACTAAACTCAATTTCTTTTTAGTTTTTGCTTATTTACTAATATATATTTCCTCTAGCATAACAATTAGCCTAAGCTCTTTATTTATTCGATATCATAGTTACTTTTAATAGCATTATAACCTATAAATTTAATTTAATCATCCCAAATCAAACCAATTAATAAAATTCAAAGTTATTATTCTTATCATCATAGTATTTGAAGTAATTCCTTTAACGAATGTATTTCATAGTTAGGAGATATTGATGATTCATTTACTGTTCCCTCCTTGCAAAACCAACAAGTGTCAATTCCAGCGAGATTTCCTCCCTTAATATCTGATGTGATAGAATCTCCAATAATTAATGTTTCTGCCTCATTGAACCCTTCAACATGATCTTTGACATAGTTAAAAAATTCAATTGCTGGCTTATTAGCGCCTATATCCTCTGATATAAAACAGTCTTTAAAGTACTGTGAAATTCCAGCGCCATTTATTCTTGAATACTGTGTCCTCGCAATTCCATTAGTAACGATATATAAAGTATACTTTTCATGCAGTTTACTCAAAACCTCATGGGCATCTGGCATTAACTGCACTCCTTGATTTAAATACAATCTATAGGTCTTCTCCCACTCTCCACCATCTATACTCTTCCCATACTCAGACATTAACTTAGAGAATCTTGTATTTAATACTTCATCTACTTTAATCTTTCCTAGTTCAATATCAGCCCACATGCCTTGATTGATTTTTTTATAAACTTCATACAATTCTTCTGAATATATTTCACCCTTATCTCTAATTAAACTCTTAAACGATTCTCCTTCGTTTGCATCGAAATCAAGTAATGTATTATCAACATCAAATAATAACGTATTGTATTTCATTTCATGCCTCTCCCTTTCCTTTTATGGATATACAACTCTAAAACTAGATTTATGTAGTAACTTACCAAATTATAAATATTTTGTTCCGAAAAGCTATGAAAATATCGCTGAAGCTTCTAAGCAGCAGGTTGTATCCACTTTAGCATGCTCCAACTTTCATAAGGAAGCTCGACTCATTACATTCGCTGAGGAAGTTCGAGAACCCAAAATAAAATTTTGGACTCTCACTTCACAAGCTAAAATGTAACAACCTACTGCTAAGAACCTTTAACAGCTCATTTTCAAATGTTTTCTTCATATTATGACCCTTGTGGTTACAAATATATTTATGATTTCTAGTGAAGATACAAACTTTAAATATCAGCAACTTTGTAAATATGTTCATCTAATTTTTAAGTTGTTTATCTATATGGATAAACAATATATAACTTAGACTTATACAACAATTACCCGAAAGTATAAATCAAATTTTCAATGAGGTATCTATATAGATAACCCAATTATAATATATAATTTGGTCAATTGAAATTACTCAGTGACGAAGTGAGTCGACTTTCCTTCTCTATTTATATATCTTAATTATTTTTAATCTTTTTATTAAAATATCTATTGCGCCCATAAAAAGAGTATTATCTAGGCCTCTACTAAATTCACACTCATCTTACTAATTTCAAATATAAAAATAATGCCAAAAATTATCGCAAGATTATTCTTGTTTGTTTATATATATGGTAATATAATACATTTAAATGCAAATACATTGCAACAAGGAGATTTATATGAAAACAAAAATAGAAATAATACTAGGGTTCCTACAGTCTGGAAAAACTAATTTTATAAATTCTATGATTAAAAATTGCGATTTACAAAATGAAACTATTGTTGTCATCCAAGATGAATTTGGACAAAGCAAAATAAAAAATGAATTTATAAATTCAAATGAAAATATGAATATTATAAACATCGAAAATACTTCTAATGAAGAAATTAATGAAAAGTATATAAACAAAATTTTAGAAATATATTCTCCCCATAGAATATTTATTGAAGTTAATGGTATGAAAAATTCTAACTCTATAATTAATATGTTCAATAATAAAAATTTAAGAAAGTTATGCAGAATTGACGATATCGTAACCTTAATTGATACGAAAAAGTTCTTCATTTATTTCAGAAATATGAAAAGCATGTTAAGTACTCAAATCTATAATAGCAAGACAATAATATTAAACAATATAAATAATATCAACAAAAAAGACTTCTTAAATATTCAGAATCAAATAAAGAGAATTAATGAAACGGCTAACTTATTAGAGCATGCGCCTTCATTAAATATTAAAGAAATACATCAAGACGAATATAGAGAAATTAGTAGTCATAGTTTTTCTGCAATTAAAACTATGTTTTATATGAGCCTTCTAATATTGTCATTTACGTGTTTTGCTGCATTATCTATTACTGATAGTAGTGGGTATTCATTCTATTTGGACAAGTTTAAAAATTTTTACACTGTATTCATTAGCATATTAATTCAAGGTATACCATTTATCTTAGTTGGAAGTTTTGTATCTGCAATAATACAAATTTGTATCCCAAAGGATACATTTATTAAATTTTTTCCACGTAATATATTCTTATCATGTGTTATTGCAGCTCTTGCTGGATTACTCTTTCCAATATGTGATTGCGGAACTATTCCTGTTGTTAAAGGACTCATAAAGAAAAAAGTTCCTATAGCTGCTAGTATTACTTTCATGTTATCTGCCCCAATAGTAAATCCAATAGCTATAATTTCAACAGTATATGCCTTTCAAGGCATGAAGGCAGTTGTAATTTATAGAGTCGTTGCAGGCATAATAATCTCTATTCTAGTTGGTTTAATTATGCATTTTCTAACAAGGAAAGATGATGATATATTAAGTATTAATAATAATGCATTAAGTTGCGAATGCGGTTTTTGTAATGATGACTATGATTATTCAAGAAATAAATTTGAAAAAATCAGAGCAGTATTTATTCATACTGGCGATGAATTTTTTAATATAGGAAAGTTTATGATCATTGGTACATTTTTATCTAGCATTTTTCAAAATATAGTATCTGCCGGTACCAACATTCCAATTTTGAGTGGTAATATACCCCCTCTAATTGCAATGATATTATTGTCTTTTGTACTTTCAGTTTGTTCAACCTCAGATGCATTCATTGCTAAGGGATTTTTAAAACAATTCTCAGTTAACTCTGTAATGGGCTTTTTAGTTGTTGGCCCTATGCTTGATATAAAAAATACAATTATGATTTTTGGAAACTTCAAAAGAAAATTTGCAATAAAGCTAATATTTTTTATTGTTGTAGTATCATTTAGTATTCTTATTAACCTTAGGCTATAGATATCCAACTTTAAGACTAGATTTATGTTATAACTTACCGAAATCATAAATATTTTGATTCCGAAAAGCTATGAAAATATCGCTGAAGGCTCTAAGCCGCAGGTTGTATCCACTTTAGCATGCTCCAACTTTCAGTTTGACAAGCTAAAATGGAACAACCTACAGCCAAGAACCTTTAACAGCTCATTTTCAAATGTTTTCTACACAAATATATTTATGATTTCTAGTTAATATATGAGCTTAAAGTTCTAGCAATTTTGTAAATATGTTCATCTAATAAGTTGAATTCTTAAATTTGATATCTATATGTAACCACCAATGAATTTATAGTTCTATAGATTATATTAATTCAGCAACGAGAAGAATTCTAGTAATAATAGCATATATTCAATAGAAGGTGTGTACAGATCACTGACTTAGATTCAATGTACTAGTAAAAAATGTGTCCATAATATTAACCTAAGTCCAAGAATATAAGAATATAAGAATATAAGAATATAAGAATATAAGAATATAGCAATTTTAGAATATCCTCTTATCTTAGTCAATATATTTTATCTTAAGATACTCTTTAATTTGATATGGAGATGAAAATATGAAAAAAATTAATGCGGAAGTAGTTGCAAAAATATTAATACTATTAGGTTTTTCAATATTCTATTTAAAAATTATTGTAAGTAATGAAATTCTCACATATGTACATCCAAGAATTATCCCCTTTGCAATCTTTGGAATGATTTCAATGTTCATAATTACCTTATTTTTGATTTCAGATGTCTTTTATAATAATAGAAAAAAATTTAAAATTAAGAATCACTTTATCTTTATTTTTCCTTTGATTATGATACTTTTTATGCAAAGTAGTAGCGCAAATTCTGCCACTAAAGGCATTGATACAAATGGAAAGCTTAACGAATCATCATCTACTAACAGCTCTTCCAATAATTCAAATAACAGCTTGCCTTCCCTTAACTCAACATATGAATTGTATAGTGGAAAATCCGAAAGTGATGGGCAAGGTCAAGTAGATAAGATTCAGCTAAATATTGTGAATAATATTATAGAAGTAAACATTAATAACTTTGTATCTTCTCTTGATGAGATTTTAGGAAACCCTAAAAAATATGAAGGAAAGGAAATAGAAATTTCAGGATTTGTATATAGGGATAAAGATTTAAAAGAAAATCAATTTATAATTGCACGATTTATGATGGTGTGTTGTGCTGCTGATCTTCAGGTTGCAGGAATTGAATGTTCTAGCGGTGATTCAGATTCATATGATAATGGTACTTGGGTAAAAATAAAGGGTAAAATCAAAATTAATACTTCTGAAGATGGAATAGATCCAGTTATAGCTGTTGAGAATATAGAAAAAGATCCTACTCCTGACACTTCTTATGTTTATCCATTTTAAAATATATGACAATATAATTTTCAGTCAACATAATCTCTATGTAAAAAAAATATAATGAATATAATAAGAATAACCTAACTTTCTACGTTAGATTATTCTTATTTTATAGCTCTAAAACATTGATGTCACATTTCCAGTAAATTTATCTACATAATACCATCCGCCAGTTGTTACGTATTCTCCTGTTGTATCATAGCAATGAATTACATAAGAGTTAGACTCATCATGATCATACTCAACTTTACTTGGAACATATTTTCCATTCGCTAGAAGATAATCTTTCACTTTCTCTACAGCTTCAATCGTTGAAATCTGAGTATTAGTGTTATTTATAGTAATATTAGAATTAAGCAGTGTTGTAATTCCTTGTTTTATTTTATATACATTTCCATTAGAAGAATCATAGTAATATTCACTAATATTGTTTCCAACTTGGTCTTCTGCAGAGAATTTATATAAACTCTTATCACTTAATCCTATTTGATTAATAAATCCCTTATTCTCATATTTAATAGTTCCAGAATCATTATAAATATTAATTATATCATACATAACCTGAATATCATTTGGAACAACAGTAGTAGTCTTAGATTCTTCCCAAGCTCCACTATCATTTAGATAATACCATTTATTATTATCATTAATCCATCCTGTTTCCATTATTCCATCACTATCAAAATAATACCAGTTACCATCAATTTTATCCCATCCAACTGAGTAAGCTTCTCCTTTAGTAAATTGCCATCCTTGACTGTTTTGTTTCCAATATGCATTAGCCATAGTAGAATTAGTAATTTGTATTGACAAGATAGTTAAGATTACTAAGGACAACTTTTTCACTTTATTCATTGCCATTCCTCCCTACACATATTACTATTACACCTTTTACCATGTGATGTCAATAATACTAATAGAATATAATAACTCTTAAAAAAGGAAAATACACAGATATCTGTTTCACATATTATATTTTCTTAACGCTTTTAAAACTTATACTCAGATTTAGCTTTATAGATAATCCAACTAAGACCTGAACTTATGCATATAACTCACCGAAATGAATAACATACTTTTGTTCCAGTTTCTAGGTAATTCTGATGGGTGATTCTAATGCTATAAAGTTGCACCCAAAGTGCTAGCCTCAAAGAACAAGCATTAGTGGTGAAGCCTGCAATTTAGTGCTTTCAGCGAAATTTTCATAGTCCTGTGAAATAACAATGTTTCTCCTTTCGGTGGATTATTACATAAGTCTAAGTTATATATTGTTTATCTATAATTTCCAGAGAAAAAAGCAAAGCACTAAGAATCTTCTTAGTGCTTTACTTTTATTTATTATAGTCCTTGTTCATAGCTTTCTATCATTCTTTTTACCATTTCTCCACCAACGCTACCGTTTTGTCTTGAAGAAAGGTTTCCTTTATCCATGCTTTCATAATTGCTTAATCCAACTTCTGAAGCAACCTCTGTTTTTAATCTGTTTAACCCTTGTTTTGCCTCTGGTACTAATGTTCTGTTTCTTCCACTATTGTTTGAAGCCATATGAATCTACCTCCCTTAATTTTTTTTATTTTGTTTGGCAGTAATATCTTAACCACTATCACAAAATATAATCTATAAAAATGTTAACAGAAGTAGTACAGATAGCTTGTATTAGTTAATTTTAGATATTCCTCCTTAAACTATAACCTCATATTTATTTTTAATAAGTGCTTTCATAGCATTATCTACATCTTTTTCCTTAACAAGGATATAATCAGTATCATAAGTGGAAATTGCAAATATGCTTATTCCGCTTTTCGCTAAAATCGTACTAATTGATGAAAGAATTCCTACTAATGAAAAGTCCAGCTGACCTTCAACCTTTAAAATTCTCCATTCTTTTTCGCATTTAACTTCATCAGGTATATCTTTTTCAAGGCATACTATTGATAATTCATCACATGTCTTTGTTATAGAAAAAAAATCACTGTTTTTTATCCATTCAGGAATTGATTCGTTGTTATTTAATCTGCACACTCCATATTTTTCTTCTAATAATCTGATAGTTAATATTTTTTCCGACATATCTTTCTTTCATCCTTTCTTCTCATTTTTAAACGCCTTATTTATCGCAAATTTATAGTTTAAAATATACAAAAAGAAAAAAGCCAATAGAAATATTATTAAAATACTTCTCAGGCTTTTATCCTTTAGTAAATACAATTAACTTTAAAGTTTATCTTAGAACAGCTAATCATGTTGAACTATTGAATCAAAAAAACAATTCAGCCTTAATTATTACATGTTAAATTTATTCATCTATTCTAACATAATGTAAAATTTCAATCAACGTCACATATTATTGTATATATTTCGATCACGATTTTTCATTTATAATTTCACTAAATTAGGTGTTTATTTATTCCTAAAATGTGTAGAATACATTGCAATCTGAATACTTTCTTACTCAAAAAAATATATTAACTTTACCTCTCTTTAGCCATCTATAATTTTAATATGATATATATATTGCAAAAATAATTCTTCATGATAATTCTAAAAGTATTGCAAGAATTTTAGCCGTAATTGTGAATTGTGAAATGTGCATTGTGAATTGCAACATATATAATTAATTATTAGGTAATACTGAAATTGGAAATGCATGTTTCTTTATTTTATATGCAAGATCTAGTTTAGTATCATCATCTATTTGGCTCAATTTATAGTTCCATACTCTTGTATTTTCATCAACATCTTCTTCTGCATTGCAACCTATAACATTCCCTGGTACTTCAACTTCATTAATAAATTTTATATTTTTAATATAACTGTATACTTTTTGATCATCAGTATTATTTTTTATTAAGTTATCTATTGCTGATTTATTGAATTTTACATCAATTGTGTATACATCATCTTTTCCTCTTGCTCTTTTTAAATCAGTCATTGTTGCTAATCCACTTGAATTTATTTTTTCCTCTAATTCTTTAATATCTTTGAACTCATAGGTAATTTCTTCAATATTCATATTGTCTTTAAAATACTTATTAAAATTATATCCATTTTCTTTAGCCCATTCATGATCAATTACATCATTTTTTAATTTTGTTGATATAAAATCATCATATACAACTTGCAATTTTACAATACCTGACCCATTTTCATTTATTACAGTAGAACTTCTTAAATCTATATCTCTACATCCAAGTAACATAATACCTAAGATTAATATAAGTGAATTAAAAATTGTTCTTTTCATTTTACTCATTAGTTCTCCTCCTAGATGCATATTTTTCTATACTACTATAGTACCCAAAGATAGATTGTATATGCATAGCTACATTACGCTTACCCTAAGTTTCATACAAACTTAAGCCATCCCCCTGCCTCTTTATTTTAGGGCATTCTAACTAATTTCAGGCTCAAATTTCTACTCACTTTTAACATAAAAATATTATCCAAATTAAATTACTTTTAAAAATAATAAAGGGTAGTTAACGAACTAAAATCGCAAACTACCCTTTATAGACTATTTTGTATGTAGGAACTTTTCATAACTCTCTATTTTATCCTCTCTGTTGGTATTCTTTATCCAATTATTATATTCCAAGATAACTTTTTCTATTGTTGTTACGTTTAATTTATTATTTCTTTTTCTTTTCATTTCTGCATACATATTAATTTTAATTATATTTCCCATTTCATTGCCCTCCTTTCTATATAATATAACTTTGATATTAATTTTGTGTGTACAAAAATATTAAGAAATAGTTAAAATTTAATTATATCTTTTAACGTAGATAATTTTTAAAACGCTCTTTGTATAGATACAGCAACTACAGCCTATACTTATGCGTACACCCCCACCGAAACGAATAATATACTTTTGTTCCAGTTTCTAGGTAATTCTAATGGGCGATTCTTTGGCTATAAAGTTGCACCCAAAGTGCTAGCCTCAAAGAATAAGCGTTCATAGAGAAAGTTCTGCTTACCAAATGTAAAATTTGGAGCATCACTTTTCGATTCTCACTTTTTGAACTAGCACATTTGGAATAGTTCAAAGGAAACTCGACTCACTTCGTTCACTGAGTAATTTCAATTGACCAAATCATAGATTTGGAATTTCAATTACGAATCACATCCATCATAATTACCAATGAAACATTCCACAAAAGTATATTACTCATTTCTAGTTAAGATATATTTCATAGTATAAATCTAACTTATAGTTGAATTATCTATACTCACCACTTATATCTTGTTACTAATCAAGATATTATCTTTTATTTACAAATTATAAATCAAGCTGTTGATTGGTTTATCTATCCCTCCCTATGCTCAAAATACCATTATTGTATCTGTTCAAGCTAGCTTAACTTTGTAGCATGTCCATTCTCATCAAAGCGATATCCGTATATATCTATATTGGTAATTAACTCGCCAGTAGAATAAGTTAGATAATCGTATCCACCTACATTAAACCATCCAGTAACCATGGCTCCATCCGTTCCAAAGTAGTACCAGTTACCATTTATTTTCTGCCATCCTGTCTTCATTGATCCATCTCTAGAGTCTCCAAGGTAATACCACTTATTATTTTTCAATAACCATCCTGATTTCATTGATCCATCATCTGAATTTCCCAGGTAATACCAATAATCTCCACTCAACTTCCAATCATAAAGCATCCAGCCTTCACTATCAAATAGATACCACTTTCCATTTATTTTTTCCCATCCATTTTTAGTATAACTTCCATCAGTGTGCCTATACCACCACTTATTATCCTTTATAATCCATTGTCCTGGTTTAGTAACATTGCTTATTAAAGCTCCATCAGTAAATGAATTTATGTCACAATCTTCACTTACCCCATTTACTCTGCCAGTTTCAGTATATTGATGCCCTACCCTATTGGTAAAGAAATTTGATGGCAAATTCCAAGGATCATTGTTATAGTTAGCCTCCCAGAAAGGCATATCCTGTATAACTGATTTTGCATTGGTAAGGTAACTTATAAAACTTGTATAACTGTACATGCCTAATGGAATAGACGTTAGCTGGCCAAATGCAGTAACAAATCTTGTAACATAATCTGCAAGTCCGCTAAAGTTAGTTTCTACATCCATCATAGGCACTAGATCCCAATTATAATCTTTTATCTTATTATAAAAATTCTGGGCTTGTGCTTCTGGAGTACTTGTCCCAACTAAAAAATGATATGCTCCCACTTTTAAGTTATTATTTTTGCAGCCACTATAAAATAGTTCCATTTTGCTATCTCTAAATGTTGCCCCTTCTGTTGCCTTTAAATAAACATATTGAACCCCATCTCCTGCAACAGCTCCAAAATCTATATTTCCATTGTTATTTGATACATCTATACCTTTTATATACCCCATAATTCATACTCCCTTCCGATTTTCATATTTATAAAGAGTAACCCTAAAGGGTTACTCTCAAATATTCAGTTACTATTGTTCCATTAACTTATTGCTTTTATTTATTTTCTTTAGAATCTGAAGCTTGGACAGTTTTTGCTTCATCATTTGTAGTTTGGTCGCTTAAACCTGGTGTACTAGTATCAACTATAATTCCTAGCATTGTTAAGATTGTTAAAATAGTATTAACAATTTCTGTATAGTTATTAGGAATTATATTTAACCCTAATTGTTGCACTAATAATGCTATAGCACTAGCTATTGCAACCCAAAAGGCTTTGTTTTTTAATCTTGCTTGAAGATCAATACCTAACATACCTATCTTCACCTCTCTTCTTTTATATATACATAATATGAATTAAAACTCTTAATGGCGACTTAAAATTGAACTAACAGTACGAATTCTATTTTATAAGTGGTACTATCATTCATCACTTTAATACCTCTTAAAATATATATGTTTAAAAATATATTATGAATGCCATTTTTACAATCCATCTAAGTTTTAATCTAAGTAATACCTTATTATATTAAAGTTATTTATTTAAAGAAGAGGCAATGTAATATAAATCTCAAATAAAAATAGAGATAATATTTTACTAAGCACAGAAATATTATCCCTACTTTCAACTAAACTAATTTTATTGTGATTTATTTTATAATATACACTCAATGCTCGTTATCTTTGCATTTCCCGTAAGCGGCTTATAAATCATCACTTTCGAAATACCTTGTCCATTATGCGCTGCAACCTTTGACTTACATATAAAACAATAATTTGTTCCATTTACGCTCTGAGTAGCTAAGATTTTAGGTTCATACTCAACACCAATTAATTCACTTAATGCTGTCTTAAGCACATTTATATCATCATCTGTTATGTTATTGTGAACTTTCCATCCTCTTGATATCTTCATAGAATTCTCCTCTCATTTATATCCCCTTAAATTTTAGAAAACGATTATATAACATTCGATTTACTATAGCATATTCATATTATCTGAATTTTTTAACTAATTTCCAAAAGAAAATTTAGAAGTGCAGCAAATTTGCTTTAAAAAATAAAATATAGAAAATCAATTGTAATATGCATTGGTGATTATAGATATCCGACTTCAAATCTAGATTTATGTGGTGATAGAACCAAATAATAAAGAGAAGAGTCCCAAACATTATGAAACACTTCTCTTTAACTATTCTATTTAATTAATAACAAACTTTCTAACGCTGTAAATTTACTTTTCTCATAACATCTTTCATAGTTTGAGCTCCATATTTATTAATAAGATCTTTAACTATTGCTCTATGAAATTCCTTTATAGTTTTTTCCTTCAATTCATTATCACAAATAGAATTGTAATCAATTTGATTATTCATATTTTTCTCTCCTTTTGACTTATATTCATAATGTGCATAATAAATAATATTTTATACATACTTTATTTAAAAATATCTAATGAAGACTATGAAATACACTTTGAAGTTAAAAGTAGGGCTTTAATAGCTATTGTATATAAGAATCTCTTTTCTAAAATATAAACTGCTTTCAAAGCATACCTTTTTTTCATTTCTCCTGTGCATGCGCTTACTAAATGTTAGTTTTGCGATATAGTAATAGTCTGAGATACCGTAATAGGTCTCATTCCTGTTTGAGATTTAGTTTCTTTATTTAATTGCTGGTCAGAGAGCCATTCCATAAGCGTTGTTACTTTTCCATTTATTATTGATGAACATTGGTTATTATATACGTATATCCATGACCAGTGCCCATTATATTCATATGGTGTGTTATCTGCCTTCTTGTATAAACCTGTAGTATCAATTACATTATCAAAAAATGAAAAATGAACATTTGTATCACCGGCTTGCACTAAACGATCATAAGTTGGGACTACATAATCAGCTGGAGGTACTGTTGTATCTGTTTTAGCTGCTGTAAACCAAATTGGCACTTTCTTAAACGCTTCAATATCTTTATCAGTAATCAATGTATCCTTTAGCGCCTCACAAGTTGGGAAGGCTGCTGCAAAATAATCAGCATAATCACGTATCATAAGCATTGTCATATAGCCACCATTAGAATCTCCGCCTATATAAATTCTATTTGTGTCAATATTACTATTCTTTGATACGTAATCTTTGATTAATGACATAAGAGCTTTTTCATACTTTGAGCTTCCATCTCCAAAACCATTAAATCCATCCATCCAAAAAGTTTGTGCCTGAGGAACTAAAATATATGCACCGTTAAAATATACTTGTATGTCTTTTGATGCAAAATTTACAGCTTTATTCCCTGATATAGGTAAAAGTCCATCTGTCCCTCCTTCACCAATACCATGTAACCAAATAATTAATGGTTTTTTACTATAATCATTTTCTGGTGTATAGCTTACATATTTTATAGTAATGTTATCATAAGTTGCACTTCCGATTTTGAAATCATCAACAAGCTTTTTAGTTCCACCCGCAAATTTATTTATAACTAAGCCAGAAATTTTGCCCGAATCCGTAACGATATCATTATTTTGTTTAATTGTAAAATCACAATTAACCCATCCATTAAGATTCGTAGTTAAATCATAGTTAATTGGCGAAGTTAAAGATACATCAGGTCCAACTTCCAATTCAAGTGTTACATATTTCCCTTTAAATTGGACATTTCCATCATTATCAGAAACATAAGCTTTTATGATTTTACACTCTCCTTCTGCCTCCCCTAAAATCGGACTCTCTATCCTATTTTCAGTTCTTACTACACGTATCTTAAAAGTTTCGTTGGTTATTGAATCCTTTGATACTGTTGCACCTAAATAAATGATTATTTTTGTAATTGCTGGACCCCAATCAAATGTTTCTGTAACGGTTCTATAAGATTCTTCATTTATTTGCTTACTTGTAGCGGAAACATCAACAGTAGAAGAAGTAGACATATTAGCTCCGATAGTACATAATATTATAGTTTTTAAATATTTCCTAATCATATTTTTCATTGTTTTCCTCCTATATTTAGAATATAGATTATAAGACTTTCCTATCCTCAATCACTATGAATTATATATTAGAATATAAAAACCCCAATTAATCAAAAGAGACTAGGTAATATCTCTTCTCATTAATTAAGGTTTCGCCTGATCTAGTAAGTAACAATAACAATATCTTGTAATCGTTTCTTCACATGTTTATATTAGCTTCTTTGCTATTAAATGTCAATAATTTTGTTATTATTTTTATCCAAAAAAATGATAGACAACTGTGAAGCTGACGATTTTTTAACCTCATTCTTTTTAAGTACACGTAAAAAAATCTCACAAAAGAATAAAAAAGCTGGTAGAACAAATAATTTAATATTAAATGCTCTACCAGCCTTACTTAACCGCAAATTGAGATTTACAGTTTTTTAAAGAAAACTTTTTCTACGTTCTTAGTTCTTAATTACTTTAAACCTTGTTCGTAACTTTCGATCATGTGTTTAACCATGTATCCACCAACGCTTCCGTTTTGTCTTGAAGAAAGGTTTCCTTTATCTTGATTTTCATAGTCTTGTAATCCAATTTCTGAAGCAACCTCAGTTTTTAATCTGTTTAACCCTTGTTTTGCTTCTGGTATTAATGTTCTGTTTCTTCCACTATTGTTTGAAGACATATATATCTACCTCCCTTAAATTAATATAAATTTTGCTTGGCAGTAATATATTAACCATTATGATGAATTATAACCTATAAAAATATTAACAAAAGTAGCATCATAAATTATAATTAGAAAAAACTTTCAATATCTTGTACTAAAATTCATAAAAAAAGTAGCAATCTATGATTACTACTTTTTTATGTATTATAAATTATACAGCCTTGTCTGAATTTTCTTGATTGCTTTCATTTTGAAGTGCACTATGCTTTCTTCCGTAAACAAAATACACTATTAAACCTATAGCAAGCCATACTAAAAATCCAATCCAAGTTATTAATTTTAATCCGCATAATAAAATTATACAGCATATTATTGATATTAATGGAGTAAATGGTACTCCTGGAGTTTTAAACATTCTTTTGAAATCTGGCATAGTTTTTCTAAGTACTATAACGGCAACAGATACAGAAATGAAACTTAATAATGTTCCTGTACTTAAAAATTCTACTATAATATCTAATGGTAAGAATCCTGCTATTACTGCTGCTATACTTCCAGTTATTATAGTTGAAATGTGTGGAGTTTTATGTGTTGGATGCACTTTTGAAAATAATTTTGGTAAAAGTCCATCTCTTGACATAACCATGAATACTCTAACTTGGCCATAAAGTACAACCATCATAGTAGAAACCATTCCAAGTATAGCCCCAGTTCCAACTAACGCTGCTCCCCAATTTATACCAACTCTAGCTAAAGCTCCTGGTACTGCATTTTCTGAAATTATTTCATTATAAGGTACCATTCCAGTAAGCACAACTGCAACTGAAACATAAAGCAAAGTAACTGCTATTAAACAAATTATAAGTCCAAGTGGAATGTCTTTTTTAGGATTTTCAGCTTCTTCTGCCGCTGTAGATATTGCATCAAATCCTATAAACGAGAAGAATATAGTAGCTGTTGCTGCAAAAATCCCCTTAAATCCAAATGGTACAAAAGGTTGATAGTTAGATGGATTTATATGTGATACTCCAAGAACTATAAATACAATAATTATAGTTATCTTTATTCCTACAATTAAATTGTTAACTCTAGCGCTTTCCTTCATACCGTAATATAATATGTAAGTTATTATTGCAATTATTAATACAGCTGGTAAATCCACTATTCCACCTTTACTTGGTGACGTTATCAAAGCTTGTGGAAGTGTTACACCCACTGATTTTAATATTCCAATAAAGGTTCCTGACCAACCTGATGCAACCGCACTACATGCAACTAAATATTCTGCAGTAAGGCACCATCCAATTATCATAGCTACTATTTCACCAAATACTATGTATGAATAAGAATATGTACTTCCCGCAACTGGAAACATAGTTGAAAGTTCACAATAACACAATGCACAAAGGCCAGCTACTATACCTGCTAAAATAAATGAAATAATTACAGCTGGTCCAGCTAAATGTGCTCCTGTCCCTGTGGCAACAAAAATACCTACCCCTACTACTGCTCCAATACCAAAGGCAGCTATGTCTTTTGCTTTAAGATTTTTCTTTAAAGCTGACTTTTGCGCGCCTTCTAGCATTTTATCTAACGATTTTTTCTTAAAAATATTCATATAGGTCCTCCTATTTACTTAATCCATTCGTCAAAAATCTCTTAATAACTATATACCTCTATATAACATATTAAATATTTATCTAGAAATTTTAAAAGTACAACAAATCAATTAATATATTATCATATTTTTATAATATTAGGCAAGACATTAACACATTAATAATTTATATATTTTTTAATTTTTCTCTTAAAAAACCAATACTTTTTAACATAATATTATGCAAAGTCCTAATATAAGGAAGAAAATCATAGGTTAACGACGAAAACCCAACAAAAAATTACTGCATTATTTTTAATCTATGTTTCTAAATAAATTTAAACCTATAATATCCATCATTATTTTAAACAAATATAAGAATAATATTAGTAATAAATGAAGAAATTTATTAAAAAATGCCGAACTTATATCTCTTATCATTACTTTAAAACGATAAGAGGCATAAGCTCGGCACTTTATAATAAGATTATTGTAAAATTTTATTGAGCTATAAGATAAGCCATCAATTCTTCTCTTGTAAATCTTTTAGGTTCTTTAAATTGATTTAAAGTTAACGCTCTATAATAAACTTCGGCTACTTTTTCAACATATCTTCCTTTAGATAATACATCTTCTATATCTTTACTAACAACAATTACTCCGTTACTTTCTAATAAACAAGCATCACTTGTGCTCAATCTTTCTACTAAGTCTTTTGCTGGATCATTAGTTTTTGCTTTTTCATAATTAGCTAAATATATATAACCTCCGTAGTTTGCCGCATCATAAGTTACTGGAGGAATTACTTTATTAGCTACCGCAAAAGTAGTCGCATAAACTGGGTGAATATGCATAAAAGCTTTTATATCTTTTCGAGCCTTATATATATCAAGATGCATTTGCATATCACTATTTGGCTCAATTCCATCCATTGTTTCAACTTTATTTCCATTTAAATCTACAACACAAACATGTTCTTTACATAAATCCTCTATTTTAATTTTTGATGGTGTTATAATTACATAACCAGAACTTTCGTCTTTAATACTAAAACTTCCTATTTTTTCTATGCATAAGTTATATTTTTCTGCGTCTTTAGCAATTTTTATAAGTTTGATTTTTAAGTTTTCTAACATACTTACACTCTCCTTCACCATAACACTCACTTAATTTAATCCCATTACTTTATCTTCAAATATTCTAGCATCCATTAATTTAAGATCTTTATCTACTATTGGTGCAAAATCCATTGCAGCTAATATATCTTTTTCAAGATTTACTCCAGGTGCAATTTCAGTTAAATGTAATCCATCTTCTTTTAACTCAAATACAGCTCTTTCTGTTATATACATAACAGGTTGCTTTAACTTCGTTGCACGATTTCCACTAAAAGTAATCTGCTGAACAGAGTCTACAAATTTTTTATTTGATCCATCATTTATAATTTTTAATTTCCCATCTTCTATTTTTATGTCTAATCCTTTAGCTGTAAAAGTTCCACAGAAGACTACTTTCTTCGAGCTTTGAGTAATGTTAATAAATCCACCACAGCCTGGCACCTTTGGTCCAAATTTACTTACATTTATATTTCCCTGCTTGTCTACTTCTGCAAGACCTAAGAATGCTATATCCAATCCGCCTCCATCGTAGAAATCAAATTGTGTTGGTTGATCATACATACATTCTGGGTTTATTGATGCTCCAAATTTATTACCGCCTTGAGGAATTCCCCCTATAGCTCCTGGTTCTACAGTTAACGTAAAGTAATCACATATTCCTTCTTCATTAGCAACATTTGAAATTGCTTCTGGCATTCCAATCCCGATATTCACAACTTGTCCTTTTACTAATTCCATTGCAGCTCTTCTTCCGATAATTTTTCTTTCATCTAATTTTAAAGGTGCTAATCCATCGACCACCATATTTGCCTCTCCAGTTAATGAAGGGTCATAATTGTATCCTAATATTTGAGCTTGATCTTCTTTATCTTCTGCTTCAACTATATAGTCAACATATATTCTAGGTATCTTCACAGCTCTTGGATCCAATGTTCCAAATTTAACAATCTTCTCAACCTGAACTACTACAGTTCCTCCGCAATTTTTAACTGCTTGAGCTATACATGCAGCCTCAGAATAAGTAGCTTCATGGTCCATTGTAATATTTCCTTTTTCATCTGCATATGTTCCTCTAATAAAAGCAATATCTATCTTTGGACATTTATATATTAAATTTTCTTCACCTAATATATCTATTACTTGTACTATATCATCCTTAGTTATTGAATTTGCTTTTCCTCCCTCTACTCTAGGATCTACAAAAGTGTTTAGTCCAACTTTAGTTATAGTGCCAGTCCTATTACTTGCTTTATCTCTAAACATATGACACATAACTCCTTGCGGTAAATTATATGCATATGTTTTATTATCTCTAATTAATGCGCCTATCTTAGGTGCTAAGCCAAAATGTCCTCCTATAACTCTACCTGTTAGCCCTTCATGTGCTAAGTGATTTAATCCTTTACTTCCTCTATCACCTGATGCTGCTGCAAACATTAATGTTAGATTTTTGGGGCTATTTTCTTCTAAAAATCTTTCTTCCAATCTTTTGATTAATGATTCTGGAACTCCTAGTAATGCGAAACCTGATGTTGCTAAAACATTATTGTCTTTTACCAAATCTGCTGCTTCTTTAGAATTAATTATTTTTACCATAAATATCATCTCCTGAAAAATATAATAGCCTTTGTTATTTTTTTATCAATTCCTCTTACCTTTATTTTAATAGCTTGTCTATTTTTTGTCAATCTAATTTTCTGACAATTCAGAATTATTTTTTAATCCATTATTATTCAAAAATCTATTTTTTATTGTTAATGTATTGATATCGCTAACATTTCTATATTTCTCCCACATTTTTCAAAAAAATTTAAAATATAAAATTAAATCAAAATATTTATTATCTGATTATACTTACATTTTATGAAAGCAATCACATATTGGTTAATATATATTGATATTTTTTTAACTATTTTTCGATTTATTATTGATTACCAAATAACAACATTATATTTCACATATCGCTTTAACATATATGTTGCAATTCAAAATGCATAATTACGTCTAAAATTCTTGCAATATATGTTCTCCAATAAAACCATTTAACATTTAAATTTTCCCTCTTTAATACAGCAATAACTCCTCTGATTGTCTTAAAATCAAAGGAGTTACTACTATATTATAAAATATAAAACTTATATTGTTTTCTCTTTTGTTATATTCTGACTTATAATCAGCAATATATGTTATATATTAAGTTGCTCTATTATTCATATTTTCTCTATATGGCTCTAAATGAACAATTACATCGGCATTATTATTAAATTCCTTTCTTAACGCATCTTGAATTTCATGAGTTAATTTATGCGACTCTTCAAGACTCATTCTTGAATCTGCTAAAACATGCATATCTATATGCATATCTTCAATAGTTCCACGACTTCTTATTTTATGAACACCTTTTACACTTTTCTGGGACATTGTAATTTCTTTTATTGTCCCAGCTTCTACTGCAATACTATCAACTAAAATATCGCTAGCAGCTCTGAATATTTCATAGGCAGAATGAAATATAAAGATAGCAACTACAACAGAAGCAAAACTATCTATAAGTGGCGATACTCCCAATTTTATTGCGCTAACAGCTATAATTACACCGATGGTTACAAATACATCACTTTTTGTATGCATTGAATCAGAAATTAGAATTGTACTCTTTAACTCTAGTCCCCTCTTATATTCATACTTTGTAATAAATATATTAATGCATAGTGTAACAAGCATTACAATTAGACTGATCGTTGTAATTTCTGGTCTAACTGGATGCATAAATTTATTAATCCCATCGATTATAATCTTTCCACCTATAAAAACTAACATTCCAACAATAAATAATCCTGTAAGTGTTTCATATTTCTTATGTCCATAAGGATGCTCTTCGTCAATAGGCTTGGCTGCTATTCCTACCCCAATAAGTCCAATAATATTAGATGATCCATCTGTTATTGAATGAAATCCATCCGCCACTATACTCGAACTATTTGCCAAAGTACCAATTACTATTTTTATAAAAGCTATTATTATATTTGCAAACATAATAATCCAAAGCACTCTTTTTATTTCTTTAAAATTGTTTTTCTCCAAAATTACACCTACTTTTAATTAATAAAATTTAAGTAACCATAATAAATTGGTTGATGAATTCAACTATAGATAACTAATATATTATTATTTTTTCGTTATGTTACTTCTAAAAAAGTTTATTCTACATCCTACTTCATCAATTATTTTAATAATAGTTTGCTCATTAATTATCAATTGGTAATATATTTTATACTTCTATAGTATGTTATTGTTTTATATATGTTAATATATCTAAAAATATATCAAGTACTTATTATTATCAGTTGAAAATAAATTCTAATTGATATCTCATATATTCCACGATCTATTAGCTCAAATATTATATAAAAAGAAATACAGACAACAAAAAGGACTCAGAAGCCCATCTTCCGAATCCTCCATTTTAAATTAATATATTGCAAAAATAATCCTTCATCATAATTCTAAAAAATATTACAAGAATTTTAACGCAATTGTGAAATGTGCATTGTGAATTTTAACATATATATACCAATTATCGAAAATCTTTATTTCCAATACATCTAATTATTCACATTCATGCCAGCTTGTACAAAAATATAAGATTACTTTAAAAAGCTATTGCAAATAGTATATTGGTATTAATTGAAAAAAGCATTTTGTTAAGCATTCTATAGAATTATATTTATATAATTAGCTATCTCTTTTATACTTTGTGTGGTAATTCACTTCTAATTTTTTCTAGGTGCTTTGGATAATCCTGAATTACAATATCAGCTTTTATTCCAATCTTCTCTAATGCCCCCAATGAAGATTGTACTTTATCCCAGAATTCTTCTACTGCTCTATTGACATGATTTTTCACCACTGCAGTCTCAAACTCATTATTTTCCTTTTCAACTTTTCTCAACTGATTCATTAAAGTTATTTCATCAGAATCTACATTTTTTAATTCTACACATAATGTATTTTTTAATCCAAGTATACAAAGATCATCACTTAATCCATCTTCGCCTTTATTAGAAACATATGAAATTTCTTTAATAATTTTTCTTCCCGTATATCCGATTGAGTCTTCATATTCTTCAAATACAAGAATGTCTCTAACACTAAACTCCCTATTGTATTCTACTAATTCAAAAGTTTTACTTCCATCTCTTATCACTTTATAGTTATTAGGCGTTATTTTTAGCTCATGTATCATTTAAATCATCTTCTTTCTATAGTGTATTATATTTTAAAATTTTAGACTTAAATAAATTGAGTATTTGCTCTATATAACTATTGTGTCAAAAAATACTTCTACTATTCTTAATAAAAGCTTTTAAATTATGTAATCTCCAATTAATATATAAATAATCCACTGAAAGTAGAAACATTGTTATTTCGCAGGACTATGAAAATTTCGCTGAAAGTACTAAATTGTAGGTTGTTCCATTTTAGCTTGTCAAACTGAAAGTTGGAGCATGCTAAAGTGGATACAATCTGCTGCTTAGAACCTTCAGAGATATTTTCATAGCTTTTCGGAATCAAAATATTTATGATTTGGTAAGTAGACTAGGGAATCACTTCCCTAACCCCTCTCAGAACCGTACGTGCGGATTTCCCGCATACGGCTCCCCACATTATAATTCACAGTATATATGATATATCTTCTTTTAAGTTGAAAATATTAACATATATTTTAGCTTTAGGTATTTTGAAGCACTCAAACATAGTGTCAAAACTTCTCCAGTTATAACTTCTTTTCTGACTTCTTTTGTTTAGCCATTTAAAAGTTAGTTTTCTTACTAAATATCTGAAAGTTGCGAGACTTAAACTGTTGTCAGTGATTCCGTAATACCTATAATATCCTATTAGTCTCTGTGTCAGTTTCTCCATTAATAATGTGAGCGGCACTGTTCTATTATTCTTTAACCATTCATTCAATCTCTTTATGCTAGCTCCAAATTTCTTTGAGCTAGTCTTCCTCTTAACTCTAAAACTTCCATTCTTTCTGCAACTGCAGAAGTGTGTAAATCCTAGAAAATCAAAAGTTCTATCTTTATATGATTCTAACTTTCATGCTCTCTTGAATTTTCTATCATAGTAGGCATTCTTACCGAAATATAATATTTTAGTTTTATCTTCAGCTACCTGCAAGTTAAATTTGTCTAATCTGTTTTTCAATGCTTCATAGAAAGCTTTCGCTTCGTCTTCATACTGAAAACAGCAAACAAAATCATCCGCATAGCGTACTATGTACGCCTGTCCTTTACACTTCTTTTTGATAAAGTTATTAAACCATATATCTAAAACATAATGTAAATAAATGTTTGCTAATGTTGGAGATATTATTCCCCCTTGTGGAGTTCCTTCATATACTTTATAAAACTTTCCGTTTTCCATTATTCCAGTTTTCAAAAATCTACCTATATATCTAAGTAAGTTCTTGTCTGCAATCCTGTGTTCAAGAAATTTCATCAACCACTTGTGGTCAACATTATCAAAGAATCCTTTAATATCAGCATCTACAACATAATTCACATTCTTTTCAGATAAATATACATTTAAGATTTTAAGAGCATCATGACAACTTCTATTTTGTCTAAACCCAAAAGAACTATCAATGAAATCTTGTTCATATATTGATTTTAATATTTTATTAATGGCTAATTGTACAACTTTGTCTTCATATGCCGGTATACCTAGAGGTCTTTTCTTGTTTGAACCAGACTTATCTATGTATACTCTCCTTACAGGCTGCGGTCTATATTTAAAAGTCTTCATTCTAATTAGTAGATTATCAATATTATTCTCTAAGTTAGTTTCATATTCTTCCTTTGTTACCTTATCCACTCCTGTAGCCTTATTTCCGCTCAGTTCATAATGGCATAAAATTAGCATTTCCTTGTTAACTAAATGCATTAGTGATGTAAATTTCTCTTTAGGATTATTTCCAGCTATTTCTGCTATCCTCTCAAGTTTTGTGTACATTTTTTTTCCTCCTCTGTGTGAGAATTTCTGTTTCTCTTTTCAAGGTCTATAATATGTTACACCCTTCCCTCCATGGTCATTACTCATTTCTTCAGTACTATGGTGTAATCCGACTACTCATTATCATTTGAATACCTCTGATTTCTAATCATTGTTTTCCATACTCTGAAGTCAGAGAATAATGAGTCCTCCCAAGTTGACGTACTATATCAATGTATACCATGCTACACCTTAAAACCACGAGAAAGCACAGATATTCTTGCAATAATGATTATCTATGTTCTGACTTCTAATTTACCGATATTATCGTCCTTTCTGACTTTGTGATAATTTCGTGGCTAGTAGTTTCAGCATTCGCTTGCGGCCTGGTACCTTGTTTGTCTACACTTAACTTATTACATCGCCATAATAAGCCCAAGACTAACTAATGACTGGTTGCTGGCCTTTGTCATGCAGGATTCCCACCTGCTATATAGTAATAATGAGGAAGGTTAGCCCTCATTATCTTTTACGCCCTTGCTTGGCGTACCGGTAAGTTATCACATAAATCTAGTTTTAACGTTGGATATCTATAGGCATAAAAATAAACTAATAAATATACATTTAAAACATTGCATATTGTATTAGTTTATTATCTTATACTATTTATATATCTTAAACTTCAATAAAATTTATAATTCCTTTATGTACCACACATCACAGGCATAATGTTCAGTTTCAACTAAAGGTTTTTCTAATCTAAGAAATTCATTCTTTTCGTAAAATCTCTTAGCGGCCTCCATATTATCAAAAGTTTCTAAATAACATTTTTTATAATGTACTCTCGCAAATTCTAAAGAAAGACCTAGTAATTTCTTTGCGATACCTGAGCCTCTTGCTTCTTTTAAAGAATACATTTTTTGTAATTCACATACATCTTCAGTTCCTAACAATGGCCCTATCCCACATCCTGCTACTATCTTCCCATTTTCTTCAACTACCCAGTATTTAGATTTTTCACCGCTATAGACTTGGTAAAAACATCCTAAGTTAGGATCAGACCAAGCACAGCCAGGTTTATTAGCCCCAAATTCTATCAAACAAGTTCTTATTAATGATTCTACTTGTTCATTATCTTTTTCCTGTATTTCTCTTATTATCATAAAGCTTTCCCCCACTACTAACTTGCTAGTTTAATTTTTATATAATAGGATACAATAAAATTACCTATTTATCAATATTAATTAAGAATGTTCCATTTAATATAACAATTAAAATAAAAATGCTCCTGAAACTTTCATGTTATCTATAATATTTTCCATATCAAAAGAAAAACTGTTCTTCATCCTCTCTATGTTACTCCTATCTATAAAATTCTAATGCATTAAGTATTTTATCTGCTGCTTTATTATATTTTTCTATTCTTTCATGATCCTTTTGAGAAGGATTTTTAATTCTTGATAGATTCATATTGTCTTTTAAATCGGCTAGCTTTATCTCGCACGCTAACCTATTAGTAATTATTCTTTCTATAAACTCATCGTATGTTTCATTATGCCGTCTTGTTAATGCATCCAGTGCAGATAGTATTTCTTCTGAAAAGCCTTCATTTTTTAAATAATCTATTGTAATATCAGTATCTTCTATTACATCATGAAGCACTGCACATATCATTTCTTCTTGGCTTCTCTTTGAAATCATTAATCTTAGAGGATGAAGAATATATGGTTTACCACCTTTATCCACCTGACCTTCATGAGCTTTTGCTGCTATACATATAGCTTTTTCCAACATATCTTCATCTCCTTTTACTAGTCAAATTATATTTTCAGTAAATTTAAAATATAATTTGTGAACTTATAATCGAGTCAACTCTATGGATACTGTACCTTTTGGGGACATAACATTCGACTTCTTCGGTATAAACACCAAAGGCATCTTATGGACATTGTACCTTTTAAGGACATAACCTCCAAGAGCATCAGAAACAATATCTGAAATAGATTTTATTCTGCATTTACCGCAAAAAAACTGCTATAAAATTAATATCCAAAGCAGTTTTTTATACTGTAATAATCTATACAAAGTTGTATTCGCCTTTAAATTAGAATATCATTTCATAATATCTCTTTACACTTGCTTCTAATTCTAGTAAATCTAAATTTCTTCCTACTCTTATACTTTCCTTGCCTTCTATATAAAGTAGAAATATTGGTACAGAAAATACATTATATTTTGCTGCTAAATCTAAATGCTTTTCTGCATTTACTTCTCCACTCTTAATTTCAGGAAATCTTTTTAAAATATCTTCAATCTTAGTTTTAATGACTTCACACGCCCCGCAAGCTCCTCCTGTAAAATATATCGCGCTCATTCTTTTGTCTTTTATTAGATCTAATAGTTCCGTATCATTATTCAAATTGTCCAACTTAATTTACCTCACTATATTGCTCTTCTATCATCATATTTAATGTCACAACTTTATCCTCACCTAATATTTGATTTGCAGCATTATATAAATATTTATCTTCTGTCACTAATATAAGACTATCATCTGAATGACACGCATATAAAAGTAACAAATCATTCTGTGATAATTTATTTATACTATTTAAATATATATTACCACTTTTAGAATACTTTATATTTAATTTTGATGAAAATTCTTCGAGATTACTCTTATTTATTTCTATAATTGAAAATAGCAATTTACAGAATCTTTCTGATAGTACTTGTTGACCTTTGTATTCTTTCCTTTCCTTGACCACAAGCTCTTCACTCACTTCTTTTAAAATTATTATTTTCTCATCTTCTATGAGTTTATTAATAATCGAAGGATACTGTTTCCAGAGCCCTATTACAACATTAGTATCCAATAAATACTTGTTCATAATTATCCCTCCCACAATTGCTATAGTATTATCCTTAATCTATTTATATATTTATTATACTCCGTATTATTTTTTTATTAATTATTATAATCTTAGTTTTCTCATCTATCGAAAATTCATTCTTTTAATTATATAAGTTTTTCTCTCATACATACGAAAAGCTTTAGACATAATTTTTATTGTTTTATTTTTATTGTATTCTCCTCACCTACTTACATGTGCCACTTGCAAAATAGTAATTTTTAAGTGGCAAACCTATTAGTGATATAGCCCCAAATAATAAATAAAGTCGTGTATATTAACTCCATGCACGGCTTTATTTGTTAAATTTCAATCAGTATATTTTATAGACTTAAGTCTTCTCCATTAGTTGAAATAACTTTTTTATAATACAATTGACGTAATTATCAAATAACTACATCTTAAAATCAACTATTATTTATTTCTCTGAATCTTATATGATTAATTTATTAAAAACTATTAGTATAAAATTAACTCATATAATTTTTCACGTTATCCTTTGTTACTTTTTCAAATGGAACCCATATGTGTTTCCCATCCTGTGCTAAATTTTCTATATTAGATAACTCACCATTTGATCCTAGTTGAATAGCTGCCTGAACAGCATTTTTGCTTTGGTCTTTCGCAGACTGATAAACAGTAAATTGTAAACCTCCATCTACAATAGCCTTGCATCCATCTGACGTAGCATCAATTCCCACAATCGGAATTAATGAAGTATCGATTTTATTTTCTTTAAATGAATCCATTACTCCAAGTGCCATTTCATCATTATTAGCAATTACGCAGTCAAATTTTCTACCTGTAGACAGGAATATATTAAACATCTCCTTAGCTTTTGCCCTGCTCCAATCTGCATTATCCTCAAAAACATAATCCGCATCTATTCCTTTTTCCTTGAAAGTTTCTTTTACTGCCTTCGTACGCCCTTTAGTAGCCGCATGGTTCTTCTCACCTTTTAATAAAACCACTTTAAGATTATTTTTATTTTTAAAATAATCTGCAATATATTCAGCTTGATACTGCCCTGCAACTTTTTCATTTGAAGCTACATAAATGTACTTATCTTTTTCTAGTAACTCTTCACTTGGACTACTATTCATAAATACTATTGGAAGATTTCCTGCCGCTTTTTTAAGTTGTAGCCCTGTAGTTGAATCCACTGGAGTGCATAGTATAACATCATATCCACCAGAAACTGCCTCTTTCATATGAGACACTTGAGTTTCTATAGAACCTGCCGCATCTTTAATATCTAAATCCACTTTTTCACTATCAGCAAAGTCTTTTGCACTTTTTGCTAGCATGCTACGAAATTCATCTGATGCATCTGAAATTGATAATAGAATTTTTACGTTTTTCTTTGTAGAAGAACTACTCTTTGAGCTGCATCCCGATACCATAACAAACATCATAATTATAGTTAATAATATAGATATTCTCTTTCTCATACTATATACTTCCCCCTTAAAACTCATTATGTAATAATTATAAAATCTAATAGAACAAAATTGCATGCAACTGTGAAACCTTCTAAATTAGTCTTTTTGATAATTTATTTCTCGCAAGTGTCACAATACCCACAGATTTTACTCTAATGCAAATTCCTAGAGAATAAAAAATATCCCTATATTTTAAACATTTTAATCTGTTTGCTAAGTTCATCAGATGTATTTGCTAAAGTTTCTGCATCATTAGCTACTTTTTCACTATTTTTAGTAATATTATTTGACTGATCAACCATTACTTCTGACGTTGCTAAAATTTCCTCCGAACTTGCTGCTTGTTCCTCTGCTATGGCTGCTACAGTTGTTGCAACATCATCTAAATGTCCAACTTTTTCAATCATTTCTTGAATTAGATCATTTGCTGAATTAATTTTATTGAAAATATTATCAAATGTATCAGCTGTTCCACTTATTAAATAACTACTTTCATTGATATATTCTGCACTATCATGTGATTGCTTTACAGTATCTGAAACAAGTTTGTTAATTTCATTTACAATAGATGAAATATTTTTAACAGATTCAGAACTTGTATTAGCTAATTTGCCTATTTCACTTGCTACAACAGCAAAGCCTTTTCCTGCTTCTCCAGCCCTAGCCGCCTCTATTGATGCATTAAGTGATAAAAGATTAGTTTGTTCTGCAATACTTCCAATAACATTTATAATATTAGTTATTTCACTTGAAGATTTTCCAACATTATTTATAGCTTGTTCAAGTGATCCTATTGAAGTCCTTATATTTTCCATAGCTGCGCTTACTTTTTCCATATCTCTCATACCTTTTTCTGAGATATTAATAGTTTCCTTCATTTTATCATTCACATTATTACCATCATCTCTAGTATTAGAAACGACATTAGCTAAAGTTGTTGTATTTTCAGCTATTTCTCCTACCGAACTTGATAACTGATCTACTGTGAGGTTTAAATTCTGCATAGACTCAGATTGAAGTTTAGATGAATCATATAACTCTGTAGAGATTCTTATACCGCCTTCAGATTGTTCACTCATCTTATTTGATACTATACTAATATTATTTATCATATTTCTCATTACTGTTATAAACTCTTTTACACTTTTCAGCATAACTGAAATTTCATCATTACCCCTTATTTCCACATCAACTGTAAAATCTCCATTAGTCATAGATACAATTGTGTCTGTAAGTTTTCTAATAGGTTTTATAACTACTTGTACAACTCTTTCCACTAAAACAGCTAAAATAATAATAGATATAATGCCTATTAAAATCATAAAAGTACGAAGCTTTATAAGTTCTGATAAAATAGATTTTGTCGGTACATATGATACAAGAATCCAATTGGTTCCCTCTACTTCTTTAAAAACAACCCTGTTATCATCTAACTCGCATGAATTGTAATCTTTATTTTCAATTTTTCCTGCAACATCTGTAAAAAATTTATCATTGCTAGAATCAAGTTTAGTGGAAATTAATGAACTATCTCTATTAGCTACTATTGTTTTATCATTGCTGTCTATCAAGAGAGCTTCTGCATCATGCATATCAATCATTGAATTTACAATTATCGATACTTTATCCAATGAAAGATCTACAGAAAAAATCTTTATTATTCCTGATTTATCATTTAATATTGCCGAAGCACTAACAACATTCTTACCAAATTCATTCTTATATGGTGATCCAAATGCCATATTAACGCGAGTAAGTCCCTCTTTATACCACACTGAATCAAGTACATCTTTATCTGATTTATTAGATTTTTCTGCTTTAAATAGCTTTCCACTCTCGTCACCAATGTAAAATCCTTCCTTACAATTGTCACTGTATCCATAATATTTATTTAGTAAGTCTTTTAGTTGTTTTTCATTTAAATTCGCAACTTCTAGTGAATCTTTTAAAGTGCTAAATGATGACAAGTTTTCATTTAACAATGATTCAATTTGATCAACCTGCTTCTTACTTGAAGTTTCTAACAAATCATTAGCTGAGTTGCTTATTATATTTTTAGACTTATTGTAGGAAATAAAAATAAGCAATGAAATTACTATTACTAGCATTGGAATAATAATTCCAAGCAATTTTGTTTTAATTGAAACCTTATACTTAGTTTCCCCTTTTTTCATAAGTATCCCCCTTTTAGGCAGTATAGATTATACTAGCATTATTACTCTATCTATAATACAATTTTTCTTCCTCTAAGTATACTTTTTTTATACATTATTCTGTATTTTCCCTTTATTTTTTCAAAATCATCTATTTAAAATGAATTTTCACAAAAAAATTTACAGATGAAAGTATCTTCATCTGCAATTCTTAGTTAAATAATTTTTATATATTTATAATTTCTCACATAATGTTTTAATTGCATGCATTAATAAGAAAACTAATCCAATTCCAAATGAAGCTCCCGTAAATAGCCTTCTAATATTAGTTGATTTCTTAATTTTAAATAATTGTAGTAAACCATCACAAATCATAATTAAAATCAATACTCCACATATCTTTAAACTAATCTTTACTTTGACTACAAACAAAATCACTGCAATTATATAACCCAAATAAATTCCAGTGCACCTTGCACACACTGGAAATTGAAATCCCCTAAAACTGAAACTCCTTTCATACATTTGATGACAACCACTAAGTGCACCAGCTTTCATAAGAAGTATCCAGAACTTTGTTTTCTTATCCGTTATATTATTTAAATCTTGCGCCACAATCTGCACACACCCTATAAGTATTTGTCTTAGTTTTAGTTTTTCCCATACCGAGCATTCCACATAGCAATCCAATTGGACCTAAACATATATATCCTAAGCAGCCTTTTCCCGCACCAAAGCCTTTCGTAGTTTCAGTAATATCACTTACTACTTTGACATTTAAACTCCCACATCTAGGACATCCAACATTTATATTATTCATTCTCTGTATCCCCCGCAACAATAAAACTACCATAATTATACTACTGAGAAATATTACATTGCAATAATTCTCCAAATTCTAATTCATTTTACATATTCACGGTAAGGCATACGTAAGATTCTATTATCATCAAATTTGTATTTTGTACCTTCGAGAGGATCTTTTCCCTTAACTAAGTTCATGCCTACAGAATATATTGCTTGAGCTTCTGCACTTGCATCTTGAATAACTGTCCCGGTCATAAATCCTTTATCTACTAATTCTATAGCTTCTGGAATAGCATCAATTCCAACTACCAAAACATTTTTATTTTTATCACCTTTATTATACCCATATTTCTGAAGCGCTTTAACAGCTCCTATAGCCATAGCATCATTATTTGCGATAATTGCTTCAACATTATTGCCATATCTTAAAAATAATGAGTCAATGCTCGCTCTAGCACATTCTTCATCCCAATTACAACTTTGTGCTGCAAGTTCCTGGGTTTTTATTCCCGTATCGTTAATTGTTGAAATAGAATACTTCGTTCTATCAATAGTACCAGGATGATCTATTTTTCCCTGAAGCATAATATATTGAAGTATATTATCTTTATTTTTATCTATAGCTCCCTTATTGGCATTCCATGAATCAACAATTATCTTACCTTCTAGAACTCCAGATTGCTCTGTATCAGTTCCAAGAAAAACAATACTCTTGTAAGGAGTAATAAAATTTAATATATCTTTATTAGGTGTTCCATCTAAAATTAATGGTATATTATTTTTTTCAATTTTATTAATTACATCACTTATAGTATCTACCTTTGTATCAACCAGATTTATTACAAACAAGTTAAACTGATCATCAATAGCTTCGTAAATACTTTCATTTTGTATAACCTGATTCCCTTTTCCATCAAAAAAAGTGAACTCAACCTTACCCTTATTTTCTTCCTGAATCTCCTCTAAGTTCTTTCTAACCTCAATATTATATTGATCATCTTCTCTAGATTGAAACACAGCTACTTTTACTGGAATTATTGAAGTATCATTTAAATTAGTTGATAAACTCTTCGGAATACTGCCCACTAGCATAGTAATTATCAAAAAAGAAATTGTAGTAAATATGCTTACCTTTTTAAATACACTCATTTCAAGACCCTCCTATATTGGTTATAATCATAGATTGTCTTTTAATAAGAGTTTTATTCTGCATAGAAAATATTCTTACTTATGCTAATATGATTTATTTTGTATTCTTTTAAAATATTAAACCGAGTTAATTTATCTCTTCAAAAAATTATGCCATCATGGAGTACCCCGTGAATATATTTTACTGAATTATAATTTTCTAAAGAAAAAATTTAATGACCACAATTTTGTGGTCATTAAATTTCAGCTTTATGATAATTCAAAAGCTCCTGTATATAATTGATAATACTTACCTTTTTCTTTTATTAGATCATCATGATTTCCTCTTTCAATAATTCTACCTTGGTCTAATACCATAATTACATCAGAGTTTTTAATTGTTGAAAGTCTATGAGCAATTACAAAAACTGTTCTTCCTTTCATAAGCTTATCCATTCCTTCTTGAACAATTCTTTCTGTTCTTGTATCTATGCTTGAAGTTGCTTCATCCAAGATTAAAACTGGTGGATCAGCTATTGCTGCTCTAGCAATTGTTAGTAGCTGCCTTTGACCTTGTGAAAGGCTGCCTCCATCTCCTGTAAGAATTGTATCATAACCATTTGGAAGGTGTCTTATAAACGTATCTGCATTTGCAAGTTTTGCTGCTGCAACTACTTCTTCATCTGTAGCATCTAATTTACCATATCTAATATTATCTGCTACCGTTCCAGTGAAAAGATGTGCATCTTGAAGCACTATTCCAAGAGATCTTCTTAAGTCATCCTTTTTAATTTTGTTGATATTAATACCATCATATCTTATCTTTCCATCTTGAATATCATAGAAGCGGTTTATTAAATTAGTAATAGTAGTTTTACCTGCTCCTGTAGCACCTACAAAGGCTATTTTTTGTCCTTGTTTAGCATATAGCTTTATATTATGCAAAATTATCTTTTCATCATTATATCCAAAGTCCACATCATCAAATACTACTTCGCCGAGAAGCTTTGTATATGTAATAGTTCCATCTTCGTGAGGATGTTTCCATGCCCAAATTCCAGTACGCTCTTTGCACTCCTCTAATTCCCCATTTTCATTTTCCTTAGCATTTACCAAAGTAACATAACCTTCATCTGTTTCTTTCTTTTCATCAAGAAGCTTGAATATACGTTCTGCCCCTGCAAGTGCCATAATAACAAAATTGAATTGTTGAGCCATTTGATTAATTGTTTGACTGAAATTTCTTGTTAACTGCAAGAAAGCTGCAAGTCCACCAAGCGTAAATCCACCAAATGCACTAATAGCTAAAACTGATCCAAAGATAGCAACAGCTACATAATTTATATATCCAATGTTGCCCATAATAGGCATTAAGACATTAGCATATTTATTTGCATTATTTGCACTATTGAAGAGCATATCATTTAATCTATCAAAGTTAGCTTTTGCTTCTTCTTCATGGCAAAAGACTTTTACAACCTTTTGCCCTTCCATCATTTCTTCTATATATCCATTTACTGCACCTATATCTTTTTGTTGAAGACCAAAATATTTTCCACTCTTTGCACCAATAACTTTAGTAACTCTAAACATCAATAGTATAATTATAATTTCAACGCCTGTTAAAGGAATACTTAAATATATCATTGAAGCAAATATACTAACAACAGTTATGATAGCTGATAATAATTGTGGTATTCCTTGGCTTATCATTTGTCTTAAAGCATCTGTATCATTTGTATATAAACTCATCAAATCTCCATGAGCATGTGTATCGAAGAACTTTATTGGCAAACTCTCCATATGAGCAAACATATCATCTCTTATTCTTTTTAGAGATCCTTGTGAGATTACAATCATTATACGACTATATATATAAGTTGATATAACCCCAACATAATAAATTACTGCCATAGTAATTATCATTTTAAGAAGCGGACCAAAATCTGCTCCTGATTTATTTAAAAGTGGTGTTATATAATCATCGATTAAGTTTCTTAAAAATAACGTTCCAATAACATTAGCAAGAGAACTTATAATAATAGTTACTAGTACCATGAAAAATAAAAACTTATATTCCTTAAGTATATACGCTAATAATCTTTTTAGTATCTTCAAAGAATTTTTATCGGCTTTTACTGGAGCACGTCCGCCACGTCCCATCATTCTAGGAGGTCTATTGCTAGCATTATCTTTACTCATTGTCGCTCGCCCCTTTCATTTGAGATTCGTAAACTTCACTATATATTTCATTTGATTTTAGTAATTCTTCATGAGTTCCAAATCCATCTATTTTCCCATCATTTAATACAATAATTTTATCTGCATCTTGAACTGAAGAAATACGCTGAGCAATAATAATCTTTGTAGTATTTGGTATTGTTTCTTTAAATGCTTTCCTGATCAAAGCATCAGTTTTAGTATCTACAGCACTTGTTGAATCATCTAAAATTAATATTTTAGGTTTTTTAAGTAGCGCTCTTGCAATACATAATCTTTGCTTTTGTCCTCCAGATACATTTGTTCCGCCTTGTTCTATAAAAGTGTCATACTTATTTGGAAGACTTTCTATAAATTCATCTGCTTGTGCTTGCTTACATGCATCTATTAACTCTTCATCAGAGGCATCTTTATTTCCCCATCTTAAATTCTCTTTTATTGTTCCAGAAAATAAAACATTCTTTTGTAATACCATAGAAACCTCATCTCTAAGTGTTTCTATATCATATTTTCGAACATCAACTCCTCCGACCTCAACACTACCATTTGTAGCATCATACAATCTTGGAATAAGCTGAACAAGAGTAGTTTTTGAACTTCCTGTTCCTCCTATAATTCCAATAGTCTCACCAGAATTAATTTTCAAATTGATATTTTCTAAAACAAGGTTGTCCTTATTTTTGTTATAGGAAAATCCAACATTATTAAAAGTTATAGATCCATCTTTTACTTCATAAACTGGATTTTCATCATTTGCCAAATCACTTTTTTCATTTAAAACTTCTGTAATTCTTTCAGCTGATGATTTAGACATAATTACCATTACAAATACCATCGAAAGGAACATTAAACTCATTAATATATTAAGAGTATAAGTAAATAAACTCATCAATTCTCCAGTTGACATAGTATTTGAAACAATCATTTTTGCACCAAGCCAAGATAAAAGCAAAATACATGTATAAACTGTAAATTGCATTGCTGGAGCATTAACTATGATTAGTTTTTCAGCTCTTATAAAATATTTGTATAAAGTTTTAGAAGCTTTATAAAACTTGCTTGTTTCATGCTCTTCTCTTACATAAGCCTTTACTGCTCTAATTCCAGTTAAATTTTCTTGTACACTGGCATTTAAATCATCATACTTTTTAAAAACCTCAACAAAATATGGGTGTACTGTAGTCATAATGAAATATAATATAACTCCAAGAAAAACTATAGCACCTATAAATATCATAGATAATTTTGCATTAATATAAAAACACATTGTTGTAGCGGATATAAGCATAAATGGCGCCCTTACAGCCATTCTTATTATCATTTGGAATGCATTTTGAACATTTATTACATCTGTAGTCAGTCTTGTTATAAGTCCAGCTGTAGAATATTTATCTATATTGGAGAAAGAAAAATTTTGTATATTATAATACATTCCCTTTCTTAAATTTCTAGCAAACCCTGATGAAGCTTTAGCTGCATGTACACCACCCAAGACTCCAAAAGTAAGAGATAAAAATGATGTTATTATCATTGCCCCACCAACAATACTTACATATTTCACATTACCTTTTCCTACTCCATTGTCAATAATCCATGCCATTAAAAGCGGAATAATTGTTTCCATAACTACTTCTAATGCTACATATAGAGGAGTTAGAATACTATCTCTTTTAAATTCTGCTACAAAACCTGCTAATTTTTTTATCATAATTTTCCTCCTTCTTTGTTAGGTTTCTAACTAATAGCTCAAAAAAAATTGCATAGCACATGAAAATAAATAACAAGTCCAAAGTTGCCAATAGAAGTTCCGACATGCAGCATAGCTACTCCTTTCTAATGTGTGGATATTTTTCATCAGGCAAGGAGGCAAATTTCCCTCATAGCGGGCCTATTAGGTCAATTTGCCGATGAGCAGAGAACCAAAATCTATGATTTTGTGTGAATCGCTTACTCAGTGAGCGTATGCGAGTCGAGCTTCCTTTATGGTGGAAAATAGGCTGGCAAATGTACTTGTTATTTTTTGAATGTGCTTTAATCTGCAATTTTCTTAGCTAATCTATCAATTAAAGAAACTAATATATTGAATTCATCCTCATTTAACTCATCTCTTAATGATTTTTCAACTCTAAGGATAAACTCATATACATTTCTTTGAATTTCCAAGCCCTTTTCTGTTAATACTATTTTTTTAAGACGTGCATCTTCTGATACACTTATTCTCTTAATATGCCCGTTCTTCTCCATTAATTGGAGTACGCTCGTAACTGAAGAACGTCTAATATCAAGTTCCTCTTCTATGTCTTTCTGAAAAATGTCTTTTTTATCTGATTTATGATATATGAAGCCAAGAATCCTAGCTTGAACTCCAGTCACACCATATTCTGAAGCTTCCTTATCTATTCTTCTATGCAATCTCCTAGATAACATACTCAATTTTTTCCCAATGTGTACCTCTTTATCCATACTTATGCTCCCATCAATTTGTTAGATTTCTAACATATATTATCTTAATTTTATTTTTTAAGTTTGTCAAGGTAATATAATTTTATTTTAAAAATAATATTTTTCAACTCTTAGAAATTAGTTTCCTTCTATTTATTATCAATTCTTTATATGATATTTTCTATTTTTATTTGATGAATCAAAATCTCCAATAACAACTTGAAGCCTTTCATTACTGTATTTATACTCCTGCTTTAAATCTATTATTTTTTTGAATATAGAAACTCAATTGCTGCATATGTATATTAAATTTACTATCTCTGTAACATACCTAAACCGCAATCATAAAATGAATGAGACAGGCTTTACTGCCATAGCAAAAATACGAGGAGATTCTCAATGTATAATGATGATTTTTTTTACTGTCCGTATTGTATGCAGAAAAATATTTGTCCATTTTTTGATGAACAAATGAAAAATTTCGGCGATAATGATCAAATGTCAAGATTTGATAGATACGAAGATTCTTATGAATTTCAAGATTCAAACTTATTGACTAAAGAAATTCACTCAGATTCTTATAGAGCTTCTGACCAAGAAGTTAATAGAATATTAAGATTAATGCGTAATCAAATGCCTCAACTTTTCTCACTATTCCAAGGAGTTGGCGATAACTATTTTAGAACCGCTATTGCTTTCACTTTAGATAATGCTCAAACATATCCGGGAAATATAAATCAAAGTGTAAATAGAATTTTTAATGACTTTAGAAGAAGAAATAATTCAATTTTTCTTTCTCTTCGTTCTCTAGGTGTTCCTAACAACGTTATTAATCTCACTTTTAGATCTATAATTGAATTTACTCTTAGAAACATTAAACCTTCACCAGCTCCTGGTCCAAATCCTACTCCATCGCCTAGTAGTGGTTGGAGTAAATGGGAAGATCTTGGCGGAGTTTTAAAATATTCTCCTGGAGTTTCTTCTTGGTCTGCAAACAGGCTTGATGTATTTGTAACTGGATCTGATAATGCTCTTTACCACAAATGGTGGGACGGCTCTCGCTGGAATGATTTCGAAAACCTTGGTGGTGTCCTAACTTCTGGTCCAGCAGCTGTTTCTTGGGGAAATAATAGGATCGATGTATTTGGTAAAGGTTCAAATAACGCAATGTACCATAAGTGGTGGGATGGCTCTCGTTGGAGTGATTTTGAAAATCTCGGTGGAGTCTTAACATCTGCACCTGCTGCTTCTTCCTGGGCCGCAAATAGAATAGATACATTTGTCCGTGGAACAGATAATGCTCTTTATCACAAATGGTGGGATGGCTCTCGCTGGAGCGACTTTGAAAACCTTGGTGGCGTTCTAACTTCTGGCCCAGCAGCTGTTTCTTGGGGAAATAATAGAATTGATGTATTTGTTCGTGGTCAGGGAAATCGTCTATATCATAAATGGTGGGATGGTTCTCGTTGGAATGACTTTGAAGATCTTGGTGGAAATTTAGCATCTGCCCCTGCTGTATCTTCTCGAGCTTCTAATAGGCTAGAGGTATTTGCACGAAATCAAAGTAACCAATTAATTACAAAGACATGGAACGGTTCGCGCTGGAGCGATTGGCAAACAATCGGTGGTTCCTTCACTTTAGATCCTGCGGCTGTTTCTTGGGGCTCTAACAGAACCGACGTATTTGCAAAAGGTCCACGAAATTCTTTATTGCATATTTGGAGAGATTAGCTAGTATAAATTATTGAATTATAATTTTCTAAAAGAACAAAAAATGCTTAGTTTTTTCTGTACTAAGCATTTTTTATTGCTATAAACTTTACAAGTTAAGCAATGTATATAGATTTTTTATAAACTCATAAATTCACAACTAACTTTCTGCATCTGTGTATTGTTCTTCCGCTTAATGAAAATCTATGGAAATAAGGTTGTATTAATAATAAATAAAAACAACCAATTATATTCTTATTAAAATCAACAATACATTCAATTAACCGGTTTTATTAAATAGCAACTTCCAAGAATACATTTAACTTCTTTTTTTATTGCAGCTACAGCTACCCCTACTTCTTCTGAATTTGAATAATCATTAAGTTCACCATAAATTCCTGCAATTGAAAGCGAAGTAAGTGGAAATATACCATTTTTTCCATATCTATCTGTGGCCGTAACATATCTATTACTTCTGTCTTTTTCATTAAAAAAATTTAAAATCCCATCATTAAACTTCTTTATAATTTTTTCACACACTTCTTCACATTCTTCAATTGGATTTTCTAAAATACTTACAAAATCATCTCCTCCTATATGTCCAATAAATCCATTATAAGGGAAAAGTGATTTTATTTCAGCTTGTATTAATTGAGCTGTATATTTAAGAATCCTATCCCCATTTTCAAATCCGTACGTGTCATTATAAATTTTAAAATTATCTAGATCTAGATAAAGAATACAACATTTACGTTTTGTTTTAATTATATTCATTATATTATTTTGTATAGCGGTATTACCTGGTAGCTCAGTAAGGGGATTAAGTTGTCTCGCGTAGTTACATTCTAGCATTGTAGTATAATTTAACAAAGATCTTATTGTAACCATTCCACAGTATTTATTATTGTTAGTCACGATAATATAATCATATATATTTTGTGTTTTCCTAGACATTGCTAACCTTGAAACTTCTGTTACTGGTGTGTTGTAATCTACAACTAAAGGATTTGTATCCATAACTAAAGAAACAGGACGTTTTGTAAAAATTGCAACACCATATTTTGTAGCAAGCGCTGAGTCTAACGTATGTTTCATAATAAGACCTAATGGTACATCATTATTTACTATACAGGCTCCAGTAATATCGTTAGAATCAAAATATTCTTTAATATCACCACAATAAGTTTGAGGCCCAAATGGACTATCATGTCTAACAATTTCGCCTATACTGCTTGACTGATAGTTATAATACACATTATCCTTAAATTTATTACACCTTACAATTAAATCCTTAATATGATTAGGGATATCTAAAAAAGTTCCTGCTGGACGACTTAGTAAGAAACCTTGTCCTGCATAGACGCCTAAGTTTACTAATGTTCTCAATTCTTCTTCTGTTTCTATTCCTTCAGCAATAAGTTTCATATTTGTTGCTTCTGATAGCTTAACAAAGCATTCTACTAATGATTGTTTAAATGAATCTTCATTTATATCTCTAATTAGATCCATGTCAATTTTTACATAATGTGGCTTTGTTTCATTAAGCATCTTAAGCCCAGAATATCCTGAACCAGTATCGTCAATTGCAATTTTATATCCTTGATCTACATAATTGCTGAGAGCCTGTTTAAAACCTCTGTAATCTTCTATACACGTCTTTTCGGTAATCTCAAATATTATACAATCAGGTGACATATTATGTTCTGCAAGAAATTCCTTAGTAAACCCTTTCTTAAATTTTTCGTCTTTAAAAATATGAGGATCCACATTTATAAAAAGATATTTATTTTTTTCAATATTGGTAGCTCTTTTAATGGCTTTTATTCTACATAATTGTTCTAACTCCCATGTTTTATTATAAACCTGAGCAGCGTTAAATAACTTATCCGGATTTTGCAATGGTGAGTCTATCGGCCCTCTGCTTAACGCCTCATACCCTATGATTTCCCCATCTAAAAGTGAAACAATGGGTTGATAAACTGTAGTTATATTTTTACTATTTAATATATTTTCCAACTCCTCTGCCTCATTATATTTTAAATTATCAACTAATGAATTTAACATATTATAATCTCCCCATATTTCTTCTTATTAGCTATTATAGTAGCTCTTGTAAATATAGTTGAAATATAACATAATCTTATTAAAAGTATTTATAATTTTTGTTAAGTTAATGTAAAAACGTTTATCTAGTCAAAACCAAATTTATTACATAAATTGGAATTAACATATTTTGCTTCCATAAACTTATGATATAATTATTGTAAAGACAATTCTAAGGAGGCATCTTCATGACAAAGGTTAATAAATTACCTACAACAAAACTGTGGAATCCGAAATCATTTATTATATTTTCCGTGTTTTTCTCATTTCTACCAGCTGGGATCATGTGTGCTTTGAATTATGGTCGATCTGGAAGTCAAAAAAAGAAGTGGATATTTCTTTTAACAAGCATCTTAGTGTTTATAGCACTTATAGCACTGTTGCCTATATTATCAATTAATACTTCTATCATATTTTTCAGTATTAATATAGCTTTAGGAATAATTCTTATGTTCGCACAGTTAAAGCTGTATAATGACCATATTCAAAATGGAGGGAAAAGTGCTTCGTATTTATTTCCTATAATCATAGGGCTTTTGATTTTTTCATTGTCTGCTGCTTCAATTCTATATTCAATTTACGTACCAAAAAATGCTCTTGATTATGGCGAAAATCACTTATTTTATACTAATAAGATAACAGAATCTCAAGCGAAAAAACTTGGAGATTACTTAAATTCAGAAGGCTACTTTACTCCTAGTTCAAAAGTAGATGTTAAAATTGATAAGCAAGATACACTCTATATTTTATCTCTCGTTGTAGAAGGTGACTATAAAAGTGATACAAGCTATGTAGAACCTATGAAAGCAATATCAAAAGAGATTTCTAAAAATGTTTTTGAAAACAATAAGGTTAGAATAGATTTATGCAATGATAGATTCAAAGTTCTTAATTCCATCAATGTAGACTAAACTTTTCAGTAATCTATCTTTAAATTTTATTATGTTTTTATTCTAAATTTCAGCAAAAAGAAGACTAGCGTTTATTTGCTAGTCTTCATTCGTATTTATATGATTAAATGAGATTATTGTATGATATTTCATTTCTTCTTGAATACACAAAATAACTCTCCTCTTTCTCCTAAGAATTTATACATTTCAAAACATAGGCTGGCGGTAAATTAAAGATAACTCTTTCTATATTTATCTTTTTAAAATACCCAGTAATAAATTCTTTTTTCAAAAGAGTATATTGAAATGTTATAAATAATCCATTTCTTTTTAATATATTTCTAGTTTGTCTTAAAATTTTATTTGAAACAGCTTTAGGAAGACTAGCAAAAGGCAACCCTGATACAACATAGTCTACTTTGCTAAGATTATATTTTGCTAAATGTTTATCAACATTTTCAGCAGAATCATTTATTATTATAATATCATCTTCTCCTTTATATTTCTCTTCTAATTGTCTACAAAATTCTTCATTATATTCAAATAACATTAATAATGTCTCTTTCTTTTTTCTTTTTACGAGCTTGTCCGTAAAAACTCCTGTCCCTGGTCCGTACTCAATTATAACCTCAGAATTTTTAAAATCTATGTCTCCTACCATTTTCTCTGCAAGTTTCTCTGAACTAGGTGCTACAGCCCCTATAGTTCTAGGTGATTTAAAATATTCAATTAAAAATTTTACTAGCTTCATATTAAAAGCCTCCTTGAATTCTTCTCTTTTAGTTAAATTATAGAATTAGTATAAATCTTAAATATTAAAATCTATTTAGTAAAATCTTAAGAATCTTTAAATTTTGTTTTAAATATAAAGAAAGAAGGTATACACTTTAACCCTCTTTTAGACTTTATTTTATATATAATGTGCTTTAATATTGATTTTTGTTCTTTTTAATTTAAATTATTTCTTACTGTATTAATCATTTTCTCCTTATTTTCCTCTAGTTGAACTATCCTATTTACATTAGCCCCAGATGGATGTGGAAAGCCTTTTAATATTTGCTTTTCGTTTATAATTTTATTTTCACATAGCTTGTATAATACTTCTTCTACTGACCTGCCTAATGGTACTATAAGAATTTTATCTAAATTATTTAATGCTTTTAATTCATAAATAAAATTCTCATAAATATATTTCATCAAAAATTCACTCCTAATAAGTTTTGGAGTGTGACCTGAATAGTTTTTTCCTTTTACAAAGACTGCATAAGGTATTAATGAAAATGTGTGCAATAAATGATCTTTTTCTTCAAACAATTGGCTGCAATTATCTATTTTTAGACTCTTATTAAGCTCTATTTTATCTAACATATCAATTAAATTTTTTCTGAGACTACCGCTGAATCTTCCTGCTTTCTTACATTTATACTGAATTTCTTTAATATTATCAGAGTTCTCTAACTCTCTTCTTGCAGTAGCAATAGCAGTACTCATTTGCTGGAAGCCTGGAGTTATACCAACAATAAATACCCTTGCGTCTAAATTTATATATTCATTGTGAGGCGAATAATATATTTCAAGCTCTTCTTTCTTATCAATTAAAAAATCGTTTATCAATAGTTCACTCTTATTGTATTTCTCTTTTACTGGTAATTTTTTAATTTTATCTTTATAATCATATAATGTTTTTTTCATAATCAGCCTCTAACTTCTACATTTATTTTGCTACTTTATATTATCTTCATAATTAAAAAATATTATTAATATATCCTTCACTAATAATTATAAATTTAATGGAAATTTTTTTTAATAGAAGATAAAAAAGATAGCAGCTTCATAATAAGGCTACTATCTTTATATTCTTCTTAACTATTAATTAATTTTGCAATCCTCTCATTTGAGCTTTTTGTAAATACTCCACCATGATAACAGATAACAGTTTCTATATCATACTTTGTAAGCTTCTTAAGAGATTCTATTGCTTGCTTCATATCAAATGTATATTCCGGATTAGGACCAATTAATTCATTATTTACAACATTCATTGCGTCTCCAGTTACCAATGCCTTATACTTTCTTAGATAGAGACAAATATGTCCCGGAGTATGTCCTGGAGTATAAATTACCTCTATCCCTCCACAATAAGGAATATTCTCTTCATCTTTAACAACTCTATTAACTTTTGTTTTAAGCTGCTTTATGGTTTCCTTCATAGAATCTGGCATTGAACTCAAACGCTCAGGAGTAATTTTTATACCAATTTTATCTCCCTCAATATAAGGCCTTTCTCCACTATGTGCTAACACTTCTATTTCACTTTTAGAATTCTTAACAATACTTGACAAGCTACCAATATGATCCAAATCGTGATGAGTAATAATTATTTTATTAATCTTGTCAAAGGATACACCTGCCTTTTCCACTTCTTCACGAATATTTTCTATTTGTCCAGGTAATCCCGTATCTATTAAAATCACATTTTTATCATCCCAAATTAGTGTAGCATTCATTCTTCTTTCTTTGCTTCCTAATTCAAGTATATCTAATCCTTCTGCAATTTTCATTTTTCTTCCTCCTAATTAAAATTTACTCCTCAATTAATTTTCCCATTTGACTAATAACCATTTTGTAATACTCACCTTTTTCATTCATAAGACTTTTGTGGTTTCCACTTTCTAATATTTTTCCACCACCAATTACCATAATGCGATCTGCATCTCTAATAGTCGACAATCTGTGTGCTATTAAAAAGCTAGTACGGTTTTTCATTAATCTTAATAATGCATGTTGAATATCTTTTTCGGTCTTTGTATCTACACTACTAGTTGCTTCGTCCAAAATTAAAATCGGGCTATCACATAGAACTGCTCTAGCAATAGACATTAACTGCCTCTGCCCTTGACTTAAGTTATCTGTAGCTCCAGAAACCATTGTTTGATAACCTTTAGGAAGCTTATCAATAAATTCATGAGCATGAGCTATTTTAGCAGCATTTACAACCTGTTCATCTGTTGCATCTTTTTTGGAATAACGGATATTATCCATAATCGTTCCCGTAAAAAGACAAGTATCTTGAAGCACAACCGAGAAGCATTTCCTAAGACTATTTCTTTTTATATTGGTAATCGGCTCATCATCAATAAATATATTTCCGCTGTCTGCATCATAAAATCTAGTAAGAAGATTCACAATAGTAGTTTTTCCTGCTCCAGTCTCTCCTACTAGCGCAACTGTTTCTCCAGCTTTAACTTTAAAACTCACATTCTTTAATATAGGTATAGACTTATCGTATGAAAAACATACATTTTCAAAGGTTACATTCCCATTTGGTTGTTTTATCTCAATTGCATCTTTAAGATCTGCACTTTCTTCTTCATTATCTAAAATTTCAAAAACACGTTCTGCTCCTGCAAGTGCTGATTGAATTGTATTAAACATACCTGCTACAGAATTTAATGGCTGTGAAAATTGTTTTGAATAGCTTAAAAAACTAACTACAGTTCCAACAGCTACACCATATCCTATGGATAGCATACCACCAACAATAGCAACAACTGCAAAAATAAAGTTATTAATAACATTCATAAGAGGCATCATATATCCAGACCATATTTGCGCTCTATTACTGCTTTCATATAGATTTTCATTTATCTCTGCAAATTGCTTTAAAACATCCTCCTGCTTATTAAAAGCCTTTACCATCTTTAGTCCTAATATGTTTTCCTCAATCACTCCATTAAGTGAGCCTAAATTTCTTTGCTGAGCTAAGAAATATTTGCGGCTATGCGTTGCAATTACACGTGTTAAAAGTATAACTAGAGGTATACATAATAAAACAACTAGTGTAAGGGGAACATTTAACACTATCATAACCATAAAAGATCCAACTAAAGTTAAAATACTTGATATTAACTGTGTAGTTGTTTGTGCAATTGTAGAGCTAATATTGTCTACATCATTTGTGATTCTACTTATTGTATCTCCATGGGAACGTGTATCATAAAATTTCAAAGGAAGCCTCTGCATCTTTTCAAAAAACTCTGCACGTATTACAAAAACAAGTTTTTGTGAAACTTTAAGCATAATAACACCATTGATCCATGAAATAAGACAATTAACTCCATACAAAACTGCAATTATAGTTAAAAATAATATAAGAGTCGATTTATCTACAGTTCTTGTTGCTATTCTAAATGTATCAAAAGTCTTTCCTACAAAATAAGGAATCCCAACAGAAATTGCTGATGAAAAAGCTGTAAAAATCATAGCTAGAAAGATCGTCTTAGCAAAACGCATGTATATTTTAATAATACGCACTAATGTGCCTCTAGCATTTTTAGCTTTTTGTGTAGGTGCAAAGCGATTTCCGCCTCCACCCACACGTCTCCCACTAATAGAAGGTACTTTTACTTCAGTTTTAGGAAATTGTTGTGTCATAATATCCTATACCTCCTTGCTGCTCTCTATTTGCGTTTTATAAATATCTCTATATACTTCACAGCTTTGCATTAATTCATCATGAGTTCCATATCCAACCTTAGATCCATTATCCATAACCAAAATTCTGTCTGCAAACATCGCTGTTCCACAACGTTGAGTGATTGTAATCACAGTTTGATTACTTGTTTTTGAACCTAAGTTTTCTCTAACCTTTGCTTCTGTTACTGAATCTAATGCACTTGTTGCATCATCTAATATAATTACAGACGAATCCCTAAGTATTCCACGAGCTATAGAAATACGTTGCTTTTGGCCACCCGAAAGATTAACTCCAGCACTCCCTAACATACTTTCATATCCATCTTTCATATTATTTACAAAACCTGCTTGTGCCTTTTCAGAAGCCTCATGAACCATCACATTGCTCGCTTCCCTTTTACCCCATCTAATATTTTCAGCAACAGAACCAGAAAAAAGCATTGGTTTCTGCGGCACTATAGCAATGCTATTTCGTACAGAATCAACATTTAATTCTTTAACATCGTAGCCGTCAATTAAAATTTTTCCCTTGTTCACATCATAAAATCGCAAAAGAAGCCATGCAATAGTAGATTTCCCGCTGCCTGTTGGACCAATTATAGCTAAACTTTGTCCACTTCTAATAGAAAATGATAGATTATTTAAAGCAGGTACACCACTACCATTTGGATATGCAAATGTAACATCTCTAAATTCAATATTACCATTTAATTCTTTCATTTCACCATCATGAGAAAAATCTCCATCACAATCAACTATTTCTTTAATACGAGCAGTAGAAGCCTTGGTTCTTACAAATGTATTGAATATATTTGTTATCATAATTAATGAGGTAAGAATTTGTGCCATATAAATTACAAACGCTGATATATCTCCTGGATTTGCAAGGTTTGCTGAAAAGAGACTGCTACCTGCTGAAATTACAATTATTGTTCCAATTCCAACAGTAAGAGTTATAAGTGGTGACACAAATGTAATAACACTTTGAGATGATATTCCTTTTTCCATTAAGTTTGTATTTGCATTTTCAAACTTACTACTTTCCTTATCATATGTTCCAAAGGCCTTGACTAAGCGTACACCTATAAGATATTCCTGAACAACTGAATTTACTTTATCCATCGCCTTTTGTAATTCATAAAAACGCGGATAACTTAACTTCATACTAATAATAATAAGTATCGACACAATCGCAACAACACCATATATAATAAGGCTCAACCTAAAATTAAGCAGTGTTGCAAGCACAATACTACCTATGCATGTAATCGGAGCCTTTAAAAAAATTCTCATAATTCCATTAACGAACAATATAACCTGTGCCGTATCATTTGTCATACGTGTAATTAGAGATCCACTTTCAATCTTATCTGTGCTTAATTCTGAAAAATAAACAATCTTTTCAAATAAGTCATACCTAAGATCTGCTCCCATTCTTTGAGATACCTTACTTGCTAAAATATTTCTTGTAACTGCGAAAACAGCTCCAATTGCAGTTACTATAAGCATAAGCATTCCCCAGTAATAAACTTTAGAAAGTGATCCTTGCTCAATTCCTGTATTAATTATGTTAGACATAAGTGTTGGACCAAGCAAATCACAAATTGCTTCAGATGCAACACAAAAAACAGCTATCCCAAATGGAATTTTATACTTATTAAAATATTTGCTGTATAAGTTCATATCCTTTATTCCTTTCCTTTGTTTAAATGCTAATTCCCATACCATATTATACATCATTTTTGCATACAGAATACAATAAATATTTCCAGCTGCTTGTATGCGTTACCTAACAGCTATAATATTTCCTATCAATTATTACTTAAAGTGACTCTCAAATATCAATTCATATTTTTAATTCTTATTATTTCTTTCAGTTATGATCTCTTTCAGTTCATCTCTAGAAATCTTCTCATCATAGTAGTCTAGTTTCATATTTACAAGTTCTAGAAGATCATTATATTTTTTGATTTCTTCCTTAAGTATTTCTTTTTGTTCAAGCATAATATTTCTTCTTTCATCCACCGTATCCTTTCCCTTTGTAGTCAAACTAACATAATTTTTTATATACGCAATTGACATTCCTGTAGCCCTCATGCAGTTAACAAGCTGAATAGATCCCAGATCAACATCTGTGTATATTCTTCTGCCATTATTATCGCGTTGAACAAAAGGCAATAACCCCTCACGCTCATAATATCTTAATGTATACGGTGTTATATTAAATTTTTCGGAAACTTCTTTCATTGAATATTTCATAAGTCACACTCCCAAATATCTCAAAAATTATTTAAATCTATAAGTTCTATTAGCAAAATTCATACACTATAAAATTACTTCATCTAGATATATTATCTATATATGCAAATCTCTATGCTTAATGAAATATATTACTGAACTCTACTTATAAGACTATAAAATCATCTCTCATTTTTCTATTTATCATTTTCTCTTATTTCAGTTTCATCATATTAGTTATTATAAAAGTTAATATATCTAAAAATCAATACATTAGAAAATAACTAAAAAAATATAAAAAAATTTCCTATTGACTTACACTGCACTCTAACAAATATACTCATCTTATACTACAAGATTGGTGAAAAGAATGTTATTCTTTCATTTCTATTATCTTGTAAATCAAATTATTTTCTAAGGAGAAAGATATATGAAAAACACTACTCAAACACCAATAAATTCAAAATATAATTTTTCTACAACTGCAAAAGATGTTATAGATGGTATAAACTTGAAAGGTAAAATTGCAATTGTTACTGGCGGATATTCTGGAATTGGGATAGAAACAGAAAAAGTTTTAGCTGAAGCTGGTGCAACAGTAATAATTCCTGCTAGAGATATAGAAAAAGCAAAAGGAGCTATGGATAATATTCCAAATATAGAAATTGAACATTTAGACCTTATGGATCCAATGTCTATTGATAGTTTCGCACAAAAGTTTATAAATTCTCAAAGATCTCTTCATATTTTAATAAATAGCGCTGGAATAATGGCACCTCCACTAATAAGGGACAAAAGAGGTTATGAATCTCAATTTGCGACAAATCATCTAGGTCATTTCCAGTTAACAGCACGACTTTGGCCTGCTCTAAAAAATGCTAAAGGTGCTAGAGTTATTTCAGTTTCATCAAGAGCGCAGCGTCTTGGCGGAGTCAATTTTGATGATCCAAACTTTCAAAAAACAGAATATGATAGTTGGAAGGCTTATGCTCAATCAAAATCCGCCAATTCATTATTCGCCGTTGAATTAGACAGATTAGGAAAAACCCATGGTGTTAGGGCTTTCTCAGTTCATCCAGGTTTAATTCCAACTACAAATCTTGGAAGATTCTCTGTTAATGGAAAAACTACTGTACAAGAACTAAAAACTAACACTAGAAAAGATGACACTAATACAAAATCAAATGAATTTAAAACCATTGAACAAGGTGCAGCAACCTCTGTTTGGTGTGCTACAAATAGTATTTTAGATGGAATGGGTGGAGTTTACTGTGAAGACTGCAATATAGCTGAAGCTGTTCCTTATGACAGTTTGAAAGATAATGGTGTTCGTCCTTGGGCTATAGATAAAGATCTAGCAAAAAAACTGTGGATACTTAGTGAAGATCTTACAAATGTTAAATTCATAATTTAAGTTTTCTTAATATAATTTTTAGCATTTAATCAAGTATAATTAATTAGTTTTATCTTCATTAAATATTTATAAAACTAAATCTTCCACGTATTAATAAGTTTACTTTTCTCAATAATAACTATATAACTTATCTTTAAGTTATTTAAATTTTTATTTAGAGTATTTTAATATATTATAAATAATTTTTTAGATTATTATGTTAGGAGTGATTTCAATGAAAAAAGGAAAAACACTAGATGATCAAACACCAAGCGTCTATGATACTGAAAAAATTATTGATATCCATTCATCTGAGGACGATCAATCCCTTGATTCAGAAAAAGTAAGATACGCTAACAGTCATGCTTCACGTTCAAAATATACTCATGGTTCAAGCGACGTAAGCCCTGTTAATACAAAAAATCCAGACTCTACAGAAAGAATTCCTACATCAGTTAGATATTCTGATTCTGACATACATAAAGATGATGATGAATTTGACTATCAAGGTGAAATATAAATTATCTATATAAATCAAAACCAACGACAGCATATTTATGAACTGCCCCCTGTCAAGTAGACAGATGAAAAAACAAAAAATTATGAAACCAAGGTCTGATTTCGATATTCAATTGGAGTCAGACCTTTTAAGTTTTTCTGTAGTCTTTTTGTATTATAGAAAACTATGTATTCATCAATTGCTTGTCTCAATTCTTCATATGTATAAAATTTTTGCAAATAGTACATCTCACATTTTAGAGTTCCCCAAAAACCTTCCATTGGTCCGTTGTCGATACATCTGCTGACACGTGACATGCTTTGAGTTGCTTTGATTTTATCAAGTTTAGCTTTGAAAGTCCTATTAGTATACTGAAATCCTCTGTCACTATGAAACAGTGGCTTTGCAGTCGGATTAGCACTTACTGCTAAATCAAATGTATCAAAAACAAGCTGATTGTTATTTGAGTGACCAACAACATAAGAAACAATGCTCTTATCAGCTAAATCAAATATTGCGCTAAGGTAAGCCTTTTTACCATTAAGTAGTTTAAATTCAGTAACATCTGTTAACCATTTTTCATTTGGTTTCTTTGCATAAAATTCTCTATTTAATTTGTTTTCTGCTGTAATTTGTGGAGTACTTTGAATATAATGCTTTCTCTTTTTTCTTATAACTGATCTCATGTTAATAGATTTCATTAATCTATAAATTCGTTTATGATTATACTGTTTATCCAGGAGTCTATTTATATTCATTGTTATCCGACGGTATCCATAGATACCATTTACATCTTCATAAAGCTTAACAATCTCTTTTAGTATTATTGAATTTTCCTTATCTAATTCAGTCTCTGAACGGTTAATCCATTTGTAGTAAGATGATCGTGCAATCCCAGCTAAATTGCATAGATCAGCTATTGGATAGCCATTTTTTTCATGTAATTCTTTTATAGAAATATATTTATATTCTTGGAGTCTTTTAGTGCTTATCGCCTTCTTTCTACTTCTTTCAATTTTTTTAAGAAATCAATCTCCATCTTTAAACGTCTATTTTCTGCTTCAATAAGTTTTAATTGTGCGGATAATTTATCAGACTCAGTAATCTCATCAGTATCTTTACGCTTACCGCGACGGTCTATTAGCTCTTCATATCCATTAGCTTTGTATTTTCTTACCCAGGTATAAACTTGTTGATAAGAAACATTAAATTTATCAGCAGTAGCTTGATAATCATCATTATTCGAAATGCAGAATGCAACAATCTCAATTCTTTCTTCATAAGTAGTCTTTCTTCCATTAGTCATAATTCTATCCCCTTGCTTATTATGAGATTTAATTGTTTTATGACCATTATACTTCTTAATCCAATCGCTGAGAACACGAGGAGATGAAATTTCATATGTGCAACATATATTTCTTAAAGAGCCTTTTCCAGCTAGATAATCTTTAACTGCATTAAGTTTAAGCGAATCGCAATAATATTTGTTTTTTGTAGAAACTATTAAATTTGCTTCACCAACATCATTATATATTTTCAACCAGTCATAAAATGTGGCACTATGAATTCCCATCTCATCGCATATCTGTATAACTGCTTTTTCTCCTGATAGGTATTCTTTAATTCCTTTCAATTTCTCTTCCAGAGAACATTTCATTTTTCTTGACATTAAAATACCCCCTTTATAGAAACAGTTTTATTATTTTAACTGTCTACTATAAAGGGAGCATATCATTTATGTATTGTCGTTGGTTCCATCTTTATTTTTCAAATAATATATGTCTTTTATTCACCATATTTCTTATGGTACTTAACTTGAACTTCTATCTTAGGATGCTTTTTGCAAAACTGGCTAATTACAAAGCAGCAACTTGGACAAGGCTCCCATTTGCTATATAAAGTTAAGTTTCCCTCATCTTTCAATACTTTTGCTTCTATCTGTTTATGTATTTCTTCAATTATCTTTTTTTCACTATCATTGATTCTGTCATATCCAATTCCAAACTCACCCAATTTGTTAACTTTATTACTTTTAAAAAATGATTCATCTTTCGTTGGTGCATGACAATAATCCTTTATATTATTACTTCCGCTTATCGCCTTAAATTCTTTATTATCATATACTGCCACTGCAATATTTATAGAATCCTGTAATGTTTTACTTTGATTTATTTTAAATACTGATCTTTCTTCTTCATCGGCTTTCATATACTTATTAATATTCTTTATTAATCGCTGCATTCTCGGTATATTATTACTTAGATGTTGATGATATTCAACAGTGCCTTTTTGTGGCGTTATATAGTGATAATCTATTTGCTTTGGAATTTCTATAGATATTGTTTTAACTTTAGTATTAACATTATAACTTTCTTTTACTCTTTCTTCTTTAATAAGAAGCATTTTCTTCAAAAGCTCAATATCCTTTGAATATAAATAATCATTATCTAATTCTTTTTCCAAAATTTCTAATTTCTCTTTTTCTTTTTCACTTACTATTCTGGATACTCTTTTTTTAACTTCTTTTATGTCAATCAGCATATCTTTAACATCATCTCTAGATACTGCATCTCGCTCATATTCAATTCTATTTATATTTAATATTTTTATTGAATTTATTTTTTTCCATAATCTATCATGTTCATATTCAAATAGTATTATTTTTTTCATGTAATTAATTAAATCACTAACATCATCTGCTCTGTAAGTGGCCTGCGCCTTACCAATACATTTATATAATTCCTCTATGAGACTATTCTCTACTTTAAAAGCCTTGGCAACTTCTATTTTAAATTTCTCTTCATCAAAGTAATTTATTTTATAGCCTTCTTTTTTCAATGCATCTTTAAAATCATTTAAATTATTAATCTTTATTCGTTCTTTTTTTCTTTTATTTGAAATTATGTTTATTTTAGTCATACTTCCCTCTTATGTTTTATGCTTATCTAAATATATTACTGATTTTAACTCTTTAACAATTTAATCATTATATCATAAATTTTAAAATGATTATAATCAAATACCGATACGGTTTGAGTCAAGTAAAAGTTGGCAAGAATTTTATTTAATTTATTATCCATTATTTTACATCATATTTTTAGAATTTCCCTACACACGCTTTATACTTAACTATAACTAATATCACTAAATGATTTTAATCCACATAAATCACGCACTATTTTTCTACCTAGCGTTGTGGCAGCTCCGCTGTACGGAATTTGTGCGCTATTACACTTATATACCTTACATTTATTAGATTCTTTATTTGCTTGAAATACTGTTAATGGTAGTTTTGTAACTATTGTATCAATAACATTATCAGGAATAATATTTCTATAGATTTTATCCACAGTATCAAACAACCTATTACTAAATTTTTCAGATAATATTTTAGATAAATTATCTGCACCATTAATAGACCAGCTCATTTTTCTGCCCTTCATCCTTTGAGCTAATACATCACAAATATTATGTTCCATTGTACCTAAATTCCTGTATTCTATGCCTTCCGGCGCCGTAGGCATGTCTATGTTACCTCTTAATTTATATGGTGTTAATCCATCTCTATTGTGAGCTAAGTAATCATATAACTCAGTAAGCTTCTTAAATGAAACATCTTCTTCATTTGTAAGTGTCATCATATTTACAATAGCTTCTAGACCTTCATCAATTTTACCTTCTCTAAATAGTTTTAATAATTGCTTTTGGGTTCTTTTATCACTTACCTTACGCATAATTGCTTGACCTACATGAAATGGATCTAGTTGAAAATGAATGTCTTGATCCTCACAAGTTGCCTTAATCCACTTTGCTCCATCACCGTTTAATATTCTAGTTTGAATTTCGTCTACATTGTATTTTTCTGAAATTGTTGCGCTAGCAAGCTTTTTAAAGTGGCTAGAATTACTAAAACTTGCACAAGCAGTTTTATCAACAACTACATATTCTTTTTTTGCTTATGGACGTAAAGTCCAGCCTGTATATGATACTGCTAGTTTTAACTCTTTCTTTTTATTTTTCCCTTTTGGTCTATCTTTACCTTGAAGATAGAGCCAAACTCCATCTTGCTCTTGAAACAATACTGGTACTTCCTTTTCGCCTTTTAACACACCTTTATCATCTAGTTCAATTTTACGATTTTCTAGTTCTTTAATCTTTTCTCCAACTGTTTGAACTACGTTCCAAACGCCTTGAGCACTAATTTCTTGATTACACATAGTTTTAATATTCTCAGATGTCTTTCTAAAAGAAACATCCGCCACGTTAGTCAAAATAGTTTCTACGAGATTTATAGAAACATTTCCTATAGTATCCATTCCTAAATACTCATCCAAAAGGTATTTAGTTGCTTTCTTACCATCCTCAAGTTTTAATTCATAAACACGCCTAGAATACTCTACATTCCCCATAATAGTCCTCAAACAAGTTTGCTTACGGCCTTTATTACGGTAAACCTTGCTATCTCTTTCATTAAGTAGTTTTTCATCCAAGGATTCTAATATGCTTTTTAATGCATTGCAAGCTTCATCACAAGCATATTTATAAATTCTTTTCTCTAACTCCTTGAAAGTAAATCCATTATCATTTAAACTTAATTCATACATAAATCTAACTCTATTCTATTTAGTTTCGTCAACTTAATTATAATGGATAATTTATGTATTGAGGAGATGCTTTTGCATCTCCTTTATTATTTATATAGTATTCTTTATTATCTTTGCCTACTAAAATTATACTCTAACACCGATACGATTTAAAAATAATCATAAGATTATAAACATAAAAATATCATGTAAAATTTATATGGTATAATAATACTTATCGTGAATTATAATGCAATTAATCATACTTTTGTTATAAACAATTTAGCTTTAATTATAGAAAAAAGTAGCTTAATAATGTACTAAAATAAAGAACATAGTAGAAACATATAAAATATATTAAATCTAATAAATATTTTCAGGAATATGAGTTCATTAATCTAAAAACATTAATATGGGGTGGCAGTATGTTAAAAAATATATCAATAAAATTAAAGGAGGTAAATTTTGTAGCTCTAACGGGCATCATTATTATTTCAATTATACTATTAATAAATTTTGTAAAGGTTCTAAAATATAGTTATTTTGAACTTATTGATGATGATAAATATATAAACTTATCAAACAATGTAGAATACTTCATCCCTAAAGATAATCAATATGCAGAAATAAACCAAGTAGCAGATAATAGTTATATTAAATTTGAAAAAAACAATTCTAAAAATATCTACTTTCCTGAAGATGTTCAAAAAGTCTGGCTTAAACTAAGATTACAAGGTAAACAAGCTAGCACTGATAATATAATGTACATTGATTGTGAATTCATTGAAAATATTCAATTTTATATTCCAACTACTGATGGCAAGTATGTAACTAAAAAGCCTAATGAATACTTTATTTTTCCATATATTAATCTACCTGAAAATATTGATTTTAATAGAGATATCTATATAAATTCAACTTGGGATTCAAATGTATTTAATTTACTTCTAGCAAAAGACAGTAACTTTTATATTATTCAAAACTTGTTAGCATGTTTTTATATCGGTAATTTGGGTGTACTCCTAGGAATGCTTATTATGAATATGATTCTATTCTTTTCATCAAAAGATAAGAAGTATTTATTTCATTCACTTTTTACAGGATCACTGCTTTCACTACTATATTGCTTATCTGGAATGCAAAAGTTAATTCTAGGATTTAATAGTAATAACAGGCTTATAGCATTAGCTGCAATGGCCGCTTCAACCTGGGTTTTATTTATCTATTCATACTTAGATATAAAAAATAACATGCCCATATTAAATAATTTTTTTAAACTTTCAATACTTTTTCTCGTACTTTCTCTATATATATCTGAAATTATTCCTGACGGATTTACTTATGATATTTTATATTTGCAGATGATCCTAGTAGGGTTATATATTCTTATTTCAATATATTCTTATTTTAAATTTGGTATGGGATCTATATATTACTTGGTTGGCATATTTATACTATTTACTGGCTTTATCATATATATTTTAGGTTCTTACGGTTTACTAGAATGGAATATTTTTGCTTTTAGTACATGCTATCCTGCTGCCTCCATTGAAACATTATTATTTACCATCGGAATTATAAAACAAATAAAACATGAAAAAGAAGTTAATACTAAGCTTCAATTAGAAGTTATAACAGATAAACTTACAAATATATATAATAGGCGCTATTTTGAAGAAACAGTTGTAAATAAAATTCTTCAACTCGAAAAAGAAAAGAGTCTTGTATCAATGTTGGTTCTTGATATTGATCACTTTAAAAAAGTTAATGATACCTATGGACATAGTACTGGGGACCTAGTCTTATCTGAAACAGCTATGATTATTAAACAGTGCCTTAGAAAAGAAGACATTCTTGTTAGATGGGGTGGAGAAGAATTTGTTGCAGTACTCCCCTTCACAGATTCAAAAGAAAGTACTATAATTGCTGAAACAATAAGATTATCCATAGAAAATCATAAATTCAAATTTGTAAATAAAATAACTGTTAGCATAGGCATAGCCGAAAAAGATGTAGTTGAGGATTTTCATAGCTGGTTTAGGCGTGCTGACAATGCCTTATATAATGCAAAAGAGAATGGTAGAAATACTGTTTGCATTTGTTATACAAATGAAATAAGAAATAATTCCTAACATCAAAATTACTACGAAACTATAATCATATTTAGAGTTTAAACATTCATCACGTCTAGACTCTTTTATTTTGTTTTATTTTTAGCTTCATATTCTGGCCATACCCTTTTTCCCCATTCATTAATGATTGCTAATGCGGGAAGTAAATCATTACAGTCATCAGTCAAAGAATATTCTACATGCGGTGGAATCTTATTATATTCTGTTCTTTTTATAAGTCCATGTTCTTCTAATGCTTGCAGAGATCGAGTCAGCATAATATTAGTTATACCAGGTATGCTTCTTTTAAGTTCATTATACCTAATGCTCTTTGAACCTGATATCTCCCATATAATAGGTAGCCTCCACTTACCTCCTATAATTTCAAGTGCGTGAAGAACAGGACATGCTTTAGAATACTTGTTTTTCGTTTTTTCTGTTTCACCTTTCATAAGTAATCCCCCTTAAAACTAAGGCACAAAAATGTGCGTACTTGTTATTATGTTTCCTATTAAATTATAATATTAACATACCAGACAAATGGTAATATGTAAATAAGTCAAAATGGGAGTGTGGATATTTTGAAAAAGTTATTCTCAGAATTTAGTATTAAAAATATAGAAATAAAAAACCGCATATGCGTACCTCCAATGGTTGTAGGTTTAGCCAAAGATGGATATGTAACAGCAGAAAATTTAGACCGTTATAAGGAATTAGCTAAAGGCGGTCCAGGACTTATAATACAAGAAGCTACATGTATTAATAAAGATGGAAGATTATCAGAAAAGCAAATTGGAATTTGGGAAGATAACCAAATTGAAGGATTAAAAAACATAGTTAATGCAGTTCATGAAGAAGGATGTAAAATATTTATTCAAATTCATCATGCTGGAGTTACAGGAATCTCTAAATCTCCTCTATGTCCAAGTCCATATGAATATAAAGGTTTTGCCGGAACAGTTATTGGACGTGAAATGACTAAAGAAGATATAGAATCAATACAAAAAGACTATATTGAAGCTGTAAGAAGATCTTACGAAGCTGGATATGATGGCGTTGAGCTACACGGATGTCATGGTTATTTAATAAGTCAATTTTTAAATAAGAATGTTAATAAAAGAACTGATGAATATGGCACTAACCCAGAAAGATTTGTACTAGAAATACTAGAAGGAATTAGAAAAGTAACTCCAGAAGAATTTGTTGTAGGAATTCGTCTAGGCGGATTTGAACCATCAATAGAAGATGGAGTAAGTTATGCTAAAATATTAGATAAGAGTGGAATAGATTTTCTTGATATTTCTTATGGATTCTTTAATGAACAAGAAATTAATGTAAACAAAGATTATAAGTATTCCAATGCTGTTTATGCTGCTGAGAAGATCAAGCAAGAAGTATCAATTCCAGTATTTGCAGTTAATGGAATTAACTCAGCCGAAATTGCAGAAGAAATATTAGATGAAACAAATGTAGATATCGTTGATATTGGTAAAGGGATTCTTATAAATCCTAATTGGGCAAACCATGCTATGGATGGAAAAGATACTGGAAAATGTTTAAATTGTGCAAAGTGCATGTGGTTTGGTCAATCCGAAGTGTGTCCTGGAAAAGTTATATTCGATAAGAATAATAAATAAAATGTTTTCTAAACTGTAAATTTAATTACAGTAAAAAAGATACAATGCTTATGTATTATATGCATTGTATCTTTTTCGCTACTTTTTGTTTTTAATTATTTTAATGCTGAAATTACTTCTTCGCTTGTTCTAATACTTCCAATCCTAGGAAGTGAAAGTTCTCTATTTACGATTCCATTTTACAAATCTATAAGAACTAATGCAGTTTTTTCTATATTAATAAATTTATTTTCCACTGACTTGAAGTTTTCCATTTCTTATCCCCTTTTCATACTTCTCCATTCTATGATTATTATTTATATTAAGTTTATTATACACTTTAAAATATACTAGCACTGCATTAATTAATAACAATGCACTCGTTACAAAAAATACGCATTTTATTCCTAAATATCCTGCGATTTGTCCTCCTAGAACTGATCCTGCAAATACACCTAGATATCCTGCTGCCATACTAAAACCAAATACTCTACCTGTAAGAGCGGATGGTGTAATTTTCTTAACCAATATATTAACAGAAGGGTTAAGACCACCAACTGTGAGTCCTAGTAAAAATCTAAGTCCCATAAGTTCCCAAGTGTTCGTTACAAATGCTTGAGGTATGAATATTATTCCAGCTATTACTAGACATATTAGCATAACTTTATGTGCTCCTATTTTATCAGAGAGCCTTCCAAGCCTTGGAGCTGCAATTATATTAGCAAAACCTGATGCAGAAAAAGTTATTCCCGCTATTAATGCAATATGACTCGCTTCCTTAGATAGTTGAGTAACATAAACTGTTACTATTGGCTCTACCGAATACATTGCTACAGATAATATAAAAAAAGTTATAAATAAAGTAATGGTTAATCCTTTTTCTGGAACTGTATTCCAAACTTCTTTGAAACTTAAAACTTTATTATCTTCACGACTAAAAGATTCCCTTACAAATAATACTGTAGTAATAAATGCAATGAGCATAAGCCCGCCTGTTATAAAAAATACATTTTGCAAACCAAAAGTCTCTCCTACAAATCCTCCAATTGTAGGTCCAAGTAAGGAACCTGCAATATTTGCTGTTGAAATAGTTCCTAGAGCATATCCTGCATGTTCTTTATCTGTTTGAGTTGCAATTAAGGTAGTACAGGCTGTGCTATATCCTGTGATAGCTCCTTGTAATAACCTAAGAGCTACTAATACATATACATTAGGTGCAAATCCCATGCAGCTTATAACTATAGCCATACCAAGACTTGCTCTAAGCAACATTGGTTTTCGCCCAAATTTGTCAGCAGCATGTCCCCAAATGGGTGAAAAAATAGCTGAGATAATAAACGTACTACCAAAAGCAATTCCAGAAAGCCTCTCTATCGAAGCCGAATCCTGAATTCCTAAATGCTGTATATATAGTGGTAATACTGGTGCTATCTGACTCATGCCTATTCCTGTCACGAACATTCCGAACCAACAAACTTTTAAATTTCTTTTCCACATTTCCATAATAAATTTATTCCTTCTTACTAATTAGTTTTGTTATTCCAATACAATAACTTGTATATTGTCTTCTAAATATAAGAATAAACTATAAAATATAATTTGTAAACTACATCTTATAGTTTAATAATTATTTCCAATTTGATAAAAATAACCTATCATGTTAAACTATCTTTATTAATCAGAATTATAAGAGGTGATAAAATGGTTCAGAAACGAAATTTAACTAAGGAAAAAATTATTGAATCTTCTTTTTTACTAGCTGATGAAATTGGACTTAATCAAATTACTTTCCAAAAGATTGCAGAAAAACTGGATATAAAATATCCGTCTTTATATAATCATTTTGCCAACATTGAAGAGCTTAAAATAAAAATGACCATATACTTTTTAAATAACTTAAATTCAACTTTAATGGAGCGACTAATCGGGAAAAGTGGAGAGACTGCAATAAGAGAATTTGCTTATGTATATCGAGATTTTGCATTTGAAAACAAGAGTGGCTATAAGCTTTACGTGAATATCCCAAGTACTGAAAGTGATGAAGTTAAGCGCTTAGCTAGTGAAAGTAATGCAATAATACGTAAAATTTTAGACTTTTATAGCAGTGATAAAATATTTATAATTCATAAAAGCAGGGCTTTAAGAAGTCTATTACATGGATTCGTTTCCTTAAGCTCTCACGGATATTTTCAAAATCCAGTCAATTTAGAAGACAGCTTTAAATTAATGATAGATGACTTTATTTTATCAATATCAGAAAAATAACTAAGAAACTTTTAAATCTTAATTCAAAATGTTAACTACATATCTATGTTCCAAATAGTGAGTTCTATGTTAAATTATTATTTTACAAAAACTAGCAGCATATCAAAATGTAAATTTTGCTGTGCTGCTAGTTTTTATATTATCGCATCTAATTATTTCCTCTATACATTAAACTTTCCAACTATTTGTTCTAATTTATCTGCAATATTCTTAAGCTCTATTACAGAATGTGATATCTTTTCCATAGAATTAGATTGCTCTGAAACAGTTGCTGAAACTTCTTCAATTGAAGCTGCTGACTGCTCTGCTACAGCTGAAATTTCTTGAATGCTGCTTATTGCTGAATCTTTATTTTCATCTATAGACTTTATATTAGAAGTTAACTCTTCTATATTTTCTATAGTATCATCAAATGTACTATTTATAAGTTGGAATGTATTAATAGCTTCTTTAGTAGTTTTGCTTACTTCTGTCATTATGTTTTTTTCTTCATCCATGCTTTTCTTAGCTGCATTTATCTCTCTTATAATTTCATTTACAATGCATTCTATTTCCTTAGTGGAATTTGAAGTCTGTTCTGAAAGTTTTCGTATCTCATCTGCTACAACCGCAAATCCCTTACCTGCTTCCCCTGCTTTTGCCGCCTCAATTGCTGCATTTAATGCAAGAAGATTAGTTTGTTCTGAAATCGCTTGAATTGTATTTATTATTTTGCCTGCAGATCCTGATTTATTAGATAATAAGTCTATATTTCTAATTACTTTTTCCAAAGCTTCATTATTAGCATTGATATTATCCATAAGATCCCTTGAAGCACTAATACCATCTTCGCTAATATGCTGCGATTTTTTTGAAAACTTTGTTACTAAATCTGCATTATTTGATGAGACATCTATTTTCTCTCCAAGATGCAATAATTTTTCAGAAGTAAGTTCTGTATTCCTTGCTTGGTCTAATGCGCCAACTGAAAGCTGATCCACCGTTGCAGAAATACCTTGAATTCCCTGAAGCGTTTCATTAGTTGAAACTGCAATTCCTTCTGAATGATCAAGTAACTCTTTTGATTTTTCTTTAAGAACTTCAATAGTTTCCCTTAACTCTTTTCTTAGCGATGTTACAGCTCTAGCAATAATTCCAATTTCATCTTTACTTTGAAGTAATTTCTCGAATTCATCTTCTTTCTTCATTTCTAAATCTAGGCTAGTAGTTTTATTTATTAAATTAGTTACCAATGAAATCGGTCTTGATATTTTACTTGCAAAATATAAAGCAACCATAGAAAAAATAACCATTAAAAATACAAACATGGCAATAAAACTGATAATTAAACCGGTTAGCGGTTTTAAAAATTCAGCATTTGGAACTGCAATACCCATTGTCCATTTTGAAGAAGTAATAGGAGCTGTTGCAAAATATTTATTTATTCCATCATAATCTTTTAGCTTTACAATATTAGATTCAGAACTATCCTTTCCAACCATGCTACTTAAACTTCCACCTAATACATCTCTAATATTCTTTAGCTTATCTGCACTTGATTGAAAATCTTTATTTGGATGAATCACAAATTCATCTTTTTCATCTAATAAGAATCCATAACTGTTATTTATAGGTTGTGCCTTCTGAACCTCGTTAGAGATACTTTCCATATTTATGTCAGTACCTAAAACGCCTATGACTGCTCCATCTTTTTTAACTGATTTTGCAACTGTAACGACTAACTTCTTAGTTTCAAAATCTATGTATGGATCAGAATAAATTACTGAGTCACTTTTTAAAGCATCTTTATACCAATCTCTCTCTGTACAATTAAAGTCATTATCAGGTATCCATCCATCTTCATCAACAAAACTTTTATCTTCAAAACCAAAATATATATCCATAATATCGGTATTTGACTCTGCTTTAACTTTCATATATTTCAAAAGGTTTATCCCATCATAATTATTGTTAAATTCGATGTTCTCCGCTGTTTGATTAACAAAGTTTCCTTGAGTAGCCATCCAATTGTCTATAGTTTCTGCATATTTTTCAGATAGTGCCCCTAGTTTATCCTTTGATTCAACCACAGTAGTTTTATAAAAAAGATAATAACTTATCGTCGAAGAACATAATAAACTAAAAAAACAAACTGCTACGACCAATAGAATAACTTTTGTCTTAATGTTTTTCATTTTAATTCACTTCCTGTTTGATTTTAAAATTTGTATAACAATGTTAAATATAAATATTCCTTATAACCAATATATTATATGTATTGATTTCTTCATCCTTAGTAACATGCAAAAATGCCATTAACTTAAGTTACGCTTCTTATATAGTTAATATATTTCATATAATTCGCCTTCTTTCTACAAAACTGTTTTAATTCTAATATATATTCTAGAGTATACTCAAAGTCAATGTATAGCTTTTACATATTTGGATTTTACAATAATTTTTCTTTTATAAAATAATCCTTTATTTATTGTTTTATAAAATCACAAAACCAAGAGTAAAAATCTCCATGTTCACAGAGATCTATACTCTTGGTTCTTATTAGGTTTATAATTAGAAATATTCATTTTACTTAGGTTTAATAGTTGTTTGAATAATAAATAATTTCTTATTATTTAGCTAACTACTTTGATTAATTAAATAAAATGGGTAATTCTATAACAACTTTAGCCCCTCCAAGTTTTTCTGATTTTCCAAGTGAAATATTCCCGTTGTGTTTTTCCATAAATTTTTTTGCAATATATAAACCCATACCATAATGATTTTTGGAATTTCTACTCTTGTCGCCTTGGAAAAACTGCTCTGTAGCTAACTGTAATTCCTCTTCTGTAAATCCTCTTCCTGAATCTTCAATGGTGAATCTTATATTATCATTATCTGAATCAACCCCAAATGCTATTTTCCCATTTTCGGAGCAATATTCAACCGCGTTCGAAATAACATTGCTTAAAGCTCGCTTTAAAGCCAGTTCATCTCCTATAATAACTTCTGGAATATGTTTAATTTCATTTCTAAACTCTACTTTTTTATTTATACCTATGGAAATTCCTTGTTCAATTATATCCTGTATAAATTCTTCTAACTTTATTTTCTTTTTTTCTAATATTGATTCTTTCTCAGTTTTCATAATTTCTATTAATGATTTAATATAATCTTCTATATTTTTAACCTCGTTTATTATACTATCGTTAAATTCGGCTTGATCTGCTTTTAAATTAAGTTCACTTAAAAGCTCAGAGTTTCCCTTAATAATTGTTAATGGTGTCTTTATATCATGAGCCAATGCTGCTATTTGCTCTTTACGTGCTTCTTCCATCTTCCATTGTTTACTTAGAGAATCATTCAACTCTGTCTTCATTTTACCGAGCGCAGAAATGACTTCATTGATTTCTAATATATTTGAATACTTCACCTCAAATTCTAAGTTTTCCATCTGTATATTTTCTGTAGTCTCTTTTAAAACATGTAGTTCTTTCGATATTCTTCTTCTAAAACACCTAGATAGAATTATAATTTCAATGCTAAACAAAATAAAATATATAAAAACAAAACTAAGCTCAGCATTTTGAACATACTTTTTCAAAACAGGGCTAACAAAACTTGCCCCTATGGTGTATTCAACTACACAGATTCCATTCTCCCTAGAAATAAATTTATAATAATATTTTCCTTTACTTCTCTTATCACTTTGTACAAGATTCCAAATATCTGTTGCTTTAGCTTCTGATACATTGCTATAAAATACATTTCCAATAGAATCATAAACTATATAATTACACTCATCCGGTATAAAGTCTTTTACTTTAACACCCTCTGCTTTTGCTATTTCTTCTCTTTGTTTTTCAATTTTCTGCTCATAGTAGTTTGCTGGTAAAATAAACCCACTATTCAAACCAATTTGAAATAGAATAAAATCAAATATAGCTAAAAGAATTGTAACTATACAAAAGAACATTATATATATTGCGAAAATCTTAGAAATGCTTTTTTGCTTCTTCACTCTTTCCATTTATATCCTATCCCCCAAACAGTTTCTATAGGGTTTATTCCTACCTTCTTAAACTTATTTCTTATATTTTTAATATGCTCCACAATCGCTGTAGTATCGCTATTTCCATCAAAACCAAATACACTTTCATATATTCTCTCCTTGGAAAATACCTGCCCATGATTTAGAGCAAGATACTCGCATATATTATACTCACTTTTTGTAAAAGGTACTAATTCTTCATTATAATAAGCCTCTTTTGCAGTTATATTAAATTTTATATCAGAAATAGAAAAAGCATTTTGTTTTTCCCTATGTTCACGTCTTAAATGTGCAGCTACCCTTGCCCGAAGCTCACCTATACCAAAAGGCTTTGATATATAATCATCTCCACCAATACTTAATCCCATTACAATATCTTGTTCCATAGTTTTTGCTGTCAAAAATATAATTGGACAATCAACCAGACTACGTATCTCTTTGCACAGAGAAAATCCATCTATTTCTGGCATCATTACGTCAAGTAAAATTAAATCGTATTTTACATACTGATCCTTTGATATATCCGTAGGATTAGAAACTATAGTTACATTATGTCCTTCTCTTTCTAAGGCACCTTTTATAACCTTTAATATGCCTTGCTCATCATCTATCGCTAGAATATATGCCATTTCCATCCCTCCTACATCTATTATACCCAATATTACCAGCTGATCTTTATTATTCTATAAATTATTACTACTTCTCTCCTCTACCTTCAAAAAAGTTAAACCAAACTCCAAGATAAATCCCAAAGACAATTGTAAATAAAACACAATCTCTAAATCCAATGGCGCTATTACTAAATACAGTATTAATATCAGCCAGTTTATTAAAATTATCTGCAGAATTAGAGGCTTTTATAAAGAAATTATCACAAAACTTAACTGACCATCCACAAGGTATCCATTGCCATATTCCATCTCCAAGTCCTGTAATCAGCAAAGCCGCTAATAAGCTTTCAAGTATGCCCATTCCTATCGATGCTCCACTTCCTATTTTAATACTCAACCATAGGTGAAATAAATAAAAGAAGATTTGAGCTCCAAATATAATAAAAATTATATTTAAGTAAAAATTTACTGGTAGAGTATTTTGCCTTAAAATAAATTGAAATCCAGCAAAAAAAATGCCAACCGCTAAACTAAGCGAAAATAAACCTGTAAGAAGTAGAATTAATATTTTACTCACAAGACACATTCCTTTTCCATATTCTATAGATAGCATTTCTTTAAATTTTCCGGCCATAACCTCCTGTTCTATAACCATAGAACATACAATTCCGATTACCACAGGAAATGTTAATGATACTACTTCTAAATATCCATTTATTTTGTTTACAGAATTCCAAGTTGAAAATGAATAATATTCCAAAAATATTATTGCTCCTATAATTGGTAAATAAATATGAATCCAATAAAAGTGTGTGTGCTTCATTTTTATAAAGTCTGCCTTCAATAAGCGAAGAATTTTCATTATATTACTTTGCCTCCTGTCTATCATACCATTTAGCTGTTAAATAAGTTATCAATATAAATAAAACTATTGAAATTCCGATACCAAGAGGTATCCCCCAACTCTTAAGTAATTCTGGTGTAAAAGTTTGACTTTCGGGTTTAGCTATTAAGCCATTTGGTAGTAATTTCAAAATTGGACACATTAGTCTAGATGTATACGAAAAAGGATTTATCCACCAAAAATCCTTTACTGCCATAACTATAGAAAACATATTAACAGCTAGGCTTAATACAATAGTTGGAAATAATCCTATTTTATTTCCCAGAAAAAAATATAACGGAACCTGCCACATTGAAGTTATAATGATCACTAAAGTTCCGACTAAACCACTTAACATCGAAATATGTGATATGCTATCCATTTTAATAAAGAACACACTTAACTCTCCAGCTATAAAAATAACTATACAAGAAATAGCTATATTCTTTACTCCCACCAATATTTTAGCAATCCATATTTTATCTAAATCTACTGGAAGTGATATAACCGCTTTATTTTTCATAGAGCCATCAGTTTTTGATAAAAGGCAACTGCCTAGTGATATAGCTCCAGGAAGTATTAATGTATACCACCAATTATAAATATCAACCTGAAAATAATTTGATGCTAAAAATCCCGAAAGAAGAATTACCATAATTGGTGCTATCCATACTAATTTCTTTACAAACGTATGATTTATCTTCATATTTTCTGAAATAAAATATTTAAGCATCATTATTTCTCCCTCCTATATTTTTTTGCAATATCTATGAATAATTTTTCTAAATCTTCACCTTTTTTTAATTCTCCTTGATATCCTAAAATACCTCCAGATATAATTCCAATATGATCAGCGATCTGTTCTACTTCACTTAACATATGACTTGATAATATTACTGTAATGCCTTTCTTTGGAAAAGATCGTATTAACTCTCTTAATTCTTGTATTCCAAATGGATCAAGTCCATTAGTTGGCTCATCTAAAATTAAAAGCTTAGGATTATTAAGTAGTGCAATAGCAATCCCCAATCTCTGCTTCATCCCCATAGAAAATTGTCCTGCTCTCTTTTTACCTGTACCTTCAAGCTCTACTACATGAAGAACTTCTTCAATTCTTGAATCTGGCAATCCAAGTACTGTAGTACGAACCTTTAAATTCTCTTTTGCCGTCAAATTCTCATATAAAGGCGCTGATTCTATTAATGACCCAATTTCGCGTAAATCCTTTCTACTCCATTTATGTCCATCAAATAAGATTTCTCCTGAATTTGCTCTAAGCATTCCCGTAACCATCTTTAATAGTGTTGACTTTCCTGCTCCATTTGGACCAAGCAACCCATATATTGAATTCTTTTTAACTAATACTGAAATATCTTTAACTGCTTCTTGCTTTTTAAAGTTTTTACATAAGTTTTTTGTTTCTAAAATAAATTCGTTCATCTTCACTCCTCCTCTTATAATTAAATAATAAGCCTTAATTATAAGGAATTTATAAGGAACTGAAATTTAAGAAACTTACTTGTATTTAAAAATAAAAAATCCCTCAGTAACGCTTTCGTACGGCATTACTGAAGGTATAATTTCTTTAGTCTTCAATTTAACATATATAATATTTTATAAATATATATGTCGCAATTCACAATGCACAATTCACAATTACAGCTAAAATTCTTACAATATTTTTAGAATTATGATAAAGAATTATTTTTGCAATATATATATTTTTTTCTGAATAATAAATTATTGTTCTTTATGCTATTTTATCATTATTATTATAACTATCTCTAAGTTTTAAGTAATAGGTAGCCACTGTGACGTTCATATAAGGAACCACCCATAATAGCCCTATACATAGTGGAATCATTCCAAGTATTATCCACCCTAAAAAACTTAAAGTAAGGACGAAGTACTCAAATTTATGACCTTTCATAATAGCTGAACTCTCTTTTAAACATTGAATTATTGACTTATTATTATCAGCAGCTAAAATAAAAAATGATTGTGAAAACATATATATAAATATAATGCCTGGAACTATCAATAAAAATAATCCTATAGTAACAATTATAGTCAATAAAATATATAGGCCTACAGCTTTATGAATTATTGAAAATCCTGAAAATATATCTGTAAATTTAGGGTTACTATCTCTTTCAGCATAGTTTAGAGAAAATCTGCATATGCCAACTCCTATTGCTACACTAACAAATATTGTTACTAAAAATACTATTAAACTCAAACCAAAACTTTCTCTAACAACTCTTAAAATTAAATTAAAAATAATTGGAATTAGAAATCCAGCAACAAAAATTCCTCCAATAGCCAGTCCCCACCTCCCTTTTAGTTGATCTTTGGCAAATCTCTTCAGGTCTGCTCTAGTATTCATAAAAATTCCTCCTTAAATTGAAATACCTTTGATATTTATGCAGGGAGATTTAACATTATGCTATATTTATATTTTAATTTACAGTAATCGCATGAATTTATAAATATACATTAATCTTTTGTATATTTTATATACTTTTTGTAAAAGTTTTCATTCGAGTAATCCATAATTTCAACATAATTATATATCTTGCAATTAACTTCTATATTAATATTTCATAATTAAGGATATATCACACAATTTGTATTAGATATTAGTTATAAAACTGCAAATAAAAAGGCTATTATAAAATAAATTCTTAGAACAACATAAATAGTCTTTAATAAAAAAACAGTACTTATATTGTTCTATCTTTTATTCTAAAACAGCCACTTTTATTTTATATTACAGCCTTATAATACAGCTAAAATTTCATCATCTTTCTGAATATAAAGCTTTATCTTACTAATTCTTTTTTCCTTTACTTCTTCTATTTTAAAGATCAAGTTTTCATATTCTATCTCTTGTTCATCTGTATTACTAGGAATACGTTCAAGAATTTCAATAATAAAACCACTCATAGTATCATAATTCTCACTTTTAATATCTGTATCGAAGTAATTATTAAAATCATTAATTGAAAGCATACCTGATATCATAAAAGTATCATTATCTATTTCTTCTATTGATGGCTCATCCTCATCATATTCATCATCTATATTTCCCATGACTTCTTCTATTAAATCCTCAATAGAAACTATACCTGAAAATCCCCCATACTCATCTACTAATACAGCAATATGCTTTTTAGTACTTTGAAGCTCCTTAAATAACCTATCAATATTTCTATTTTCTGGAACAAAATAAGGTGGATGCAATATGCTTCTTATATCCACATTTTCAAATCCATATTTTCTTGCTTCACTAAAGAAATCCTTCATATAAAGAATACCAATTATATTATCAGTATCATCTTCGTAAACAGGAACTCTTGAATATCTTTCATCAATCAATTCATCCAAATATTCCATTAATGGATCTTCTATATTAATCATATATACTTCTGTTCTCGGTGTCATTACTTCACATGCTAATTTATCATCAAACTCAAATATGCTATTTATCATTTCTGTTTCAGTCTTATTTATGACTCCATGTTCTAGTCCAGCTTCTACATAAGATTTGATTTCCTCTTTTGATACTTTTTCACCTAAATCCTCTTTATCGAGCCCAATCAGTTTAACTAATATATTAGTTGATGCTGAAAGCAACCTTACAAATGGAACTGCAATTTTAGCTATAATCACTAATGGTTTTATACAGAACATTGCAATAGCTTCTGATTTTTTAAGCGCTATTCTTTTTGGAAAAAGTTCTCCAAATACCAATGTGATATAAGATAATACAATTGTTACTAATGCCAATGCAACTTGTCCACTATAAGGAACATTAAGTCCCTTTAAATAAAGAGCTACATCCTTTGATAGTCCTGTTGCTGCTGAAGCACTACTAAAAAATCCTGCAAGAGTTATTCCTACCTGTACAGTCGATAAAAAATTAGTAGGCTCTTCCATAAGTTTCAATAAAAGCTTGGCCTTCTTATTTCCTTCTTCCTCAAGAAGCTTTATTTTATTTTTATTTAATGATACTATAGACATTTCTGCTGATGCGAAAAATGCATTGATCAAAGTCAATATGACTATTAAAATTAATTGTGACGTGATACTCGTCTGTTCCGGGTCTAAATCCATAAAAATATTTCCTCCAACATAAATTTTTTTTTAATATAATCATATCACAAGAAATATTTAAAGTAAAATTTCAATTAATTCAAATATTCCTTATTTACATATAATATTAAGTGTTATAGCAATTTGATTCACTAATATTTAAATTTTATAAAATATTATATTAATACTGGGAGTTGCATATGCATTAATTAACTTATTTCCTTATATAAATCTTTTACTATATTCTCTTTCATTAATACTGAACTCAAGTCCTGTTACTTCTTAGTATTTATACGATACATTTATATTCTTATTTGTTGGTGAAATAAATTTTACTGACTATTACCATAAAGATGACAAGTTAGGATAATTGACTTTTTAATTGTTCTTTATCCATTGTATACTTTAATCTTTTAATTTCATTACCATGATCTAACACAATTATTTCAGGCACATTTCTAACATTATATTTTCCTATAAGATTTTTCTTTGTGGCTATATTTACTTCTTTAATCCTATAACAATCAACTAATTCCCTATTTACCTCTTCTATCAGTGTTCTAAATCTTAAGTTTTCATTAACTAAAGCATCTAAAAATAGTAATAATACTCTTTTTTCACTTTTTAGAATACTTTCATTAAAGTCATTTAATTCTTCAATGTAACGCTCAGCTGCCACAGCCGCAGTTGCTCCATCACCAGCAGCAGAAACAACCTGTCTTAAATATTTAACTCTATTATCTCCTATTGCATAAACTCCTTCAAAGCTAGTTTCCATAAGTTCATTTGCAGATATATACCCTCTTGAATCAACTTCAAGACCGCTATTTTTTAGAAAATTAGTTGATGGTACCATACCTACAAAGAAAAATACACCTTGGCAGTTTACCTCTTCTATATTTCCAGTCTTTAAGTTCTTAATTTTTACGCCTTCTACATTTTCATTCCCAAGGACTTCCTCTATGGTTGAATTCCAGATAAACTCCATTTTTTCATTATTGAAGGCCCTTTCGCTACTTACTTTATTACAATCGAGAATCCCTTCATCATGAAGCACTATGACAGTCACTTTACTTGCAAACTTTGTGATGTACATTCCTTCCTCAATGGCCTGATCACCACTTCCAACTACTACAACATGTTCTCCTTCAAAAAACTCTGCATCACAAGTTGCGCAGTATGCTACTCCATTGCCTTGGAGTCTCTTTTCCCCAGGGATGTTTAATAATCTAGGCTCACTGCCACAAGCTATAATCACAGCTTTAGCTAAGAATTGCTTTCCTTTTTTAGTGGTAACAAGTTTTTCTCTTAAGGACAAATCAGCATCTACTACTTCATCTCTTAGAAACTCAACTCCAAAGCTCTCTGCATGTTTCTTAAAGTTTTTCATAAGTTCTGGTCCGCTGATTTGTTCATAACCAGGATAATTAACTATTTCCCTTGTTGTATTTACGAGACCTCCAACTACTCCTTTATTAATTACCAGAGTTTTAAGTTTAGCTCTTCCACCATAAATTGCTGCTGAAAGTCCTGCAGGTCCGCCACCTATGATAATCAAATCGTAGAAATTAGTCATATCGTCCATACTTTTAATCACTCCTCAAAAACTTCAACAATTTTTTCTTCAACTGCATCTTCTTCCACATGACCGGCTAATTTTCCTTGGTACTCACCATCTTTAAAAAACAGAATTTGAGGAACACCTTTTAAAGAAAATCTCTGAAATAAATTCTTTTGTTCTTCAACGTCAACATAATAAAAATTATACTTACCATCGTATTTTGATTTTAAATCTTCTAAAATTGGTACTACACCTTGACATACACTACAGCTTTCTCTAGAAAAAATCACTAGGCTGGATTCAGCGTTGTCATATATAATTTCATCAAATTCATTAGAATCTAAATGTTGTAAAGACATACTATTCACTCCTCTATAATTATTTTAAAACCGCAATTTTAAGAGACTATAATGCCAGACACCTTATAATCAATTTATTAAATAAATTCATTATAATAATAAGCAAAACTTCTATGCGCTTATTATTTAGTTTTCCTTATAAATTTTCTGCCTATTTTAAAAAGCAGCTATCAGAATTCTTACTTTCCGATAGCACTAATTTTTTATTAAAACAGATGAACTTGTTATTTTTTCGGATATTCCTAAATATCTTCTGAGAATATTTGATAAATTGGGGCTCCTTCACACTGTGCCGGGTAACGTAAACCTAATAATACAGAAACTGAAGGCGCAACATCCACTTGCCTTATAATACGTTCAGTTGTAAATCCATTCTTTATCCCAGAACCTGCTGCTACAAAGATTGGTGATACTGATGTATCAAAATATCCTTCGGAAGTTGAAAGGCTGTCTCCATGAAGTCTATTATATTTTTCTTCAATAGAAAAGAATATATCTCCACATTCTGGTCCATGAGTACCAATTAAAACAGCATCTTTATTTCTAAGGCATATGCCCACAACTCTTTTACCAGTTTTATCATCTCTGTAATTATACAAGTCAGAGATTATTTGTTCTTCTAAATCATATTTATCTTTAGGATCTACAATACCATATTTATCACGGCCTTTTAGATTAATATAAATATAATTACTACGAATCTGAACAGCTCTTGTTTTATCCCAATCTACTTCTCTTGTTGAATTACCATCTTTATCTTTTTTCAAAACTGTATACCCAAGCTCTTCCATGACTTTTGTATTTAATCCGCCATATTCACCTAAAATTGGAGGTACATTTTCTCCAACCATAAGCCCATGATCACTTACAAGTAATACAGTCCATCCTTCATCTAATAGATGCAGGAATTCACCAATATAATCGTCTGTTTGTATATAGAATTTTTCAATAAATTCCTGATATACTTTTTCATCAGTGTAATCCCATGGCTCAAGCGTCTTAGCAAGATGCCATAATTGATGTCCTGCACAATCAATATTATGAAGATGAGAGAATACTACATCATATTTTTTCTCCTTAATGCAATAATTAAGACAATCCGCCTGCCACTTATCGTAAATTGCCCAGGATGGTTCAAAGATTTCTCTTACTAGTTCATCATCTTCTCCACCGATTAAGCTAACAGGCGGAACATGTCCAACATTCTCGGTAATATCTTTATATAAAGATTTTTGATGCCATAATTGATCATTTGAGATATCAAGAGCATTACTAATCCAGACTCTAACTTTATTGCCTTGTGGATGAAGTTCTAAAATCTTCATTGAACGGCATGCAGGCTTTGTCACTTCTTTTTTTGTAACATCGTCTATTATACCTGTTACCATCTTATCTTTCTCTAAAATGACGATTGGTTCATCTGCTTTCTTATTTTTATAAATTGCTACTTTATCATATTCACCAGCTTCATTTTTAAGAATTAAGGCTGGACGCCTAGTTACACCGCTTGAAGTTATTATAGTGAATTCTTTTGCTCCTTCTGGCGCGTTTTTCCAACCTTTTGCATCTTTAAGTGGAGAATTTACAATATCATAAGCTACTTTACTTCCAATAACAATTTCTGTATCATTATCATCCATAACATAGGTACGAATTTCACCACCTTGACGAGCTGTATCTCCCCACCAAAGTTCCATCATTTCGTCATCAACTTCATCGTCTAAAGTGCCTTCTAAATCTGTAATTATGCAACCAACACCTGCTGGCTTTTCAACTCTTGGTGCATAACGAACCTCTTCGATTTCAGGCGAAGCAACAATAACTTTTTCCCAATCAAGTTGTGCAACTCCCATATTAACAGATCCTGGCTGAGTTCCATCTACAACACTCAAGTTTTCACTGTGAGAAGTTGGCGGCCAAGAACTGCCTGGCCAATGCCAAACTAATGTTTTTAAATCAGCTTCTGATGTAATATTCCAAATCTGTTCAGCAGTGCAGTTACGCGAATCCATATTATAAACAACTGCATCAAGACTTTCAATAGATTGTCTCCAATAACAAGTAATTCCATGTGTTCCTGGATAAGCACCTGTAGCAAGTGTTGTCCAACAAGGCGGTGTAATTGTTGGGATTGCACCAATTTGTCTTAAATCATTTCTAGCTGAACCACGTTCAATCAGCTTTTTTAAATTTGGCATTTTTCCTTCTTTTATAAATTTTTGACTCACTCTTGGATCCATGCCATCTACGCCCAAAACCAATAATTTTTGAGTAAGTGCTGCTCTTTTCATAATATTTATCTCCCTTCAACAATTCTGTCGTTAATGTACCTCCACCAAGAAAACAATCAACAAAAAAATTTCTATTACTCTTAATATTGATACTTATTTTTGTGAATAGATCGTCTGCTTTCTTTGATATAGCGTATAATCTCTTAAACTTCATTTTCTAAGTCATTTCCTTGAATCAATTCTATTAACGAGTCTCTAAGCTCTCCAAATTCTTCTGAAGATCTGATTTTTTTAAAGCTATTGTCATCATATTGTTGAAGTGGATTTTTAAAATCACTCACAATTCTTCCCGGATTAGCATTCATTACAATAATCCGGGTTGATAAAAGAATCGCCTCTTCCACATCATGAGTAATAAATAAAAAGCATTTATTAGTTTCTTTCCATATCTTCTTTAGATGTTTTTGCATAGCTTCTCTCGTTAAAGCATCTAATGCACTAAAAGGTTCATCAAGCAGAACTACTTTTGAATCTGCTGCTAATGTTCTTGCAATTGCTGCACGCTGCTTCATACCTCCAGACAATTGATGAGGAAGCAGCTTTCTAGCTTTATCTAAACCAACTAAGTTAACATAATGATTTACAATTTCTGCTCTCTCTTTTTTAGGAATCTTCTTCATCTTAAGTCCAAATTCAATATTCTTTTCAACACTTAACCAAGGAAAGATGTTAGGCTGCTGAAAAACAACTCCTACATCTGGATTTGGCTTAGTGTGCGGTGCTCCATTTATAAGTACTTGCCCTGATATATCTGCATTATATCCAGCAATAGCATTTAGTAATGAAGTTTTCCCGCATCCAGATGGGCCAAGAACACAAACAAAATCATCATCAAATAATTTAAGTTCAATGTCATTTAAGACATTCGAATACTCTTTTCCATTTTTATATATTAAATTAACATTCTTTAATTCAACAGAACAATTTGCTTTTCTCTCTTCTGGTCTATTTATTTCAACTAACGATTCCATATTATATCTCCTCTATTAATTATATAAATCGTTTCTTACCGCCTTCTTGAAAGTTTCAATATCTGGTGAAGTAGTAACTGCTTTTTGAGTTAACAAGAAATCACTTGTATCCTTTAAAATTTGTGGTAGTGTCCCTTGATTGTCTGCTGTTCCTATATATTTTGCCTGCTCAGACTTATCTAAAACAGAAATTTGATTCATGGCTTGCTTTGTATCCTCAGCGCTTAATCCAAGTTCTGCTGATAATGTTTTTACTACATCATCTGATTGAGTCTTATATGACTTAGTAGCTTCATCTAATATATCAATATATGCCTTAACTACATCTGGATACTTAGCTGCAAAATCATTATTTACAATACCAAATTCACCAGTAACAGCTCCGCCTTTAGCAACATCTTCAGATGAAAGTATTACTTTTCCACCATCTGAAACTAGCTTTGATTGTGCTGGCTGCCAAATATAAGCTCCATCAATTTCCCCTCTACTCCATGCCGCTATAATGTCTTGTGCACTCATATCTAAAATAGTTACATCATTTTCTGAAATATTATTTTGTTTCAATGCAGCAAGTAAGCTATAGTGTGAAGTTGAACCAAATGGAGTTGCAATCTTTTTACCCTTTACATCTGCTATTGAATTGATTCCAGATGTATTTTTTGCAACAAGTGCCTCACTTGAACCGATTATATCATGTAAATAATAAATTTTATAAGGAAGGTCATTAACAATTCCAGTTGTTCCTGGAGGTGTACCAATGGTTGCAATATCTATAGATCCACTAGCCATTGCAGCATTTACATCACGCCCAACATCAAATTGAACATACTTAATTGAAATTCCCGGGAATTTTTTTTCAAGTAACTTTTCACCTTTTGCAAGAAGTTCTCCATTTGGAGACTGAAAATATCCCAAACGTATTTCTTTTGGCAGTGCTGAATCTGAAGCTTGAGTATTCCCTGTTGTACTAGCTGTTTTTGCTCCTGAGCAGCCTGTTATTAAAATACCAACGGATAAAATAGCTGACAGAAGTACTGTATATTTTTTAATTTTCATAAATAACACTCCTTTAAATATCTCTATGTACCTGCTTGTACATTGATTGATTTTATTAATAATCTACTATTACTCAATATAAAGAATTTTCTATTTTTTTATTTTTCTAGCCATGGTGAAGCCTTCCTGATCAAAAATCTCACAAAAGAATCTAATATAATTGCTATAATTCCCATAATTATAACTCCAGCATAGACAATATCGTTTCTAAGATATTTACTTGCATCCAATACCATCCAGCCTATTCCTGATACAGCTGCAACCATTTCTGCCGCAACTAAAGTTGCATAAGCAACACCGATAGCTGTTCTAAGGCTAGTTAATATATCTGGTAAACATGATCTAAAAATAACACTGATAAAAAGATTTACTCCGCTGGCACCTAATGATTTAGCGCCATTAATTCTATCTAGTGGTACCTTTTGAACACTAAATATGACTCCGATTAATAAAGGTGCAAATGCATTTAAAAATAATAAGATAATTTTTGATTCATCTCCAATTCCAAACCAAAGCACAATTAATGTATAATATGCTAGTGGTGGAAGCGGACGATAAAATTCAATAAATGGGTCTAGAATTGCTCTTACAATCCTTGAGCTACCTGCAATAAGTCCTAAAGGAACACCAATTATTATTGCAAAAAATATAGCAATAAAAAGTCTCTCCATACTTATTGAAATATGAGATAACAAGCTTTCTCCTTTATAACCTTGCTGAACTAATTCAATAAATGCCTGCCATACTTTTTGAGGCGATGGAAGAAATACTTGATTAATCAAGCCTTTACTTGTGGCAATTTCCCATACAAAAAAGAACATGATTACAGAAGTAAAAGAAATGCCAATATAAAAAATTTCACCTCTTTTTCTTTTCACTATTTTCGTAGCTGTGTCTTGATTATTCATATAGGTTAATTTCCCTCCCCCATTTCTTTTTACATCTATTTTTTAAATTCTTATTTTTCATACACATCCCCCTTCTTTACTTTTCCTATAGAATTACTATGATTTAATTTTAAATATATCTTACTAGACCATCCAAGTATTGTCAACAAAAAATACTATAAAACATATCGAAAAAGTAAGATTTATTTTTCTAAGGAATATATGGTAACTTACAATATGTTTATATATTAATATAAATCCTTATAATATTACGCCGTTCAACAAGTTCAATTATTGAACAATGTAATACTATCACTGTTCAATGTTCAACGCAATAAGTTCATGTATTTTTTTCACTATTGGATTCCAAATTACGTTTTATCATAAAAACAAAAAATGCTTAAAGCCTCTATTTTGCTTTAAGCATTTTATAACTTACTTTTTTCACGGTATTAATATATAAAAATCTTAAATTTAAGTACTACCTAGTTACTTTTCCAATAACTCATTGGTTTTTATTTCTTGATGACGATATCGACCTCTTTTAATGTTGATTTTTTATATTATATAACCTTTTGCGGGCACTACTGAATACAAGCAAGGTAAAATTCACACTTATATTCCCACTTTGGCTTTTCATTAACTATGATAAAAATTACATAAAAACAATAACAATATCAAATAGAGACAGCACTGTACAACTACCTTGCTCTCTCTATTTCTTAATTTTTATTATAAAAAATCTATTACTCTAATTACATCTAATACTATTTATGCACCTTACAGCAGCTTCTTTTGCATCTTGGCACCCTTCTTGTGCACCTTCTTGGTATCCTTGACAATATCCTTCTTCACGCCCTGCTTCTACTCCTGCACAATATCCATCCTTATATCCTTGGTTATAAGCATCTTCTAATGCACCAGCTGAAGGATAATTTCTTCTACAACGGCATTGAACATTTTCCCCAAGAGTTCCATTACAATTACATCGTACATTTTCTCCAAGAGTTCCGTTACAATTATTATTATTACTTACAGCTCCAAGAGTATTAGAATTTCTATATCTTCTTCTATGACATCTGTATCCCATTTCTTTTCCTCCGTAAATTATCAAATTTATAATCTTTTGATTAAACTTCTAATTATATACTATGCTAATTTACTATATTTGTTATTGCTTTTACAATATATGCTCTAATAATTGCTCATAAAATAGAAATTCCGCATTTTCATAAATATTAATAAAAGTTCAACAATAATTTAGTATAAAAATTTCAACTTTACGCATACTAAAAATGGGTTTATTCTTAAGCCTAGGCATTCATTCTTTGCCCCTTTATCGGGGTTTTTTTAATATATACAAATAATATTAATACTATAAATTTAATCTATATATAAATAGTATGTACTTCTATGAAGAAAATTTTTCACTATACTAATCATATCGTTTTTATGTTAAAAGATAACGTTGACCATAAAGCCACTCGTGCCAGTAAATTAATATCCTATGTTACCTTTATATAATTTGTACAATCTTTAAATAAGCAATATAGCATATTAACACATTTCTCAATGCACAAATCTATGTCTTTAATTTCATCATCAAATTTAATCTTATGGCATACATCATCTGTTATAAAAAATGAATAATGGTAGAATAATCTTTCTTCCTCTTCGCTGTTAAAAGGTATAGATAAAGCTTTGAAAATTTCTTTGATTTTATCTTTTCTCTGCTCATCATATTCTTTCCTCAAAGCAGCTACATCTTTATCTAAGAGTGTTAATGCTTCCATTTCATCATGAAAAGTTTTAGAACAGTCGTGATAATCTAACATCATCTTTATAAATACTTTAAATAGTGGTTTTACTACTTCAGCATTATCAAATTCCTTATCAGCATTTTCTAACCAATAATCATGACTTGGATAATCAAAACTTTTGTTAATTCTTTCAATTACCTTAAGATAAATTTCCTTCTTATCTTCAAAATAGGCATATACAGAACCTGTCGCTACATTGGCTTCATTAGATATATCTGCTGTCGTAGTATTATAATAACCTTTTTCATTAAATAGTTTATAAGCTGCTTCTAAAATTCTATCATATTTTTCTAAAGCTCTTTTTTGTGTTGGTATTCTTGTCTTTCTTTCCATCTTTATCACCTATTTAAATAATAAAATATAAAAAAATAAAAGTCAATAAAATATGAAATTCATTTCATGTATTGACTTTTAATTTTTTCCAGTATATTATATAAATGTGAATTTAATTTCATATTCATATAATAAAGATTTTGGAGGTCATCATGAATAAAAAACAAAAAGTATTAGCATTTATTTCACTGGCAATAGCTTGCTTCTTAACAGTATTAGATTCAACCATAGTTAATGTATCTTTGCCTTCTATGGCTGATTACTTCAACACAGATATAACAGGAATATCATGGGTAAGTACCGCTTACTTGATTCCATTCTCAGCTCTTTTAATAAACTTCTCTAAAATCGCAGATATTTTTGGAAGAAAGAAACTATTTATAATTGGTCTTATAGTATTTGGTATTTCATCAATACTTTGTGGTCTTTCCACTTCCCTTTCCATGATTATAATTTTTAGAATAATGCAAGGGATAGGTGCTGCAATTCTCGCTCCATTAGCCATTCCTTTAGGTATCGAATTATTTGGTAAAGATGCTATGTCAAAACTTGCCATTGTAATTGGTATGACAATTTCTATAGCTGCAGCTTCTGGTCCTGTTGTTGGAGGAATATTAAATGAAGCCTTTGGTTTTAAAGCAATATTCTATGTAAATGTTCCTTTTATAATCATCTCTTTAATCTTTGGAGCTCAATGTCTTACAGAATGTTATGATAGAACAATTGAAAAGCGAATAGATTTTATTGGCTCTATATTATTAGCTTACGGAATCGGAGCACTAACCTTTTTCCTTGTTAAAGGAAGCTCATATGGCTGGGGCAGTACAAAAATTGTTACTTTAATAATAACCTCAGCAATTTCAATTATTGCTTTCCTAATATATGAATTAAGATCAAAAAATCCAATGATAGAATTTAAATTATTTAAAATAAGAAGCTTTACTTCTTCAATCATAATAGTCGGAGTAATATTCTTTGCTTATATGCCTATATCTTATTTAATGAATTTCTATCTAGAAAACCAATTAGGTTATTCTGTCTTAAAATCTGGACTTATTTTAGGTATAGTAAGCGGTGTCTCATTTCTCACCTCTCCAATATTCGGCATTATATCTAAAAAGTATGGTGCTAGAGTTATTTCATTATTAGCAATAATTTTTGTATCTTTAGGTGATCTTATGTTTGTATTTATGAATAGTTCAAACAATATGAAGATAATTTATGGCTCATTCATTGTAGTAGGACTTGGTGTTGCTTCAACCTCTCCATTATATAAAAGTGCATTTGACGAGGTTTCAAAAGATAAGAATGGTATGGCTTCAGGAATATTGAACAGTTTTAGGCAACTAACTGCATGTTTAGCTATAGCCTTAGTTTCAACATTAAGCAGCTATTACACTACTCAAGCTATAGATAATTCAAAAAGCAGAATAATAGAACTTGTTAATAACAATACAATTCTTGAAGATCAAGTAAAATCTACTGTAGTTGATAAAATAAAGACTGCTAACTCAAGCAAAAATACTTCCTTTTCGAAAGATATGGTTGATAAATTGATCAAGGACAAGGAGAATATTGTGTTAGCTTCTGTTCCCGATAAAATGAAGCCATCTATAGAAGAGAACTTTAATACTCAAACAAAAGAGATCCATAAGGTCTTAGATGACATGGCTGTCATAAAAAATGATGAAAGCAATAAAGTTTATAATAAATGCTTCCTACTCACAGCAGTTATTGCAATTTTAGGATTAGCAGCAGTACCTTTTAATAAAATGAAAGAAACTGAACTTGGAAAAAACAAACCAGAATTTGTAGTATGAATATTTCAAAATACTCATTGAAATGATATTAACATTTTCACTAAAATAATTCTTATCCTATTATAATATAGAAGTTCTATTTCTCAATATAATATTTATTTTTCAGCATTCTGTTGATAATTATGATGCTTAATTTCAATTACAGTAAATAAGCCCAAGACAGTTCGATATGTCTTGGGCTTATTTTTTACCATAGCTATTGACTATAGATGCATTACTATCTATAGTCAATTCTTCATTCTAGCTAAAATGATATGTACTCATTTAAATTATTTTTACATAATAAATTTATTATTCACTTTTTATCTATTAACCATTAAATCATAATAAATATAACTTTAATTTATAAATCGAAATATTTACTCCATAAATTTCGGTTAAATTGTTACTCCAAACTGTGGCGAATGAGTAACTATAAATTCCGCTCCTCCCATTCCCATAGCAAAGAACACTAAAATAATAACTAATATTATTGCACTAAAATCATATTGCATTTTTTCTTGATTATTTATTATATAAGCTGCGATAATCTCTATTCCAACACTTACTAAAATAAGTGGCCACATTGATACAATTAAAAGAACATTGAGATTAGTTATAAACAATCTTAGTAAAAACATTATCCCAAATATAACTAAAGCAAGTCCTGAGGTTAATGTGCCTACCTTACGCCCCTTAATCATCTATCTCACTCTCCATTTTTTTCCCTTTGATAAGTTTTATACCAAGTGTAACTATTGCTACTCCTATGATTACTTTAGGAATGTCCCTCATTAAATCATAAATAATAAAGCGGCGTAGTTCGTATGGAATATATGGTTCTAAAATACTCATTATATTTTCTATAACTAAATATACACCTAAAAATAAGCATATAACACCTACTGCAAGCCTGCGTTTCTCAAATATATCTTTGTCTAATTTTGCTAGCTTATCAATAGAAAACAAGTACTTATCCTCTAAAAGTAAAAGTTCGTCGTCATTTAAATTCATTCTATTAGTACAATCAAAGAAAGAATAAAACCAAATAAGTGGTGCTATATATAATAGCGGTCCTATGTTAAGCCAAGAAGAAAGAAATATTAAAAAGAAGAATACAGACATAAAAGATACTCCTATTTTCATAAATCCCATATACATATGTCCTGCACCTGGCAACATTGAAAAAACAAAAGTCAAAAATCTACTTTTTCTCTTGATCATTATTAAAAACCTCCAGTTTAATTATTTTTTCAGAAAAGTTATTAAGATTTACATTAACCGAATCTACAATCCTAGAATCCAATGGTCTAACATGATTTGTCGCTGTATTAACCAAAGAATTTAATCCATTTGAAAAAACCAATACTAATGCCACACTAGCTGCAACTGCAACTTTAACACAATAAAAACGGAACTGAATCTTGCTTTGCTTCTTACTTTTTATTTTAATTTGTACTTTTTCTTGAAAACCTAAAGGAGCTTCTGCAAGTTCATCTTCTTTAAAACTATCGGCAAATTCACCAGCACACATTTGACAATCACTAATATGTTCTAATATATCTATCATTTCTTCGTCGCCCAAAATATCAAACTTTAGCATGGTTAATGTTTCTTCAGTTAAATGACCTTCTTTATCAAATAATCCATTATTCACATGAACTCCTCCTTCCATAAATCCTTTAACATTTTTTTTGACCTGTAAAGTTGCGTTTCCAAAGTTTTAATATTCTGCCCAGTTTCCTTTGCTAAATGTGATAGTTTGACATCTTTGCAAAAATAATTTATAGCTACAGTTCTATATGGCTCTTTTAGCTTGTTGCATAAAATTTGTATTCTCTCTGTAGTATTCTTTTTAACTACTGTTTCCTCTGGTGAATCTCCTCTATACTCAAGATCTTGATATTCATCTTCTGACAAGCTAACTGTTTTTCTTGCCTTACTCTTAAGATAATCCTTACATTTATTTGCAGCAATTTTAGCAAGCCAAGCCTTAAGGTTATCACCATCAAAGCCTTCCCAATTTTGATATGCTGATAAAAATGTTTGCTGAGCCAAATCTTCAGCATCAAAATAATTTTTTGTGAAGGATAAACAAATAGTGATAATTAACCGTTCATATTGTTTTATGCAATTTGGAAATTGTTCTTTTTCAATATCTATCACCACCTTAATTAATCCTTACATTAAATATAACGATCAATAAATAAAAAACACTTCAACTTTTTTAAAAATTATAAAGAATTTATTGATTTATCAGCTGCATAAAATTTATCAAATAATAAGATTATACTGCCATTTGAAAAAAGCATATGACGTATTGCGAGTTCCACATGAATATTCTTTGATTCAAAAAATAATAAATTTCTATTTTTATAAACTTTATTCTATAAATAATTTCTTATAAGTCATATAAATGTTTATACTCTCATAAAATTTATTATTAACATTTTCCTAAATGCAAATAGGAGAACTTCCTCCCATTCAGGTTTAGTTCTCCTATTTGCTCATAATATGTCATCATCTAAATTTCTACCTGTTTGTTTCTCTAATTGTTTTATGGCGTTTTTGCCCCCATTTTTTGCAATCTCTAATAGCTCTGAAAGACTTGATGAAATATCTCTACTTGCAAAAACTTCTAATAACATTGGCATATTAACTCCAGTTATGACCTCCATATCTTCCTTTTCTAATGCAATCATACTAGCAGCATTAAATGGACTTCCACCAAAGAGATCAACCATAACTAAAATTCCTTCTGTACAATTTAATTCTTGTATAAGTTTATTGTATTTATCTAATAAATTTTCAATTCCCTCTCCTGGCTTAAACGTAACACATCCAATATTCTTTTGTTCTCCATAAATCATTTCTGCCGATTTAACTAACTCTTTAGATAAATCTCCATGAGTTCCTACAATTATTCCTATCATTTAAATTACCCCTTTTAAAGTTTTTTCGGTTAAGCTTTCTATATTAATGATATAATATGACATTATGTTGTCAAGTTATATATTATATATTTATATGTGAGGTGATGTTATGCAAATTAGCAGATTGTTTCAAATTATATATATTCTACTCAAAAAAAAATCAATAACAGCAAGAGAGCTATCAGAGCATTTTGAAGTATCTGTCAGAACAATTTATAGAGATATTGATGCTCTATGCCAGGCTGGAATTCCTATATATTCAAGTCAAGGTAAAGGAGGCGGTATTTCATTAGTAGATAAATTCATTTTTGATAAATCACTATTTTCTGAAGTTGAACAGGATAAAATTCTACTTGCTCTACAGAGTCTTTCCGCTGTAGGATATGATGATATTAATGACGTATTATCAAAATTGAGCAATCTTTTTCAGAAAAGTGATATTAATTGGATTGAAGTTGATTTTTCTAATTGGGGTAGTGAAAGAAAACAAAAAGAGATCTTCAATCTAATAAAAGAATCAATACTAAAGCAAAAAGTAATCAATTTCTCATATTTTAGTGCTGACGGTATGAAAAGTAATAGGTATGTTGAACCTTTTAAATTGTTATTTAAAGATAAAGCCTGGTATCTACAAGGATATTGTCTTGAAAGAACAGCGTTTAGAACCTTTAAGATAACTCGAATGAATGATATTAATATTACAGATGAAAGTTGTATACATCAATATTTACAAGATCTTATGGATGATTCACCATCAGAAAAATTCAGTGAACTAATTCATCTTAAACTAAAAATATCTTCAGAAGGTGCCTATAGAGTATACGATGATTTTGATGAAGAAAATATAACTATCGATAAAGATGGCTCTTACTCCATAGACATTTCGATGCCTGAGGGTGAATGGATTTATAATTATCTTCTTTCCTTCGGGACAATGTTAGAAATTATAGAGCCTATAGATGTCCGAAACGAAATTATCAACCGCTTAGGTAACATGATAAATAAATATACTTCTAAAACTTGACATAATGTAGTCAAGTTTAGTTTATTACAATAATAATAAATAAAATTTAACTGTATAAGGATTACGTTATTAAAATATTTTAGTATATTTTAAATTCAGATTATAATAAAATATCAAGTTTTTTGATATAATAGTTACAAGGAGATTATGAAATACTTATGAGTGAACCACTAAAAAATATTTATACGTTAGAATTTTTAAATGATTTTTCAAATAAGATACACAATGTTTATGCAGAATTTAATAAGAGCGATTTTGTCGCTTCAGTTTTAGCTTATCCGTGGGATGAATTGCCTTTAAAGGCTCGTATTCATAGAATAGCTGAAATATTAGGCGACTACCTTCCTAATGATTTTGAAAATGCCCTAAATATCTTATTCTCCATTAATAAGAGTTGCGTAGGTTTTCCATATCTATTCTTTCCAGATTTTGTTGCTACCTATGGGAAGCAAGAGAAGTACTTTGAGCTCTCTATGGATGCCTTAGAACGTTTCACTCAACAGTCATCTTCAGAGTTTGCGATTCGACCATTTTTATTGAATGCCCCTCGAGGTGTAATGGAATATATGATGAAGTGGTCATTATCTCCTAATGAACATGTACGACGTCTTTCAAGTGAAGGCTGTCGACCACGTCTTCCTTGGGGAATAGCTCTTCCGATGTTTAAAGCCGATCCATCGCCTGTTTTTAAAGTGTTAGAAAATTTGAAAAAAGACGACTCTCTTTATGTTCGTAAGAGTGTTGCTAACAACCTTAATGACATTTCAAAAGATAATCCTGACGCTGTTTTAGCGATAGCGGAGAATTGGATATGTCATAATCAAAATACTGATTGGATTTTAAAACGCGGCTGCCGTACCCTTATTAAAAGAGCTAATCCCAAGGCAATGTCACTCTTTGGTTACACTAACTCTTCAGCTGAAAATCCCATATTTAGAAATGCCTCAATCTCTGTTCAACCTAACCAACTTAAAATTGGAGGCAGTTGTGAGTTAAATTATTCACTGGATATAGACTGGGGTTCTCCAGTACATATCCGCTTGGAATATGGCATTGATTTTATAAAATCAAATGGTAAATCATCACGTAAATTATTCTTTTTATCTGACAAAACATCGTTACCTAATGCACATTTACAAGGTACGCGTATACATAGCTTTGAAGATCTTACTGTTCGTAAGCACTATCCTGGCATTCATAAAATTGTTCTTATAGTTAACGGCATAGAATCTGCGCAGACTACATTAAATATTCTTGGATGCAAATATGATTATAAATAATCTACTATTGAAATTAAAAAGCAGGGATATCAATAATATTAAACAAACACTGTAAATGTATTATCGCAATATATATTGCATTCAAATAATATCCATATTACATGAATATTTTTACGAAGATTTCATATAATATAGATGTTTTCATGATTTAAACTATCCACTTTTAGCCCCATTATTGGGGCTTTTTTATTTATCCTGAAAATCATTTTTAACTTATAGATATACTTAGATTAAGTATAAACTTTTTCTTAAAACGTATAATACATTTATAAGTACACAGGATTGGAGGATTTAAATGAAAATATTAAAAAAGATATTAGCTATAACTGCAATTACCATAATATTTAGTACGGTACTTAGAAGCATCTTTCTCAATAATACAGCTATTGCAGAAGATTCTAAACAAAGAACTACTATTAGAGTTGGCCTGTTTTCGGCAGATCTTAATGATGATTACCTTATATTTCTCCGTAAAAATTTTGAAGATATACAAAATCAACATCCGAACGAAGTCATCTTTACATTTTATGATGCGAAATTCAATCAATCAACTCAAAATGCCGAACTTGATACCAAACTTAATGAAGGAATTGATTTAATATTGCTAGATATGGTTAATGTTAACGATATAGGAGACTTAATTAATAAAATATCAAAATATGAAATTCCAGTAATAGTTTTTAATAGAGAACCACTTACAATGGATGCTATAAAATCATATAAAAAAGCCCTATATGTAGGTACTGATTCAAAACAAGCTGGTACTTTACAAGGTAAAATTATTACTGATGCTTGGAATAATCATAAAGATTTAATTGATAAAAATAAAGATAATGTATTACAATACATTATGCTTATTGGTGAAAGACTTAATAAAACATCTATAGATAGATCTGCATATTCTATTTCAACTATACAGCAGGCTGGAATTAAAACAGAGGAACTTGCGTCACCTGTTTTAAATTGGGATAGAGAAACAGCGCAAAATACTGTTGATGCATTATTCCTAAGACTTGGAAGTAAGGTGGAAGCAATAATTTCAAATGATGATTCTATGGCAATTGGTGCAACTAAAGCATTACAAAAATATGGCTATAACACTGGAAATAAATCTAAAGTAATTCCTATTGTTGGAGTGGATGGCGTTCCTGAAGCTAAAGAATTAATTTCAAAAGGCTTTATGTTAGGCTCTCCTGTTCAAGATACTAGCGTTATGGCTAACGCTATTTATACAATAGGTTCTAACTTAGTTCATGGAATAAATCCTATTGAAGGAACAGCATACAAATTAGATGAATCGGAAGCTGCTATTCGTATACCATACGAAGAATATACTGGCCCAATGTTCCAATAAACAATTAGATAATAAAAGCATATAATTTTTATAAATTTATTTTATTAATTAATAATTATTATTGACTAATATAATTATTATGTATATAATAGTCTTAAAGATAACACTCTCATTTTTTTCTAATTATGTCAGCTAAATTTTAAACACATTGATGATTTTAATCTTAAAATATACATAAATAATAATTTTAAGATTCTTAGTCATTAAAAAGACATTTTAGAAATAAATTTAAAGAGTACAAGACTGTTGTAATGACAATTAAACTTGGTTATTTAGCAGAAAGTAAAACTTTATATCCAAGGTCTTGCAAAAAAAATCATGAAGAAATAGTCAAATAATTATAATTAAATTTAGGAGGTAATAAAATGACTGAATTGAAACAAGTGTATAAATGTGAAATTTGCGGTAATATTGTGGAGGTTGTTCATAATGCTGGAGGTACACTAGTATGTTGTAATCAGCCAATGAAGCTTAAAGCTGAAAATACTACTGATGGAGCAACAGAAAAGCACGTTCCTGTAATTGAAAAAGTTGAAGGTGGAGTTTTAGTAAAGGTAGGCTCTGTAGAACATCCTATGCTTGATAACCACTATATAGAATGGATTGAAATTCATACTGAAAGTAACGTATATAAAAAATTCTTAAAACCTGGTGAAAAGCCTGAGGCTTTCTTTAAGGTAGATGAACCTGTTCTTTTTGCTAGAGAATATTGCAACTTACATGGTTTATGGGCTGAAAAAAATTCTTAATAAAAAACTTTTTATTTAAATGAATAGAAGTCTGTAGTCATTTGATTATTACTTACATATCTTAATCAAATGACTACAGACTTAATGTTTTACTTAGAAAACTTCAACATTAATACATAAATCCTTCTAAGAAAATAATATACTTTCATATAATACAAAGCAGATCCATTCATTATTTTTTATATTTTTAGTTAATGTATAAAAACAATGTGAACTTCAAATTAATGAAATTCACATTGTTTTTGAGCTTGTCTTTATTTAGGAGGCATTATTGTTGCTATGCCTTTAAGCACTTGAACACCATCTTGATTTGTACATATAGTACTTAATTTTATTCTATTTTTATCTTCAATTCTTTCTATCACTTCTACTTCAGCCTTAATTGTATCTCCTATTTTTACTGGAGCCGTAAATTTTAGTTCTTGTCCAAGATAAATTGAACCTGGACCTGGCAATTGCATTCCTAATACTGCAGATACTAAGCCAGCAGTTAACATTCCATGAGCAATTCTACCTTGAAACATTGTTTTTTCTGATTCAACTTGATTTATATGAGCCGGATTTAAATCTCCTGTTATTCCGGCATATAAATATACATCAGTTTCTGTAATAGTCTTTTGAAAAGATGCCTTATCTCCAATCTTTAATTCCTTTATAGTTAATCCTTTCACTAGTACTCCCCCTTCTTTGCTATATAATTTTCAGAATATTATTTGTAAGTATTTTCAATTCTAATTAAACAAAATGTAATAAGCTTTGTAATGCTATTAATGCAAATACAGTTCCTGTCTTTATGCAAGTGATTACAAATATATCTTTATATGATTGTTTATGAGTTAACCCTGCAATTCCAAGTAAAGTTATAACTGCACCATTATGAGGTAATGTATCCATTCCACCTGAAGCCATAGCAGCAACACGGTGAAGTAATTGTGGATCTATTCCAACACTATTTGCCCAAGTTAAATATTGTTTTCCAAAAGTATCAAGTGCTATACTCATTCCTCCTGAAGCAGAACCTGTAACTCCTGAAAGAACATTTACTGTAACTGCCTCTGAAAGTAATGGGCTTCCATCTGGGTTAATATTAGTTAAAGCATGAGCTATAGATTGAAATCCTGGTAAAGTTTTGATAACATTACCGAATCCTACTTCTGATGCTGTGTTCATAACTGCTAAAAGTGATCCAATTGCACCAGCATTAATTGCTGCAGCAAAGTTTCCTTTCATACGTTTTGGGTTAATTGACACTGCAAGAGTAATACCAATTACAAGTGCAATCATAAGAGCCCAGTTATTCATTGAACCTACAACACCAGCTTCCGGTATGTTGTATGGAGCTTTAGTTACCCAAGAAACGATATCCCATTTAGGAAATACAACTTTTTGAAGAACTAGAGTCACTATAAGTACCGATGCTAATGGTAATGCTGATATAAATGGATTCGGCAAGCTGCTGTCTTCAACAATTACAGGCTCTTGCTTATGGTTTGTTCCATATCCTTCTCCTTTTGCCTGAGCTTTGCGTTTGCACCATTCTAAGTAGGATACACCACAAACTAAAACCATAATTGCACCTAGAGTTCCAAATATAGGAGCTGCATATAAATCTGTATTAAAGAATTTCATTGGTATAGAATTTTGAATTTGAGGTGTTCCTGGAAGCGCGTCCATTGTGAATGTGAAAGCACCAACAGCAATAGTTGCAGGCACAAGTCTCTTTGGTATATCTGCTTCTTTAAATATAGAAGCTGCAAATGGATAAACAGCAAATGCTACAACGAAAAGACTTACTCCACCATAAGTTAGTATAGCTGCTGCTAGTATTACAGATAGCATAGCTCGTTTTTTTCCTAATTTATCTACTATAAATTTTGCTATTGATTTTGCTGCACCAGATTGCTCCATAACCTTACCAAATACTGCACCTAGTAAGAAGAATGGAAAGTAAACTTTTACATAGTTACCCAAGTTAGGTAAGAATATTTCCGTATAAGTTGGCATAATCGCCATTCCTGAAAATATAGCTGCCATAATCGCAAATATAGGTGCGAAAACAATAACTGAAAACCCCTTATAGGCCATAAACATTAAAAGTGCTAAGCTTAATAAAATTCCTATAACTGCCATATACAAAACCTCCGTTATTTTATTATTTTTCTTTTCAAATATTTTATCCGTATCCTATTCACTTATATTAGTTGTTACTTCAACTTCATAGGCTTATCTTTAAAAATTCTTTCATCCATTGTTTTTAAATTATTTGATATTATTGGCTTAAAGTCCATTTGATCAATAATATCCTTTTGTAAATCTACCCCTGGAGCTATTTCTTCTAATGTTACTCCATCTTTTGTCAATCTGAAAACTGCTCTTTCAGTTATATATAATACCGGTTGATTTACATCTCTAGCATAATCTCCACTGAATGTAATTTGTTCAACATTTTTAATGAACTTCTTTGACCTTCCCTCATTTTCGATTACTAGCTTGCCATCAGTAACATTAATTTTAAGTCCTCCTGCTGTAAATGTGCCACAGAATATAACCTTTTTTGAATTTTGAGTTATATTTATAAATCCTCCACATCCAGCTATCTTAGGACCAAATTTACTTACATTTATATTGCCTTTTTCATCGCATTGAGCTAGTCCCAAAAATGCTACATCTAACCCTCCGCCATCATAAAAATCAAATTGAGATGATTGATCTATAATGCTATCTGGATTTATAGCTGCACCAAAACTTAAACCTCCTGCTGGGATTCCACCAATTGGGCCAGATTCAATAGTTAATCTCATTGTATCTCCTATTCCTTCTTCATTGGCAACCATTGAAATTCCCTCCGGCATACCTATACCAAGATTAGTTACTGCATTTGGTATAAGTTCCATTGCACAACGCCTTGCTATTATTTTTCTCTCATCCATTGAAAGACATTCGATAGAATCTACTGGCATTCTTATTTCTCCACTATAGGCTGGATTAAATGCTTCAGCAAATGTCTGCATATGGTCTTCACTGTTAGCTACAACTATAGCATCTACAAGTATTCCAGGGATTTTTACAAGCTTTGGATCTAAAGTTCCCTTAGAGACTATTTTCTCAACCTGAAGAATTACTTTTCCACCAGAATTTTTTGCTGCCTGTGCCATAGCTAAACCATCTAGTGTTGCTGCTTCCTTCTGAAGAGTTGCATTTCCATCTTCATCTGCATATGTTGCTCTTAATATAGCTACATCTATAGGAAAAGCTTTGTAGTAGAGATATTCTTTATTATCAATTTCGATAACCTTTACAATATCCTCTGTTGTACATTCATTTAATTTTCCTCCCTCAACTCTTGGATCTACGAAAGTCTTTAAACCAACATGAGTAATTGTACCTGGTTTACCTGCCGCAATATCTCTATAAAGACTAGATATTACTCCTTGTGGAAGATTATAAGCCTTTATTTTATTTTCAATTGCGAGTTTTTGGATCTTAGGAGCTAATCCCCAATGTCCACCTATTACCTTTGAAAGAAGGCCTTCTTGTCCTAAATGATTCAAACCTTTTTCTTTACCATCTCCTTGTCCCGCTGCATAAACAAGAGTTAAATTATTAGGGGCACCTTGTTCTAAGTATATTTCCTTAAGTTTCTTAGAAACCCCTTCTGCATGCCCAGCACCTATAAATCCACCAAATGCAACTGTGTCTCCACTTTTGATTAAGGCGATTGCTTGTTCTACCGACATTATCTTGTTCATCTTTACTCCTCCTTTTCACACTTTTATATACTCCATAAAGCAAGAGTGTAATATTTTATTTATAATTCCTTTTACACTTATTTATATAAGCAATATCCGTGCCAAGATTTCGAGCATGTATTCAACGTAAAACTGCGCTTTTCTATAAGCAATTTCATAAAAAATTCTTAATAATAGAAAGTTTTTGTTCGTTATTCCGTACAATTTCTTAAGTAAACATTTACATTGTGTGCGATTTTCCGTACAATTATTTTTCATAAAAAACATAGTTGTTCGTAAGAACGAACAACTATGTCTGTATTTTATATTTTTCTATTTTCTCATATAAACTAGTACGCCCTATATCAAGAATTTTTGCCGCCTTACTTTTATTACCATCCGCAGCCCTAAGGGCAAGAATAATAGCATTTTTTTCACTTTCCGCGAGAATATCTTGAAGCTTCTTAGTAACCATTGAAACCTTTTTCCCTGTGATCTCTTTCGGTAAATCTTTCACTTGAATAATCTCACTATTCTCCATAATGTTTATAGCCCGCTCTAATATATTTTCTAATTCCCTTACATTACCCTTCCATTCATAGGTTTTAAGATATTGTTCAGCCTCCTTAGAGATTCCTCTAACCTTCTTATCTAAATCAACTGAAAGCTTTTTTATTAAATGATTAGAAATAAGTATTATATCATTTCCTCTTTCTCTTAAAGGTGGAATTTCAATTGTTACGACATTAAGTCTATAATATAAATCTTCACGAAACTTACCTTCTTCAACTAATCTTTCAAGATTTCTATTTGTTGCAGCAATTATTCTAATATTAATCTTTTTACTAGCTACGCCACCAACCTTTTCAACTTCTCTTTCTTGAATAACTCTTAATAGCTTTACCTGCATATGGAGAGGCATATCTCCAATCTCATCTAGAAATATAGTACCTTCATTTGCAATCTCGAATTTTCCTATCTTACCTTCTTTTTTGGCACCTGTAAAAGCTCCTGCTTCGTAGCCAAATAATTCTGATTCAAGTAAATCACTTGGAATTGCTGCACAATTAACTTTAACAAATGGCCCTTCATGTCTATTACTTTCCGAATGTATTGCATGTGCAAAGATTTCTTTACCTGTCCCGCTTTCCCCTAAAATTAGAACATTTGAATTTGTATGAGCTGCTTTTTCAACTATGGCTTTAGCCATAACAATAGGTTCACTCTCACCTATAATATTTTCAAGCGAATAATTTGCTTTATTGAATTCTCTAAACCTTGATTTATAAGTAGCTAATTCCTTTTCTATAACGCTTATTCGTTTATAAAGGCTATTTAATTCTTTTACATTTCTAAATAAGACCTTACCCACTACCCCAATAATTTCTCCATTTTTTACTATTGGTATTCTTGAGGCTATCATATAGCTTCCTTTTATCTTATGAAGTTGTGCTACTTCTTCTTTTCCAGTTTCTAATACTATTGGCATTCTAGTATTTTCTATCACTTCATTTACATGCCTGCCGATAGCATCCTCCCTCTTAATCCCTAAAAATTCTGTATAGGCATTACTGATCATAGTAACTATCCCCTGCTTATCAATGATAATCATTCCATCATAAGCGGTTTCAATTACAGTATTTAGTATTTCTTTGCTATCCCTCTCTTCCTCAAGCTTATGAATTAACTGACTATAATTTGTTACATTACTAAAAATCAGCATTGATCCTTGTGTATTAGTATTTTCTCCAAAAGGTATGATACTCAAAATTAAATTCAATTCATTAACTACTATTGGCCTTTTAATTTCCTCTTTTTTAGTTGACAGAAAGTATTCTATATCTGGATCTGGCATTATTTCATTAATATTCTTGCCTAAACCACCTTTACTATCTATATCAAAAAGAATACTAGCTGCTTCATTAATAAAAAATATTTTGCTGTTACTATCAACTGCAATTATTGCATTAAACATATTATCTAATATTACTTCAAGGTTACTAATATAATTTTTGAATAATGGTTTGTTGTTCATGTAACACCTTCTCTCTTAAATCTTATTTTTAAGTATTTTACTAAAGATTCCAAGTAAATACAAGGATTAAGTAATTATTTTAGAATATAATTAAATATAAATATTTTATAAGCATTTAGAAGGGACTGATTGAAATAAAAAGGGTAACTTCATCTTATTATTCCCCTAATATAGCTAAATATAGAATAGTAGGATATATACATGGTATTACCACTAATGTAAATCCAAACAAATTGACCCATATTAATTATGCTTTTGGAAGTATTATGAACAGTTCAATTTTCATTCCTGATGCTCAAAATTTAATGAATTTGGTATCATTAAAATCTCAAAATCCTAAATTAGCAGTTATCCTTTCAATAGGTGGCTGGGGAGCTGAAGGTTTTTCCGATGCAGCCTATTCAGAGTCATCACGGAATAGTTTTGCAAATAGCTGTCTGGATATCGTAAATAACTATGGTATAGATGGAATAGACCTTGATTGGGAATATCCTGTTAGCGGCTCTTGTAACCTAATTAAATGTACTCCTAAAGATAAAGGAAATTTCACGCTTTTACTTAAATCTATACGTAACAAAATTGGAACGAATAAAATACTCAGTATTGCAGCTGGAGCAGATAAATTTTACATTAATAATGTTGAAATTAATGAAATAGTAAATATCTGCGATTATATAAATTTAATGACTTATGACTTTGGTTATAATGCTCATAATGCAAATCTTTATCCAACTTCTTCCCCCTATGGATCAGGTTTTAGCTGTGATGAGTCAGTAAACATATTTTTGCGGGCAGGTGTTCCAGCTATGAAAATTAATTTAGGCATTCCTTTTTATGGGTATTATGGTCATGAATATCTTTCATATGGAAATCTACTTGAAAATTATATAAATAAAAATGGTTGGACTAGATACTGGGATTATGAAGCAAAAGCTGCTTATTTAAAAAATTATGATTCATTTATTACTTATGAGGATGAAGAATCAATTGACTATAAAGTTAAATATATAAAATCAAAAGGCCTCGGTGGCGCAATGTTTTGGGAATATAATCAAGATTACAATGATATTCTTCTAAATAAATTATGGACAGGTTTAAACGAATAATATTACATGCATAAAAAATAAAAATAGGATGTTACTTAATTCATCCTATTCTTATAAATATATATATTTTTTTAATACCATTTTATTGAATTTAATTTTTGAAATACTAATTTAATTAATTTAGTCATTATCATTTTAAACACTATCTAATAAAGTTAGTAAATATTTTCTCTTCACCTTTACTTTCTTCTACATTAGCTTTCCCAGAATCAGCAAGTTTTAATAACCATGCCATGTTCTTTCCTAAAACTCTCATTATCTGCATTCCTTCTTCATCCTGAACTGCTTCTCCTGGTGCTGTACCGTGAACTACGTTCCAATAGTTTGATGTTGGCATTAACATCTCAGAATAATTAAGATAATTATTTAACTGAGTAAATGTTGGAACTCCACCAGACCTTCTAACTGCGACAACACTTGCACCTACTTTGTGTCTAAGCATGCCATTATTTACAGATGTAACATAAAACGCACGATCTAAAAATGATTTCATAGTTCCTGCTATGGCAGAATAATGCACTGGAGAGCCTAGAATGATTCCATCAGCTTCTTTCATCTTTTGAATCCAATCGTTAACTTCATCATTCTGCATAACACACTTTTCGTTCATATTTCTGGCACATCCGCCACAAGCCATACATCCACGTATAACCTTATTTCCAACATGAACTATTTCTACATCTATATTCTCTTTCTTTAATTCTTCTGCTACAGCTTTTATTGCCTCGTAAGTATTTCCATTCTTTTTAGGACTCCCATTAAAAGCAACTACTTTCATAATACATACCTCCATAATATTAAGATCATGATGTGATTATATAACTCAGTAATGTAAGTAACAAGTACGCACTTTTTAGTTAGACAACTTACTTTTTGGTAAGAATTATTGAATAACCTACATGTAAGGTCATAATAAATTTTTCATAAAACAATGATATCCTTATTATAATTCGCAATATATAACTTATTCTAATAGTCATGGGAAAATAGCCATTATCCCATACAATCTTCCAAGATTATTAATAACATACATTTTACTTAATTGATTTGATATTATAAGATAGGTTGTTTATACTAATATCTAGTAACATTTATAAATATTAAAAAATGAAAGCGGGTAACTAAATGGTAAATTATAACGGAAGAAGTTATGTGTGCTTATTAGATTTTGCAATGGATTTTATAAGAGGAAAATGGAAGGCAGTTTTATTATGTCATTTATATAATGAACCAAAAAGATTCCTAGAACTTCAACGAATGACTGAAGGAATAAGTCAAAAAGTGTTAAATGAAAAACTTAAAGAATTAGAAAATGATGAACTTGTATGTAAAAAGGTTTATGCAGAAATTCCACCAAAAGTTGAATACTCCCTCACTAATAAAGGAAAAGAGCTTACTAGTATTATTAAGCAAATTGAGTCTTGGTCGGTTAAACACTACCCTGAATTAGATAATAAATGTGTTTAATTCTATTACTTTTCTATAATTAAAATAAAGAAGAACCTTCTCCTTTATAGCTGATTCTTCTTTATTCTTTAAATGCATCAGTCTTGTCTTTTTACTAATTATTTTATTGCATAATTTATTTCAATGCCCTTCCTCTGTCTCATCTACTATTATACTTTTTTATGTCTTTAAATATGTTACTACTTGTTAGTATTATAACTATAGCATTTCTAAATATTTATTATTGATTTCATGGCTACCATCACTCATAATAATTTAACCATATTAATATTATTATAAAAAATTATTTAACCCACCTTAAATTTCAAGATATCTTATAACCATATTTGGTTATATTTTTAGTTTTTTCTGCATTTTTCTTTATTTTCTCTCAATTTTTTAATTTTAATTTCGATTATTATAAATATATAGATTCTACATAATATAATTCATTTTACATCGTGTTATTTGGTTTGCAATAGCTGGTAGTTTAAACTAAATTTCTATGAATTAAAATCAAGGAGTATGTAGACTTTTAATTACAACTTTTCTCAAATATAAACTATTTATATTGAACTTTTAATGGAGGTGGGAAAATAAAAAACTTTCGCATAAAAAAATAAAGAGGGGTTGATTTAATGATTTGGTTTAAAAATTTAAAAATATCGCATAAACTTATTTCTACTTTTATTTTTATTTCAATTTTGGTATGTATTGTTGGTTTTATTGGATTATATAATATGAATATAATTAATAACAATGCAACTTCCATGCATGATTATAACTTGGCCTCAATAAATAACTTAACTACTTTAAAGCAAAATATTTCTGATATACGTTCAGATTTGCTAAAACTTGCTTATCAAAGAAATGTCAGCGAAAAAGATACAGTAAAAAAAGACATTAAAGACTTAATTGACGAGAATAATGACCTTATAAAAATATATGAAAGCACTTTAATCTCTGAATCTGAGAAACCTGCATTCTCAAACCTTAAAGAAAACTTTAATAAATATGTTGATTTATCTAACTCAATAATAAAATACGTAGATGAGAATAATTTTAGTGAAGCTGATGAAAATTATTCTAAAGTTACCGAAACCAGAAAAAATATATATTTGAGCATGGATGAATTAATAAAAAATAATGTTAACCAAGCCGATGCTTCTTATTCTGAAAATAACTCAACTTTTAAAAGATCTTTATACATAACAATCTCAATAATACTTATTAGTTTACTACTAGCTGTTATTTTAGGTTTATCAATTTCATTTATGATTTCAAAACAAGTAAAAAGAGTTTTAATCTTTGCTGAAGCTATTGGTAGTGGTGATTTAACTAAAACTATAACTGTTGACTCTAAAGACGAAATAGGTAATCTTTCAATGGCATTAAACAATGCAAAAGAAAATATACAGAATTTAATTGTTGAAATAATGAACAGCTCAAGTGATATAAGCGCCACAAGCGAAGAACTTTCTGCTACTACTGAAGAAATTGCTTCTAAAATGGAAATTGTGAATGAATCCACAGAGCATATATCTAAAGGTGTTCAAGATTTAAGTGCTACTACAGAAGAAGTAACTGCATCAACAGAAGAAATAAGTAGCGCCATAAATTCCATTGCTAAAGATGCAGAAAATTCATTAGCATCAGTAAATGAAATAAAAGAACGTGCTTATAATATTAGAAATAAATCTTCAAAAAGTATTGAAGAAAGTAATTTAATTTATGATAAAAATCGTTTAAACATTTTAGAATCAATTGAAAATTCTAAAATAGTGTCAGAAGTTAGAATAATGGCAAATTCTATTGGAAGTATAGCAGAGCAGACAAATTTATTGGCTCTAAATGCTGCTATTGAAGCCGCTAGAGCTGGTGAACATGGAAAAGGTTTTGCAGTAGTTGCTGACGAAGTTAGAAAACTTGCTGAACAATCTTCCAATGCAGTTTATAATATTCAAACCATGGTATCACAAGTTGAAGCTTCTGTGGAAAGTCTATCAAAAAGTGGACAAGATGTTCTTGAATTTATGGCTGACAATGTTAAACCTAATTATGAACTCCTTATGAATACAGGAATTGAATATGAAAAGGATTCTGAATTTATAAGTAATATTATAGATAAATCTGCCACTTCTTCAAAACAAATGGATGAAGTTATAATGCAGATAAGCGGTGCAATACAAAATGTATCTTCAGTAGCTCAAGAATCTGCCTCAAATACAGAAGAAATATTAAATAGCATTACTGAAGTTACCTTTGCTCTTTCGGATGTTACAAAATCTGCTCAAAGCCAAGCTGAACTTTCACAAAAACTTAATGAAATGATTCAAAGATTTAAGATATAATACAAAATTAAAATAATTTATGAAAATTTAAAATTATCTTTGCAAATCTCATATAAAATGTAAAATAAATTTAGACCTTATTTCATATACTCACTCAAGATAGCTAAATCATGCTTACTTCATAATAGGCCTAAGCCCTTAAATTTTCACAATGTTTAAAATATTTAAATAAGCTTATTTTATCCCTTAAGATTTTATGATATATTTTGGCACTAAAAAATACTTAGAGTTCGTATTTCTCTAAGTATTTTCTGTTTGCATAATTAATCTAACTAACTTCATACTTTATCTTCTTAAGTTATACCCTTACACGTCTTAAAAGTCATCCATTATTTATATTAAAGAGATTTCACATAAATGTTTTTTGAAAGCTCATTTAATTTTTTCATATCTAGTATATTTATCTTCTTATTTTCACACTTTATGATTCCCTGTGATTCCAATTCTTTAAACGTTCTATTTAAATGCCTGTAAGTCGTTCCTAAAAATTCAGCAATCTCTAAATAAGATGAATTTAAAATTATGTAACTTTCATCTATTATATGTTCCATCAAATAACTAGATAACCTATTAATAAGTGGATACACAAAATTATATGAGCTATTATTAATAGTTACATAAAGTTTTTCACTTAAAGACTCTACTAAATGATGTAAAAACTTTGTATTATCGAAATAGTTTTCTCTTAATATATCTGATGGAATTCCTATTAAATAAGTATCTTCTACTGCAATAATATTGCAAAGTATAGGAATGTTTTTTAAAAGTTCTAAATCTCCTACAGTATTAAAATCTCTATAAAATTTTAATAGCATTGATTTACCATTTTCAAAAGGATAAAACACTTTAATTTTCCCATCTACAATTAGATAATAATATTCAAGTTTTTCTTCTGACTTCATTATATATTCTTCTTTTTCATAGAAATGAAGCTGAAAATGTTTTAGTATCGTGTCATCAAATATGCTTTGTATGTTATGCTTTTTAATATAATAATTTAAAAGTTTATTATCTAAAATTTTTTTCATAGACTCTCCTAACATGACTTATGTCATTTTCAAATTCCTATAAATATATTATTTTATTAACAGGACATTGTAAATAAAATTAAATTTTGATTTTTACAAATTTATATACAACTATACGGAGGACATATTATGAACTATGAAGTTATACTATTTGATGCAGACGATACCTTATTTGATTTCAAAAAATCTGAAAGAGAGGCTTTCAAAAACACTATACTCGAATTTAATATCAATTACGATGAAAATTACCACTTAAAAATATATCACGATATAAATACTGCTATATGGAAAGAGTTTGAACAAGGCTTAATTACTCAGGAAAAACTCAAGGTAGAAAGATTTAAAAGACTTGCGGATAAACTTAAAATTTCTTTTGATGAGATTGAATTTGCTAAATCATATATGAAAAACTTGTCTAACTGCTCCTTTTTATTTGATGGCAGCCTAGAGCTTGTAGAGCATTTGATTAAAAACTATAAACTCTCAATAATTACTAATGGTCTCACAGCTGTACAAGAAAATAGAATTAGAAAATCAACTATATCAAAATATTTTGAAGATGTAGTGATATCTGAGGAAATCTCCATCTCAAAACCTAATCCAGAAATATTTGGACATGCTTTAAAAAACATACGCCACACTAATAAAAACACAGTACTTATGGTTGGAGATAGTTTAACTTCCGATATACAGGGTGGAATCAATTTCGGTATAGATACCTGTTGGTACAATCCAAATAAACTTGAGAATAATTCAAATATATCACCTAAGTATGAAATTTCTACCTTTGAAGAGCTTAATCATTTACTCCTTAATTCTTAGAATTTACTAGTATATTTTTAGGACATGCTTAATCTTTATGCACATGTAATATTTAGGATTAGGTCACTACGACCTAATCCTAAATATTATAATTCATTCTTTATAAATAAATCTAAAGCAAAATGACACCAAACTTTCATTATACGAAATTCTGTAATTTTCTTTAAAATAAAGAAGACTAACAGAATAATTCAACTTCAATCTGTTAGTCTTCCAGATCTAAAATATTATATTAAATATTGTTATTTTCCTTAATTCTTACTTGTTGCATTGTTTTCAGATGATTGATTTACTTGATTATTTGCTGTGTTTTGACTATCTGAAATATTTTTATTGTCTGCACCAACAATATTTATATTTTGACCAGTAGTTAAGTATTTTGAGAATATAAATGTTAAAGTAGTAAAATCATATTTTTTATCTCCAATAATAATTGAATCTTGCACTAATTTTCCACTTCCATCAAAGTAATACCACATTCCGTTATTCTTCAACCAGGAATTTGATGCCATAACTCCATTTGTCCAAAAATAATACCAATTTCCATTATACTCCATCCATTGGTTTGTTATTGAACCATCTTCCTTAAAATAATACCAGTCTCCATTGATTTGTTTCCATCCTTTAGCTTTTACACCATTCTCTACCCAATAAGAATGTTTATATTTATCTTGCTTCCAAGTCGCAGAAGCTGATACTGGAATAATCCCTATCACTGATATGGCCAGTAATGATGATATTATTAACCTTTTTACCATTTTATCGTCCCCTATCCATTCAATTAATAATATTATTATATCATATTAATATTACATTTTATTCTAATTTTTTGCAATTATAATCAATTCTTAATTTAGTGTTTTATAACTTCCATATTAAAAATATAACTGCATAAAAATCCACTTACTATGTATATAAAAAATTTTTTTCTACTATTGACGGCTTATACCATGTCGTAGTAAAATTAAGGCGGAAAACAAAAGCTAAATAAAAACTTTGTTAGGTGAGGCTCCTATATAGATACATGCTGCTGCCCGGAAACGTCGAAAGACGCCAATGGGTCAACAGGTATTACCGGATTAAGGTTCTACTTAATGTAGCCGAAAACCATATGGTTTTCTATGCTCTATAGTGCTAAAACTCAACGAGTGAAGGTGTTAATACAACAAATGTACTTTGTGCTACTGCATTCCGTATATTTGTATAATGTTGTGTTTGATTATTGTGCCCTTCACTTATGGTGAAGGGCTTTTATTATTTTTTAAAGGAGGTGTATCCAGTGGATGACCATGATACGGAAAGTTGTAATATACATTTTTATTTAAATTCAAGCAATAATATTTTTAGGGCATTAATTGGATACACTCTTTATGCCCTGAATTGAAAGGGTGAAAAACATGGAAAAAATAACAAATTTCTTTGTAAGTAAAATTATTCATAAAGAAATTCATAATATTTCTGGCCAAATAATTGGTAAACTAAATGACCTTATTCTTGATTTTAGTCAAGAAAAACCAACTGTAGTATATATACAAATTACAAATTGGAAAAAATCTTTTTATCTATCTGCTGATGCGCTAGATATATTCAAAGATGAAAAAGAAAAGTATCATATTAAAATTAATAGCGAGAGCCTTACAATAAAGTTTCCTGGTGAAGATGATATTTTTTTAGTAAGAGATTTCTTAGATAAACAAATAGTAGACATAAACGGCAAAAAAGTAGAACGTGTAAATGATGTACGACTTGGAAATATAAATTCCAAATGGCAGCTTGTTGCCGTTGATATAGGAACTAGAGGATTACTCAGGCGTCTTGGTGTAGAATATCCTTTTATAATATTTACAGAAGCTTTAAAGTATAGATTAAGAAACAAGTTAATTATATGGGATGATGTGCAAACTTTGTCTACTGGGGTTAACAATCTACAACTTCAAATGCCAGCAAGCAAAATTGAAACTCTACACGCAGCAGATTTAGCAGATATAATCGAAGATCTTGATACCAAAAGCAGAGATATATTGTTTCACAGCTTAAACAATCAAAAAGCTGCTGAAGTTCTCGAGGAAATCGAAACTGATGTTCAAGTAAATTTATTAAAATCTATGTCTGATGAAAAAGCTTCTGATATACTTGAGATTATGCCTTCTGATGAAATAGCTGATATTTTAGAAGAGATGGATGAAGATAGAGTTGAAAAACTATTAACACACATGGACGAAGAAAGTCAGGATGAAATTAGAGAGCTTATGGAATACGAAAAAGAAACTGTAGGAAGTATTATGTCAAAAGATTTTCTAACCTTCTTACCTGATGTAACTGTAAGTGATGTATTTAAGTGGATTCAAGGAAATGCGCCTGATGAAGATGAAAGTTATTATATATATATAACAAATGATAAAGATAATCTTATTGGGGTTACTTCTTTATTCTCACTTATTACTTCAAAACCAGATACAAAACTTTATAATATAATGACAACTAGACCTGAAAGTTTAAGGGATACGGATGAAATAGAAGATGCTATAGGCTTAATGCATAAGTATAATCTTGTTTCAATTCCTGTTATTGACGAAGATAATAATTTAGTTGGTGTAGTATCATTAAATGACAGTATCCATGAACATTCACGCTTAAGGAGGGTTGCACTATGAAGAAAGTATTATCTGGTAGATTTAAAAAGCTACTTTTCATTATGACTATTATTGGCCCAGGATTAATTACTGTTAACGCAGGAAATGATGCTGGTGGGATTACAACTTATGCATCCGTTGGTGCGTCTTATGGATATAAAATGCTATGGGGATTACTTTTAATCACTTTCAGTCTTGCAGTTATACAGGAGATGAATGCAAGAATGGCGGTGGTAACTGGTAAAGGTTTGTCTGATTTAATTAGAGAAAAATTCGGAGTTAAGCTTACTTTCTTTGCAATGACCATTTTACTAGTTGCCAATATGGGTGTTGTTTTTGGTGATTTTGCAGGAATTGCAGCAAGCTTAGAATTATTTGATGTAAGCAAATATATATCTATCCCTATTGTTTCTGTAGTAATCTGGTTACTTGTTACCAAAGGTTCATATAAAAAAGTAGAAAATATCTTCCTATTGTTTACTCTTGTATTTTTTACTTATATTATATCAGCTTTTTTAACTAAACCTGATTGGGGACACGTAATGAAATCAATGATGACGCCTACCATTGAATTAAATACAGGTTTTCTTCTTACCTTTATAGGAATGATTGGTACAACAATTACACCTTATATGCAGTTTTACCTCCAATCATCAATAGTAGATAAAAAAATCAGTATATCTGAGTATAAATACGAAAAACTTGATGTTTATTTAGGCGCTTTCTGGGGGAATGCAGTAGCATTTTTCATAATTGTATGTACAGCCGTAACACTTTATAAAGCTGGAATAACAATAACTAGTGCAGAAGAGGCTGCAATTTCTTTAAAACCACTTGCTGGTGAAGCTGCATTTATACTTTTTGGTGCTGGACTTTTTGGTGCTTCAGTTCTTGCTACTGCTGTCATCCCACTTTCTACGTCCTATGCGATATGTGAAGCTTTTGGCTGGGAAAGTGGTGTGGATAATGATTACAAGGACGCTCCAGCTTTCTTTGGAATATATACTGGTATAATTGTTCTTGGAGCATTATTTATACTTCTTCCTGGAATATCGCTTATTCAAATTATACTTGTATCACAGCAAATTGCTGGTTTGCTATCTCCTATAATATTAACATTTATGATAATTTTAATCAATGATAAGCGTATAATGGGTGAATACGTTAATAATAAGACTCAAAATATTGTTTCTTGGGCTACAGTTATATTTATTATAATTCTATCAATAATTTTATTTGTATCGCCTCTTATTTCATAATTATATGAGGCTCTAGAAATTCTTATGAAATAAAATATATGTTATAATCTTTATTATTTATATATATTTATAAATAAAATGGAACAAGGTATGCTTTAAATAATATACCTTGTTCCATTTTATTTATCACTATAAGTATTACTCATCTTCCTTTGTCTAATTAACTTTATTTATTCGAAATAATAGTATATATTCTGTAATTTTGATCCATTGAGCCCAGTCTAAACTATCGTAGACTGCAAGTTATATACTCTTATAACGAATAACTCATACAGATTTATATAGAATTACTTATTAAATAAAATATATAATCTATATGTTTTAACTATAAAAGTTAAGTCTACTTTTTCTCATTCCTACATTTAATACAATTCCTAATGACATAAAATTTACAAGTATAGAGCTTCCTCCATAGCTCATAAATGGAAGAGTAATTCCTGCAATTGGCATAATTCCAATAGTCATACCAATGTTCTGAAAAATTGAAAATAAGAAACCAGATGCAGTTCCAACACAAATGAGACGTCCAATAATATCTTTTGATTCTTTTGCATGCTTAATCATTTTATATATTAAAATACTATATAAAGCTATGAGAAAAAGAGCCCCAAAAAATCCCCATTCCTCTCCAACTGCAGAAAATATAAAATCAGTATGGACCTCAGGAATGAAGCCACCGGATGCACGAACTCCTTTTAAAAATCCAGAGCCAATTAACCCACCAGCTCCAATACCTGTTATAGACTGCATTAATTGAAAACCAGCATTCTGCTGATATGATTCTGGATCCAAGAATACCAATATTCTCTGTCTTTGATATGGTTTTAATATATCACTAAACCATATAATAAGACTTAATGGGACAACTGAGAAAAAGCCTGCTACAAGAACCTTTAAGTTTAATCCAGAAATGAAGTATATTCCTAACGTAATAAAGAAACAAATAAGAGTCATTCCTAAATTAGGTTGAATTACAATTAGAAACATTGGAATTAAGGCATAAAAAGATAAGATAAGAAAGTTTTTTGGATTGTTAATATCGCCATCTAGATCATCTAACTTTTTTGCAAGGATTAGTATTAATCCAAACTTTACAAATTCACCAGGTTCTATAGCTCTATTTCCAATCCTTATCCATGATGATGCACCTTTTACTGCTTTGCTTGTTATATCATTAAATAATAAAAGTCCTACTCCTGCCCAATAAATTAGTTTTGCATAACCACCTATAGTATTATAATCAAATACTAAAATAAAATATACAATTGCTAGTCCAACAATTAGCCACAACATTTGCAGTTCAGCATAATAGAATCCAAACTTTATATGAGTTACACTATAAATGTTTATGATTCCAAAGATTGTAATAAAAATAGCTGTCACAAACATAGTAATATCTAATTGTTTTAAAAGCTTGCTATTAATCAAATATTTATTCATGTAAAATTTCCTCCTGAAAAGTCGAAACAATTAGTTTATATGATAATTATGTATTAATAAATAGTAATATTCAACCATTTGTGCCAAATCTTAATTTTAATTTAATACTTGATATTTCAATATATAATCAAATTTTTAACCTAAATTCTCACATTTAAATTTCCAATTATTATATATTGCTAAACTCATAGATACTCTAATTTTATAAGTATACTAACACTAATAAATATACACCTAAATTTTTTGTAACACACCTACTTTCATTATTTCCTATTAAATTTTACATCTAATAATTTCAAAATTATGGAACAAAATGACTATTAGATCATTATAATAAATAAGACATAGCTATTCCTATTATACTTTTATTTATACTCCCTTTTATTTCAAAAAACTCTAGTAGTACTGCTAGAGTTTTTGATTTAAATAAAAAAATCGCAGGCGACTGTGGAACCGGAGATTTTTTTCACGCATCTGCCTTTTCGAACGCATGTGAGAAAAATCTGCACATTAGAAATAGCAGCTCTGCTGCATTCAAGAACATTTTTGCAGGCGAATATGATTTATTTTTTTATTCTTTTATAATAATTAACCCTAGTAAAATATACTACTATAAAGTTATCCACAGATTTAATTGCATTATAATTTCCTAAAGAATAAAAAATTCCTACTATAAGTATTACTATAGTAGAAATTTTAAATGTTTCTTTTAGTTATTTTTTAAAAAATCTTTTCTTTCTGGCGTAAATACATCATAAACAATAGAATTATCTTCTAGCACAATGCATCCATGGGGAATATTTGATGGCATGAAGATTGTATCACCTTCTCTAACAATCTCGCTTTTATCACCAACTATAAATTTAAAAGAACCTTTTAACACATATGATAACTGATCATGTACATGAGAATGAGTCTCTACGTTATTAGTTACTTTTTTAAAATGTACTTCTACAGCCATCATCTTTTCATCATGTACTAATACCTTTCTTTTAGTGTTTTCATCTAGAATCTCAAATTCAACATCTTTATTAAAACAAAACATTTTACATATCCTCCCTTACGTTATAGATAAATCTCATTTAATTATTATGCAGTCATATTATTTCAATTAGCAACGCAATGAGTATGTTTGTTTACATTCTTAAAATAGTTGAACATTTAGCAAAACATACTCATTATTCTTTAATATATTACTCACATATAAGTTACAAAAATATATTTATAATCTACTAAGCTAATACATTTTTTATATATTCTTTGATCTCATCGCATTTACAGTTATCAAAGAAATATTCTTTAAAATTAGTTCCACTTACAGCACCTTTTAATAAATCTTGATCTATATTCTTTAAGATTGTTAACATATCTGTATGTGTTACCTTTTTAACTTCATCTAGTATTTTTTTATTTCTTTGTTCTGGTACTACTCTATCCTTTGGATATCCTTGACCACTTTCACCCTCAAATAATTTTTCAAATATGTATTCTAAATTTAATTCAGCTCCCCATCCAAATCCTTTGGCAAATGGAAGAGAAATTGCATTTCCATCATTTATTTGTGCAAACATGTATGCATCAGATGGATCTACTATATGACCGCATAAAACACCTGGGAATGCATTACATGCAAGCATTGCACCTTCCCCTGTTCCACATCCTGTAATTATATAATCTGCTGCTCCTGAGTTTAATAATATTGCAGCTAAAATACCATTTTGAACATATGTTAATTGTGCTTCCCCTTCTACTCCATACATTCCATAGTTAAATACTTCATGACCTTTTGGCTCTACAACTTTTTTTAGCGACTCATATATAATTGAATTTTTTGCTGCTTGACTGTTCTCATTTATTAATGCTATTTTCATACTATCGTTCCTTTCCTATTGAGGTTGTTTTCCTATATAAGCTAAGATACCACCATCTACATATAAAATATGACCATTAACAAAGTCTGATGCATCAGATGCTAAGAATACAGCTGGTCCTGCTAAATCTTCTGCTGTTCCCCAACGCGCTGCTGGTGTCTTTGCAATTATAAATTGATCAAATGGGTGTTTCGAACCATCTGGTTGAACTTCTCTAAGTGGTGCTGTTTGTGGTGTAGCTATATATCCAGGCCCTATACCATTACATTGGATATTATATTCTCCATATTCAGAAGCAATGTTCTTTGTTAACATCTTTAATCCACCTTTTGCTGCTGCATATGCTGAAACTGTCTCTCTACCTAACTCACTCATCATTGAACAAATGTTTATTATCTTTCCGTGACCTTTTTTTATCATTCCTGGTATTACTGCTTTAGACACAATAAATGGTGCATTTAAATCTACATCAATAACCTTACGGAAGTCTTCTGCTTTCATTTCAAGCATTGGAATACGTCTGATTATACCTGCATTATTTACAAGAATATCAATTACTCCAACTTCTTTTTCAATTTTTTCAACTAATTCATTTACTTTAGCTTCATCTGTTACATCACAAACATAGCCATGAGCTTTTATTCCTGATTCTGTGTAAGCTGCTAGTCCTTTATCTACTAATTCTTGATTAATATCGTTAAATACAATAGTAGCTCCTGCTTCAGCATAAGATTTTGCGATACTAAACCCTATACCATAAGAAGCACCTGTTACTAATGCAATTTTTCCCTTTAATGAAAATCCATCCATAATTCCCATAGTTAAAATCCTCCTCTATGTGTTACATTTTATATTTACAGTATATCACTACATATAATCAATTTCTTGTTATATCCTTTCGAAAATATTGCAAATCTTGAACCATAGATTTATAATGAATGCATTATATATTAGGTACTGATGTTTTTAAAGTAAACTTACACTAAAAATGAAAGGAGAAGTTTTATTTATGAAAGAAGAAATTTCTTGTAAGGCTTCCATAAAGAACTGCTTAGAACAACGCTATTTCTCTATTGCACGCCTATATAAAGAAGAAAAAACGATGGACATACATATACATGATTGTTATGAAATATATTACTCTATATCCGGTGGAAAGCAAATACTTATTCATAATAAGCTATATGATATTAGCCCTGGGGACTTATTTGTAATTAATCAATATGAAAGCCATCACGTTTCCAAGGTTGATAGGGCTCATGAACGAATTGTTATATCGATTCATCCAGAATTTCTTAAATCTATATCAAGTGATAAAACAGATTTAAGTTATTGTTTCACAAATCGTAGTGAGAATTTCAATCATAAGATCTCTTTAAATAAAGAACAGCAACAACATTTTCTTTATTTTATCAATAAGATAATAGCTACTAATGGATATGGCTCTGACATAATTGAATATGCATCTTTTTTAGAACTAATTACTTTATTAAATGGAATTTATATTGCAAATAATAACTTACATGTTGACGATCACTCTTACAAGTACAATCAACAAGTCCAGGAAATTATAACATATATAAATGAAAATATTACTGAACCTATTACCATTGACTATTTAGCAAATCACTTTTATTTAAGTCCATCTTATATATGTAGAATATTTAAATCAGCTACTGGAACTACTATAAATAAATATATTTCAGCACGAAGAATAACCATAGCTAAGTCATTGTTAGCTAATGGCACAAATGTTAATGAGGTTTGTGAAAAATGTGGTTTTAATGATTATACTAATTTTCTAAAAACCTTTAAAAATGCAGTTGGAATTTCCCCTAAAAAATATTCAACCTTTAGCATAAGTTAACGCTTAAAATTTTTGTATAACTACCTTAAATCCATAATATATTTATTAGTAACATTATCTAATTAACTAAAGTGAAATCTTTAGCGGAAACTTAGTTTTTGAGTTTATATAAAGCATAATATGAAAATAAAGTTATGCATTTTTAAATTTTGATTAGTTTAACAATTTTAAAGGAGATATGATTATGTTACTGGAAAAAGGCTCTACCGGTTCTTACGTTACTTATCTGCAATATGCCTTAAAAATCAAATGTTGCTATTTTGATATAGTTAATGGGGAATTTTCAACTACAACATATAATTCAGTGATAAAATACCAAAATTCAAAGAGATTAACTGCTAATGGTGTGGTTGATGATACTACTTGGACTATTTTAAAAACAGATATTCAATTAATTCAGCAGCAACTTAATAGCAAAGGCTATGTCTTAACTGTTGATGGTATTGCTGGCATTAATACCTATAATACAGTAGTAAAATTCCAAAGAGAAAACGGTCTTGTGGCGGATGGAATGGTTGGATCTAGTACATTAGCAACTTTGGTTAGTCAAACACCAAGTACAACGCCGTCTTCAACATCTGAACAAATTGTTTCAATAAATCAGCTTAATGAAGTGGGTTGGAAAAATGTATCCATTAATCAAATTAATGAGCTAAATAGCTGTTTAAAAACATTTGCTATAATAACCTTTCCAAGGTTAAGGCATTTTATAAGCCAATGCAGTTATGAATCTGAATGTGGACTTTACACTAAAGAAGTTGATCCTGGTTATAAATACGAAGGTCGTGAGGATTTAGGAAACATATATCCTGGAGATGGTCCAAAATTTAAGGGTGCTGGTTATATACAAATAACTGGGCGAAGTAACTACCAAAGCTTTTCAAATTATATGCGTGATAAAAACATTATGGACGGAGTTAACTACGTAGCAGCTAACTATCCTTGGATGAGTGCTGGTTTCTGGTGGTATACTAATAATATGAATTCTCTTTGCGATAGCAGATCTTCTGTTGAAACTATAACAAGAGCTGTTAATGGTGGATTAAATGGCTTTAGTGGCAGGCAAAAATATTATGATATTTGTCTTAGAGTTTTTAGGAGCGATGTCTACTAATTTATATTTTTTATTACATAATAAGGATATGCCTCAAAATAAATATTCCAAAGCATATCCTTATTACTAATCTACCATTCTCTGCCCTTATCACCAGACATATTATTTTTAGTTCCACTAGGATATAATACTGAGTAATGGTCCAATTTAGGATCATTTCCAGAGTCCTTAAAAACAAATAAAATCTTAAACTCGCTTCCAGATTTATAGCCTATAATTCTTTCCCCATTTGATGTAACATCATGATCTGGCTGACCAAAAAAGTCTTTAACATCTGAAAGTGAAATTTGTTTTAGCTGACTGTCAAATGATCTAACTTCAAAAACTTGATCACCTTTATTAGTACCAAAGACAACATTCTTACTTGAATAAGTAGCATAATTTCCTTTTGCTTCTCCTACCCAATCTGATTTATCTGCTTTTCCCCACTTTTTTTCTATATCCTGTAGAGTTGAAGTTTTTACTGGGAAATCGCAGTTAATAATCTTTCCCTCTTCAGATAATTTCTTAATATTATCAAGAACAGCTTTATGTTCATTGTTTTCAGTATTTGACGTCTCAACATTACTATTTTCTGAAGGAGCATCTGACTTTGAATTTTTGTCTTCACTGCTTTCACTAGTTTCACTGCTGTTTTTGCCATCATTTGCTGCATCACCTGAAGGCTTACTTGAATTCGAGCATCCTGCCATTATAGTTATAAACAAGGTCATAACAATTATTACTATTGATTTTTTATTAAAAAATAAACTCATCTCACTTCTTTAGGCATATCACTATACGAATCTATAAGTTCCTTAGCCTAAATACTCACTTCCTTTCCTTTTATATAAATATTTTAACTTAGATTTACTAAAATACCACAATTATATAATACCCATAATTGATATTATTACTCATTAAGAAATATGGTTACTATACTCTAATTTTATCACTTTTATCATTTAAATATGAGCCTGTTAATAAATAAAATTACTAATAAACTTACTTCTATAATAAAATCTTGAGGATTTATGAGTTTCGTTAATATAACTTTTTCCTTTTAAGAATAATTTATAATCAATAGATGGTATTAAAATCAAGGCTTAGATTTTTGTTTGATACTAAAAATCTAAGCCTTGATTAAATAGAATTACATCATTCGTAATTTTCTTAAAACTTCATAAAAGAAAATTGAATTTTCTTATGTATTTAATTTCTTTAATTCTTTTATACATTCTTCGCAGATAGCAACTTCTTTAAATTTAGTAACACTTTTTATATTGCCGCAAAAAATACATCCAGGAGCATATTTTTTTAATATTATTTTCTTTTCTTCTTCAAAAATTTCTAAAGAGTCCTTTTCATTAATTGAAAGTAATTTCCTTGTTTCCTTTGGAATTACGACTCTTCCGAGTTCATCGACTTTTCTTACCATTCCTGTTGCTCTCATTATCAACGTTCCCCCCTTAATATATTATAATTCTACTATAATATATTTCGGAAATTATTTACAGTCTCATTTTTTCAAATTATGGCAAATTAATACCATTTTTTAGCTTTAGATTCTTATTATCAGCGTTATTGATAGATTTCAAATATTTTTACATTTTTCAAAAAATTCTATATTTTAAATAGAATAATATAATAAACTATCATGATAGTCATTCCAAGTGGAATCCCAAGCTTCATCCATTCCTTACTGTTAATTTTTAATTTACCGGCCGAAATTATATTAGGAATATTCCCGGGAATCATCATTCCTCCACTAATAAGTAATCCCATTAACACTGCTTTAACCTGTACCTCAGACATTTTCACACTTATTTCAGCAGCTGCTAGTGTTGCATTATCAAGGACGGCTGATGACATATTAAACCAGTATAAATAGCCAGTATGAAGATTTATTACATAAGTATCAATTAATGTTTTAAAACCTTCTCCAAGTAATTCCAAAGCTATAATAAATAAAATAATTTTAAGTGCTCTTATGAATATTTCCTTGTTAGTTTCTTCTATAATAATTTCTTCTGTATTATTTGATTCTATTTTTTCTTGAATACCGTAAAATGTACCAATAATTCCAAGAATAAATATAGCGGGTATTATATAAACTCCATACTTATCTAATAGATACCAAAAGCTCACATTAAGTTTTGAAACAATCATTGTAGACAATGGCTCTCCTATAGGTGTTAATACAGCTCCGATTCCAATTGAAAAACATGCAACCACATCAATATTGATTTTATTTTTTCTACTTATCGGCAATATGCTAACTATTTCTACTAAAAGCAGAGCTGCAATAATGGCAGTTATTATGCTTGATAAAAACCCAATAATAACTATTAACAAAAATACAAAAAATTTTAATGGTACATATTTAAGAATATATGTAAGTGCTCCTTCTATATGAGTTGATAGAGCTTTAAATATAAATCCACCAATTAGTACTGCAACAGCTATTGTATACATAAATTTATTTTGAATAATTCCTAAAAATAATTCTTTATTTATAGCTCCTGATGTGACACATGCTAATACTCCTACTATAAATAAAAATATTTCAAGATTATTTTCAACTTTCTTTGATACTATTGGTAATACAAATGTCACTACCAATAATAATATTAATACATAAAACAATTTCAACACTGCCCTTTCTTCATAAAATGAATTTGATTACTGCTTAATTCCTATTAGATTTTCACCATAATTAACAAAATTACAAATGATTTAAAGTTAATCTCTTGGCATTTTTAATTTAGCACTTTAGCTAGATATAGTAATAAAAAAAGTGGGAAACTCAAATAAGAGTTTCCCACCCTGGAAACAAATTTCTTGGAATCAAGTGCAAACTTGTCCAACCGATAAAAAAATATTCTATTAAATCTTTCAAAATTATAGCATAGAATCTATAAAAATTCAAATGGAATATGTAATAAATACTAGCAATATATTTTTATAAATTGCATTTAGCAATGAGATAGTTTAATAGAAATCTACGGTAATTTTCTATGAATAAATATCCGAAAACTCTACATGTATAGTTTGTATTAGACGATTTCCAGAAAACTCTACCACTTCGCTTTCACCCTTCTCTTGAACTATGCTTTCACTAGGAAGAAATATTGAGAAAGTACTTCCTCTTCCGACCTTACTTTTAAGAGATATAGTTCCTCCAATTGCTTCAACAAATTTCTTAACTAAAGATAGACCTATTCCAGTTCCTTCTGCTTGTCTTGATAAAGAACTATCAACCTGACCAAACCTTTCAAAAATTATATCGGCTTTCTCTTGAGGTATTCCTATACCTTTATCTTTAACTTCAATACAGATGCCATCTCTTCTTGAGAGTATTTTTACACTAATTGATTTTCCTTCTGGAGTAAATTTAATGGCATTTGATAAGAGATTGAGCAGTATTCTTTCATACTTTTCATCATCTATTCCAACTATCTTTTGTTTAACGGATGATGAAAATATTATATCAATGCTCTTTTGACTAGCATACGTATATACCGAATCAACAATAGCCTTAGTCATAAATATTATATCTATGTTGCTTTTATTAACTTTTATTCTTCCTGCATTAGCTCTGGTAATATCTAATATATTATTTACTAATCTTAGCTGCCTAAATGAATTTAATTTTATCATCCCTAAGTACTTTTTTAGCCTGTCCGATAGTTCTTCACTGCAAAAATAATCTATTGCTTGAATAGCAGAATTTATAACATTGAGAGGTGTTCTAAACTCATGGGATATAAGTGACAAAAACTCATCTTTCATTTCTAATGCTTTTTCAAGAGTCTCATTTTTTTCTCGTTCAGCTTCCAAAAGCTTGATTTGAATTTTTTCTAAAACTTTCTGATTTTCCATAAAATCTGTTATATCTCTGCTATTAATAATTCCATAAGCAAAGTTTCCTTCTTTACCAAAAACAGGAGTTCCACTCACGGAAACATATTGTTCACACTCCCCTATTTTTATCTTCATAAAGTATTCTTTAACGTATTCTCCACGTATAATCTTACAATGTGGTATATCTTCTGCTATAATCTCAGATCCATCTAAATCTAAAAACTTTTTGTTTGTATCCTTTGGATGATTATAATCCCAATAATAGCTCATTCTTTTTTGTGCCATCTTATTTTTCAAGAAAATTTCGCCATCTTTATTAAAAACATAAACTGAATCTTGCATATTATCAAGAATGGCCTGTAACTGCTCTTTTTGCTCCAATATTTTTCTTTCATTATTAAACCGCTCCGTAATATCATGAGCAGAAATCAATTTTGTAATTAAATTTTTCCTATCATCATATATTGGGCAAGCGCTTACACTATAATGAATAGTTTTATCTGGTCCTTTAGCTGTAATAATGAAGTTTTTAATACTCTCACCATTCTTTAACTTAATACCTGGTAGATCATTTACTTCAAGCAGATTTCCATCTTTATCATAATATTTAGTATCTTTGCACGTATCACCAATGCTTTTATATCCATTAATATCGTATATAAATTTTTCTGATTCTTTATTTAATAAAGTTACACTGTTATCTGGATTAAACAAAAACATTCCATCTGATGCACTGCTAATAATTGCTTCAAGTTTTTTATTTTGTTGTTCTATAAGCATCTGTGCTTCAATATCATGTGTAATATCATGACAGCAAAGAACTGCAAATTTTATATTTCCATTGCTATCATAAATAGGTCTTCCATTTAAACTAATATGTTTTGTTGTAGTAGCATTTTTTAGAGTCATTATGTCATTTATAACTACTTCTCCCCTAAATACTTTTGAAATAGTCATTTTTTCTTTAGGAATTTCATCTCCATTTAAATCATAAAACTTAAAATGATTGGGATTACTTATCCTCCTAAGATTAGTACCCTTAAAATATTCTTCAGCAGATTTATTAGTTAAATAGCAATTTTTATTACTATCATAAATAACCAGCGCATCGTCTATACTTTGTATAATATCATCTAATTCAGCTTTTTGATGTTTAATTTCCTCTTCTAACTTCTTCCTTTCAGTTATATCACGATTAGTTTCAAGTACTACTAGCTGCCCATATTCATCAACAAAAATTTGATGACTTGTTTCAATGATAAGTTTTTTTCCATCTTTTTTAGTATGCTCTATTTCACCGCTCCATACACCATCTTCCAGTATACTCTCCTTAATAGTTTTTATGTCTACCGAACGAACAGTTTTTAATAAATCATGACTTATGCGGCCAACAGCCTCATCGCTGGTATAGCCATACATAAGCTCTGCACCTTTATTCCAATAAGTAATACTTCCATTTAATTTCCAAGCAAAAATAGCTTCTCTTGATAAGTTCAACATGTCTGCCTGTCGTTTTAACGTATAATTCTGCTGCTTAATTATTTCTGCCTGTTCCTCAATTTTTTTTCTATGTACCACCTGTTCAGTTGTTTCTGTAAGCATTGCAACGCAATATTTTATTTCACCATCTTCAAAAATAGGTATTAATGATATTCTCCAATAAGTAATTCCCCTACTAAAACCATCATACTGATATTCATCTATGTTGCATGCACGCTTTGTTCTAAGTAAATTATCCCACAGCCTTTCATATGCACTTCCCTTAAAGCCTGTCGTGAACTCAGATATATGTTTTCCTATACAATTTTCTACTTTATTAAAAGGCGCATCCATAAAACTTACATACTTCTCATTAGTTTTAAGAAGCGTCATATCTGGAAGACTATATACTCCTACTCCATAATAATTATCTAAAATTAATTCATTTAAAAATGAATGTTTAATTTCAATATTAGAATTCATTTTTTCACTAAAGATATATATCTCTTTTTCTTTCTCACATATTACTTTTATATTAACAAATTTAACTCCTAAAGATTTCGTGAACAAAAAATAGTTGATCTTCTCATCAATATCGCTAGTATTAATGTTTGGACCAACCCTTAATTTTTCAAACACATTAATTATGCTACTATTTAATAATTCCTCATACCTATACTCTGTTAATTCTATAAACTGTGCACTAACATCAACAATCAAACCATTTTCTATAACTAAAAAAATTGGACTTTTCTTGTATTTACTAAGCTTTTCTTCTTTCATTTATGACACCCCCATTGCTAATAACAATTATCATTAGTTATAATATTCGCATAGGGATATTTTAGCATAATATGACATATTTTTCTACAAAACTACGTAAAAAGTAGAATTATTACTCTTATTTACGTTTACCATCTTTATCAAATACTTTTCTTAAATGAACCTCTGTATAAAATATTGATATTAAAACAATTATTAAAGATCCCATAACACATATTATATTTGATCTGCCTGGATCGTTCCCATATAAAGAAGTTATTATAATCGAGAAAATTATAGCTATAACTGCACCTAATATCATCATTGTTCCACCATAGGTATTTGCTTCTTTCCATACATCATTATTTTTCTTAGAAAAAGGAGTTCTATATCCATAAAAACTATTTATCTCCTTCGGCGGCCACAATTTTAATATTACACCCAAAATAAGAAATACTACACTTAGTCCTAGGCTACCTAATATCTCCATAAAACTTTCCTCCATTTAAGCTATATATCTATATATTTAAATCCATTTTTACGCCACAAAATAAATTTTTCAAAATCTTTATAAGAAATTCCTATTGTCGCTGTATTTACATTAGGATGAAAATTAACAATATCCTGATTAGCTAAATCTTTATCTATTAATACTATAACTTCTCTATTAGAATCGTTTATTAATCCAAAAGGAGTAACTGATCCTGGTGTTAGCTTTAAATATTTATATAAACGTTCTTCTGATGCAAATGATAACCGAGTACTACCAATTTGCTTATCTAAAGCCTTTAAATCAACTCTCTTATTTTCATCTAAAACAACTAAGTAATGGGTGTCTCCTTTTCTGTTCCTAATAAAAAGATTTTTACAATGACCTCCTGGAATATCGATATCTAAATTTTTGGCTTCTTCAACTGTATATATTGGATTATGCTCATATTTAGTATACTTAATACCTAATAAATCTAATATTTCATATACTTTCTGCTCATTTGTGGTACTCATTTTTTCTCCTTTTCTATAAGAATATATACGCCTTCTCATATAATTTAATCTTTAAAATATGTTGTTTATTATTTTATGTAATTTTATCTAAATACAATATTACTATGTCGGAACTTATTTCACATATCTCAGTATTAATTAAAAATATGACCTATTTAAATCATAAATATAAATTTATCACTATGGCATATTTTTAAACCTTTAGAATTATTTCCTCACTTATTTTAAACTAATCTTCTATTTTCTATTACATGTATTATCTTTAGCAAGGTAAGATAATTAAAAGCATATCTCTCCTTACTAAAGATTATCCCCTAATTTAAAGAATTAATATGCAAATTTTATTGTATTTAACATACTTTCAAAAGATGTCATATTTTCATCTGATATTTTTCCACGTTGCATAAGTGTAAATAAATATGCTTTGTTACTATTACAAATCATTACTTGTTCTACTTGCACATCCATTCCATTAATATTATGAAAATAGTTTAGAGTTAACGCATTATTATTATTAAATTTACGCTCTTTAATTTGTAAATTATTTATATCTGAGCGATTTTTTATATAAGTTTCTGCTGAATTAAAATAAACCTCTTCTGAATATCCCTCCATGCCATCTATAACCAAATTCACATTAGTTCCTTGATTGTCTAGATAGTAAATATCATCTCCTTTTAAAGTCGTTTTAGTCCAATTTGAAGGATATGAAACTGAAATCTTATCAGATTTAGTTTCTAGGCCTGTCCAATCTCCATTATTGCTTAAAATATATCCATCAATAACTGTGTTTTTAGCCATATAACCACTAGCATAAAAATAATACCATTTTCCTTCTATCTTTTTCCATCCTGTAGAATACGAACCACCTTCTGTGTACCACCATCCAGTGCTATCATTCTTCCATTCTGCACTTGCACTTATCGGAGTTATCGCTAATACTGAAACCGCTATTAGTGATCCTGCTATTAATTTTTTTAATTTTACCATTATTATTCCCCCTAAGTTCTTATAATATATAAGTTCCATTTAATAAACTTTCTAATCATTAAAATTATTCCACTTTATACTTCCGCTTTAAAGGTTTAACTTTGATCAACAAATTTTTGGAACTCATATATAATTTTATCTTACTTTTGCCCTTTGTCAAATATTCCAAGTTATAGAATCAAATAGTATTTATTAGTTATTGAGTTTAGTAAAAGAAGGATGGTTAAATCACATTTATATAGGTCTTTATACTCCTAGAAATTTATGTAGAATAGTTCAAATATCTGGTTGTTATTTCAGCAGCTTTCCGTATTATATGTCCACTGGCTTTAGCGGAAATTTTGGATTTCATCTTCCAAAAAATTTGGCATTTGATCAAATTTCAACAGTTACTCTATATAGAACAGCCAATTTTGAAATCTTAACTTATATTTCAGTAAATCCCCCTCTATCCTTGTTTCAATTATTATTATATGTTAACATTTTGTTATACAAATTTTTACTTTAAAGCTTAACATGATAAAACTTTAATATCATGTTAAATGCTTGACCATTAATATTTGAATCTCTTATTACTATTTTTTTAAGCTATATAAGGAGGACATATATTGAAAAAATTTAATTACATAACACTTGCAGCATTAATTGCAGTATCTTTTACAGCTATCAGCTGCAACTCAATAGGTAAAAATGAAAATGCTGATAAAAACCAAACTACAGCTGAACATAAAACTGAAGAATCAAGTAAAGATACAGATAAAAATGATAATTCTGAAACTCGCGGAAACTCTCCAAGAGATCAGGCAATTTTTGAAGAAAACGAAGAAAGAGATAATACTGAAATAGATAAGAGATATAAAGAAGTGGATAAATCTAAACTGAATTATGATAAAACTAATTCTTCTCTTACTTACTATGAAACTGAAAATAGCTTTGTTGGCAGTGAATCTGGAATACCTAATGTAGATAATAAAAAATACAAAGATATATTAACTGACTATACCTATGCAAGTGAAGTAAATCCAACAAAAATAACCTACGAAGATGCAATAAAACTTGCTAAAAGCGTGTTACCTAATGATATAAAAGAAATAAGAAGTAAATATGATAATTCCACTGGAAAAACTCATATAGTTTACTCCTCTAATCAAGGTAATTTTGTATTAGGTCTTGCATATGATTATGACGAATCTCATAATTCTGGTTTCACCCCAAATTCCAAGAATAATACTATCGTTGGAATAGATTATATGAAAGAAATTACAGAACAATAAAGAAGGACTGTAGTAAGATTTGCATAATAGCAAGCCTACTACAGTCCTCTATTTTAAATTAATACAATATCTTGTTAATTCCAATTTCCATAAACAGGAGTATTGCCAGAATTATATCTTATCCTGCAATCTATGAACATACCATAAGTATCATCAGAAATTTGATTTCCATTTCTATCATATAATGCTCTGATTCTAAGATAATCTGGGTGACTTGTACCATTTTGTGATCTACTTTCAGTATATGGTACTACTACTGTGCCTGCCGGATATGATGATTGAAAACTTCCTGATGAATCATACATTCTTACTGTACTATCAGTGCGGAAATATCCAGCTGGTATTGCGCTTGATCTAAATAAATATTCACACCAATCACTAATATCAGCATCTGGATCTAATCTACCATCAACCCAGCTCCCTGAAGAATTTACAAACTTTATAACTATTGCAATTGGTCCACTGCTTGTAACTGCAAATCGTTCTTTGTATCCCAAACTTCCTATTCTTGTGTTATCCTCAATATTTGTAGAATATACTGGTATACTTGATCCTGACATGTTAATTCCTAAATAACCCATAATTTTTTCCTCCTAAAATATAAAAATAATTTTAATTAAGCCTTTGAGGTTAGCTAACTCATTTGCTTTACATATACTTAAAGAAGTTTTTCTTCCATTTTGTAAACATAAAAATCAATTAAATTTAAATTTTCTTTGGCTTTAGTTATTATTTTTTATTTTTGGCGACTACTCTTGGTTATTTATAGAATTATATGGATTCAAAAAAACTTCAGAATACCTTAAATTGCAAATTATATTAAGTTATTATATTCAATTAAGTTAGATATAAATTAAACTTTCTAATATTAAAATTGGCCTAAAAAATTTTATTAATCTCCAAAAAACTCCCCTTCTAGATATTATAATTTTCAAAATATACCGATTCACCTTTATATTCTGGGCTCTAATTAGTTCTAAAAATATCAAAATATTTTACTGGAACATAATCAGTTAACCACACTTTGTTTTCAGATAGGAAGAATTTATATCCATCTTTATTCATCTGCTCACTGTTAATTTTAAATATAACTAATTCTCCATGTCTTTTACCTACTTTTGTGGCTGTTTCTATATCAGCTGATAAGTGAACGTATTGTCTATTCTGTTTTTTGATACCTTCTCTGCATATGCTATCCATAAACCTAGTTGCAGTTCCATGATATAATACTTTAGGCGGCTTAATAGCTTGCAATTCAAGATTAACTTTTATTGAATGGCCTTGATTCGCTTTAATTTTAGTTTTATCATTATTAAATGAATATCTTTGTTTACCATCTTCAGCTACAATTCTTTCAATATCTGAAATTGTCACCTTATATCCTTTTTTATTTAATCCTTTGATTAAATCAGAAGTACTAATATATCCATATTCATCTAAAGTTAATCCAATTTCTTCCGGTTTATGCCTGAGTATAAGGCTTATAAATTTACTAATTCTCATGTCTTCATTACTTATCATCGATTAACACCTCATTTTCTATAATCTATTAGTTTATATACCTCTACATAGTTTTACTACTTTCAAAGCTTATTTGATGATATACTCCATACATAATATATATTTTAAAATACCAAAAACATTTCCTATTCATATGTGGGTTTCAGTAGTAATAAAAAAGAAGCCAGCTCGTTTTTTTACCAATGTTATTGTGATCAATTAAATGACTATTTTAGTATCTTTGCAAAAGTAATACTTAGATTAAAAAGCTTTTGATAAATATCTTTTAAAATTAACAGACTAAGTTTACTCTTCGTATATATATCTACTTGACACTAAGTAACACTTCTCAACGTAGCTAATATACTATTATAATGAGACTTATAACTACATCAAAATAAAGGAGAATACAATACATGTATAATAAACAATTTCCTTGTTGTCCTTACTACATGAATCAAGTAGCTCACCTCTCTTTCAATGCAAATTGGAGAAATACAATACAAAGTTTTACGGCCATTAGTGGTACCATTACAATGATTGAAGATTTTTATCCAACCCAAGATGATGAATCAGCAGGTTGCTATAAATTAATGTCACTCGAAAGCATCGAAAGAGGACCAGTAAATTTTGTGATATCTCCAGGAACTTATTTTGTGGATCATGAAATGGTAGTGGCTGGAGACGAGGTCACTGGATTCTTTGACGCAAACGCACCTGCTCTTCTTATTTATCCTCCGCAATATCCTGCAATTGTTATGGCAAAAAACACAGAAAATCAAAATGTTACTGTAGATTATTTTGACTATCTACTTATAAGTAGCGATGGAAATTTAAAGCTCAACATAGCCGAATCTACTGAGATAATTCTAACAAACGATCAGGCCTTTAACAGATATCCAGGGAATAGAAACCTAATTGTTGTCTATTGGCCTGCAACTAAGAGCATACCTGCTCAAACCACTCCATATAAAATCATTGTCCTTTGCTAAATCAATATATTTTATATTAGTGTATACAATTTGCTTACACCTTACTTTTTCTGTAAAAAACTAGATTGCTTTTAAATGCTCAAAAAGACTTAGCAAAAGCTTCCCATTACAGACATAATGTCCATTTTAATAATACTGTTTTTACATTTTTCTAAAAACATAGTAATAGGCTATATTTATATAGCCTATTACTATTATTATGCCGCATTTTTTATCCTTTTGCCTAGATTTCTTATGAATATTTTCCACTATTTTCTTACACTTTTCAAATTTAATTTATTCAAAAATCCTATTTCCAAATAATTTTTGTATTTATTTTTTACCACAGTTCTTTTTATACTAAATTTCATATTGTATCCAAACACATTTTTTCTACATCATATATGTAAATACTTCTAAGCACATTAAATCTCTTATTGTTCCCATTCTTATCTATTAATCAACCAATTCTCACTACTATTTATTCTTGCAAAAGATAAGAAAACTTATCTTACTAACATTTCTTAGTCATCCACGTAATTAATCGTATTACAAAACTTTCCATAAATGCATTATTGTATTTAGATGAATAAATCACACATAAAAGACTGTTATTTCTAATAAAAATCTTACTTCAACCTAATCTACAATAAATTAATATAATTTATTTTCTATTTTTATGTAAAATGTACATTCTCGGCCGTATATCTACATGTAGAAATTAACTTAACAATGAACACAACATATGTAAATTAATCAATTTATTTTGCAGCCATTAAGTGAGGAAGGAGGTTCATATGAATTTTGATTATATTGAAAAACTGGTGAGAAGATGTAAAAATAATGATGAAACCGCAAAAGAAAAATTAACTGATGAGTTTAAGCCTTTAATCTATAATATTTCAAAGAAAACTTTTGTTGATGGATATAGCATTTATGATATTCAGCAGGAATGTTATAAATCACTTTTTAAATCTGTTTCCATGTACAATTTGGAGAAGCATAGGTTTGTTGCTTATGCTACTAACGCAATAAAGAATAATGTAAATGATTTAATTAGGAAAATGAATTTCAGAAGTTCTACTGATAGTAATGATGCTTTAAGTTATCATGATAACTTTGAAGAAGATATTCCTTCACAAGAAATATCTATCGAAGTTTCATTATGTGAAATCTGTGATTATGAAGATTTAAATTTAGCTCTTAAAAATCTAAGTGAAGAAGAAATTGAACTTATAAATTTTGTATTCTACAAAAATCATACTGTTAAGGAATATGCTTATTTTAAAGATATGTGCTACTCTACAGCCATTTTAAAAAAGAAAACTATTTTGAGAAAAATATTTAATAATATTCCAGTATATTATTAAAATCTAACAGCTCTAAGGTTAACATTTACCTTAGAGCTGTTATTTTTATTATATATGCTGTCATGAATTTCAAATTTTCGCATTTTAATTCTAAGTTATCATTTTTCTTAACCTTTACAAGAGATAGCATAAACTTAAATAATACAAAAAAACTAATTCTTGGGCTATATATTTCCTCTGCCTACAAAGTCATCTGTAAATTTGACTTGATATAATTTTTACTAAATAATAAAAAAACCTAAAGCATCAAAGTATATTTAACTATACCTTTTCTACCTTAGGTTAAACAATTTGGTGGCTCACCCGGGAATCGAACCCGGGACACCATGATTAAAAGTCATGTGCTCTACCGACTGAGCTAGTGAACCAGAATAATAATTATAATAGAATGCTTTTACAAATAATTAAGCTAAATCAATTGCCTTGCAGCCTACTAATATTTTTACATGGGGTGAACGATGGGACTCGAACCCACGACAACCAGTGCCACAAACTGGCGCTCTACCAACTGAACTACGTTCACCATTATATGGTGCGTTTTAAGGGATTCGAACCCCTGGCCCACGCCTTAGAAGGGCGTTGCTCTATCCAGCTGAGCTAAAAACGCATATTATTTATTATGTTGCAAACTCTTTAATTTTTTTTGGAGCGGGTAGTGGGAATCGAACCCACCTTTCCAGCTTGGAAGGCTGGAGTATTACCGATATACGATACCCGCAACTAATCTGCTTGTTTATTATATGTTACATGATTATAGGTTGTCAACATAAAAATTTATTTTTTTCAAATAAAGTGCTGAATATTGTATTTTTTTCCGCAAATTCACCGTATTTGTAAACCTATCACTTAGCAGTATCACACGCCTTGACTTTTTTCTTCGCTAAATTAATATAAATTTATAAATATATTTAAATTTCTATCTCGTTGAGTATAATGCTTTTCAATAATAAGTTTATATTTGAAATTTTAGTAATCAAACTGCTTAATAAATAATCTAATATTAAAACTTAATTATTTTATTTAACCAAGTTTTAATATTAAATTAGAATTCACTCTCAATTATTTATTAGCCTCTTCTTTTTTATTCCATGTCTTATTAAATCAAAAATCAAACCATAAAATAAAAATGTTAATTTAAATACTAATCTCTCCTTAAGCCGCATTTTTCAAGCATATTCTGAAGAATATATATTCTTCTATGGTAATATTCTAGAGAATATTTATTCTCCAGAATAAATATTGTGAAGAATATTAGAATATTCTCTTTTTCTGCATATATCTTAAGTGAGATATATGAGAATTCAAAAGAGCTTTTCAAAAAAGTTATCCTGCAAAAAGTTAGAGCTCAATTTTTTCATTTGATTAACAGAATTCTTTCATTTGATCTTTTATATTTAGAATCATACATTTCTTTTCTGTTATCATTTATAGAAAGAATGTACAAAAATTTATTATACGAGGAGAACACTTATGAGTAAAAGAAAACAAAATGAACTACCAAAAAATGATTTTGCACCAGATGAGAATGAAGAAATAATTGGTTTTACACCTGAACCAGTCATTTCTGGCAAGTGCATTTCATCTTTTTCATTTGATGATGATGAAGATGAAATAAATACTGCTATGTCCAATAACAGCAGTAATAATAATAATTGTAGTTATAACAGTAATAATAGATCGTCTATTGAATCTAATAATCCTGCTCTAACCATCTCATTTGATGATGAAGCAGCATCTACCCAAAATGTTAAAGCATCTAATTCTAATATTCTTGCAGATAATAGAAAAGTTTCATTAGCAAATGGCATGGCTCCACCTATTGATGGTGAATTCCTAGATATTAAACGAACTTATATGCTTAGATCTTCTACTGTTAGAAAAGTTAATGAATTAAAGAGCAGGCATCCTGACTTAAATACCTATGTAAGTACTATAGTGGACATGGCTATAGCTCACTACTATAATTACATAGTAAATGAAGGCGAAAAAAAAGAATAATCTACTAGGGTGTAATAGATCATTCTAAATACTGGTTATCATTTATTTAATAAGGGGTAAATAATGATTAACTATCTTATAAATTTATAATACTAGATGAATATGTCAATTGTATGACAAGCTATAATTTTCTAAACCAGTTCTTAGAATTTTGTAATAGTCTATTTTTCTTAACTTGCCACAATATATTTTGAATATAATTTCACCGCTTTCAAATACTATAAATTATGAAAGGTGGTGAGTATAATGAAAAAATTTATTGTTACATTTTCTATTTTTTTATTCTTATTACTTAGCACAAATACAGTAAATGCTTTTGCTGCTAGTAAAACTTTAACTCAAGGGCTGTATACCTTAAAAGACTCAGGCCTATCAGCAGGCGTTGATTATAATGTTGAGAATAATTCTTCTGGTAGAGCTATACTTCTTATAATTGATAGTACTCAATTAATACAGGAATTAATTCGTTTTGAACCTAATTCTCGTAAATATACTCTAAAGCCTCTAAATTATGGGGATATAATTATAATAGTTACTGTAGGTAATTTAGAATTCTCTTAATGAGTATACTTATGATTTTATCAATACCTGCTGACTCATTGTCATCCAGCTATCTATTAATCTACTTAAGCATTTTGTATTAATATACTGATATATTGAACTAATTTTCATTGTATATTAAAACAACTTCTTATTGCTTTATACGAGACAAAATTATAATTGTAGTTATAATACATGCCGTTCCAATCCATTGTGCTATTCCAAGCTCTTCATGTAACCATAATACAGATAATATAGCAGCCGATAAAGGTTCAGCTGATGATAATATACTTGACTCTGTCGGCTTTATATAATTTAAACTTTCTAAAAAGCAAGTAAAAGCAATTAACGTTCCAAATAATACTACAAATATAATAGCTAATATTGAATTAGTAGACCAAATTCCAGTGCAATTCCATGGCTGCTCAATAAAGCTGAAGGCTATTCCTCCTATTAACATCCCCCACCCAACTACTAATATGGATCCCCATTTTCTAAGAAGTAAGCGAGGTTGTAAAGTATAAAAGGCTGCTGCAAATGCTGATGCAATTCCCCAAAACAATGCCAACCTTGAAATAGATATACTATGAATATTCCCCTTTGTAATTATAAAAAATGTCCCTAGCATTGCTAGTCCAATAGCAATAATTTCTTTAAGCTTTGGAATTTTTTTATTACGAATGGCTAAATAACAAGTAATTATTACTGGTGATGAATATTGAAGTATTGTTGCTGTTGCTGCATTCCCATATTTAATGGCTGCAAAATATGTATATTGTACACCTAGCATGCCTAATATACTAAAAAATATAAGACTCAAAGCATCATTCTTACTTTTCCATACTTTCCATATATTTTGCTCACCTTTCATAAAAGTATATAATAATAAAATTATTCCCGATGATAATAAACGTATTACAACAAGCCACTCTGGACTAAATCCCTTTTTCTGAAATAAGTATTGAGCAGCAGTACCTGATATCCCCCATAACATGGCTCCTATGATTACCAGGATTATTCCTTTTATCCTTGGCTGAAAGTTCACTATACTTCCTCCTTTTTGTATTTATTCTTAATTAACTTATATATACTGCAAAAATAATTCTTCACCATAATTCTAAAAATATTGCAAGAATTTCAGCCGTAATTGTGTATTGTTAAATGTGCATTATGAATTGGAACACATATAATCATTTGCAATATATATTTTAGCTAATTGCAATTATATTGATTTAATATAACAAATATGTAATAATTTTATTATTATTTATGGCATTAAACAATTAATATATTGTCAGAAATTAAAACTATATTAGCGAGATGATAAATATGCAAGCAACAAGAATAGAAGTAAATGATAATTTGCAAGAAACAGTAAAACATGGTTCTCATGATTTTCCACTAGCAATTTATACTGACAAATTTAATCTGTTTGAAGATGGATATATAAGATGGCATTGGCATAAGGAAGTACAATTTTCATATTCACTATATGATAAAGTAGTAGTTTTTATTGAAGATGAAGAAATAATATTATCTCCAGGTGAAGGAATTATGATAAATTCAAATGTACTTCATCAAATTAAACCATATGAAAATATCGATTGCATGATGTTTTCCATTGATTTTGATTCAACTTTAATTGGAGGAAGTGAAGAATCACTTATTGAAAAAAAGTACTTATCTCCAATTATTGAGAGTAATAATTTGAAATTTCTCTCTTTAAAACCTGACGTTCCTTGGCAAAAAAGAATCTTAGCGCATCTGGAACAAGTTTTTATATTATCTCATAAAAAATCATATGGATATGAATTAGAAATGAAAAATTATTTAAGTATTGTTTGGTTAAACTTAATTAAAGAAATAAAGGAAGATATTAAAAGAACTGTACCTTCAGCATCAAATGATGATGAACGTGTGAAAATGGCAATGCAATATATTCAAAAGAATTATGCAGATAATATTGATCTAGATAGTATCGCAAGAGCTGCAAATATCAGCAAAAGTGAGTGCTGTCGAAGTTTTAAAAGAATTTTGAAAGTAACTCCTTTTGAATACTTAATGGAATATAGAGTTTCAAAAGCAGCAGAGCTACTTCTAAAAAATAAGGATTCCATTTCTAATATTTCTCTCGATGTAGGTTTTAATGGCATAAGTTACTTTGGAAAAGTATTTAAAAAGTACAGGAATTGTTCTCCGTCTGAATATAGAACTAAATATTGCCACAAGTAAAGTAATTATAAAATATATACTATACCTACAGCGCTATGGCTTACTTTTATTAATAACATAAGCATTTTATGCATTTACGGAATATTATATATAAAGAAACTCTATGGTACTATTTATAAAAATTAATCCGTAGGAGATGTAATTTATGTTAGAAAATAATAGTAATTATATACTAGATAATAAAAGTGGTAAATTACAAGAAGTAGTTAGCATTCCTATTTCTTTATATAAATCAATGAGAGGAAGATACTTTGTAGGGCAGACAGAAACTTTATGGGTTGGTAATGGTTCAAATGCCTGGGCTGGTTTAGTAAATCCACGTAATTCAGATGTCAATTTATATGCAAATGTATTTACTATTTCAAATTTATCTAATGACTATTTAACTGCCCAAATATGGTTAAATACTAGTTTTCCTGAAAAAGCTTGTGTATCCCGTAAGACCTCTCCAACCAACACTGCGTTAAAGCCAATACCAAAAAACAAGGTAGATATTAGATTTATTGAGTCTACTAGAATTGTTCCTAAAGATGGAGTTAATGTATATGAAAGAATAGTACCCCCTAATACAACATTAGTAGGTGAGGAAGATGGAAAGTTTATAGAAGCTCCAGGTGGAAACTATACTCTAATTATAAAATCATCAAATTTAATAATTGATAAGGTAGTAGTCGCATTTGGATGGTGGGAAAAACCAATATGTAAAAAGTAGATTCTATTAAATATCTCGCCTAATGTTCCCCCCCATATGAATAATTATTTTTAACTCGCATATACTATGATTGCTTCTCATTATGTTATTATTTACGAAATCCATTTTGACTCCATTATTGGGGTCTTTTTTATGCAAAGAATTATTTATTAATATTTAGAATTATTTAAACTTCCCCTTCATATAATTAAAGGAAACCTCTTGAGTGTTATTTTTTTGTTCTCTTGGTTACCCTTAATTCATAGTTACTTTTTTGTTTTAATCCATTCACTTTTTGGCCCCTTATTTTAGGGGCTTTTATTATTTTTTACATGAATAATTTTATGAAATATCCACAAACTAGAATGTCTTCATAATCAAATCAAAACTCCATTTTTGATCTATTTAATTCTAAATATGTGATATTTATATTATGTATTATTTAAGATATATTAGAGCATGATATAAATCCCCCATAAATATTAATTATCACATACATATATGCCCCTTTATTGGGGCATTTTTATATTTAACAAAAGTCATAGAAAAATCACTTTAATTTAAGTATGATAAATATTCAAATGCTGTTATTCCATATATGCTTTTAAAATGCTTATTTAAATGTGTTAAATCAACAAAACCACACTCTGCTACTGCTGAATAAACATCTCTATTTTTCTCTATTAACTTTTTTGCCATTTCTACTTTGCATTTAAGAAAATATTGGTATGGCGAAATTCCAGTATTAGCTTTAAATAATCTAATAAACTGAAATTTTGACATATTAAACTCTCTACAAATATCATCAAGCCTTAATACATTCTCTAAGTTATAATAAATCATATTCTTTGCTTTTTTAATTAAATCATTTTCTTTCTTGTAACTTATACAAAGATCCGTTTGTGCAAAACTATCTGCAAAAGATAAAAAAAATTCACTACACAATGCATCATCTTTTCCACTTAATATTGCATTAGAAAGATTTAATATTTGCTGCTCAAGTCTGTAATTATAAATAATAGGAGAAGAAAAACAGACTATATCCTTTTTTTCAATACTCTCTAAAAATAATTTTGGCTCAATATATAACATAATATAATCAAGACCTGTCTCATCATGTGCCATTCCGTCATGTGGCTGCTCAGGATTAAAAAGCATAACACCATTTTGATAAGATAACTGCAAGCTACCATCTAAGTTATACTGCTGAATGCCTCTCAAAGTTACACCTATTGCATATTCTTTATGACAGTGCTTCTTATATTTAAAGTCAGCAAAACTTGCTGATAGTGCGGTAATACCTGCTGATTTTTTATATATAAATTTATCCATATAAATCACCCCTTAATCAGCTCGCCTACACCAGATACTATTATTGCAGAATAAACTAAAAATAATGCCATAATTATATTAACAATTTTTTGATGTTTCTGCAAAAATGTCTTAAAAATTGTGCCAAAAAGTACCCATGTAATAAATGCACCAAATCCAATAATTGTTATATATGCAACAAATATCATTAAAGCAGATAGTTTAGTATAGTATGGCATAACAAAACTCGGAATTACTGTCATTGTAAATAATACGACCTTTGGATTCACAAACTGCATAAGAAACCCCGATAAAAAAGTTGCCGTTTCTTTTGCAGTTGATTTTGATGTATCCATCTTGCATATTTGATAAGCAAGATAGAGAATATAAAGACTTCCGATTATCTGCATGATGCATAGAATTTTTGGCAAAACCGCCATAAGTGCAGTATTTAAAACAGCTGAAATAATAAGTAATAAACTAAACGCAATAGTTGCTCCATATGTATACTCCATTGCTTTCTTTGTCCCCCAATTATTTACCGTAGACAATATTACAATATTCGTAGGTCCAGACGTAACTGTAACAATAATACAGTAAATAAGAAAAGATGTAATATTCATGAATCAAGCCCCTTTCAAAGTATTCTCATGAATTATACATCTAACCCTAAATAGCATATAGTATATTATTGCAGGATTACATTCCCCAATAACCTTCTAGTATGAATCATATAATCGTCTTACTTTTTGTTTATTTCATCTTTTACTGTAATTATTTCATTTACCTATATTAATCTAAATTCTTTTTCATCAATATATGTAGACAATCTTCCTCTAAATAAGCTTCTCCCTGCTTTTCATACCCTTGTTTTTCATAAAATTCTGCAACTCGTGCCTGTCCTGACAACATTACGCTTTTTCCACCTTCTCGAGTAATACAGTCTTCTGCAGCATTAAGCATTTTAGCTCCAATATTTTTCCCTCGCCATTCCTTTAAAACAGCAACTCTCCCTATGATAAATGACTGTTTCTTACTATTAAAATAGATTCTACAAGTTGAGATTGGTTGTTCTCCTTCATACATAACCATGTGCTTAGCAATTTCATCAATTTCATCAAACTCTTCAACAAAACCCTGCTCCTTTACAAACACCTCTACTCTTATTTTTTTAGCCTCTTCTGGCAAGTAGTTATACTCTTTAATTATCATTTTGCGACCTCCTTCAAAACAAAAGGCATCCAAAAGCTAACCTTATAGTGTGAAAACACACCGTACCTACGGCTAGCTTTTGTATGCCTTATAATACAATCATCCGGTGATGAAAGTATAAGCTCTCATTTATTTTTTAAGTAAATTATATATAAAAATTTGTTGTAAGTCAACGATAGATTTTATCTATATTTATATAATGACTTATCAATTATTTTAGATACTTTCATTGGTCTATTATTCAAAATAAAAGCCATTTTTATCGACTTTATACCAACTATCTATTTACATACTAATTCAAATTCTTCACAAACAACAACCATATTTTCATCAAAATCAAGATCATACTCTTTTAATTCTTTTGAGAAAAAATCTTTATGTGCCTTTCTCCAATATGCCAAGGACAAATCTCCTTCTCCATCCTTAAGTGCATGATTTTCTGACACTTCATTAAATGAACAAGTATAAACTTTGGTCGTTTTAGTTATGCAAACAGCATTATTATCAGTGTCTAATATAATATTTAAACCACCCACTGCTGGCAGAGGACTGTTTTCAATTTCATATAGCTGATACGCTGATGCAGTTGCTGTTTTAATACCATTTACAACTAGTTTTGCGAGTTTATTTGCAATCGAAGCATCTCCACCAAAACACCAAGCATCATAAGTCTTACCGTAGAATCACTTATTACTTAGACCCACAAAATTTATATCCATCTTACAACCTCTTCTAATGGCTTTCGTGGCCTTGGATATGGTGATTGATCTGGATATCCAATTGCTACTGCTGCTACAAGTTCATCTTTGCAATTTAACCATGAGCATATTTCTCTGTCACAATAAAATATGTCGCAAATCCAAAGAGTTCCTAGTTTAAAATCCTGTGCTGCTAAAAGAACTGTTTGTATTGCAGCCCCAATTGATTGAGTATCAGTAAGTAATCTATGATGATTATAATCTTCTTCAATATTAGAAAAAGTATTAAATACTAAGATTACTGCCGATGCTTCATTAATTGAATTCATACTTGACTCCAGGCTACCAGTAGATTTATTCTCTTTTTTATTCTGGTGTAGTGAATTCTCCATAATTCTCACCATCTCATCTTTTGTGTTATCCTGGGCAACAATAAACTTCCATGGTTGACGATTCTTTCCTGACGGTGCTTTAGTTGCTAATTCTAAGATCTTTTCTATTATTTCTTTTGGTACTACCTTATCTTTAAACTTTCGTATACTTCTACGCTCTTCTATTGCTCTTATTACATCCATACTAATCTCCTAAATTTAATACTTTTACTTGAATCATAAATCTACAGTTACTTATATTTATTTACTCTCACGAATTAACATAAGCTATTATTTTCCCTATATTCTTCTTATCTGTAAAATCTACTGGTTTATCATAAATAGCAAGCATTCCTTTTTCATCTGCTGATAAATCTTCCTTTTTCTTATTTTTTATTTTCCATTTCAATAATGTCATAAGAAATTTATCAAAAGAACTTAGCTTATTATAATTAAATCCACCTCTTAGATAAAAAAATTTGATATATTTTTGCTCATCTACTGTAAAGTTTTTATTTATTACTTCGTTTATAACATTATCTCTTAAAGGTGATGCTCCTGTTGCAAACACTACTAACCTCTTATCTTTAATTTTGTTAATGTTCTTTTTGATTAAACCTATCCCAATAATGCCTACCGCATACAAACTTCCACCATAAATTATAGTATCATACTTATTCAAAATATTAATATCAACATTTGATGCATTAAAAATATCTGCTGATAGCTCTTCTGCAATCCACTCGCATATTTTTTGGTAAAGCCTGTTTTAGATTTATAGATTACTACTGTTTTCATTATCCACCTCTATCTAAGCAATTATATTAAATTACAGTTATATAAAGATTATCTTTTTCTTTGTAGACTTCATTAATTTCTTCTATTTTTTCATCAAGACTCGAACAATTTTTAGGGGTCTTATCAAGTTCTCTTTTATTACAAGTATGAATAGAACACAAAGCACAATTATACATTACAAAATCCTTCTCCAATTATAACCCTTTTTGAAATACTATGATTTACTCATGAATTTGCTGCATAATCATATTCCATATTAAATCAATTATAGCATATATTGTTTATTTATTTTGTTGTATATTTTCCATAAACTGTGTCAATAATTAAAACATAACTGCATATTAAAATAAAAAAGAGATAGCTTTTATTTATTATCATTCACCTGATTTTTCGCTATCTCTATTTTTGCGCCAAAAAATAAAGATAAATCAGATATCCTTCTCTAATCAATCTTTATTTTTATGTAAAACTAACTTTATGTTGTTATATTGCAAATAAGTTTTTTTTGTATTACACATAAAAAATAATAAATTAAACTTCTTGAATAATACAATTTTTCAAATTACCATTTGCTTTATAGCATTTATAACTATACACATATTGTTTATTAAATTTAGCCTAAATCATTATTATCTCCAACGTTTAAGAGTTGGTAATAATGTTGTCATTTCTTTTCTTGCTTCTTCTTCCCCTATTACTTTTCCCAAAACCGGTACAATTAGCTCCACCATTTCTTTCATAGACATATTGGGATCAATAAATTTTCCGTCTTTATAGCAATTTGTACAATAAATACTCTCACTTCCATCTTGCTCCCTTGCTATAAAATGTGCATGTTCTTCATTAAACGGTAACCCACAACTCTGACACATCGCTACTTTTGTCATTCTTATCATTCCTTTCATATTAATACACATCATTATTCAACCAACTACTCTTCTACATTTATTATAACATAACTAATAAATGTGTTGTTATTTAGTCATCACAAAATGATTATTATAATGACATTATCATCGCTTATTCAAATATTCTTGGCAATATAATAATTATCTTATGTAATATTACATTAAATCTTTTTATTTTTATTGCTATCTTAAGTAACTATTTTCTCGTAATTTTATATATTATATAATATAGAGAATATTTCTCATATTTAATTTGCAATCTGATCATGGTACCTTCTACTACTTTCTGCAGTTAGTTTAAATATAATATATAATATATATTATATAGCAGTAGTTTTTTATCTACTGCTTTTCTCTGATTATCAAAAATAAAATGAAAACTAAGTATTTAATTATTTATAACAGAAATAAACTTCTCAGTTAAATTAGATATCTTTTCATTCTTACGTGTACAAATAACAATTTCATTTTTTAGATCAACATTATCTACATAAATTCTAGCCAATTTCCCCATGTCAATGAATTCTTTAGCAGCAATTGATGAACAAAAACTCACACCATATCCATACGTAGATGCCATAAGAGTTTCATGTAGCCCATTAAATTCAAGAGCTATATCAGGAACTTTAATACTATTAATATGACAAAGTGATTCCAAAAGTACTCTAGCATAACTTCCTTTTTCCCGCATTATAAATGGTTCTAACATAATATCATTTATACTAACCTTTTTGTTTGCATATTTGTGATTTGGTGAAGCTACAAACCATAAATCATCATCCATTATTTTAATGGTATCAATTCTGTCTGTATATTTCATTGCTCCACTACCTAAAACTGCAACATCTACTTTATATGAGATAAGATGATCAATGGCTTCTTCAGTATTTAATGTATTAATCTCAACATTTATATCTTTATTCTCTTTTTTTAATTTAGCCGCCCACATTGGTATTAGAAAATTTGTTGAAAGATAATTTCCTGCTATTTTTAATGTACCATTTTTACCTTTTTTATGATTATCTATTAATGCTTCTATTCTATTTTCTATTTTAAAAACTGCCTCTGCTTCTTTTACCAACTGTTCACCTATTTCACTTAAACAAATGCCTCTACCCTGTGGTAAGAATAGTGTAATACCATTTTCTCTTTCAAACTTTTTAATTTGTGATGTAATTGCTGGTTGACTAATTTTTAATTGCTCTGATGCAACTGTTACACTTCCTGCTTTAGCTACTATATAAAACAATCTTAATCCATGTAAATTCATATTCTCTCCATTCATATATTTTATTTATGAATATAATAATAACATATATTATACATATAGATTTTGTTTTGATATACTCTCCTTATAAATTATTGCCGGCATTTTTTATAATAAAATATTTAGGAGCGAACTATGAGACAAACTGTTTTATATTTAATTAGACATGGACAAACAAAGTGGAATCTAGAAAAACGAATGCAAGGCCATAAAGATTCCCCTTTAACAAAGGTTGGCATATCTCAGGCTCAAAAACTGAGTGATAGACTTATTAATGAAAAAGTTGATTTAATATACTCTAGTGAAAGTAAACGCGCTTATGATACGGCTAAAATCATCCAGCATAATCGAAACATTCCTATAAACACAATGAAAGAATTGAAAGAAATCCATATGGGAAAATGGGAGGGCATGAATCAAACAGATATTATTAATAAGTATCCTGAAACTTGGGAAAATTTTTGGAATAACCCTTCTGTATATGTTCCAACTGATGAAGGAGAATCTTATGAAGAATTGAAAGCTAGGGTCATCCCCTCAATTGAAGAAATTATTAATTTAAATCAAGGCAAAAGTATTATTATTGTTACACATAGAATTACCTTAAAAGTTATTATGTCACATTTCATGAGTCAAAATATTTGTGATATTTGTGGCAATCCAGATATAGAATCAGCTAGCCTTTCAAAAATACATATAGAAAATGAAGTGCCAAAAATACTATTATACGGAGATATATCTCACTATAAATAGAAATTATTTATCCTAAAGTACTTTTATTTTAATTAATATAATGAAAGGCAGATTAAACACCTCTGTTTAACCTGCCTTCATCTCTTCTTTTAAATCAAGCTGACTTTTTTCTTAATTATCCCTTCATTTTTAGCTTGAACTAATAACTTATTATGTACCATTCTAGTTTTATTTATATCCACTAGAAAATCTTTATTATCCTCATATATAAGGTCTTTATATTCTGTAGCTTGATCATGTAGAACTTCTAATGCTTGTAATATTGTTAACATTTCAATCTCATTTAATTTTATTTCCATATAAACCACCCCATAAATTTTATTTCAAATTATCTATATGGCTATATTCGTAAATTTATATAATTACTTTTACTTTTTCGTAACAAAAATTACGACAAAAAATCGCATGCGATTTTAGTTAAGTTCCGTATTGTGCTTCGCACTCTTTTCATAGGTGTAGATTTTTTACGCATCTGCCTTTTCGAACGCATGTGAGAAAAATTTGGCAGGCGAATATATTTTCTTTTTTATTCTTTTTCTACATAGAACCTACTTGAATATGCTTTTCTATAAATTTTCTATATATTTTACTTTATCATAAATTTCTGAAGAATAAAAAATACAGCCAACTAGTGGCTGCAAAATTAACTAAGGTATACTAATGAAAACTTTTTTACAAGATTTATTATAATATAGTTTTCTGAACACTAGCTTAACAGCTAAAATATTCTTATTAATTCTCTACTATAAACTTATCTTCATTTAAAATATGCTTATCTATCCAATCTACAACAAATTCTAATATCTTCTTTACTGACTCATCTTGATTTAAATCTATTTCGTGTAAATCAATATTATCAATAGATTTTATAAAATCTTCATGTATTACTTTATGTGATAAGAATTTTTTATATCCTACACTCAACATATATTCCTCTTCAGATTTAAAATGAAATATAGTATACTCTTTTAATTCCCCAAGTATTTCAGTAATTCTATCATACTTATCAAGTATAAAATCATTTGTTAATAATTTATAAGCACGATCCGCAATCTCAAATAATTTTTCATGCTGCTCATCAATGAGTTTTACCCCAACTTCATAATCCGCCTTCCATTTTACCATCAAATCACCTCAAGTAACAAAATTCTCTAATATTTTATCATATTGTGGCAATATATTATATATTTTTAATACTTAATGACTCTGAAAATATAAAGTATAATTAAAAATCGCTTTTGTTCAAGCAGTAATAAACTTTATTATCATTCGCTTTAGCATACTTAAATCCAGACTTTTCAATTGCTCTCTTAGACTGATTATTGTTTACAAAATGAGAACACACAATAGAATCAAGCTCTTCTTCATTAAATCCATAACTAAGAACTTGTCTAAGCGCTTCTGGCATTAAACCTTGCCCCCAATATTTTTGTGATAAAACACATCCTATTTCTTTTGAATTTATATATATTCCTTCTGAATATTTATGTAATTCAATCCATCCAATTACTTTATTAATATTTTTTAATTCAACTGCCCATAATGAATCGGAAGAATCTATGATAAATTGCTTCAAAATCTTTAGGCTCTCTTCTTTGTTGTTCTTCACACTAAAGCCTGCTAAATTTGCAACTTTTTCATTTGACATAAATTCATGTAAATCATCTAAATCAGAATTTTTCCAAGGTCTTAAAATCAATCTATCACTCTCTAATATTGTCATTTCTAATTTATCCTCCAATATTTTGTCTAAATTGCATATTCACTTCAGCAAAGCAATATCACTTATATTTCTATACTTACTAATTCTTATAAATTCCCTTTAGAGTATATCGCTCCAAAATATGTCCATCCATTTCATGATATAATTCATTTAATAAAAATCCTTTTTTTAGATTTAGCAGTTTATCTAAAGCAAAAACATGAAACTCATAAACATGTGCTTTATCTGGTGGTGTCATACCACCATAATAACAAGAAAGTTCTTTTGATTGCTGATTACCCTGCAAGCTAGTCCAGCTATTTGTGCCTTGTATAAAATCCCCTGCTGTCTGGCTCTCATTATCTTTCAATTCACTCCTTGTAATATTGGCTGCAAGCCAATGTATCCAAGCAAAACCTCCTGTTACTGGATAGGCATCTTTATCTTCTAATACTATTGCAAATGAAGCAGTATTTACTGGAGCATTTGCAATTTTTAATGGAAGAGAAAAAGTTGGGACTCCATTCTCATTAAAATGTTCTCCACGACTACCATATTGATCTTGAATAATCCCATTTATAATACCTGCACTTGTTGCTATCATATATTACCCCCAAAGCTATTATTTATAGGCAAATTATAGCAAAGAGCTTTTATAACGTAAATTACTAACTTTTTTGTGGGTATTACTCTGGAATAACCTTTTTTTCAATCAATGTCTTTTCCATACCATGTTCCTTTAAGTAATCAATTCCAATAGATTGCATGATTTTTAGGGCATCTATAATCTTCATTCCCATATCTATTGTTAAAGAGTATTCCACACGAAGAGGATAACCATCAAATGATTTCTTTTCCACAAACCCATAATCAATTAATTCTTTTAATTGCTCTAATAGCATTTTTTGATTAATTCCATCAATATCTCTTTCTAATTTAGCCAATGATGTAGGGGCTAATCGCAATCGCCATAATATAATAGATTTCCATTTTCCTTTAATCATATCGTGTACTAGTTCTAAAGGACACGTATATTCTTCTCTTATTTTCATTGTATCTCCTAAAAATAAATTCTTATTTATACTAACTTTGCAGGTAATTGACTTTTATATAATCAATCCATTTATCTTGAAGCTCCTCTTCTGTCATTCCAAAAATCTCTACAATACTATTGGGTTGCTTTATTAAATTGCGTAACTTTTCATATCCAAATAGTTTAATTATTGATTCTACTATGGTATATGAGTATTGATATCCATTACGTGCAAAAAAGGTTTCAAAATCCGCTCCTGTATCTAGTTCTTTAAATGTAGGAATAATATTATTTTCTAATCCATTTTTGACAGTTTTTATTATCCAGTTTTCATTATTGTCTTTTGCTTCATAACACGCTATTCCTTCATTTAGCCATCTAGGTGTATTATCATTTATCTTATTTACTATCATGTGTACAAATTCGTGAACCGCTGTATTTAATACGTTATAAAAATCAGAACCTGGTGGTGGATTTAAAGGTGATGCTATTACAATTTTACCCACCCCAAGTCCGCCTCTCACCCAGTCAGGCGCATTTGGAAATCCTAATGCCATATGAAGTTCATTATGGTCTGGGTGTATTTCTATAGTTAATTTTTCGTTAAGCTGCTTATTTAAGTTATTAGTAATCCTATTATAGTTATCTTCAAGGACATTATACACTTTATCTATGCATTTCTTATCAAATTGAGTATAACAAATTATGAAATTTTGAGTTTCTTTTCTTAAATTCAGTTTATAATCTTTCTCTCTATTAACATTTTTAATTCCTAGACTATCTAAGTATTCCTCTACTTTTCCTGCCATTTTAATTTTACTCCTTTAATGATATTTTTACATATAAACACAGCTCCTTATGTAGCAATCATATTTATTCAATAATAATACAACTTCTCTATATATTAATTTTAAATTTTCAATAATATTATAGAATTGCATATTTGTTTCATACCCCTTCTAATTATCTTTCTATACAAAGTTAAAATAATTAATTACAATAAGAATCATCAAAACTTTAACGATATTTGCGATAGTAGAAGTAACTATCGCTCTCCATATTAGGTTGTTTGTGACCAATTGGAGTTCTTTTCTCAAACAATTTAAATTGCGCTTTTTCTGCCACTTTACATGACGCGATATTTTCACAATCGATAGTAAGAATCATATATGGAATGTCTGATACGCTTATGCACCATTCATACAATGCTCTTAGTGCTTCTGTTGCATATCCATTTCCAGCATGATCTTCATCTATAAAATATGCCATTTCAACTTCATTTAGTGTATCTTCTAATCCCATTCCAACCATGCCAATTAACTCATCTGTTTCCTTTAATGTCACAGCATATCTTTTATTTTCATAAATATCCTTTGAATCCTTTTGTGTCTTAAGCCAATCAATATAGCCTGAAAGCCTTCCTTTAACAGTGCTATTTTCAGACCAGTCTTTCATAAACCTTATTACATCTTTTTGCCATATGATTTTCATTAAATTTTCTTTATCTTTATGTTGAAAATCACGAATAATTAATCTCTCTGTATTTATTAGCATATTTTTCACCTCATCTTAAAATAATACTTTTTTCATTCTCTTTATTAATATAAAACTCTCTATAAAAATATAAATTATCATAATAATTAATGGCATAATTAAATTAGCTATATTAAAATGCATAAGATCTAAATATGCTGTTGAAACTTCATTTATAGGAGGAAAAATCCACATCACATATTTTGAATATGGAACCTCATTAATTACTGGTCCTTTAATTATGCTCATTAATACAATAAAGATTGCACCTAGTATTGCCATTTTTCTATTTGATATTATTCTTGGTTGTAATAACATACCAATTAATGCTCCTATTATTGATAAAAACATGTGGATAATAAATGAAACAACTATATCGCTGAATGTAACAGGATATTTAAAAACATTACAAATTAAATTATAAATAATAGGAAGTCCAACAGATAATATAGAAAAAAATACTCCTACTACACCCATAAAAATAATTTTAGATACCCAATAGCGTGTATGGCTCTTTAATTTTAATATTAAAACTTCTTCCGCAATTAATTCTATATTGCTGCAATAAGTAAAACCAATCCATGTCATTAAGGCAAAGAGAAAGGCTGCTGAAGATACCATGCTGCCTACAATATCAAGTAATCTTATGGAATAAGCCATTACCATATATATTATAAAAATAAAAAAAGGCATTATATATTTGTGAGACTTCATGTACATTTTAAAATTATATTTTAATACTGATATTAACATAAGTTACGTTCCCTTTACCTTTCAAAATACTTTAAAGTGTAACCACTATTAATCATTTCTGTTAAAACCCTATTGCTTTCGCTTATTTTTGTTTTGAATTCTATATAATCTTCATTTTCATGATACTCGTAGATCCCATTAATATTTGGAGTTACAAAGGATTTATCTGCTTCTTTTCTGTAAAAAGTCATTGAAGCATATTTCTCAGAGCTAATATCTGCCCTTTTAATTTCGAATATTTTAGAATCTTTAACCTGTAATATTCTACTAGATAATTGATCTATTAAAAATACTTCGTGACATGACATTATTACTGTAACGCCGTCTTTTATAAGCTCTCTTACCATTCTAATAAACGTTTTTTGTGAATCACTGTCTTGTCCAGATAATGGCTCATCTAATAACAAAATATCTGGTTTTGACAAAAGTGCCTGAACTACCGAAATCTTCTGCAGAGTTCCTTTAGATAAGTTTTTCATAGAAGTGTTTATCATATTTTCTAAGTTAAACTCCTTATATAAGTAATTAGTTTTCTTCACAAAATCATCTTTTGATATTCCTTCTATCTCTCCTATTAACTTAATATATTCACCTGCTTTTATGTTAAGCTGTGAAAAATTTTCCGGAATATAATTAAATTTAAGATTTTTATCTCTAATAACCTCTCCAGAAGTTATTCTTGTAAGACCGCACAAAATCTTTATTAATGTGCTTTTTCCCATACCATTATGCCCTGTTAAAGCAATACTTTCGCCTTTCATTATATCTAAACTTACATCATCAAAAATCAATCTATCATCATATTTTTTCACTAAATTTTTTATTCTTATTATTGGTATATTCATACTATTCCCCCGTTTATCATAATAAGCATGACCATCCTCGTATTATACCACTTTTTACATAATAATAAAAATAATTACAAACACTACGAGTTTAATATACTCTTTAAAGCTTAATGCATAATAGTTATATCGAACCATTTATTAAATATTCCATGTTACATAAATTATAAAATAGTAGCTCCACTAATTGGCTCTACTATTTTATAACTTGTCTTATTTCTTGTAATCTGTATTTCAAACGTATTTTAATGCTAAATTATTAAATTCTATTTTTAATTTTGAATTGTTAAGCTTAGCTGCGATTGGAGAAAATATATCTTATATAATAATCAAAGAATCGGTTAAAAATCAAATATTAAGCAATAAAATAAACCCAACAGAAAACTTATATTCTCTGTTGGGTACAGCTTTATATATAAATAATTATTTTGCAGTTCTAATACATATTTCATTAAAAATAAAGAATGAACTATATTATTTATAACTTATCTATACTATTAATAATCTATTTCAAATTTTTACCAGTGAATGCTAAAGGTAGAAGTTCTTCTAATGTATGTTCTAAATATTCTTCTGTGCTTTTAGCAATAATTATTTTAAAAGTCTTTAGATCACAGAACTCTGCCATAACTTGCCTACATACTGCACAAGGTGCACAAAAATCTCCTTCGCCAGGTTTCACCCCTTTTTTATTTCCTACTACTGCTATTGCAGTAAATTCTTTTTTCCCTTCAGAAATTGCTTTAAAGAAAGCTGTTCTTTCTGCACAGTTTGTTGGTGTAAATGCTGCATTTTCTATATTGCAGCCCTGATATATTGTTCCATCATCACAAAGTAAAGCCGCACCTACATTAAAATTAGAGTATGGAGTATAACAAAACTTTTGTGCCTCAAATGCTTTTTCTATCAATACTTTTGCATCTATCATATTTCATTACCAAACCTTTCTTTAAAATTCCAATATATTACTATATATTGAGGAATTAAATTGTACCACTATTATACAAGCATGTAAATATAATTTCATGTAGATATCCAACTCTAAAACTAAATTTATGTGGTAACTTACCGAAATCATAAATATTTTGTTCCGAAAAGCTATGAAAATATCGCTGAAGCTTATAAGCAGCAGGTTGTATCCATTTTAGCATGCTCCAACTTTCCTAGGGGAGCTCGACTCATTACATTCGCTGAGGAAGTTCGAGAACCCAAAATAAAATTTTGTACTCTCACTTCACAAGCTAAAATGGAACAACCTACAGCTAAGAACCTTTAATAGCTCATTTTCAAATGTTTTCTCCACAAATATATTTATGATTTCTAGTGAAGATACGAACTTAAAGTCTTAGCAACTTTATAAATATGTTTATCTGCATAGATGTCACAACTAAGTTCCAAACTTATGCATATAGCTCTCCGAAATAAGGATTATGCTGTTGTCTCAGTTTCTACTTTTCTCCTAAATCTTATAATCTGTTTTCCATCAGAAATAAAGAGCCCTAATAATGTTAAAATAATTCCTATAATTGAAATAAAGGTTATGTTCTCATGTAAAATAACAGCAGATGAAGCAGCCGTTATTACAGGTACCATATAAATATATATGCTTGTTTTCACTACTCCCAAAATCTTAACTGACCAATTCCAAGTTACAAAGCATAATGCAGATGCTCCAAAACCTAGATATAAGATGTTCATTAGATTTGATACATTAGTAAATCTATATAATTGAAGCTTAAAATCACAAATAAATATGGCAGGTATCATAAAAATTAATCCATAGAAAAATACTTTGCGAGTACAGATAATGGTATTATATTGAAATTGACTAATTTTCTTCATGACAACAGAATAAACCGCCCATAAAATAGCAGCAAGTATTGCTAATATATCACCAAATGGATTTAATTTTAAAACAAATTTTCCGTTAAACTCTATAAGAAGTATCCCTATTATTGCTATTGTAAGTCCAATAAAAAAGTATGATGTTAACTTTTCATTATCTAAAAACAGATTGGCAAAAACAGCTGTAAAAAATGGAGCAATTGAAATAATTACACCTACATTAGTTGCAAGGGTATAGCTCAATGCGATATTTTCACAAAGGAAATACAAGGTTACTCCTGCTAATCCAGCTGCTGCAAAATAAAGTTCTTGTTTAAATTCAACCTTTTTAATATGATATGGGCATATGCAAAGCAATGTAAGATATCCAATTACAAATCTAAAGATTAAAATTTCAATTGGTGTAAAATCTTTTAATAATACTTTAGTTGAAATGAAGGTTGTCCCCCAAATTAATATTGTCATAACTGCTGATAAATGTCCTACCTTAACTTTTTTATTACTCATTTTCTTTACTCCTACATCTATTAATAAAAATATTCATATATTGCTTTGGCGTTAATCCAATTAACTTTTTAAAAAAGTTTGTAAAATGACTTTGGTCTGTGAATCCTGTTTTGAACGCTACGTCTATTGGGGCAACTCCTTGTTCCAACATTTTTTTCGCCTTGCCAATACGAATTGTTTGAAGATAATTATATGGTGATATTCCCTTTTGTTTAGTAAAAGAGTGTAACAAATAATATTTACTTAATCCAGTTAAATTGCTTAATTGATTCAATGTGATATTTTCCATATAATTATTTTCTAGATAATCGCACACTGTCTTAATTTCTGCACTAGCTTCCTGTATAGTCATTTCAGAAACTGGATTTGAATATTCCCTTATCAATTGCTCCATTATGAATAGAAACAATTCATCTTTTTTTAAATTCTTCTCCTCATCCATTATCATAAGATGTAACTCCTTCAAAGAAGATGTAAGTTCATTACGGAATAAAACAAATTCCATAAAATTAGGCAGATATTCTTTTCCTGTTATTTCAAATGTGATTTTTTTCATAACATCTTTTTTAACATTAATGCACCTATAATCGAGTGTCCTGTCATCAATTTGTTCGCATGTATGAATATCACCAGGATTGAACACTATTAAATCCCCTGTTTCTATAATGTACTGCTTATTTTTGCACGACAAATATCTTTTCCCATTCTCAATAAACCCAATAACATAGTAGTCGTGAAAGTGATTGGGAAACTTCTGCATGATACCTTTAAAGTTATAAGCTTCTATGCTTAGCTCTGTATCAAAACAAACAGTCCTAACTTCGTTTAACATCTATTTTCCTCCTTTTCCTTATGTCTGTTTTCTAAGAATATCATAGAAATTCAAATAGTTCTTGTATGATGTTGTTCAGCTTTTTATTTACAATGATTTCAGAAATTAACATGTACAATAATAGATTTTTATATATCTTACCGCCATCTATATGGAAACCTTTTAAATATTATGATATAATTTCCATGTATAATTCAATAGTTTTGTGGGCTACTGGTATCACTTACCTCTTTTTTGAAGGGAGGTGATACTTATCAGTAATGACATTTTAACATTACTATTTCAAGGTGGATTATTCTTAATATCGCTGTTAACATTGATAGTGGTTCTTATAGAAAAAATCTCAAAAAAATAGTAGCCCCAGGTTCAATTGGAAGGCTACTATTTTTTAAATAGGGGGTGCTTTAAAACCCCCTATATTTATATGTAGTATTCCAAAATATAGTAATTTGTAAAATGGCGTAGAATGACCCTCAATTTTTTATCAAGGTTCATTACAAAAAATGCCATATTAATAACGCACTCAGCAGTTTCTTTTAAATCTGCAAATATTCTGGCTAAACCATATCTAGTTTTACCAGTACCAAACTTTCCCTCAACTTCATTTCTTTCGCATGTATCAACATACTCTTGATTTTTTTCAGCTTTAGTTTTATTCTTTTTAGGTCTGCCTAAAGCAGGGCCGGTAATGCTAATTCCATTTTCTTTGCAATAGTTTAAGTTTTTTCTATTTCTATAAATTTTATCAGCCAATATTCTTTCAGGATAAAAGCCATTTCTTGCTTTATAACTCTCTGTTATAGGTATTAAGCTTTCGCATTCGTTGTAAGCATCCCAACTCAACTTTTCCATTCTAACATAACCATTAGCAACACTTATTTCAACTTTTGCCCCGAATTCCGTAGGAGCTTTAGTTTTTCCTCTAACAATTGGTCTAACATGTGGTTGACTGATACTAACAATCCTATTTTCTACTGTATGTTTTCTATTATCAAACATATATTTTTGTTGATGATATAACTGTAAAATCACTTCATATTCTTCTGATTGTCGACTATTAAGCTTTTTTCCATTCGCAATAAAATTTACTACATATCCAATATCTCTAGCAATATAATTTAATTGTTTCCTTATAGCTTTGCGCATCTTTTTAGAATTTTTCTTTCTGGCCTTTGAAACATTTAGAAAATCCTTACGCGCAATTTTCCTATAAGTTCTAGGCTTTTTAGATTCAGAAGGATTATGCAATTGATCAATATATCCTTCAAGTTTTTCTCTTGCAGAATTTAAAAGATTTAAATCTTGTGGATAAGTTATATCGGCTGGAGTACATGTTGCATCAATAATGATAGTGCCTTGATTAGATTGATCTGAATCATTTCCATCATCATTATCGTCATGCTTATCTTTATCATCATTATTTTTAGTAGTATCTTTAAGAATAGTATTATTCATTTCAATAATCATATCATCATCAATTCTTTTTCGAAATTCAACCATTGAAGACGCTCCAAATGGTGCGGAATTTTGGAATTCTTTCAAACCAATAAAATATTGAAGGTAAGGATTTTCGGCGATAGCAGATACCGTTTCACGATCGGAACAATTAAGTTTTTGCTTTATTATTAAGCTTCCTAATACAATTCGAAATGGTTTTGATGGACGACCATTATTAATGAATTGTTTAGCATATGTTTCTTCAAATTCATGCCATGGTATTATTGACGCTAATTTAACCCACCTATTATTTTTATCTAATTCTCCGTATGGAAATATAAAATCTTCTATTTTTAATTGGTTATCAATTGAATACATATAAATTCACTCCTAAGTGCAAGGGTTTTTACCCTATATTTAAAATATCTATGCACTTAGTATTCCATAAAATATCATACATAATACTATTCCAAACACTTAAGCCAATTTGGAGCAGCCCCTAAATAAAAATCTTAGTGATGCCAGTTGCCTAAGCAACTAGAATTATATACTATAGTGAAAAGCATATTGCAGTATGTTTTTCACTATTTTCATTTTTATACTATTTCCTTACACTATATGCAAGTTTTACTGAATAAATCATAGATTTAGAATCTTACTTATATTATATCAATTTTCACTAAAAAATAAACACATATTTTTATTAAAAACTACATCTGTAAAATATTCTTTATATTATTATATCTCCTAAAGTTATTAGTCTTACTCAGTTATTTCTATTCTATTCCCATCTGGATCCAAAATACAACTTTCATAATATCCATCTCCAGTATAACGAGGTTCACTTACTACCTCATAACCTGCATTCCTTAATGACTCAGTAAGATTATTAACTTTTTCAACACTGCCTACAGAAATGGCAATATGAATTAACCCAATATATTGATTAATAGTATCATTTAAATTTGAAGGAATTGTTGGCATCTGCATAACTTCGAGTCTTGCTCCTGAATCGAAGTTAATAAAATATGATTCAAATTGTTTTTTATGATTAATATATTTATCTCCAGCAACTCCTTCAAAATAAGTAATATAAAAGTCTCTTAATTTTTCTATATCCCTAGTCCATATAGCTACATGTTCTATTTTCATACTTGCACTTCCTTTATTATTAACTTAAAATTTCTACGCTGATCCATTAAATACAATTAAACGTTGTAATCATCAACATCAAACTCATTGTTTTTATAATAATATTTGCGGTCTTCTTCTGTAATCTCGCGTACAACCTTACATGGATTTCCTACTGCTATCACATTATCTGGAATGTCTTTAGTCACTACACTTCCAGAACCAATTACAACATTATTTCCAATTTTAATACCTGGATTTATTACAACACTTCCCCCTACCCACACATTATCACCAATTATAACGTCAATTCCATACTCATAACCTGAATTTCTTGACTCTGGATGAATTGGATGCCCAGCAGTATAAATTGATACATTAGGTGCAAACAAAACATTCTTACCTATTATTACCTTTCCTACATCTAATATCGTGCAGTTATAATTAGCAAAAAAGTTATTGCCTACTTCAATATTTTTACCATAATCGCAGTGAAATGGCTGCTCTATACAAACTTTATCACCAGTCTTACCTAAAATATCTTTAATAAGTTCCTCCATTCTATTCATTTCATCTGGACGAAGTAAATTATATTCATGTATTTTTAGCTTATTCTCCATTCTTTCTTCACCAAGTCCATCTAACCAAGCTTTATATGGTAATCCTGCTAGCATTCTTTCCTTTTGATTCATCTTTCTATTCCCCTTTTCTTTATCTATATAATTATTTTATTAATATCTAACATCAGCAAAACTTTATTAGTATAAAATGCTTATCTTTCACACTCCAAATAGATTGTCTAAAAATTCACCTTACATTATTTATTAAAACATTTACAATTACTTATATATAATAATTAAGCTTCAAAATTGTGGTTCTAATTGAGTTGTCAGCTTATCAAAGCTTTAAATATAAACTTATTATTGCAATATATATGCTACCTTATAAGAATATTTTTTTATTCTTCACCTTGAGGTACTTTGTATTTAAATATAGCAATTAATATTAAAGAAACACTATAAACAACTGTAAATGCCAATGAAAATGCTATTCCACTTCTCATTGTTGCTGAATATATCATTCCTGCAATAACTCCTGCAATGCCTTGTACAAAGCTAATAAATGATATTCCTTCTGCAATTAGTTTATCATCTAAATGCCTCTATGCAAATGCGAATGGAACAACTTGATGTATTCCAACTCCAATACCAATTATTGCAGTGGATAGTATAATCACAAGGTAACTTGATATAAACAAGGTTAATACATAAATAAGTGTTCCTATTAAAGTAGCGCCTGACATCAATATAAAAATCGTCTTTGTACAACCTTTCTTTGAAATATATATGCCAGAGGCACTTGATAATATCATAACAAAAATATTACAAGGCGCAAGGACAACAGCACTAATGGTAGTGTTTGCTCCTAATACTGTCTGTGCATAAAGTGGTATGTAATTACCACTACATGAAATGCATGTAGCTATAAAAGTAATTAAAATAATTGTTAGATATCCCTTTTGTTTTAGTAATTTTACAATAAATAATTCTTCTTTATTGATTCTATTTATATGAAGATTTTCTCCTTTATCATATTCCTTTATGCTGCTTTTTATAATGATTCCATTTTTTGTTTTACTTCTTGGCATAAAAAATCCCACAAATATCATTCCAATTATAAATAAAGGAAACAGTATAGCAAGGGATATTCTCCAACTCCATCGCTCTGTAAATATTCCACAAAGTACTGGACCCAAAATGAGCGTCAATGAATAAACTGTCTGCATAATTCCAATCCTAACTGGATACTCTTCTTCAGATACTATATCGTTTATCATAGTAAATACATTTGCAAAAAATAGTCCCCAAAAGAAACCTGAAGCTCCTCTAGCAATAAGAAATACAGTCCCACTTGATGCTGCTGCACTAATTCCAACGCTTAAAGCAAACGCCCCTACACTCCATATGTACAATTGTTTACGTCCAAAATATTCTCCTGCTCTACCAGAAATAAGTAATGATATACTTCTTGCTAGTGGTTCTATTACAAACATAGCATTAAACAAATCTATCCTGCCATATTCACGAAAAGCTGTAGCCGCATAAATTCCTGTGCTGCCAACAAGGTAGGATGCACATATATTTATTATAACAAGCCCAATAAATACTATATTTGCTTTATCTAAGTTTAGTCTTTTGGCTTTCATTTCTCTTTTTCAACCTTTTGAATATTTGCTATTTTCAAATTGATTTATGAATCTGTCTATATTATAATAATATTCCATAACAACTACTAAAAATATAAGAATAAGCTATATTTTTATAACAATAGTATATTAATTGATATTCATACCGTTTGGAGGGGAAACTATGTTAAAGATGACACTATTAAATGATAACTCAGAAGTTGTATCTTATAACTTCGCAGATTTTCCTGTTCGTGCGAAAAAGTCCTTGCTTTCAGATTATCCAGCTATGGCTGCTGCTAACCATTGGCATACTGACTGGGAATTCATCTTACTTTTAAATGGTAAAATGTCTTATTCTGTAAATGGTAAGAGCTATGAATTACAAGAAGGGCAGGCAATTTTTATAAATTCTGAGCAGATGCATTATGGATATTCTGCTGATGGCTCTGATTGTAGTTTTATATGTATTTTGTTTCCACCATCCATTATTTCTAGCATTACAAGAATCAGGGAAACTTATATACTGCCAGTATGTGAAGACACATCCAATCCATTTTTTATATTGCATCCCGAAATCACTTGGCAAAGAAACTTGATTGAACTTTTGAAAAACGTTTATGAGTTATGTAATGAAGAAAAGGATGGATTTGAATTACATGTCATGAGCCTTTTTAATACAATATGTTTCAGCCTTTATAACAATATAAAAGATAGCATTTCCATTCAAGAAACAGCTGATGACAAAAAACTTGAAGCTATGCATAATATGACGGGATATATACAGAAAAATTATCAAAAAAGAATCACTTTAAATGAGATTGCCGCTGCTGGAAATGTATGTCGTAGTAGCTGTTGTGATATTTTCAAGCTTATTTTGAATAAGACTCCTGTTTCCTATTTAACAGAATATCGTCTAGAAAAGAGCATTGAACTCCTAAAGATTTCTTCCCTTTCAGTTACTGAAATAGCACTTCAATGTGGATTTACAGGTTCAAGCTATTTTACGGAAATATTTCATAAAACACTAGGGTGTACTCCTTCTCAATACAGAAAAAAGAAATTTAATAACATATGATTAAAAATCAAAAAAATATTAGTGTATATGTTCAATATAATAAATCTACATTAAAAATCTATAAAGCCAAGCTCTCAATTAAAGCTAAAATGTATAAACTTAATCGAAACCTATATTTTTCATGACAAAATAATGTAAATAATAACTATATGGCTATCATCATGATAGCTTATTTTGTTATGGTATCTAAAATAGCACCTCCATATTTATGATATAATAAATTTAATATATAAATCGTAAATTATAATAAAAGAAAGGAGTAATACTCTTGAATAATATAAAATGTGAGCGTAGAATATATAGTTTTAAAAGTGATACTCATGCTCATGAATATGGACAACTTATCTTGCCACTTAAAGGTGCCCTTTCTATAGAAACTGATTATAAGAAATTAGATTTAAAAGATGATTCATTATTCTTTCTTCCTCCAGATTGCAAACATACTTTTAATGCTGATAATACTAATGAATTCCTAGTATTAGATATACCTGATAAAATGCTCAACAAATATGACATGGAAAAAATGTGTGGTGGACAGGATATTTTGTTTGATGAAAAATGGAAAGCAATAAGATATTTATTGTTAAATGAAGCTGATGTTCACAAAACATCTAGCTCTATAAATAACTTATTCCTCTACTTTTATAATTTTATTACTACTGGAAATTCACCTAATTCCATTAAATATATTAATGATAATTTTACCGAAGATATTGATTTAAAAAAGCTAGCAGATATAGAGCATTACAACGTCAGTTATTATAGTGAATGGTTTAAAAATAATATGAGCGTTTCTCCTACTGAATACATACAAAATTTAAGAGTAAAAAGAGCAAAAGAACTCCTTTTAAATACAAACTTAACAGTTTTGCAAATTTCTCAAATGGTTGGCTATGAACACAATTCATCATTTACCAAGGTATTTAAAAACTCAGAAAAAATATCACCTACTGAGTTTAGAAGAAACATCAAAAAATAGACTAAAAAACAACTGTATTTTAGCAAAGATTTACCTAACAGAAGCGATATAATATAGATACACAAATTTATAATTAGACTTATGTGATAACTTACCGAAATCATAAATATTTTGATTCCGAAAAGCTATGAAAATATTGCTGAAGGTTCTAAGCAGCAGGTTGTAGCCACTTTAGCATGCTCCAACTTTCAGTTTGACAAGCTAAAATGGAACAACCTACAGCTAAGAACCTTTAACAGCTCATTTTCAAATGTTTTCTCCACAAATATATTTATGATTTCTAGTGAAGATACAAACTTAAAGTTTTAATAACTTTGTAAATATCTTTATCTGATAAGCCTAATTCTGAATTGATTTATCTATATAGATTTCCAAAATAGTAGCCGTACTTATTGTATGAACTTACCTAAAATTATAAATATTAAAAGAATTAGCTTATATAAAGAGAGGATTTGCTTTAGTTATGAAAAAAAAAATCACTAAATTGATAAAAAACTTTATTAAAGAATATGAAAGGCAAGATAATATTTCAACAAGATGGGGTGATCCTTTAGTAGGTTTTGCTGATGCTAATGATCCTTACATTTTAAATTTTAAGGGGCTTATTACACCAACTCATAAATTACCAACCGATGTACTTTCCGATGCATCAATTGTCATAGCATACTTTGTCCCATTCACTAAAGAATTGGCTAAAACCAATGGAACTCCTGGTGATGTTTCCTCTCCCGAATGGGCATTAGCTTATGAAGAAACTAATGCAATGTTTGTTAAGCTTAATGAATATATGATATCAGAACTGCGGAAACTTGGATATCATGCAGATATTTCGCCAGAAGCTTCTACATTTGACCAGAAGATATTAAAAAGCAATTGGTCTCATCGTCATTTTGCAAAAGCAGCTGGTCTTGGAACCTTTGGTATCAATAATATGCTTATAACTAGTGTTGGATGCTGCGGAAGGTATAACACCATTGTAACAAATCTAGATGTAAAAGCAGATTCGACTTTAAAAGAAGAGCTTTGCTTGTATAAAAAGAATGGAAGCTGTGGTGTATGTGTAAAACATTGTCCATCAGGTGCATTAACTTTAGATGGATATGATAGACACAAATGCTATGTGGTACTAATGAAAAATGCAGAATTATATACAGAGTTTGGAAGTTCTTACACCGATGAATCTGGTGATGAACCAAACAGTATAGGTAGTGAAGTATGTGGAAAGTGCGTAGTAAATACACCATGCACATTTTTTATCAAATAGCTTGCATCTGCGACATTCCCTCTCTACTATAAATAGACTACTTAATAAACTCAAAAGCTTATGTGTAAAATTCCTCCATCGCAATATAAAATGCTCTAAACTTAAGAACCCAAATATAAAACTTGGCTTCTCACTTTTAGAGCATAACTTTTAATGAATATTTTTATTACATCCTCACATAATAATTTTAGTTATATAGTATATACCTTAAAATTATGAAAGAAGGCTTATCAAATGAAAAAATTCATATATACTCTTTCTATCTTTTTACTCCTATTATTTACCTTTAATACAATAACAATTACCGCTCAGTTAAAAACGTATTCCCAGGGCTTTTATGCCATGAAAGATCTGAATTTAAGAGAAAATGTTAGCTATAAAGTCCAGAATCATGAGCCTTATGTTGAAGGGCTATTAATAGTTGTCGATGCTGATAGAAAAATACAACAACTTATTCGAATACCCGCTAACTCCACTGAAATTCCTATAGCCCCTCTTAAATATGATTATAAATTTATAATATATAATAATATTCTTTTGACTTTTTCTTAAAAGGCACTTCTGCAGTGCCTTTTTAATTTACTTTAACGCTCAATTTTCTAAAATTACACGTTATTTTAGCTATAAAATATACCGCAAATTCTCTTTGAACAATAAGGTAAGTATAAATACTTACAATAATTTTTTCATTACAAAATTAGTTAATAATTGCCCCTTTCTTTCAACTTCTTGCTGCCTCACTATATGATAGCCACGTTTTTCAAAAAAAGGCTTTGCTGTTATAGATGCTTCCACTGTTATAACTTTAATATTATTTTCTTGTGAATATTTTTCTAACTCACTAGCAATCATTGTCGCTATTCCTTCACCTTGGTAATCTTTGTGGACAAAAAGTTTGTCAAAATATCCAGTATGATCTAAGTTACCAAACCCTACTATACTACCAATATCTTCAGCCACAATAGTATAATCTTTAGAAAACGATTTATTCCATTTAGCTATATTAATTTTCTTTGGCGCCCAAGCATCAAGTTGAGATTTTGTATAATCCCTCACATTTATAGAATGTACTGTTTCATAAAATAATTTAATTATTTCTTCACAGTCACCAGTTTTATATATCCTTATATTCATATCATAAATTTTCTCCTCTTTTTAACAAAATTTATATTATATTTTACTTATTATATCACTCCGTAAATATCATATTGTTCAATTTTTACAAGACTTTTTTTATTGGTTTCTTCAATAATCCTATATATATATTACTATAAAATGATTAGTTAATGTGAAGATACAATCTTTAATCCAACTATCCCAATCACTATAAATCCAATACAAATTAGTCTAATTATCTCAACAGGTTCTTTAAATAGTATCATTCCTAAAGCTACAGTTCCAACTGTACCAATTCCAGTCCAAATTGCGTATGCAGTGCCTAAAGGAAGACCCTTTAATGCCAACGATAAAAAATAGAAACTTGCTATCATACCAATTATCGTAAATACACTTGGTATAAGCCTTGTAAATCCTTCTGAATACTTTAAACCTATAGCCCCTCCCGTTTCAAATAAACCTGCAAAAATTAACATTAACCATGTCATAAATTTCACTCCCCCTATAATATTTAAAAATAAAAAAAGGGGCTGTTGCAAAACTAACATAGTTAGTTTTGTAGCGGCTCATTTTTTTAGATATAAAAAATGTGAATTCCGAAGAACTCACATTCATTGTATAATTTACTTATGCTAAAAACCAAATTACACAATAAAGATTATACTGAGATTAATGATAATTTTCAACTTATATTACCATTAAATCTAGAAAATTTAATACCATCAGATGATTCAGTCCGCTTGCTAAGCCATGTATTGGAGGGATTAGATTACACGAAGTTGTATAAGGCGTACTCTTCCGTTGGAAGAAAACCGGCAGTGGAACCTAAAATTATGTTCAAAATAATATCATATGCTTATTCTCAAAATATTTATTCAAGCAGGAAAATCGAAAAAGCATGCAAAAGAGATATAAATTTTAAGTGGTTACTTCAATGTTATAAGGCACCGGATCATGCTACAATCAGTAGATTTCGTAAAGACTATATTTCAAATGAGGTAATTGAAGATTTATTTTATCAACAAGTTAATTATTTAGCAAATCAAAATGAAATACTATTTGAAAATGCATTTATTGATGGTACTAAAATCGAAGCGAATGCTAATCGTTATACATTTGTTTGGAAAAAAACTATTTTAAAAAATGAAGAAAAAATGTTTGATAAAATTCTTGTTCTTTTAGAAAATATTAACCTTGGAGAATTAAAAAAATTTACTGTTCAGAAAGAAACATTAATAGATGATATTGATAAAATTCTTCAATGGCTTGAATATGAAAAAAAGAAAAGAAACATAGAGTTTGTTCATGGAATTGGTAAAAGAAAAACCAAAATTCAAAAGTGGACAGAGCAACTATCTGAATATAAAGAGAGAGAAGAAAAATATAATTTGAGTAAAAAAATATTTTCAAAAAGAAATAGTTATTCTAAAACTGATCCAGACGCAACTTTCATGCATATGAAAGATGATCATATGAGAAATAGTCAATTAAAACCTGCATATAATGTGCAAATCGCAGTTGAAAGTGAATACGTAACCGGCGTCGGAATATTTGATGATAGAAATGATATAGCAACATTAATACCTATGCTTAATAATATGAAAGAAAAAATTGGTCGTAAATATCTTAATATAATTGCAGACTCAGGTTATGAAAGCGAAGAAAACTATTTATTCTTAGAATCAAATAAGCAAACTCCTTATATAAAACCACAAACTTATGAGAAGTGGAAAAAAGAAGTTTTAAAAATGATATAAGTAAGCGCGAAAATATGAAATATGATGCTGAATCGGATTTTTATATTTGTCATAACAATAGAAAATTAATACCTACCTCTATTATTTATAGAAAATCCGCAAGTGGATACAAATCAGAAGTAACTGTGTATGAATGCGAAAACTGTGATAATTGCGATTACAAAGTAAAATGCACAAAAGCAAAAGGAAATAGAAAAATGCAGGTTTCAAAAACTTTTGTGGAAAAGCGTGAAATATCCTATAAAAATATTACAACTGAATTTGGAACTAAATTAAGAATGAATAGATCTATTCAGGTCGAAGGAGCATTTGGAGTTCTAAAAAGTGATTATGAATTCAATAGATTTTTAACACGTGGAAAAAATAGCGTTCAAACTGAATTTATTTTGCTTTGTTTTGGTTATAATATTAACAAATTACATTCAAAAATACAAAATGAAAAAACTCAGAATCATCTTCATGAATTGAAACCTACTGCCTAATTATGGAATAAATTAACTAGGCTTATTTTAGTGTGCTTAAAAATCAGAATTCTTTAAATAATTAATATTGTATTTCAAATATTTGGAGATTTGCTGGCTTAAACCGAAAAGGAGCATCGCTCCTGATTAAAATTTAATCATTTTGCGACACTCCCTTTTATCCTTCCGTGAACATAGTATAAACTATGCGTTTTCTCTCGGACCTGCCAGTTACAAACTGCGGAACCCTAGAAAACTTAAATATATAATTAAATTATAATTTGTAATCTGAAAATTGTAAATTAATTTTAGCACAATACAAATGTTAAATTAACTCTTTGTGTAATTACTTATCAGTAAATTCTGCATCCATAGCATATTCTACTGATATCACCTCATTCAATTTTTATATGATGTAATTCCATTAGTTACTTTTGCTTTAAATTTACTTAATAATAAATTGGTTTTGTCCATCTTATTTTACCAATCACTAGATCCAGAATCTGAGCTAGATGATGAGTCATCTGAACTTGAACTCGAGTCGCTATCTGAATCCCAACTAGATGATGAACTATCTGAATCTGAACTTGAATCGTCATCTGATCCCCAACTAGATGATGATTCTTCTGAGCTTGAACTTGAGTCGCCATCTGAGTCCCAACTGCTTGTACTATTATCTGAATCCCAATTACCAGATAAATATACTGAATCGCTACTTGAATCTGATGATGAGTTAGACTCCTTAGAACTGTTGTTATCCAAGCTATTAGAATTATATGATGAAGTTTCCCTATAATGTTCGTTATCATCTCTATATCCATGTTCTTCATGATAATGCTCATCATAATGTTCATGATGGTTACGTGAAGATTCAGATACCATTTCACCTACGATCATACCTTCTAGAAAATCATTATTACTATTGTTGTTATTTATTATAGTAGTATTATTTACATGGCTACCTGAAGGATATGTATCATAATTGTTTGATGCATTATCTGATGTCCTTGTTGAGTTATTATTAAAAGCTGAATTATTGTTATTAAAATTAGAAGAAGACTCATTATTGTTTCTATAATCCGAGTCATTTCCATGACTTGAATAATTTTGTTTTGTTTCACTTTTACTTATATTGCCTGAATGAAATGAGTTATCATCAGAATCTAAATATGATTCTAAATTATTTTCCTCAGCGAATTTCCTTTTTCTTTCTTCATAATCTTTATTCATTTTATTTTTTATGACTTTAAATAATATTATTGCAATTAATATAATAACTATTATAATAACAAATACCCCAAAATAATTTGTTTTATGGGATACAGTTTTTGAATAACCATCCTTTACCACTTCAGCTTTGCCAGTATTAACTGCCTTAGTTGTAACTTTTTCATCGAGTGCCTTTCCAACTTTCATAATTCCACTATCAAAATTGTTAGCTTTAAAGTCTGAATTTGGTAATGCAACAATATTGGATATATCTGATTGAGACAAAATGTCATCTGCCTTATCGCCAACTAAAATTTTATTTTTCTTATCACCTATTGATGTTACAAATAAAATGTATTGCTCTCCACTTATATTGCTCTTTGCATATTCTTTCGAGTAATCATCAATACTTTTTCCATTCAATGTTTTGACTACATCAAATTTAACTATTACATCTGTATTCTTTTCTATTTTGGCTAAGTTTTCTTCAACAGTATTAATAGTATCTTGTTTTAGAACTTTGGCATCATCTACTATATGCTTACCTGCTGCATACACCCCAATTGTCATTAGTAATAATAATATTAAACTTGATAAAATAATCTTCTTTACTTTCATCTCTTTTCCTCTCTTTATTATAATTTATTTTTGATATAGTTAGTTTATATACTATAAATTAACTATAATTTTCCTTAATTTTAAAAAGTCTATTGAGTATTCAATTCACTTAAATTCAGATATCTTTTCACCATAATACTTTTCAATTTCAAAATTATTACTCTTGATTATATTAATTATTAACTTTAAAAATTACTGTAAATTGTTATAAATTATATATTTATTATCTTCATATATGCTAAAATCAACAGCTTGTACTAATTAATCAGTTAATTTGAATCTAACTTATATATACAATTTTATTGACCGTTCTTTGATTTTAATACAGATCATTATAATTTATTGTCATTAAATACAACAAATACTGTAGTTCCGTTAGTCAATAGAATTCATAATAAGTATATGAAAAAGTTCTATAAGTAATTGTTTTCATTTTATATCGTAACGCCTAGACTTACTATATTCATAAAAAAGCTCTCCTCTTGCATTCTCCTGTAAATTTAAACTCAATTTCTATTATGAATCAATTATAGCATAATTTGTAATAATTTTATTATTAGATTTTCAAATTATATCATTTTTTGTCATTATTTATTTTAAATATGATATATACTCTTCTAATGTTTATTAGTATTTTAGGCACAAAAATACTCCCTTTAATGTGGACAGATCTTTAATTTTAATCTGTTTACATTAAAAGGAACATCTCACTTCTAAAATAATTCTATGCTTATTTATTGTATAAAACTAAGCTTTAATTATTTCACTATATTGGATTTTATCCTCATAGTTATCGTAAATATATTATTACTTAATCTTTTTATTATTAAATGGCAATATAAAAACAATAAAGTAGAAAGTTGCTCCAGCCAAAAAAGATTTAAGCAAAAAGTGATATTCTCTTGAAGAAAAGTTCTCAATAATTAATGTGCCAATAATATTAAATACTGCAGCAATTAGAAATAAGCTAATTCTCATATGTCTTTTACTATTTATTAATCTCTCTATACCTAATTTTTGACAAAAAAAGTCCGTTATAAAATATGCTACAAAGCAAGCTACAAATCCTAAAAATAAGCTATTCATAAAGATCATTCCCCTTACCATATAAATTGCAACCAAGTTATTTCCCCTCTATATTTCTATTATAGCATATACTGTAAATGTATTTTTTGTTTGTCCAAAATTCAAAAAATGTATTATTTATTTCTTCTACTAAATATTTTTACACATAGCTGTAACAAACAGCCACTTATAATTACTAATATAATATAACTAGTTATATTGTGTTTCAATTTGATAATTTCAAATCCTATATAGAAAGTTAAAAAAAATAACACGAATATAGTTAGAGAATATATTATTCGAAACATCTTATTACTTTTCATGTATTATCACTCTCCAATGAATTACTATTATTAATTGTGCGGTTAGCTTGTCTTACTCGCTCACCATTGTCAGTGAATTAATTATTTTGAACTAGAATTATGCTTTTAATATTCCATACTATTATTTTAACATTATTAGTTCAAAGCCAAGCATTCCTGTAATAAATAACCTTAAAAAGTTTTTATTATTTTAAAATGTCTTTCTATCTAAAATATAATGAAAAGAAATAATAAATGGAATTATACAAATAAATCCTACCGGCATTTGCATTGGAAAGTTAAAGTAGATTCTTTTATGGTAATAGGCATTTGTAGATAGAATTGATAATAAATATCCCAAAATTGTACACGTACAAATCTTTTTCATGTGATTGCGTTTTGTGATAAAACCTAATATAGTTCCAATAAAACTAATAATCGCTAGTGTACTCATCTCTAAAACAGTACTATGCCATAGTGAAACCCCTGCCGATAATTGACTTAAGTCATGCAAAAAAGACATATAGAAAAAGACGATTATACTCATTAATAAGTTTCCTATAAATAGACTTAATTTACTTATACAAGTTAGCATTGGCTTAAAAAAGTTATTTATAGTATTCACACCTTTCTTTATTCATATATATTATAAGTGAAAATTCACTCTTGGCTAAAAATCCTGCTCAAATCCCTAATTCTTCACTGATTGTAATATATTTTGTAAAGGTAGTATTACTTAATTTTCAAAAAATATCACTGTAATTTACTACGTAAAATTTTAAAATTGTATAATAAAATTACATACTACGCTTTTGCTCTTGATTACTTTTATACTAAATCTGCTATTCATTTTCATCTTATAAAACTTATACTTATTTGTAATATTGGTTTATAATCTTAAATGCAATTTCTTTTGCCTTTTGTCCTGAAATTTCATTTCCCTTACCTTTATTTAAATGAACTGCAAATGAATACTTTTCATCTCCCTTTTCAATCATTCCAACAAACCAGGCATTATCTTCGCCTCCTGTACCCGTTTTACCATATACAAAAACATTATTAATTTTATCTACTAACATTATTTCTTTAAGTATTTCAATATTTTCGTTAGAAAAATCAGTTTTGCCATCAAAAATATTTGATAAAATCTTTACTTGTTCTTTAGGTGAAATTTTCAAGGAAGACTCTAACCAAAAACCATTTAATTCTGGAAAGGAATTAATACTTCTACCTCTCCATTCACTTATATCACAGTTTCCATAATGAATTTTATTAATTTCTTCTTGCATGCTATCTTGGCCAACTTTATCTATAACAGATCTAAAATACCAAATACAGGATGCTTGAAAAGCCTCTTTTAGGTTCAAATCTCTATTCCAATCATCTATAGGATATTTAGTTCCATTATAATTCATTTTTGTTTCAGCAGAAGTTAGTATACCTTTCTTAAGACCGATTAATGTTGAAATTATCTTAAATGTTGAACATGGTGATACCTCTTTTTGACATGCTTCTTCATTATAAATTTGATATTCTTTTTTATTATCATTTAAAAATATCGCACACCCTTGAATACCACTAAAGGCTTCGCTATAGTCAACAGCTTTTATTGTAAAATTGTCACTAGTAGACGAATTTGTTAAACTCTCTTTATTATCAACTAATTTATCATTTAGATTTGCATTTTGATTATTACACCCAATCATCTGCATGCATATCATACAAGTTAACATAATATTAGTAATTTTTTTCATTCTAAATATTCCTTCCTGAATTTAATGACAAGACTACATAAATATTCATGTTTTTTCACAAATAAGTTATAACATATTTCATATTATGTATAATACTGAATTAAAGATTGGTACCCACTTTTTACTATGTCAATTCTACATATTGTGCATAAAGAAATATGTAAATTTAACCTCCTAAATAATAATATTTTGGCATATTATCTAATATATATTTCTTCATTAACACTACTATTTCTTACAGAAGCACATTTTCCACTTAATTTACCTTGATTATCGATATTTAAAATAACTACTTCATATTCAAAATTTATTTCACCATATGCCAAAAGCATCTGTCTATCATGAGTTGTACCAATTTCATGTAATTGAACTTGATTATTTACGGACCAACTTAAGTCATATAAATCATCACTTTGATCCTTTCTTATAATTTTTAGATCAAAAAAAGGAGATTAATATTCTTTTATAAAGTACCTAACCTTATAATTTCCTTCAAAACTTTCGCTTGTTTCATTCCTCAATGCAACCCCAGAACCTAATGTATCAAAGTTCTGTGTTGAAGCCCAAAGAGCTGAATTTGACCGTAAATCTCCTATCTGTTTATACACACCAACTCCAGCAATTGGAACTTGCTTTAAATATCTTGATACAAGTAGCTTGTCATCGATCAATATTCAAATTCCAGAGTACTCATAGCTAGAAATTAAAGATAATATATAGTAAAACTATTAATTGTATTTCCCAGTAAATAACTGAATACATATTAAGGTAATTTAAAAATTCAGGAAAACATATAGATGGAATAAAATCATCAAAGCAAATTAATTGTAACGTTGCTCCTGCCAAAAATTAATATAAATATAATATTCATTTTACATTATGCTGTTTAGGTATTCTAGATTCACAAGGTACATCTATCTGACACTTTCCACAGCCATATCTTGGCTTATGTTTTTCCATTGTTTTGTCCAAAAATTCAGAACATATAATATGATTCTTCCCATTTTCTATGGATATTGCATTAGCTGGACAATTTTTTACGCATTTACCACACATTGAACAGTACTCATATATATTTTCGTATTCTCTCTTATCAGGTGATAAGTATAATTCTGTGATAATGCTGCCAAGTCTTCCTGATATACCTTTCTTTGTTATAAGACCTTTAGAAAGTCCGAATGTTCCAAGTCCGCATACAAAAGCAGCATGTCTTTCAGACCAGTTGCTTGTAAATTTTTCTTCATGATTTGGATGATTAGCATTTGACCAGAATCTTTCATCTAAAGTAGGTACGACACTGTTATATCCTGCATTAATCAACTCAGACTTTAAATGCATACACAACTTATTTAATAAACTCTGACCTTCAATACGTCCATGAAGCCATTCTTCAGAAGGCCATGACATGTTCCTTCTATTTCCTTTTTTAACCGCTTCGCTAAATGGTAAGAAAAATGATATCACAGTTTTTGATTGTGGTAACCACTCTTTTGGAAGCATGAAGTGTTTTCCAATTGCTGATGGTTGTTTCAATAATGTAAAGTACTCATCATCAACAGAACCAAATGCCAGAATTGGAGCATCAAAAATTTTCATTCCTACAACATTTTCTGAAATAGCTATTTCCTTTGTTATATAGTTATCTTGTGAATTCTCAACAAAGTCTTCTGCGGTTTTTATAAAATATTGTTTATCCATCTTTCCCATCCCCCTAATTTATATTACTAATACGCTATTTAGTTCTACTATGTAATCTATTCAAATAAATAACCCATCATCTTTTCAGGATTTTCTAAAAACTTTCTTGTTATCATATAGTTATCAGTCTTTTTATAAGGAGTTTTCGTAATTCCATCATCATCAATAACAAATATATCTGCACCTGGGTATGCCATTAATATTGGTGAATGAGTTGCAATAATAAATTGTGATCTTTTCTTTACTAGTTCATTAATAATAGTAAGCATAGCCATTTGTTTTAGAGGTGATAATGCAGCTTCTGGTTCATCCAAGATATATAATCCATTTCCACTAAAACGATTTGTCATTAGTGTAATGAAGCTTTCACCATGTGACATCTTATGTAATGATGTACCCCCATAACTCTTTATAACAGGAACTCCCCCAGAGCTTTCTAAATCAAGTTTCTCTATTTCTGTAGCTACATTATAAAAACTTTCCGCCCTTAGAAAGAAACCATCGCGAGGCCTCTGCACACCTTTAACTACAGTAATATATTTATATAAATCTGAATGTGTTTCTCTTGATGAAAAACAAAAGTTTTTAGTTCCTCCTTCTGCATTAAATCCACTATTAACAGCAATAGCTTCCAATAATGTTGATTTCCCGCTACCATTTTCACCAACAAAAAATTTTACATTTCTTGATATGTCTAAGCTGGTTAAGTTATTAACTACAGGTAACTCTTTAATATAGCTATCATCTTTATGAATTTCTTTCTTGAGACGTATTTCCTTTATATACATATTATCATATAGCACTCATATATCACCTCATTGTTCCTTTTTCCATTGAAACGTATTTCTTATCCCATTAATTTATAAGTTTTTTTAGAGTAATATAGTGAAGAAATTCTTCCTTTTTATTTGAATAAGGATCACTTTCATTAAACTCAAATTCAATTGAAGTCTTTTGCTCCTTATCAATATATGTGACATCATATCCATCACCGCTACCCATAAAATCTGAATAAGTTTTTTTTGCATAATTATCACCATAAGCCTTTAATACATCTGAAAATTTAGACTCTGAGCCTATGCCTCTACTTGTTACAAATTTTGTATCATCTGACTTATTAGGATATCCAACTGATATCCAAGCAACTTCATTATCTTTATCTATTTGGAAATATGCATAATACGGATAATTATCAAATTCTAAACCTCTTAATCCATTTTTATTAATATTATCATTTGTCAATTTTCCAAATTTCTCTTCTAAAGCCTGTATATCAACTTGTTCCATTAAGCAAACTCCAGCCAAACTATCATCTTTCAAATTTGTACTTTTTACAAAAAGATATTTCTCTGGAAATAAAATATATGCTATACCAGTTAGAACAGCTAGTATACTTGCTATAATTAAATATTTCCTCTTAATTGCATTTCCCCCTTTCGGGTTATTTTCCCAATTAAATTTAGTTCTTTATATAATCTGATGCATTCTTATGCTCAGATGGGTTTGAATGTTTAGAGTTATATATATCTACAACCTGTTTAATCCCATCAGCAGACATATGTGGTATGTATTTTTCAATATATCCCCAATTACCTGTTTTTTGAATTGTATCTATAGCTTTTGCATCTGCTTCATTTGCCGAAATGCCACTAATATTTCTCTTTATATTCTTTTCTAAATTGCCTTACAAAATATAAAATCATCATTGCACCTAAAATACATCCAAGTACACCCTCTCCATTTATTTTTATTATATCTCCACTTATCATCCCAGATGTGTTTGTATAAATATCACCAAGCATCAAAGGATTAACCACATTCCACACAGAGTGCAGAAATAATACTGGTAATAAACTCCTTGAAGAATAGTAACAATAAGATGAAGGAAAACTATATGTAAAGGCAGCAAATGCTTGAATAACACATAAGAATAATGGATTACCTATTCCAGTTGCTTTTGCCAAAAGAAAAACAGCAGGAATGTGATACAATCCCCATACTACACCCACAATTATAGTTGCTTTCGTTTTACCATACTCTTTTGTTAATCTAGGAAGTAGATATCCCCTCCATCCATATTCTTCTCCCAAAGCTAAGAATAATCCGACAACTACAGACACTATTAGAATTATAATACTTTTGAATGTGAATTCCTTGTTTATACTGATATTTCCGATACCAGTAAGTTGAGCTATAAATGAGCAAATCCCTATAAAATCAATAGGGTAGAAAATTCCAAACAACACTGATTTTAAAGTTGTGTCTTTAAATAAATTTGCTTGATGGTCATTTGTAATCTTATTAAAGATAATAGCTAATATTGCAGGAATGAACATGATTAAAGCAAAATCATTTTTACCTATATTAGGATTAATAAACAACATAATTGTAATAATCCATGTAATTAAAAGAACAGTAATAATATATACTTTTTCAGGATCTTTTCTTATAAAATTCTTAACAGTCATAGTTACCTCTTTTATACAAATGATAATCTTAATATTATTGCTATCAAGTTGCCCATAATTAGAACAAATTACCTATATTACTTTCACATTTTACTTTTAAATTCAAAATATAAAATATTATACAAACATATATCATTCAACTCTTTAGAAAACATCTGCATAATTTACTACATCAAATTGGTTAAATAATGATTTAGCTCTATTTATATATTGTGTCTTACGCTGATCTTTTACGGAAAATATAAGTGACAAAAAATCCTCTATCATCTTCATTTTCTATATTTTCAATTAGCTCAAAGGATCTCTTTAAATTTTCAAAATCAGCTGGCTTAATAAGATCCTCTTTTCTAATTTTAGAATCAATCTTATGCTTATGCCCAAAACCACAAACAAATAAAATCCCATTATCAGTTATATGATTTTCTAAGTCTCCAATCTGCTCTTTACTTAACCTGTAATGATTGATTAAGATATTATCAAATATTCCAATATCCTTTAAAGAATTAGATACACTTAAGTCAACTTGCTTTGTATTAACTAAATAATTATTTCTTTTAGCAAATGTCTTAAGCCTATCAAGAGCTTTACTACTAAAATCAACACCTGTTACTTCGAATCCATTTTCAAGTAAAAATAAAGTATTTCTACCATCTCCACATGCTATATCAAGAACAGATCCTTTTTTGAAATATGTAATATTTTCAGTTACCGATTTTTCTGGATTTAGTGGATTACCACTTCTATTAGCAAATTTATTATCCCAGTATTCTCTATTTCCCATATACTCCATCTTGTTTCCTCCAACAATACATTGCGCAATCATTTGCCATCCTTTATTAATTATAGTATATTTTGTAAGTATTTAATATTTAATTTTCAAAGAAATATTTCTACTTTATATAAAAACTTCATTCTTTTTATATAGAACTTTTCAGTAAAATTTTCATAGTCATATGGAACAAATACGTATTCATTTCGGTTAGGTATACGCATAAGTGCAAATTTCATTGCGGAACTATATATAGATAACCTAATTATAAGTTAGATTTATACTATGAAATGTATTGTAACTAGAAATAAGAATTCTGCTTTTGTGAAATGTTTCATTAGGAATTTGATGGTTTTGATTCTTAGATTAAAAGTTGTTCCAAGTATGCTAGTTCAAAGCTTGCCTTTGAGGCTAGCATATTGGACGCAACTTGTGATCTTAGAATCATCCATCATAATTTCCTTAGAAACTGGAGCAATAGCATAATCCTTATTTCGGCGAGTCATATACATAAGTTCAGGTCTTAATTAGGGTATCTGTAATAGTATTTATTAAACAAAAAATATCGCAAATTCATCATTAATAATGAATTTGCGATATTTAGACCTGTAGCTTATTTAATTTGACAACTATTATCTTTTCAATTGTTCAGCAAACGACTTTCCTACTGGATCAGCGTCAGCTAAACATTCAGGATCTCCTGCAATCAGTCCTGCCTTCTCATGCCAGAACTCGCTAAACATTATATATAGTGATTTAAGCCTATCTATATCGCCACCTTCTGCTAATGTTTTTGCAAGGAAATCAATGGCGAAATACATTGTCTTACTTTCATAATATAGATGCGGATGCGGACCTGGGGCATCTATTACCCATATAATTAAGTTTCCTACCTTTTGCAAACCATAATGAGGGGTTATACCAAGCTCTTTACAGAATGGAATGAGCTGATCATTAAAGTCTATCTTTGAGCGACAATTTATAATAACTAAGTATTTAGAAAAGCTATTTCTAGATAAAACATGAGTAAAATCCACACGCCCTGCATCTCCATATTCCTTTTCATAGGCAAGATCAATACCAGTACATTCTTTAAAATTAGCAAGTGCACTTGGAATAAAACGCGTAAGATCAAGTTGTGGATTCGATGCTATTGCAACGCTACCAGATATTTTTTCAGCAGTAAATAAACCAGATGTTCCTCCTGATGAGACTGAATAAAAAATGATATGCTCATTAGGTATGCATAGGCGTTTTGCCACTCTCATAACAAGCTTTGCCGTAGCATCGCGGTAATCTCGTTCTTTCGTTCCATAAAACCATCCAACAGAGATGTCAGATTCAAAGTACATCGGGTCTTCAATACTTAACAAATGTCCCTTCAGAAACGTAGACCATGACCACTTATGAAAACGTGGAAGTGGACCTTTTGCAATTGTCTTATCATCGCGCATGGTATCGAGCACAACGTAAAGATAATTGTATTCGCTTGCTTGATAAAAGCATTCAAAATGTGCACCATCAACCTCTGTATCGAACCTGCCTTCTGGAACTCTATCTAACTTTTCAGAATCAATATGCACTCTTTCACCTGTGATGGCTGATACATCAGCAGATCTGTATTTCTCACGTCTGCATGCCTCCAGCTTTTCAGCAAAGTTTCTCTCGGTGCCATCACTGTTGTACTCGCAGGCTATATTTTCAAGAAATTCTATTGATGGTAGGATGTCACTATCATCCATTTTCTTATTATGCTTAGCAAAGTATTCTGGATTTTCTTCATCTTTTTTCATAACAATCAGTCCTTTATTTTCTAATCTTAGAGTTTATTAATTTTCTTAATTATACAGTGAACTATAAAAACATTTTATCAGAACGTTTGTTCTAAAACAATCAATTTATAAAAAATAAAGTAGCTACATCACGCTCATTCTTAATCATGTTTTTACAAGCTAGCATCCTCGTAATCATTGATATAAATGACTTTAAAAATAGAAAGTTTTTATACTTTCCAAAATAAAAAATGAAGGTTTATTCTGAAACATGACTTTCATACAGCTCCATATACCTTATTGAAAAGAAATAAAATTCCCGACTGATTATTCTAAACGAACTTGCATTTATATTTTTTCTTGTGATATGTGAAGTATATCATAAGTTGTTCCTTCTAATAATCTTATCTTGCTTAAATCATCTATGAAGAAAAACATATGATATTTCCATTTATCAGGATTATAAATAACTATGAATTCACTTTCTTTAATACTTGGAATATTTTTTTCTATTTCATCTTTAAAATTATTAAGGCTTCCCTGAGGTTTTATTTCTCTTTCTATCTCAAATACATATTTACTATCTTTGATTTTATATGTTGTTGTATCAATTAATGGTATTCCTACATTTACTTTCTGCCATCCAAAAGAAGTTATTATATTGTCATAAAAGCCCTTAAACAAAAATTTATTTAATCCATTACTATCTTTCCAAACATATAAAGGACAGTAGCTATTTTGCAAATTCTCATTTTTTCCTTTTTCTGTTGTTAGATATAATTTAAACTTTAAATCTTCAAATCCATCTGTTTTATATCCGTTGTTTTTTACTCTATCCTTTATTATGCTCATATTATAATCGCTAGGTAATATAATCTTATATTGAGTTGCTATCATTTCTTTTTATCCTCCCTTTTAATTTTATTTTTAATTCTTAAATAAAATTATTGCTCAGCTCGTGCCTTTCCTTTTACACTTACAGTTTAACTCCCATTATAAAAATTGTATAATACTTATAAATAATCTTTAATATCACTAATAGTGATGGCACATGTAAATTAATTTTAACGAAAGGTTTCTATACTATGGAAATTAATGATCTAAGAATATTTCAGATAGTTGCTTATGAAAAATCTATATCAAAAGCTGCTTTAAGACTTGGTTATGCTCAATCAAATATAACTGCACGAATTAAATTACTGGAGAATAAATTAAACACTACTTTATTTATAAGAAACAATAAAGGAACTGTAATTACACCTAATGGAGAAAAATTGCTTAAGTATGCAGATAAAATTCTTGAATTAATTGATGAAGTTAATAGCGAGTTCCTTACTCCTAAAATTTCTTCTACTATTAAAATAGGTGCTACTCAGACTATTTCTGCATCTGTTTTACCTAAATTATTTTATTTATTCCATGAGAAAAATCCCGAAGTATCTTTAACCTTAAAAACAGAAACTCAGAAAAATCTTCTAGATATGATTTTAAAGAATGAATTAGATGGGGCTTTTATATCTGATGAAATTACATCCTCAAAAATAAAAAAAGTTATTACCTTTAAAGAAAAGCTTGCATTAGTATCTTCTATAAGCATTGATTCTATTAGTGATTTACAAACTCCTATAATAGTAAATTCAGATGCTGATTGCCCTTATCGTAAGCTCTTACGAAAATGGCTGAGTTATAACAACTCTAAGGCTACTGCCATTATTGAATTTGATTCACTAGAATCTATCCTTAGGGGCATAGATGAAGGTCTTGGCATATCACTTTTACCAAAAAGTATTTTGCCTAAAAATCATAATTTTTTCATTTATGATTTAAAAGATGAATTTACTGAATTAGAAATTAAGTTTGTAATCAATAAGAATTTAAAAATCAATCCTTTACTTAAAAGTTTTATTAGTGTAACAAATAATCATCTTTTAAATTCTCAGTAATTAATTTTTAACAGTATGGCTTATAGGTCGAATTATTTTTTATACCATTAGATTTATGGCTAATTATACAATTGAAATAAAAACACTATGAAGGTATAGCCTTCAAACCCTCATTATTTAAGCATATTCTGAAGAATATATATGGTAATATTCTTCAGAATAGATATTGTTAAGAATAAATATTCTGAACAATATTTATGGTAAACCATATTAGAATACAATGGTTTTATAAAATTCTATTCTAAATAAGCTCACCTACTATAAAATATTTGTGCTAATTTAAATATACTACCTATAAGTATTTACTGATTTAAAGAAGCATACATTTCTGCTGCTGTATAAAGGTAGTAAGAAAGTCCCGTTAATTGATTTTCAAGCATGCTCCTATGAAAATCATCATCTAAAAAGAACTTTGTTTGAGATACAAATGATTTTGCATCCACCCTATGACCATGATCATTTAAAAATTGAATATGATTTTTTAATGTCTCCTGTACACTTGTATCATTAGCCTTTACACCATTTTTTAGAGCATCTTTTATATAGTTCATAAACTGCTGTGCTTCCATAGCTGCCTCATTCATATTATTAACTTGAGCTTCATCTACCTCAGGCATATCATATCCATACTTACCTTTAAGGTAGTTTTTCTGATTTGAAAGTGCATACTTCCATTCCTCTTTGTTGAATCCCTTAAACATTGCTGACTTATCCATAATTTCTCCTCTCTTACCAAGGACAATTGATTCATTTATAGTCTTTAGCAAACGATCAGTCCTCTGCTTGCGCGCAATTAGCAGTTCCTGTTGTTTAACTAAACACTCTAACCGATTCGGCTCATCCTCAAGTGCTTTTTTAATATCACTAAGAGAAAAATCAAGCTCACGATAAAATAATATTTGCTGAAGTCGCTCAAGCTCTTTTTCACCATAAAGGCGGTAGCCGGCTTCATTTACCTCATGTGGAAATAGTAATCTTATTTTATGATAATGATGTAGTGCTTTTACAGTGACTCCTGTAAATTTTGCAACTTCTTTAACCGTGTATAGCATAATTCTTCACCTCGTTTATAATAATAAGACCTCCTGTAAGGTGAGGGTCAAGATTATTTCTAAGCTTTTATTTATTAATATATAATTTTCAATGCTACAAATAATTTGTGATACATTTTACTAATGAAATATTATTCAATTATTAATAGGATTCTTTTGATTTATTGCATCAACACTATATCTGACGCAGATATGTAAATAACTATAAGTTCTTTTTATTCTATAAACCAATTTGCTCAATCCAGTTTTTAACCTGCTGTTCACTAAAATTACTCATAGCTTCAAAACCAGGAAGGACTGTTGATTTCTGGCATTCTTTTGCAATATTAATTTGAATTTGCCCAAAACCTCCCCCACCATGAGTGCAAAAAGGAATAACAGTCTTTCCCTGCAAATCCACGTTTCTTAAAAAGCTTAGTATTGGTGGGGCAAATGATTTAAACCAATTGGGAGTACCTAAAAAAATGTAATCGTAAGACTTAACTGGTTCTTCTCCAGACAATAATTTGGGACAATATCCATTTTCAATTTCATTCCTTACTTCCTTTGCTGCTGTATTATAATTGAAAGCGTAGGACTTTTCAGGAACTAACTCCCTGATATCTCCTCCCGTTTGTTTTGCTATTTCTTCTGCTAACATTCTTGTTGTATTTGAAAAAGAATAAAATACTACTAATATTTTGCTCATTTTTACCTCCGTAAAGCCTCTAAGCCTTTATATTTCCCTCAATATTTTTACATAATTCAAGAAGATTTTGCAACTTATCTTTATACTTTATCTATCATATACATATTACTATTTTATGTGTTTCAGCATTGCATTTTATTTCATAGCAAATTACATTATTACTCCATATTTTTTGCTAATGCAGAAAGTTTACTTAATGTTTTCCAATTGCGCACAGTTGTTGGTACATTCAATTTATTAAGATTATTAGCAAGTTTTGAATTTCGAATACTATGATGGAATAATAGATATACTTCTCTTCCTATAATTTGGTACTTATCACTTTCGCTTCCATAAACATCTATGCACTCAATCTTTTCTCTTAAGGGATTATGTTTCAATAACGCAACATATAAACACTCTACTTTGGATAATGTCTCTGCTTTTGTTATTTCGTCGTTGGAGAATGGACAATTTAAGATAATCTGTTCTAATTCTGTAGAAGTCCTCAAAATGACTTTTGTAGAAATCCCAAAGACCGCCTCAATCCCATTTTCAATTTTATTGCACAGAATATCTTCTGTTTCATCTGATTTGAATAAAACATTTCCACTTTGAATATAGGTTTTTACTTCACAAAGTCCGATTGATTCAAATACTTGTTTCAAATCTGCCATCTTAATTATATTTTTTCCACCTACGTTAATTCCTCTTAACAATGCTATATATACAGTCATATCTGAGTCCTCCTTAATATGAAAAATAATTTACTATTTGGGACTAATTATAACATAGCTTGTACGTATTATATTACTCAGTTTTAAAGTAACATTATTCTGTTAACTCCCAAGTTAAATCTCCATATTATACAATTAAAAATGTCACACTTTTACCTCTGAGTAGTGTGACATTTCAATAAATCTATATCTTATCTATTTAAATTGAAAATGCTCATAATTAAAATTTATAATATTAAAATTGCTATCTTTAAACTGCTTTTTTAAATTTTCTCTCATTGGGGCTGGACCGCAAAAGTAAACATCAACACTATCTTTTATATTCACCAATTTAGATATTTCATTTACTGATAAAAATCCCTTTTCTTTTGAATTAAATAAGTGCACTCTTAAATTATTACTGTTTAATAGCTGCAATTCTTCTTTATATGCTCCTTCAGCTTCATTATTGTATGCATAAAAAAGATCTACCGAGAATTCTTCCCCTACACCTGATTGAGCAAAGCTCCTAAAAGGTGTTATTCCAATTCCTCCTGCAATCCATATTTGATTCTTGACACCAGTTTTATAATTAAATTTACCATGAGGTCCTGAGACAACAAATTCATCTCCAATCTTAAGTGTATTTAACAACTCCTTTGTATGATCTCCTAATGCTTTAATAGTGAATTGTAATTCTCCGCTCTTAGGTGCTTCACTTATTGTAAATGGATGTGAAACAAATCCATTTTCATTATTTAAAATCTTCAAAAAAGCGAATTGCCCAGGTTTGAATTTTATTTCTTTTCCATTAGAATCACCTGTAATCTCAAAGGTTCCATTAGCTACTATATCTAGTTTTTTCACCTTATATTTATACTTAAATGAAATTTTTTCATAAAGGAATACACTATAAATTGCAGATATTATACCTATGATGTTTATAAGATTTAGCCATATACAAAAAGGTTCCAATGAAAATACAGCGTAAGTTGCACTTCCATAATAGTGATAAATTCCAAATGCATAAGGAATAATCATAAATTTATGAATTGTTTTCCACTTCTCATAATTTAATTTTTTAGCCACAAGAGCGATTAATATAAGTATTATAAATATATACATACTAAAAGTCCCATACATAGCATAAGGATCTTTAGGAATTTTTATTCCATTTGCCCTTTCAATTTTTTTCCCCATACTTATTGTTATATTATGAATAACAGCCAAAGCTAACGCACAAATACTTAAATACTTATGGTAAATATATGATTTATCTAGTCCATCAAATAAGCCATCTAAAATTTTGTGTCTAGTTGAAATGAAATTAATAAATGCAAATACTACCAATGCAAATGCAGCTATTAACTGAGAATATCCACTCATTGTAGATATTTCTCTTATAGGCTCAACAAATAGCCATAATCCCCATGTTATTATCATACTAATAAATATAACTAATTTTCCTGATATACTTCTCCTCATCCTCATCATCCTTTCATAACTCTATATATTTATACAAGTTCCTTTCTGATAAAGCAAAGTTTTATTCTTGAATAAGAAGAATAAACTCCAATTATAAATGTTATATATATAATATAATCTATTGTAATTATTGCATTATGAGCCCCAATATATCCATATATACATACAATGCCCGGAATTACTAGAAATGTAGCCGAAACTAATCTACCCGCTCTATCGAAAATAAATGACTTGTCCGACTTTTTAATATTTTTGATATGCTTTGATGTTATTATAAATTCAGTGAATTTCAAGCATACGAATCCAAAATACCATATGGGCAAAATTTTTATGCTTATTAACGCTATATATGAAATCATAATATAAAACAAATCTGCAAATACATCTAGTTTTGCTCCTATTATCGAAGTTGAATTAGTTTTTCTTGCAATTTTGCCATCTAATAAATCTGAAATACATATTGATAAAAATAAAACGCTCAAATTCACATTTCTTTCCTTCGCATATATAAATTGCTCAATTATGTTTTGAACAAATGATACTGATAGTATTATTCTTGCTATTGTAATTAAATTAGGTACATGTCTGACTATAATCTTCAAAGAACCCCTCCCCATTTTTCATTGTTTTAATAAATCATTTTAAAATAATTAAACAAAACCATCTAATTTTCTCCTATATATTACAATTTTACAACAAAAACACCTATATTTCTATAGGTGTTCTTAGAATTTACATTCTAGGCTTAATTTATATAATTTTTCTTATTTAGTATTTACTATTTTCTAGATTTTTCATGCTTAATCTTCATGAATAACATGCTGCCTCTATTTTTAAATGTTATATTGTTTAGGCAAATATATTTTTATTTAAATAATTTTCCTCTCATATGAAAATATAATTCTGGAGTATCTTCTGTAATAACTTTAAATTCATATCCCTTAGATTTATAATATTTTATTATTTGTGGAAGAGCCTTGCATGTGTTCTTATGCATATCTGTACAATGCAAAAGTAATATTATGCTTTCGCGATTTTCACTTCCTTTGATTGCTTTTCTATATAAAGTATCTGGTGAGAGTTTTGAATTTAATCCATCCGTATTATCTAAATCCCAATCATATATTTTAAATCCCTCATCATGTAATCTTTTTAAATATTTTTTGTTCAATCTTTTGTTACTTCCGCATGGAAATCTAATTATATTAGGTGAAATTCCAATAGCCTTATTTATCTCATCTCGACATTTAATCATTTCTTTTATAAATGCGTCTTCACTGCTATAAATTTTCCTTATTTTGTGGGTATATGTATGAAGTCCTATTCCGTTTCCTTCATCATAAATTCTTTTTACCACATCTTCTTTTCCTTCAATTTGATTTCCGATTAGAAAAAAAGTTGCATTTACTTTATTTTCCTTTAATACGTCTAAAACATCATTTGTTACTTTGCTACTAGGTCCATCATCAAAAGTTAAATAAATTGTTTTTTTCTTATGCTCACTTATTTTTTCATTTAAATTAACATTTTCATTGAATACTAAATCACATAAATCAGAATTAATATTTATATTGTCTATAAATATAGTTAGAATAAAAAATATACTTGCCAAAAAAAATAAGATATGTTTTGATTTAATTCTCAATTTGTTTTCCTCCTTTGTAACTTGCCTCATAAATCTAAAGCTTATTTCACTTTATTATTAGCTTCTTGAATCTTTTTATTTATAGCAATTTTATACATCTGTTAATTATTATATAAAATTACTCAAAATAAAAATTTTTCTGCTTATAATAAGCTATAAATCAAAGCTATAGTAGATTTTCGTTACGCTGGAGAATTAATTTTCAAATGACTTAATTCATTCTTTATAAAATTGTAGGGACTTTAAAAGAGAAAGCATTAAGCCATATAAGACAAGAAATTTAATAATTTTGATACACTTCTCTATATTGAATTGCTTGGGCGCAAAATTTAACAATTTATCTTCTTTTCTAGTAAATTGTATTTTCTTGAAAACAGCGGCGCATCCATTTGATTATTTTTACCGCAGTCATATACATTCTTGCATACATATAATAAATCATTTATATTATTATGAAGTGTCATAATTCTACGAGTCAGCTGATTATTTTTAAACATTCTTTTCATAACTATTCCTGCTAATTTTGAAGGCATTTTATAAGCAAATAATTCATTATTATAATTTTTTAGATTTACATTTCTAGATGCAATTATTTTTACAGTTTCCCTTATAGTTACTATTGTTTCTGATAAAATTTTAGAGGAATCCATCAACTTTTCTGCTGCCTCAGTCGTATTTTTTATATCACCATATTCTCCAGCGTTTGTTATAACTGCTGCATTTATCGCCATGTGAATCCAAATCCATTCGAGCATATCAAAAGGTATTTCAGCTTTAATATGGCAATTAGATAACAATTCCAATAACTTCTCATAATTTTTAATATTTGTTTTTTCTTTGCTTTCAAGCATAATATGATCAAATATACAGCAATTTAGTTCATGGCCACTTATATTCCCACCTGCTACTGGATAACCAAGTATATACTCCCATCCTTTAAATAAATTTTCAATATAACTTTTATCTTCCCATATTCCGTTGAAAATTATCAAAGTACCATTAATGTCATTCTCTTTTAATGTTCTTATTACTCCTTCAATTTTTCCAGCTGGAACACTTACTAATATAAAATCATAAGAACTGTTTTTATTTGCGATATGGATCTTATAATTATCATTTTTTTCTTCGCCTTTATTGTTAAATCTTCCATCTAATAACTTAACATTTATATTTTCAGGTACAAATGCTTTTTTGCTGTCTCTTATTAAATGCTCTACCTCGTGCCCCTCTTTTTGAAAAACATATCCATAAGTTGTCCCAATCACACCAAGACCGATTATTAAAACTTTCATTTTCACACCTCTAAATCTCCATTTATCTTCCAGTTAATTGTAACATATTTTGTAAATGCTATCCTGTTGTGTTTTGAAAAAATATTATTTCAATTCCATAAAGCCTTATAGTATTACATATTCAACGTTCAATAAATCTATAATTTACCGTACAAAAAAAATCGCAAATTCAATTTTCTTGAATAATGCGATTTTAGAATCATTGCATTACTTTTGATAACTAATTTCTATTTTGTCAAATCATAACTTAAGCTAATTAAATTATATATTTCCTCCTTGGAAAATAGGCTGTCCAAATCAATTGTAATCCAGTGCTTTTTATTCATATGATATGCAGGAAAAATTCCATCTTGACTTTTTAACAAACTATTTAGAGCAGTGTCACACTTTAAGTTTAATATCTCAGTATTTCCTTTTCCACTTAGACCTAATTTAATTCTTGGTATATTCATAATTAACCCATACCATTTGCCATTCACTTCATGTCTAAGTACAGCATACTCTGGATATTTAGGCCATGGATAGTCAGGATTGGTATTAAATTTTTCCTTTACATAAGCAAGAAGCTCTTCCCTTTCTACCATAAAAATTCCTCCTAAAACACCTACTTATTTAACTTTAAATTTTTCTATATCTTTTAATCCCTGATAAACTTCTTCTCTTGGGAAATTACTTTTCCTCAAGAATTCATCACTCTTTTTAAGGAGCGAATTATAAAAGTCAATTGCAATTTCATAAACTTCTTGTGAATTATTTTTTTCTAGTTCATCAAAGATTAAATCTTCTGCTTTATTATACTCACCATCATGAACAACTTTGTTAAGAATTATTTTAAATATATCTATAGAACTCATTTGCTCTATATCAATTTTCTCATTATTTTCTTCTTTTTTATTACAAATAATCTTTCCAATGGATTTCCCAAGCTCCTTAATAAGTTTTTCAATATCCATATATCTTACCTTCATTCTTGTCTAATACTATAGATGTCCAAATTATTAATTAGACTTATTATGTGGACATATTTCCATACTTACCCTATATAAATGGTTAACTTAGCTAGAAATCATAAATATATTTGTGGATAAAACATTTAAAAATGAGTTGCTAAGATTCTTAGTTATAGATTGTTCCACTTTAGCTTGTCATACTGAAAGTTTGATCATGCTAAAATGGTGAAATCTACAGCTTAGAATCTTCATCGATATTTGAAATTAAGCTGCGCTAATTCGTAATCTAACTTCTACATTGGGTATCTATAGTATCACTTAAATATCCTTATATTTATTTTCTATTTTCTTTTTTGTATTCTTTGATACCTGTCCTAGTAATGTTAAAACAATAAATCCAAGAATGAAAATTCCACCAAAGAATCCACCAATTATAGTAGGGGTCATCACTTTGATTCCTGCCCTTGTATAAATTATAATTGCAAACAATAACGTAGCTACAACTGAGCATATAATACTATAAATTAAATTACTTTTTACAGAAGGTTCATTGTTATTGTAGCTCCATAGACCACTTTTCAAGCAACTCAAAATCATCGAAATGCCCCCACATGCAAGTATGACTGTTTCACCAAGTACTTGCTGAAAAGCAGCTTTCATAAATAACATTTGTATTACAATCACTATTACTGATACACTAAACATAATGTGAAACGCCATATGCTCACATTTATAGAATTCCTGCTGTTGGCGTTCATCAATTTTTTTATTCATTATCATCATCCTCCCAAAAAATATCATTTAATGTTTTTCCAAGTGCCTTGCAAATGGCGATACATAATTGCAATGATGGATTAAATTTCCCAGCTTCTATCATTCCTATTGTTTGCCTTGTTACGCCTACTATATCTGCTAACTGTTCTTGAGATAAGTCCATCGAGGCTCTTGCTGATTTCATTTTAAGATTTTTCACCTGCATTCCTCCTTATATTATTGTTGTAACATATACAAATCACAATGTCAAATATATATTGCATTATAGTTAGTATATAATACAACAACTCACTAGCAAACTCAATATTAGTGAATTAAAAGAATATTACGTTTCTACAATTTGTTATTCAATTTTGTTGGTTAGTAACTTATGAACGCTCTGGTGAATGGTTCAACATAAAAGTGGTTATTATAAATTATTAGGCTGTATAATATTACCGCATATAATCTAAAAACCACTTACAGATGTGAACTTTATCTCAAATAAGAAAATATTCTTTAAATCATACTCTTTTTTATAATATTGTTTTTAGGCTATAATTGTGACATGGTAAATGGATTCACAAAAAGTAAATAACCATTTGACCTCGAAAATTAACTTCATTATCTACTAGAAATATTATAAACAATCTTTCTCATAATATTTAATAAATTTTCTCTTTCTTCATAAGTATCTAAAGAAATCATTACTTTTCCATAAATTTCTTCTTCAAATTTTATATGCTCCTCTTGTGCTTTTTTCCCTTCTTCCGTAAGCTCTAATTTATAAGATCTTCTATCTCTTTTACTAATAGATCTCATTATAAGATTGCGCTTTTCTAATCTATCGATCATATTAGTCAATGTACTTTTAGGAATATTCAATATTTCTAAAATATCTCTAATAATAACTTCTTCTTTCTCGGAAATAATTCTAATTATGGATATTTCATTATCACTAAGTCCTTTTATTCTAGTATATTTAGCTTCAATATCTTTATAGCTTGATTCAAATAACATACGATGCCATAATATATTAAATTCATCTATTTGCTTTTTACATTCTTTATCCATATTGTCACTCCAATCTATTAACGATTATTTTCTTACCTTAGCACTAATTGCAAAACTCTTATAATTAATCTTTTTAAAATCAAATGGCTCAAATCCGCATTTTACTAAAAGTGCCTTAATTTCTTTTTCAGAATATATTTTATAGTCACCATTATTAGATGTTTTGCAATATAAATTTATAAATTGTCTACAAATTACTGGTGCCGTTGGATCCCCTATAATTAATAAACCACTATTCTTTAATACTCTTTTCATCTCTAATAATACTTTTTCTGGGCTTGGATAATGATGAAAGGATGCATTACATACAATTACATCAAAAGAATTATCTTCCCAAGGAATATACTCTGAATCACCAACTTTCAATTCAGCTTTGTCTCCAAGATTTTTCTTAGCTATTTTAATCATATTTTCTGAGATATCTACTCCATATAAACCGAACTTATAGTTGACGCTAAGTTTTATTAATACATTACCTGTCCCACAGCCAACATCTAATATTTTTTTAGGATTTGCGCTTATTACCCTACTAACAATCTCCTCATACATTGGGGCTACAAACTTTCCATCACTGCTTTCATCGTAAGCTTGAGCTGTCCTATTAAAATTTATTTTCGAATTTTCCTTAAATATGTTTTTATTATTACCTTCCACATAAATCACTCCCATAATAATAGTTCTATTTCAGTATAGTTCCATATACGAACTATAATTAGATACTACTACTATCAAAAGTAAAATACAACCATTTTTAATATATTTTCCTGTAAATGCAAAATATATTAATTTATATCGTGATAACATTTCATGTTCCACAATTTAGAATTACAGCCAAATTCTTAATTTTTTTTTATAATTATGATAAAAATATTATTCTTTTTAACATATATAAATACAAGGATATTATTAATTCTTTAGTTAAATTTCATCACTTTTGCTTCATATTACTAAATCAATGATTTTCCTTATATTTAGACATCAAAAAATCACTAGACATTGCCTAATGATTTTTTGATTATATAAATATTGTATTAAATTATTAATTAACATTTTCATTTTTATTTAACAATGCATGATATATTAAATAATACAGTAACAAAAAGTTTAATATACTATTTTAAATATTCAGTAACAAAATCGGTAAAAAGAATACCTTCTAAATGGTCAATTTCATGACAAAAACATTTTGCTAAATCTCCTGTACCCGTTAGTATTATTTCTTTACCATTTTCATCTAATGCTTGAACTGTAACTTTTTCTGGTCTTAATAATCTTCCAAATACATGTGGATTGCTTAAACATCCTTCTATAACTTCTTGGCTTCCTTCTTGTTTGATAATCTTTGGATTGACTAATTTTATTAATCCTTGTCCCATATCTATTACAACCAGTCTTTTTAGTATGCCTATCTGCGGTGCCGCTAGTCCCCCACCATTTTCTGTATTATACATGGTTTCCGCCATATCATCTAGAATTTGTCTGATCTTTTCGTCTACCACTTCAACTTCCCTACTTTTCATTCTTAAAACTTCATCACCAAATAATCTAATTTTCCTTAATGCCATTTAAACTACACCTCTACTTAATTGTGCTCTTGATTTTCTTTCACTTTGTTCAAAAAGAAACACTTCCTCTATTGCACAATGAAATATTTGAGAAATATCATAAGCTAGCCATATAGATGGCTCATATTTTTCTGTTTCAATAGAGTTTATTGCTTGTCTTGATACTCCTACAAGAGCTCCCAATTGTTCCTGCGTTAATCCAACAGCTTCACGAAATTCTTTTAGTTTATTTTTCATTAAGAACCACTCCTGTCATGTTTACCTTACATAAAAGTATATTCCACTTTGAATTTAATGTCAAGTTAACATTACACTATGTGTGTCTTTAAGTTCCAAATTTTCAAATTCAGTATTATTCGTTATACTGTCCAAGTGATATTGCATTATAAATTTATTAAGCTAAATTTTCTCCATCCTTAAATGCTCTTAAAGATAACTCATCAAATACTGCTAAATCAGGATTATGGCTAGTTCCGCAGTAATGAATGCTATCCTCTAACTTCCAACCTAACTCTTCTAACATATTATTGGCAAATTTAACGCCTTCCGCACCTATCTTAGGATCAGGATTCCCTTGAGTAAATATTGTTATTAACTTTTTACCTGGATATTTTGCCTTATAATCATTTCCAATCATTGGGAATGTACGATCAAACCAAACTTTTGATTGTCCTGTAATTGTATAATAATATATTGGAGACCCAAAAACGATAGCATCTGCTTCCTTAATAGCTTCATACATTGGTTGTAAATAATCCTTAACAGCACATCCGTCATGGGTACGGCAATACATACATCCTTGACATCCACGAATTCCAGAATCATTTAAATCAAATTCAATAACTTCAGCACCTTTAGACTTAGCTCCTTTTGCAACTTGTTCTAATAATTTTGCAGTATATCCATTCTTTCTTGGACTGCCTTTAAAAATAACTACCTTTGACATATCTTATCTCTCCTTTTAAATATAAAATTCTCTTAAGCCAATCAATTATCTATTGACTGACTTTATTATATTAAGTAACATATAAATCAACAAGTACGCAAAAAATGTTTAGCTACTAATATTTATATAAGTAATGGAGGTTGCTTTCATGGAAAACTGTTCTATTGAATATGCTTTAAAAATTATAAATGGAAAATGGAAATTATTAATCATTTGGGTTATATCTCAAAATGGAATTGTTCGCTTTAATGAACTACAGCGAAAAGTTGATGGCATATCCAGTCTTATGCTCTCAAAAAACTTAAAAGAACTTGAAGAAGACTCTCTTGTTATTCGTCACCAATACAATGAGATTCCACCAAGAGTAGAATATGAATTATCAGAACTTAGTCAAAAGCTCATAGTTGCTTTACAACATCTTGGCGAATGGGGAGAAGAAGTTTATAAACATAAAGAAACATCTTTGTAATGAATAATCAAAAGTTTTCTTCAACCACGAATAATATACTTATACTACTTCATAGCTATATGCCCTTTTATATTTAGGCAGAAAAAAATCGCATATTCATATTTTATTGAACAATGCGATCTTCTGCTTATTTTATACTATTATCCTATTAAATTTTCCTGATAAATTTTATGAAGGTTGTTAAATAATCTAATAAGATAATTGCTAAAATTATATGTATCTGAAGTAAATGCTATAATCATCTTTACCATACTACCTTTGACATATCCACTAGTTCCTTGGAGTTTGAGGTAATCTCTTCTAAAGTAGCCGTTATCTCTTCAGTAGCTGCTGCTTGTGATTCTGCTATCATGTTTGTATTGCTAATCTCCTTAATAACTTCATCAATAGAATTTCTCATTTCAAGAAGCAATTGTGATACTTTCTTTGACGATTCACTGCTCATCTGTGAAAGTTTTCTCATTTCACCTGCAACAACTGAAAAACCTCTTCCTGCCTCGCCTGCTCTTGCAGCTTCAATAGCTGCATTTAAAGCTAGAAGATTAGATTGAGAAGAAACACTGGCAATAAGATTTAATATCGTATCCGTTTCTTTTATTTTTTCTTCTGTTTTTTGTGTTGCATCTACAATATTATTCATTGAAGATGAAAGTCTTTGAGAATCAACAGCCACTTCCTCAATGCTTGAGCTTGTCTGTTGCAGTGAACTAAAAATATTCTCTGCTACTTCTTCTACTTTAAGCTGCTTATTTAAGCTTTTACCTATTCCAACCCCACCAATAATATTTCCACTTGAATCCTTAATTGGATAGGAAATTCCCTTAAATGATATTCCAAACAATTCTTTTGGCACTATCACACTCAGTACCTTACCTTCTTTTATACTTTTATATAAAGGTTCCTCAGGACTCAATTCTTGTCCCACTTTGATAGGTAAGTTAATGGAATCACCATCACGATAATATATAAATTTCTTAGTATCTGCTACAGCAACTGCTATATCGTCTTGTAATATTTCCTTTAATTCAGGAATAACCTCTAAAAATGCCTCAAGTCTATTTTCCATATATACACCCTCCAGTAAATTCAATCTATGATAGGTATATATTCGATAATTCTTTCTATATTCCTTGTTTTTTTGCGTTTATTTTAGAAATATATTATTTTATTTTTTAGCGTTATTTATTTTAAATCAATAATTCTTTTAAAAAAGGCCCTTTAATTATCACATACATAAATACCTCGACAAGTGGTATTTTTTGTTTAATCTATATGTTGAATATTTCAACCCTAAATACGCATAATACAAATGATATATTATATAAAATTTAACATTAAAGGTGGTTAAACTAATGAAAAAATTTATTCCTATATTCTTAATTTTTTTCTTCATATCTACTTGCTTTAATATTAAAGGTGTATCTGCCGCCCCTAAAACATTTAAACAAGGCATTTACACTTGGAGCGATTCAGGCTTACCAGCCAATTCATCTCTTACTATAAAACTTGGCGAATCTACTAGTAAAGCTATAGTTATGGTTATTGATTCAGACCAAACTATGGAAGCTCTATTAAGATTAAATGCTCGAGTTACCCACCAGGTTTTACCTCCACTTACATACACTTCTTCAATTATAATCTTTACTGATGGTAATGTAATATTTTCATAAAAGTTAATTTAAAACTGACTTTCCCATACGGTATTATTTCTAGAATCTCATTTATAGGTAATTGTGTGTTTACATGAGGAATATGGTCTAAGATAATGCTTTTGATTAAGTTTTACATATTGGGGAATATAAATTTATCTTCACATTTGCCATTATTCTGACATAATAAACAACTATAATAAAATCATAAACTTAATAAAAACTTTTTTTCATATATATTTCCCAAAATATATAAAACAAAGAGTAATATTCATATTCCCCATATGTTTATTACTCTTTTTTGCATTTCAAATAACTATTAAATTCATACATACTTCTTACATAGCATACATACAAAAATGCTATACTTTGATTACTTTCATATTGGCTATTTTTTATTTCATGTTACTTTAAAATTTCACATAAATATTGATTACCTATTACCTCCACATGATTTAAATATTGATCCAACTCTATTATTTAAATCAAAATAACCAGTATCCATTAATATTGTTGGTTTAACTTTTAGGGCATTTGGTCTCCCATTTTCCAAACAATCTTCCTTTGCATATGTTGCCACAATCTCACCAAGAAACATTGTAAAATCAAATATGGGAATGGTTTGTATCACCTTACACAACTAATTTGCTGATTTCTTGCCATTAATCAAAAAATGTAAAAACAAGCTTGCTACCGCTAACTTATATTTATTTTCATATGTAATAGAATTAGTATCATTCATAAAATTCTTAACATCTTCTAAGCTGATACCTGCATACATAGCTAAAGTATCGTATCTAATTCCAACGTCAATTATCAATACATCTATTATTCCTTTGACTCTGTCATCTTCATTTATACTACGTATCCCTTCAGATAGAATATAAATCTTATTTGATAATAATGAAGGCTCGGGACACTTTGGATTCCACACAAATTCTTTATTGTTTTTAATAGAGTCCATTGCATTAGCATAAAACTCATGCAAATTTCTTTTTCCATCCATATAATCTTTTAGCCAGTTATAATCCACATTTATCATTCTACTCAAAACTTCAAGTTCAATTTTATAATCTTCAATCAATTTTTTTATACTTTCTCTTGTTTTATCAATCTGATTAGAATTTCCATTTATTAATTCCATATCTTCTCACCTAATTCTGTAATATATTTTAATATTTTTTTAAATACATATTTATAAAAATTGGTTATTTAACACTCTAAATTAATGCTAATCAATTTTACAATAATGTCCTTCAATTCTCTTATAAGGTATTAATATATCTGCAGTCTGAACTCTATTTAGAAAATCTTTTAAACTCTCTATAACATATCCCTGAATTATTGAGAGTATAATTCAAATTCAATGTTTTCTGTAATATATTTTTCTTGTCGCAAGGTTCAGTAATTTTTACTCTATAGAGCTTTACTTGTTTTAAAAATGTCATTATTGATTTATCCCCTTCCATATTCTGCTACTATAAATTATAATTATTCATTAATCTAGCGCTTTTTCATAAAGTATTCTCTTACAAAGTCAGGAAAGTGTATAGCTATATTATATGCAAGCGGAACAGCAACCTTATAACGAGGTTTAAGTCTCCTTTTCGAAATTATATTAACAATAGTTTTCGCTGCTTCTTTAAGATTAGTTAAATTTTGATCATTTCGATATTTAGCATCTGCTTCATAAAAAGTTGAATAATAAGAATCTTGATTAGTCATAAGATTATTTGAATTATTAGCCATAGTTTTAAAAAAATTTGTTTTTATTGGTCCAGGTTCTATTACAGTTGCTTGAATATTATTGTTGTGCAATTCTAAACGCAATGCATCACTTATTGCCTCAACTGCATATTTAGATGCACAATATGCACCATTAATAGGTTGAACAAATTTCCCCGAAATTGAACCGATATTTATAATTTTGCCAAATTGTTTCTTACGCATTTCCGGAACAACTACCTGAATCATATTAATTATCCCAAATACATTCACGTCAAACATGCTTTTTGCACTTCTTACATCGATTTCTTCTAAAGCACCTCTAGTTGAGTATCCTGCATTATTTACAAGGATATCAATTTTCTTAAATCGTGCTATCACTTCCTCCATCGCAACTGAAATAGATTCTTTTTGGGTAACATCTAGTGATAGCTTTAATGATACAGGTAAATCTTTTAAAGTTTCTACATTTCTAGCTGTTGCCACAACTATATATCCTCTCTCAGATAATATGCTGCAAAGTTCTCGTCCTATCCCCGTTGAGCATCCTGTAATTAAAACAACTGTCTCATTTTTCATATAAATTACCCCCATTAATAAAATTTATATACATCATAAATCACATGGAGGTTAGCTGCATTATCATTTGTTAATATTTAAATCTTTTCTTAATCTACTAAGTGACACAGGGGTCATTCCTAAATAAGAAGCAATATTATATTGTTTAATACGCTTTTCTAATCCTGGATATGCATTGAGGAACTGCTTATAACGTTCAATGCTATCTAATACTTTAAAACTAATTGCATGCTCTTCTTTCATAATAAGAACATTATCAATCATCTTTTTGTAAAACAAAAGTAGCTCATAGTTTTCCTCAACTATTTTTTCAAAATCAGAAATTTGAGCTACAATAATTTCGCTATCTTCTAATGCTTGTATATAATACATAGATTCCTTTTGAGATAGATGTGCTACATATGAGAATAGTACCCCACCCTCTTTGTAAAAATATTTTGTTGTATCTTTGCCTGCTTTATCAGTATAATAAGAACGAAAAACTCCCTTAACAACGACTCCTATTTCAGTAGACTTCTCACCTTCCTGTAAAAAGAACATATCTTTTTTTAATAGCTTTGGCTTAAAAATCTTCTTTAATAAAGTTATGTTTTTTTCACTAAGGAAAATCCCATTATTTTTCAAAATATCTATCCATAAATCATCGTATACATTTTTACTCATTTAAAGCCTCGTTCCTTTGGTTTGAAATAATTATTCTTACACCTCTTATACTTTTATTCTTATTTATTAATTTTACTTATCTCGTACTGCATATATCATATATTCGATTTAATTGTTTTTCTAATGAATAAATGATTTTGTTATAATCCTCTGTTTCTACTTCATTAAATTCCAATGTAACTATTTTCGGATTTGTACGATCAAGAACCCACTCTAACAATTCGTAGTCCTCTTCTTCCATGGCCTGATGTGTATCCATTGGAAAACCATTTTCATCATGACCTGAACCATTTGTATGAATTTCTACAACATGATCAAGTGGTAACCTTCCAATATACTCATAAACATCCCATCCTCGATATTTTGCTGTAATCCTTGCATGGGTTATATCAAGCAAGAAAGATACATCATTTTCAACAACTAGATTATAAATCTGTTCTGGCATTACATAAGGATAAAGGTCAAATACTTTACGGTCATGTGGTGTATCAGGAGAATTTTCAAGTAATAATGGAACTGATAAACTCTTTTTAAAGAACTGAATTTGATTAGACATGCGTTTATATATGTCATCTTCTGTCATACCTGTTAACATATCCTTAGATCTTATAGCAAGATGAAGACCATAATGTGGTGAATTACATTTCCTTATGATACTATTCGCAGAATTAAAATCAATCCTCTCTATATCATTCATTCCTGTGTTTTCATAATAGCCTAAACCATGTACTAAAATTGGTCGCATTGAACGCATAGTTTTGAAGTCTTCTTTAAAATTTCCATATCCAAATGATTTAATATAGTCTACTCTTATCAAGTTCTCCTCTATAAGAAATTTTAGTGCTTTTGACCAGTTACACCCAATATACATTTTAGAATTTCCTCTCTACATAATTAATTTATTTATTTGAATACACTAATACTATAATTAACTAATCAGCCATTTTATGTAACTTAATTATAGCATATTTTATAAAATTCTATTATTCAATTTCTAAAGGATATCTTTATAGAATCCTTTAGAAAATTTGCATCTTTGTATTCTTGTTTGAATAACTCAGTCGTAATCTTTAAATATAATAATATAGTTATCGTTCTTGCTGCTAATCTCCATTTATCCTCATCATAATCTCGGATAAATTTAATATCATTTTCTTATCACATAAAATTAGTCATTTCTAACATATAGCATAGTAAAAATCCAAAGCCCTACACCGCTTATTATAGGCAAAATATATGCTGGTATAAGATTTATTAAACTACCTGCTATAATTAGTGCAATAGGTAAAGTTATTTTTGCTATGCTGATTCCTATACTAAGTACTCTCCCCCTAATGGCATTCGGAATAGTTTGTTGCAATTCATAAAATATAGCTATATCAATTACTGATATGGATATGCCTGCTAATAACATTATTGAGCAAAAATATATTACATAGAGGTTATTATTATCATAGATTTTATACTGAATTATAACAGAAAAGCCTATTGCTATCATGCAAATTGATAATATATTAGTCATTACTTTTACGATTTTCTGATGTGAGAATTTATTCAGAGCTTTTCTTATTGTAAGCGCTCCAACAATCATTCCTATTGAGAAAAAAGCTTGTATTATCCCAAACAAATTAGAACTCAATTTTAAAATATTATTTACTATATAGGGCATTGGTACATTTATTGAAAGACCGATAAAGAAATTTAAAGCAATAAATATTCCAAGCATATTCACTATGTCTTTTTTACTTCTTAAATAAGTTACTCCATAAGTTATATCAGTAAAAATATTAAATTTTTCTCCATCTTTTTCTTCATTGCTGTGATTAAATAGAAAATCCATAAATAACTGAAGAAATGCGGACATCCCAAAAGAAAAACTATTGATTATTATGAAAAGCCTTATATCTAATAAAGCGAAAATCATCCCACCAATCATTGGCCCAAGTATGGAAGATGAAGATTCAATTATTTTACTAATAGAATTTATCTGAAGTAGCTTTTTTTCTGATACTAGATTTGGTTTTGCAGTTTCAATACTTATCCCATATATATTAGAAAATACATTCAATATAAAGGTACTTAAATAAATCATAGATAAACTCAAAGGATGTTCAATGGTTAGGATGTATAGAACAAGCAATAGCATACCATTTAAAGCATCTGTAATTACTGTGAGTAGTTTCTTATTAATTTTATCAGCAAGCACTCCAGCAAATGGATTTACAAGAACAGTAGATAATGCTCCTATTACTAAAGTCATAGCAAAATTTAGACCTGAACCAGTAATTTTTAATACATACAAGCTAATAGCAAAATTATATATAGATGTTCCAAATACAGATATAAAGTTTGCAATTGAAAATAAACCTATATTTAATAACTCTTTATTCCTCGAAAATTTTTTTAGTGATAGAACTTTTATTAACATTGTTAATCTCACTTTCCCTTAATGATAATTTACTTTTTTAAAATTTAATTTAATTTTAAATAGTGGTCTTATCACCATATCAATAGGTTAATTAACAAAATTTTATGATAAAATAAATAAAAGATAGGGTTAACCCTACCTTTTACCAAAGATTAAATATGAATATACTTTTTCTCCATCTCTAAAATAGCTCTCATATTTTCCACCTTTTTCTATATAGTTTGATACATTTTCCTCAAAAATATTATAGTCAAGTTTTGAAATCTGTTCTTTAACATTGTTTAAAATAAAATTTTTCCGATATTTATCTTCAATTAAACAGTTTGATGCAAAATTTTTAAATAAAATATACGTCCCTATTATATTTGAACTATCCTTTACATATCTATCAGCTAGCTCCAATAAAAACTCTTCATGATCAAAGCTGTAATTGCTTGTACCTGAAATGTCTAAAAGCATATCAATAGATTTATCTTTTATAGGGATTTGCTCAAAATCAGAACAAATAAATAATATCTTTTTCTTACAATTTATACTCTCTAATATATTTTTTAAAAATAAATGCTTATTTATATCATTATCAACAGCAATGTATATTGAATCATCAGGTAGATTTTTATAAACATTTCTTAGAAAAAATCCAATTCCTGAACCTAATTCAAGCAAAACTTTGTTTTGCAAATTTTCAAAATCAATCTTTTTATAAATCCAATCCATTCCACGATAGACATTATCAAGATAGGTTGTATCAGTAGAATTTATATAATCTGTGATGTAATTAAAGTCAAACTTAAAATCAGAATCTATTTTTATATTAGAAACTCTCAATACTCCATCTTTAATTATGTATTCCTCTCCACAAGAGCAAATCAATTTCCCATTTATAACTTGGTTATTTGCTATATTTCCTTCACGAAGCTTTAAATCCTTTTTACATTTAAAACATCTCAAAAGATCAAGAGCCTTTAAATCTATACCTATAACGGATTTATCTTTAATTTCTACATTTGAAAGCAACTCTAGTTTTGTTTTAAGCTTTTGCTTCATTAAATTAAGTTCTCTTATTTTGTTTCCTATCTCTTTATCTTTGTTTACGAAAAATGATTTAAAACATTCATTCTCCTCATACTTTGTAAGTTTTGCCAATCTTTTAAACATGAAAATTGATTTAATTTCACTTAATGAAAATCCCATTCCTTTAAGTAATAGTATATCTTCCAAATCACTTTGGCATCTATCATCAAAGTTATATTGCCCTCCATGTTTTTCAGGTATTATCAAAGTCATATTTATATAATGACGCACAGTATCAATAGTTAAATTGTTAGCTTTAACGAACTTACCAATTTTCATATAATTCCTCCATCTATAATGAACTTCGATAACAGCTCTTTCAATAGCTCCACATAATATCCAATTAATTAAATTCTTTTAAAATTATCATTGCCTACTTTGAATTGATCATTTAGCTATGTTCTCAGCTTGCAGATTCTTTGTTAGACTGCTTATATAATTTATTAATAATATTTTTGTATAAATGACTCTGCCATAAAATTTGATTATTATAGAATAAACTTTTTTAATCATTTAATAATAATTCTGATTTAAATATTATAACGGCGTTTCCTGAAACTTTGGTCTCTATTGGTTCATTGTCTTCTATCTTTACTTCAACTTCGATTATACCAGGCCTATTTATAGCCTCTCCTTGCTTAGCTTTAAATCTAAATAAAGAATTATTATGCTTAACAAGATTGTAATGAACAAGATATGCACCTAATGGACCATTTGCATTACCGGTAACAGGATCTTCATTGATACCTATTGAAGGTGCAAACATTCTTCCATGTATTAAAATATCACTTTCTTTTGAATCAGTAGTAAAAATATAATATCCATTACATTTAATGATCTCGCTTAACTTAGAAAGTGCACTATAATCTGGCTGCAATGTATTTAAGGTTTCAATACTTTTAATACCTATCATAACTTTAGAATGACCTGTTGACACTATCTGAATTTTATAATCATCAAGTAAATCACTTTCTTTAATTTTAAGTGCTTTTAAAAGTTCTTCTTTATTTATACCATCAATAATTTCACCAAACTCAATTTTTCCCTGTGTCATAATAATTTTGTAATCATTATTTTCTTTTATTATATCAACAGGTAAAATTCCTGCTCCTGTCTTATGATAAATCCTTGAAGTTTCCAGTTCATTTTCGATAGCACGTACATAATGAGCTGCAATAGTGGCATGTCCACAAATAGGAACCTCGCTTATAGGTGTAAAAAAGCGTACTTGAACATCATACTCACTACTATTTGAAGAGAAAATAAATGCTGTCTCAGAATTGTTAAGCTCTCTAGCAATTTTCTGCATTTCATAATCAGTTAATCCATCTGCATTTGATATTACCCCTGCTGGATTTCCTGTAAATTTCTCCTTTGTAAATGAATCAACTTGATATAAATTATATTTTCTTGCCATGTTACCTCCAGATATACTTTAATTTATAGGCTAAAACCATTTCTTTAATCCATGGGAATTAATACCTATCCGTAATATAATTAATTATAGTTTTACTTTAATTCACTTACAAGTGCGCATTTTAAAAGTAAGATTTATGTTTGGATTGAAAAAATAATAAAAATTGCCTAACTTAAAAAACTCTTTTAAGAGCATCACTGATTTCATTCTCAAATATTCCACCATGATAGCATATAATTCTTTCAATATCATAATCCAA